>JANQJR010000033.1 GCA_028281525.1 Magnetovibrio sp.
TTTGACGGTCACGACTTGGAGGGTTGCAAGCCGATATCCAAAACGCCGCCGCCCGGCATCTTTTTCCAACCGCTCCCGTCCCGGGCGTAGACTCCGCCATCACAGCCGACGGCCCAGGGGTTGCCGTCAGCATCGACGCCGATGCGGGCCATGCAGCGGTCTCCGACATGTTTCTGCCATTCACCACTGCCGCCCCATTCGTAAGCGATTCCGTCCTCGCCGACCATCCAGGCCGCGTTGCCGGTCGAGATATCCTTGCCTTTCATGTCGCCCAAGGGCTCCCAGGTCTTTCCGCTCAGATAGTAGGCTTTGTCATCACAGCCGAGAGCCACGGGCTTGGGCTGGGAGTCGACGCCGATTCGCTTGAGACAGCCCGGGGTCACCTGCCAGCCGTTGGCAGTCCATTTCCAGGCGGCGCCGGCCTGGTCAATCATCCAGGTATCCCCCGTGGGGCCGGAACCGATGTCCCGCCCCTTCTTGTTGCCCAGGTGCAACCAATTCCCACCGCTCCAAGTGACGGCGTAATCGTCGCACTGAATGCCCACGGGAATGCCGTTGTGCGCAACGGCGATCTGCTTGAGGCAGCCCTTCTGACGTACCCAGTCGTATTTCTGAGCATCCCAGGCGTAGGGGACATTGCCGTACCCGACGATCCACACCGGCGCGGTGTTGACGACTGGCGGGAAAAGCGGCGAGGCGGAACGTGGCGACGAGGCGCTTTTCCACTGCAAGCCGATGTCGTAGGCCTTGCCCGGCATCTTGATCCACGCCGAACCGTTATAAGCGTGGATGGCGCCGTCGCAGCCAAGGCCCCAAGGGCGGCTGCCGCCAGCATCGACGTCGATGCGCTCCAGACAGCCGCCATGGTTTATCCAGTCCACGCCGCCGCTCCATTCATAAGCCTTTCCGTTCTCATCGACCATCCAGGTGGCCATACCGGACGTGATGTCTTTGCCTTTCCAGCCGTTCATGGGAAGCCAGTTGGGATCTTCAAAATACTTAGCTTCCCCATCACAACCGATGATCACGGGTGTGCCGCCATAATTCACATCGATACGCTTGGCGCACGTCGGGTGCGGCACCCACTTGCCGATCCACTGCCGGGGATTGCCATCCATGTCGATGGCGTACAACTGACCACTGATACCGATGTCTTGGGCCTTCAAAGCAACACCGCCAACAGCATTCCAGTTCGTTCCGTCCCACTGTACGACAAAATCGTTGCAATGAATGCCAAAGGGCACGCCGTCGTCATTGACGGTGATTTGTTTCAGACAACCCTTTTGCTTAACCCAGTTGTATTGTTTGGCATCCCAAGCGTACGGCGCGTAATCCGTGCCGACCATCCACACCGGTGCGGTCTTCACCGCAGGCGGAAACGGAGCGGTCGGAACATTGGTCGGCTGTACGATCTGTTCACTGGCCGAGCCTTGCAGCTGGTAGAAGGCCTTGTCCCAGCGCGACAGGATGTCAAAGTCCTTCGCGGGTGGAACCGGGACCGGGAGAAACATGAAATTGAAAACATGGCAGGTCTTGCCGTCGGCCGTCCAGCCGATGGTCTCCGGCATGGTGCCGCTATCAGTTCCTCCAGGACCAAAGTGTTGCGTGAAATGATGTTCCTTGATCCGGCAGGTGTAGATGTTCGCCGGTTCGGCGCCGCCGAATCCGCCGGTGGGGAGGTTGTATTTGCTCAAATTCTTGTCGGTGTTGGGCAACCATACGCCATCCGGCGCGGCCGACATCAGCCGGAACTTACCGGTGCTCATGGCTTCCGGGACTATGGAGGCGTGGAACGCCGTCGCGCAGACCTCCTTGCCGTTGTTGTTGTACACCACGCCAGGAACGAAGCTGCCCAAGTGTTCGAACGCGCAAAGGTTATGGCCGCCCTTGGTCTTGTAACGTTTGTTCGCGGGCGGAATGGTTTCAGGCGTGGTTACGACCCAATTCGGCCCGGTATAGCGATACTTAGCGGACACCGGGGCGAACACCGCGTTGTTACGGGACGCGCAGTCCACCTGAGTCGGCGGGACTTCGGCCCAATTGAACGGCGGGTTGGTGCACAATTCGGTCTGGGCGTTCTTGATGATGATGCCGCCCGCCTGCGGGTCCGCATCCCACCACTGGTAATCCAGTTGGGTGCAGGGCACCTCGGTCATCTGCGCGCCGACATCGTAACCGCCCGGCTGCAAGCACTTGCCGGTGTTGGTGTTGATGAACTTCGCATATCCGCGCACATCCACCATGTAGTCGTAATAGGCAGCCTTGTCACAAGTCGCCATGGGGACCGTGCCGTCCTTGTTGGCTTCGCCGACGCACAGGCCCAATTGATCGTTTCGGATCGATATATAGTCGGGATAGTATTTCGGCGTGGCGCTGTCGGCTACACGGTAGACTTGGTTGGCGGAACCGACGCAGGGCTTCCATTCGGCCACGGACGCGCCGGGTTTTGCGCTGGGGTGGGTGAAATGCAGGCACTGGTTGGCGGCCAGATTGGCCATCAACATCCAACCGTCGCCCCCGTCCTTCAATGCGGTGCCATGCTGCAGAACTTTCCAGTAGAACTCTTTCAAGTTCTTGCAGTCCGTCACGTTGAGCTTGCCGTCACCCTGGAATTCATAGGTCGTGTAGGTCGAGCTGTCGGCATCGGTGGGCACGATTGGCTTCGTCACCTGCTTCCACGAGCCTTCGGGCACAATGCATTTGCCGCTCGATTTTTCGATGATCCGAACGTAACCGGAATTGGGCGTCACGTGCTTTGCGCCCGATATGGGCTGGGTCGACCATTTCTGGGGCGCGGCACCGTTACAAGGTTGCATGTAAACGCTGCCCTTGTAGGCGTTCAGGCACAACCCGGTGTGACCGACTTCGATCAGTTCATCCGTGAAGGATTCGCTGACATCCGTATCCAACGGACTGTGGGGGCTGCTGAACTGCTCGACAACGGCGGCCTCATTATAGTTATTCATCTTTGTCTGCATCGCCGTGTCGGACGCACTGTAGCCGGGAAGGGATGCGTCGAACTTTTTAACGGCGGCGATGTTCTTCGTCAGCGCGGCATCCATCTTTTTCGCCAGTGCGCCGATGATCTTGTGCTTGAGCGCACCCGGTAGTTTTGTCAGTTCCTTGTCTACCAGGTGTTCGAGGGCGTAGAGCCCGGTCAGGGTCAAATGCTCCACATCATCGCCCAGGCTGGTGATACTGAAGACGTACGTGCCGCCCACATCGTCACCCCACAGGCTGATATCCAGGGTGAGCAGAACCTTGCCGTTGTGTCCGAAGAATTGCGTCAGATCGCCTTGGAATTCGGCCTTTTTGATGACGATCCTGGCGTTCTTGCCGATGGCGTCCACAAGGGCGTCGGTGGCGCCTTTGATCACGTCTTGGTCCAGATCATCCGCGCCATCGACCGCATCCTCGGCCAGTTTCAGCGCGCCTTTTGCGAAATCGCGCTTGGTGATCAGATACGCAACGCGCGGGTCCAAATCGATGGGGAAGTGCGCGACCATGGTTTCGGCGAGCTTCAACGCTTCGTCCGCGCCCACTATCGCTCCTTTCAGAATGCCGATTTCGAATAGTTTTGCGGCCTTGCAGAACCACTTGGTGAACCAACCATGGCAGTGATGATAGGCCTTCCAGTCATCGGAAATTTTTTTGTTCAGGCTGTTGACCCGGTCTTCCGCCTCATGCAAACGCTTTTCCGCCTTGGCGCGTTCCTTGCGGACCTTAGCGCGTTCGGCGTTGATCTGCTTGGTCCACGATGCGACGTCGGCTTGGGCCTTTTTCAAAGTCTTTTCAGCCGATTTGAAATCCGTATCCAAATCGTTGAAGATATCGTTCAGTGCGGTTTTTGCCGGACCCGTAATAAATTTCTCCACATCCAAGTGCAGACTGCCATCCATGCTGAAGTCGGTGTTCTTGAAATCCGGCTTCGCATCGTGGAACTTGATGCCCGCGAGCGTCAGGTCGAGGCTGCCGTTCAGAGACGGCCCGTCGGAAATGGTGCTTTTGATGCTCGCGCCGCTCTTGTCGAACACGATATCGACGGTATCGGTCAGACCCAGCAAATCGATGTCGCCATGCGCCTTCAAGAGAGGCAAGCTGGTGAGGCCGGCTTTGAGCAGGAAGTTGTTGTTCTTCAGTTTGAGCGGGCCCAGATCCATGTTCGCGATGTCACCGGCGGCGTAGATGCCTTTGGTCGGGGCAATCGACAATTGGATCTTGCCCAGATCGTCATGTCCCATCCAGGCCAATTGCCCACCCAGGCCGAAGCCCGTGCCGTTCAATCCCAAGGCCTTGTCCTGAGCGCCAGGGGAGACGAAGGCGAAATCCACCTTCTTGAAGGTCGGGAAGATGCCTTGAGGAATGTCGAACTTGAAGGCCTTGCCCAGCATGTCCGTGGCGACTTGTTCGAGGAAGAACATATCCACTTGGTCGGCCGTGCCCTTGAAGGCTGCACCGTCGGGAATCAGCGCTTCGGAGAATTGGACATCGGCCGCGACCGAGATTTTGTCCCCGGCGATGGTGGTGGTGCCCGCATAACCCAGTTCCAGGCCTTCGGTATCGATGGTGGACGCGATGGTTAGGTTCCCGATCGACAGGCCGGGGATACCGAACGGTTTGTGCCAGGTGCCTTGCATGCCGCCGGAAATCTCGATCCCCAATTCCCCGGCTTCGACATCCTTGACGGCGATTTTGGTGTCGAAGGTCAGGTGGTCGCCTTCGATCACGGTGTTCAGGTCCACTTCGATGCCGATATCGAATTCTTGTTCGGTGGCGCTGACGAAGAAGTCCAGTTGTTCGCTTTTGACGAAACTCATGAAGCTTGGCAGCTTCTTGGTCGCGCCCGCGCTGGACAATTCGCCCGCCAGGGTGACGGACGGGGTGCCGCCAAAGATGCCGCCGATTTCGCCCATGATGACGACGCCGCTGTGCACGCCGACGCCTTTCAAATGACTGCCAAGCGATCCCGCGTGGTCAGGATGGAAGCCCGCGGCGAACGCGAGGCCCGGCTTGATGTCGATGTCGTCGGTTGAAGAGAAGATGTTGCTCAGCGCATCCTGGCCGACTTTGCTCAGTTCGTTGTAAGGCTTGTTCAGGCCGCTTTCGCTGAGCATCACGGCGGCATACGGGAACTTGATCTCCTTCAACAGGTTGCCCGGTGTCGGAATCAATTCGCCCAGGTTGAAGTTTTGCTGCGTGACCGCGACGTTCCAGCCGGACCCGTGAAAGGCATAGAAGTCCGTCGGCTTGTCGTTGAAGGTGGAATCCGCCTCGACCCCGTGTTCGGAAATGATCAGCGTGTTGAGCGTGAACTTATCCGCATGAGGGACTTTGTTGACGTCCGGAATATCGGCGAGGCTCAACGGACCGTCGAGCTTGAAGTACACATCGCTGACCTGACCGTTCGTTTCCGTCACGTCCACATCGACCGTTAGATTGGAGTGCTGGCCGATCTTGGCCGTGGCGCCGACGTCGACGTTGTAGGTACGGTCCGTGCCGCTCTTTTGCTTTTTGATGTCCAGCGTGAGGCTGTCCAAATCCAGGAAGCTGATGCCGAACGGCGTGTTCCAGGGCTTATCCGTGCTGCCCTTGATCTCCATATCCGTTCGCGCCGCACCCGGGGAGCTGTCGTAATCGATCTCGACATCGAACGCGAGGTCTTCGCCCTTGAGTTTGATTTCACTGTCGGCGGCGACTTTCACGGAAAGACCGGTCTTGCCATCCGGCAGCTTGCCTTTAATCGTCAGGTGTTCGTTGCTGAACGTCACATAGTCGTCCAAGCCGGGTATGTTCAGCTTCGGCAGGTTCACCTTTATATCCAGGTTGTCCAAAATCGCATTCTTGATCGCCTGACCGCTGATGTTCTTGGAAAACGCTTTGGGGCTGAAGCCGCCGTTCAAGGGCAACTTGACCTCTTTCACGCCCACGTCGTTCAGCAGCGTCTTCATCTTGCCGCCGGTCTTGACGTGCATATAGCCGAACACGTTCATGCCCGCCTTGAAGGTGGCGCCAGAGTTGGATTGCAAAATCCAGGGCCCGGCGTCGCCGCTGATGTGCATTTCGTTCCACGTCAAATCGCGGCCCACCGGGTTGTAGAACAGCACCAGATTGGTGAAGTCCACATCGTTCAGCGGTGTGCTCGACGCGCCGGGGATCAGGCTGGCCAAGTTTAGATCATAGAGATACGCGGCGATGTAATGGCCTTGGCCGTAGGGGCTGTTCTGGACATAAAGGGCACCCTTTTGCCCCTTGAACGTGCCTGCCATGAGCATTTGGTGTGCTTGCACCTTAATGGAGTCCAGCGCCACGTCGTCCAGACCCGGCAAACCCGGGCTGTCGATCAATTCGGCGAGGGTCAGTCCGTCGGTGGTGATATCGATCACTTTGTCCTTAGGATAGAACTGCACGTCGACGGATTTGTTGTCGATGGTCGAGTCCGCCTTGACGTAACCGTCCCAGCCGTCCTGATTGAAGTTGTCGATGTGGACGGACAGGTTCTTGAGTGTGAAGGACTTCACGAAATCGACCTTAATGGTCTCGCCCTTCTTCTCGGTCGCGTCGATCTGAATCTTATTCTGACCTTTATGGCGCACAAGCTCCGCGTCGAAATCGAAATCGACCTTCTTCGATTCGTGGGTGAAGTCCAAGACACCCACGACGTCTACGTCGATGTCGCGCTTGCCGTTGTCATTCACGCCCTTGATTTCCAGATTGGCGTTTTGAATGTTCACCGCGCCGGGCAGGCCGGGAATGCTGAAGTCCAGCGGAACATTGATGTCCAGGTTATCGAGAATTTCGTTCTTCAACGCCGCGGTATTGCCAGCCAGAGACTTTTTGCTGACCACGCCCTTGAGCGGCATTTTCAAATTTTTCACGCCGACTTGGGACAGCAATGATTTCAGGTGGTCCGCGCCTTCGACGTCGATATGTCCGAAGACGTTCATGCCCTGCTTCAGAACCGGGTTGGCGTTCGTCTTCTTGATCCAGGCGGCGGCGGATGCATCCAGCCCCGATTGATCCAGGGCCGTCGGCGATTTCAGCGGGCTGTAGACCATCGTCAACCCTTCGAACTTCACGTCCTTAAGGTGCGAACTTCCCGCGCCCGGAATGAATTGCGCCGGAGAGAAGGTTTCAAAACCGACCGCGACAAAATGCCCGGTTCCACTTTTGGTCTTCTCGGCGGCGATATAGCTGTTGATGCCCTTGACGTTGGCATAGAACAGCCAATTCCCCGGATAAATCTGCGCCGACATCAGCTTGATGTCGTCCAGTCCGGGCAGCCCCTGCACGCCGAGAAGCTTGCCGATGGTCAAACCCGTGGCGTCGATGTTGATGTGACGGGGTTGGCTGGCCGTCGCGGTGTTGTACCAAACCTTAAGCGCGGTATTTTTCAGCTTGGTGTCGGCCTTGATGAACGCATTCCAACCCTTACCCCCGGAGTTGTCCATGTGGAAAGACATGTTGGTGAACTCGAACTTTTCGACCATGTCCACACTGAACTTGGTGCCCTTCACTTCCTGGGCGTCGAACTGGACCGTGCTTTTGCCATCCTTCTGGACGAGATTGACCTCGAAATCGAAGTCCGCCTTGGAAGAGCCCGCGGTCACATCCAAACGTCCCGCGACGTCCACGTCGAGCGCGCGCCGACCTTGATCTTTCACGCCCTTGATTTCCAGATTGGCGTTTTGGATGTTCACGCCATGGGGCATGCCCTTGATATCCACATTGACGGGCAGATTGATATCCAGGTTGTCTAGGATGTCGTTCTTGATCTGGGTCGCGCCAGCCGTGGTTTTTTTGAACACGCTGAGGCTCAACTTGCCGACCAGGGGCAGGCTCGATTTGTACGCGCCGACGGCGGCCAGCATCTTGCCCAGGTCGCCGTTCCTCTCGATCCCCAACTGACCGATGACGTTGAGCCCCGCCTTCACATCGAAGCTGGTTTTGGTCTCCGCCACCACGCCGGACACGTTGTCCGGCAGGTCGGTGGCTTTCAGATTGCTCAGCGCGCCGCCCTGCGGCGCCCAGACGTAACTCATGTGATCGAACGACACATCGTCCAGCGGCGTCTTGCCGATCTGTGGAATCAGGTCGGAGATGTGAATGGATTTGGGCGTCGCCACCGCGATGTAGGTATGGCCGTTCTTCTTGAAGGTGGCGATGTCCACCTCCATCTTCTTGATCTCCGCCGTCGCCTGGAGCTTGTCTTTTTCGTAGATGATCTCATCCAACTGGACGTCCGTCAGGCCGGGCACGTTAAGCGACGTCAGCTCCGCCAGGGTCATTTGGGTTTTGATCGTGATCTGAGAATTACCGGAGGCCGGAACGGAGGCGGAGACATCCACGTCCTTGTTTTTCAACTCCGATGTCGCATCCACAGAGACATCCCACTTGCCGCCGTCCTTGACCGCGAGCAGGCTCAACTCTTTCAAGGTGAGACTGGACACTTTAACCGTGGTTTTGTTCTTGCCGGTGTCGCCCTTGAGCGTGATCTTGTTTGAGCCTGCCCCCGGCTTTTCCGCCAGGACATAGAAATCGAAGTCGACGGTCTTGGCGCCCATCTTCACCGTCAGGTCGCCGTTCACGCCCGCGAAATATTCCCGCTTAGTGGAGTTTTTGAGCTTTTTCGCCACCACCGAAAACTGCGCGCCTTTCTTGACTGAAACCGCAGACGGCATGCCGGGAATCCTCAACTGCGGCAGCGTCAGGTTCAGGTGCAAATTGTCGAGAAGTCGGTCTTTCAATTGCGCCGAGGCGGTCTTGGGATCGTGTTTGAACAGGTCGGTGGGAAACGTGCCGTTCAAAGGCAGACTGAAATTCGACAGGCCCACGGCGGACAGCACTTGCTTGACCGTACCAGAAGACGAAAAATCGGCTTCGCCCAACAGGTTCAGGCCTACATTCAAGGTCACGCTGGTTTGCCCCGTCAGTGCGTTGCGCACCGGAAACGGCAAGCCGCTAACGTTGAAGGTTTGCTTATTGTGTCCTTTGGGCAAATAGACGACGGCCACATGGGGGAAGCTGACACCATCGATGGGGGTGCCGTTGGGGATCGGCAAAACATCCGTCAGCTTGAAGCTGGAAGGCACCACCGCACCCATCTGGATGCCGTTTTTCTTGAAGCCCACCACGGTCATCTTCTTGCTGCGAAGCGTCACGTCGGCTGAGGTGTAAACGCCGCCGTGGGTGTTTACGTTGCCCACGGGCAGCGCTGAAATGCCGGGAATATCCTTAAGCAGCGGAATCAGCTCTTGCGCCAGTTGCGCCTTGGCCGACGTCTGCGCCTCAGCCGTTCCGCTGAAAAGCAACACACCAAATACGATCGTTTTGGAAATCCATCCCGTCGTCCGAAACATGATCATGCTCCCCAGCATTTGATGTCTCTTAGGTGACGCTACAGGTAAACAGAAAACGCTGACAAGTCGCGGATGCGACTCTTTGCGTCGTTTTCTCAAACGTCACATTTGCGACATCAATTGTTCGCTCAGGAGCGCTTCAGGTCAACGCACTCGGTGTTTCTGAGATGTTTCCATTCAAATGGTCCTTGAGATTCACAACGAGGTTGAAATACCGGGTTGTCACAAGAGCCTGGGTCAAACAATCCGCGCCAACCTCTGCAGACCACGTCTCATCAACAGAAATGTGCGGTATGCGCCTTCAAGCAAAGCGGAAAATGGCCACAAACGCATCAGCCGCCCGGCAACCGCCAATGCAGGAAGAACGGACCACATATGGGCGAACGCCGCCCCGCCTGAATGCAGAACGCCGTCCGGGGAACGCACATGGAATCGTTCCAGTGCCGTATCCCGGTCAAGATTTTTTTCGATCAAACCGCTTGGCGCTTTGCGGAGATCCACCCAATGGATCGCATCCGCACCTTTAAACGTTCTGTAAAGGCCGATTTCCTTGGAGCACAGCGGGCAATCGCCATCGTAGTAAACGCTCAGCCGCCGGTCCGTGTGATGGGGCGCCACCCATCAGCCCCTTGGCAAGTGCCGTTCGACCGCATTGATCATCCTGTCGGATGTCGGCGATGTCGGGGAGGAAAACCAGTCCACCAAGCGCCCGTCCGGATCAATCAGGTATTTGTGAAAATTCCAACGCGGTTTTGCCAACATACCCAATTCGCTGGCCGCCCAAACGTAGAACGGATGCGCATTGTTGCCGCGCACTTTGGTCTTTTCCGTCAAGGGGAAATCCACACTGAAGTTCACCGAGCAGAATTCCTTGATCTGAGCGGCGGTGCCCGGCTCCTGCCCGCCGAAGTCGTTGGACGGCACGCCCAGAACGACCAAGCCTTTGTCGCGGTAGCGCTCCCACAAAGCTTGAATGTCCTCATATTGGTGGGTGAAACCGCATTGAGAGGCGGTGTTGATGACCAGAACGGCCTTGCCGGCGTAATTGGAAAGCGGCAAGGGTTGGTCGTCTATGTCCGTGAAAGTAAAATCATGAGCCGTTAAGGTCCGGCTTTCGGCAGCATGGCCGACCACCGGCAAAAGAATGCTCAAAGCCATGAGGGATTTACGTAACATCCGAATAACCTCCTGCTTGCCCCTTGTACGGTGAACAGAGGGATTTGGATCACATCCCAATGCATTCACCGTAGTCTCAGCGTTTATCGGCCTTTGGATATATGACCTGCAAATGGCCGGGCGCAGAGACTATATCATTATTGATCGGCATAGAATTTCGCACCCGCCCCATGAGACACGGGCAGACCAAACAGGCAAGACCCAATGCGACGCGACTACACAAAGCTTATTTTGATATGGGCCCTAATTCTGGCCACGGTTTGGATTGGTCAAAATGTGTATCGTGACGTTTTCTTGACGGCGGATGCACCGCGAGCCATCACGCCGCGCGGTTCCTTGGCGGAGTTTGAGACCAACAACGTCGAATTGTTCGCACGCATATCGCCTTCCGTCGCCTATATTTTCACGGAAGCCGAACGACAAAGCCTGTTTGGCAGGACCGCTAGGGCAAATCGCGGGACCGGTTCCGGATTCATTTGGGACGGCGCCGGCCATGTCGTCACCAATTTCCACGTGATCGATGGGGCCAGCCAGGTTGCCGTGAAACTGGATTCCGGCGAAGCCATTCCCGCCACCATCGTTGGTGCAGCACCGGATTACGATCTGGCGGTCCTGCGCCTCAAACACCACCGCTCCGGCCTGCAACCCATCCCTGTCGGCACATCGAATGACTTGAAAGTCGGCCAAGCCGTTCTGGCCATCGGCAATCCCTACGGATTGAGCCGCACCCTGACGACAGGCATCATCAGCGCCTTGAACAGACGCCTGCCGGCGGAAACCGGACGGGAAATCGCCGGCGTGATTCAAACGGACGCTGCGATCAACCCGGGCAATTCCGGTGGGCCATTGCTGGATTCAGCCGGGCGTTTGATCGGCGTGAATACGGCCATCATATCCAGATCGGGTTCATCTGCGGGCATCGGATTCGCCGTGCCCGTGGATGTGGTCAACCGGATTGTGCCGCAAATCGTCGCCAACGGAAAAGCCGAACGCGCGGGCATCGGTATATCGACCGTGCCCGATGAGCGTGCGGCGCGAAGCGGTGTGGATGGCATCATCATTATCGACGCACATTCGGGCGGAACGGCTGAGGCCGCAGGTTTGCGGGGTATTGACCGGGATGTCGGCGCGCTTGGCGACATCATCACCCATGTCAACGGCGCGCGCGTCAGAACCATCGCTGAATTGGCCGAGGAACTGGAAAAAGCCGGGATCGGTAGGAATGTGGATTTGACCGTTATTCGGGACGGCCAAGAACGCACGGTTTCCGTCGAAGTGATGGATATCTCCTAGTTCGAGGGGCCAGAAACTCTCCACCGCGGTCAACGGGCGCCTATCCGGCTGACAAAAAAACTGAAAAATTTTTGCAAGGACCTTGCACCGCTTATTCTGCCGTCCCACATCATTTTTACCGGCGGAGCTTTGTGTAGGAAGTCTTTGTTGGATTCCTCAAAACCCAGGGCTCTTTGTCGTTGTCGTTTGCTTCACCACAAGAAATGGCAAGGAGGCACACCATGTCTGAAGACACTTTACCCCACGCAACAAGCGCCCCGGACGAACTGCAAAAAGAAGCCGGCGCCGCCATCGATGAAATGCGAAAATCCGAACAAAAGGATGAACTCGGCCGCATCAACTGGGCGGCGGTGTCCCAAAAGATGAGCGATTGGTGGAAGGAAAAAGGCTACTCCTATCCTTAACGCCCAAAAACGGAAGATATCTCTCCTTCGAGAGCAGCGATGTTCAGGCAACTTCTTGGCGAAGGGTATTCACCTCTGCTTTTTGCAGCTCCTGGTCGAGCACAGCCTGAATCTCCGGCTTACACGAGCCGCAATTGGTGCCCGCCTGCAAGGCCTCGCCAATGGCTTCCACACTCAGCATCGTGCCGTCGGCAATCGCACGGCGCAGGTCGTTGATTCCGACGCTGAAGCACGAGCAGACCATCGGGCCGGAATCGAAAGCATCGCCTGGTGCGCGACCGGCCAGCAACCCGGCGCGCTCAACATCGCCCAAGGCGTCCAGGGCGAATTGCGCCTGGACCCAATCCAGGCTGGGCAAATCGGAATGGCGTGAGACGAACACCGCCGCCTGCAACATCCCGTTCTGGAGCGCGGCAAAGCGGTGACTGCCCCCCGCAGGGTCGGAATAAGACAACCAGTCTCGGTCGCCACCGTCCACCCGGTCCCGCGCCCAGGACAACCAATCGGCAACGTCCTCGCTGTCCGCAACTGCGATCAGGACGCATCCCTCACCGGTGATTTGCGTCCAATAGCCGTTGTCACTCGCAACAGGCAGTCCACGCGTCACCACCAAGGCCTGCCATTTCGCGTTGTAAGCGGACACGGATACCGGTGTGTGTTTCGATTCCGGCTGACCGGAAACAGGATCGGTCACCGCCCCCACCAAACGGCTGACCACGGCATTGGCGCTGTTGGTGTCGTTCCAGTGAATGGGCACAAACACGGAGCCCGGTTGTTGGCCGTCATCAACGCGCACGCGCAGGACCGCTTCGCCCTGCGGGCTGGCGAGTTTCGCCAAGCTGCCATCCACCAGGCCATAGCGTTCGGCGTCACCGGGATGCAGTTCGACCGTGGGTTCCGCACGGTGACGGCCCAGGCGGGCGCTCAAGCCTGTGCGGGTCATGGTGTGCCAGTGATCGCGCACGCGCCCGGTATTGAGCACCAAGGGATATGCCGTGTCCGGTTGATGAACCGCTTGCTGATAACGCACGGCCAGGAAACGCGCCCGCCGATCGGGTGTGTAGAACCCGCCCTCGGCGAACATGCGCTCCTGACCGCCCCCCCCACGATGGCGCAATGGCCATTGAACGGGCGCGAACTCATAAGGCTGCCCCATTAGTCCGGAAAGATCGAAATCGCGGCTGCCATTGTTTTCGAACGCCGACAGCTCCGCATGCTCTTGGAAAATGTCGCCAGCGGTTTCGTATGAAAAAGCCGCGCCATATCCCATCCGGCCCGCCACGTCGCAAATGATGTCCCAGTCCTCCCGCGCTTCGCCGGGTGCGTCGCGGAACGGGCGCTGGCGCGAAATCCGGCGTTCGGAGTTGGTCACAGTGCCGTCCCGCTCCCCCCACGTGGTGGTGGGCAATACAACGTCTGCGTACGTGATGGTGTCATTGTGTGCTACGCAATCCGACACGGCCACGAATTGACACAGTTCCAACGCTCTGCGCACCCGGTTGGCGTCGGGCATGCTGACGGCGGGGTTGGTCGCCATCACCCACAGCGCCTTGATCTTGCCCCGGTGAATCGCTTCGAACAGATCGACGGCCTTGAGCCCCGGTTGTTGCGCCATGCGCGGCGCGTTCCAAAAACGCCGCACCCGGTCGATGGAGGCGTCGTCGAAATCCATGTGCGCAGCCAGGGTGTTGGCGAGCCCGCCAACCTCGCGTCCACCCATGGCGTTGGGTTGGCCGGTGACGGAGAACGGCCCACACCCGGGTTTCCCGATGCGTCCCGTGAGCAAGTGGCAGTTGATGATGGCATTGACCTTGTCCGTGCCCCGGCTGGATTGGTTGACGCCTTGGCTGTAGACCGTCACGACTTTGGGCGTACGGCGGAAGGTTTTGTAGAAATCCAAAACATCCGCTGTATCCAAGCCGCATACCTCAGCGACAGAGCGAATGTCCGGCGCATCGAAGCGCGCGGCTTCCAGGGCCTCGTCCATGCCGGTGGTGTGGGCTTGCGCGAAGCCCCTGTCGGTGGAACCCAACTCCGCCATATGCGACAGCAGGCCATTGAACAATTTGACGTCGGTGCCGGACTTCAATGCCAAATGCTGATCAGCGATGTCACAGGTAGCGGTTTTGCGCGGATCGACCACCACGATGTGCGTGCCGCGTTCCCTCTTCGCGGCGGTCAGGCGTTGGTAGAGAACCGGGTGGCACCACGCCAAGTTGGAGCCCACCAGAACCACCATGTCGGCCAATTCCAAGTCTTCGTAATTTCCGGGCACCGTGTCGGAGCCGAAAGCGCGCTTGTGCCCGGCGACGCTGGACGCCATGCACAGGCGTGAATTGGTGTCGATGTTGGCCGAACCGATGTAGCCTTTCATCAACTTGTTGGCGACGTAATAGGCCTCCGTCATCAATTGTCCGGACACGTAAAACGCCACGGAGTCGGGGCCGTAGGTGTCGATGGCGTACTTGAATTCGGACGACACGCGCGCCAGCGCTTTGTCCCAAAAAGCCCTTTTGCCATCCATCTGCGGATACAGCAGACGGGCGTTATCATCCAGCGTTTCCACCAGAGCCGAACCCTTGGAGCACAACCGCCCTAAATTGGCCGGATGGTCGGGGTCGCCCTGAGCGGTGTAGGAGCCGTCGTCCTCTTTCGTGACCAGGACGCCACACCCGACACCGCAGTAAGGACAGGTTGTGCGGACCACTTCAGCCATTGGTTCCTGTAGCCTTAAGGTCTTGGGCCTTGAAGTCTTGGGTCTTCACGTCCGGCATTTGCAAACGGATGACATCGCCGTTGAGCGACACGGCAACGGTGCGCGCGCAGCCGTTGTCCGGCCCCAAAACGTCGCCGGTGTTCAGGTCGATGTTCCAGTTGTGCAACGGGCAGGCGACTGCTTTGCCGTGCACGATGCCCTGGCTCAGCGCGCCGCCCTTGTGCGGGCAACGGTCATAGAGGGCGAAGATTTCATCATCCGCGGTGCGAAACACGGCGATGTCGCCCGCCGCGCTTTCCACCACACGCGCGCCCAGCTTGGGGATGTCGTTGATGGTTCCGATTTCCATCCACATGTTCTTGATCTCCTTCGGTCCCTTAAGCCACGACCTTGAGCGGCGTGAATTCGTGCTTGTCCTTGCCCCCTCGGGCGCGTTCCGCCCACGGGTCTTCTTGAAGCGCTTCTTGGGATGCGATGAAGCGCTTATAGAGCCCCGCCCGTTTCTCGGCGTCTTCCACGACATGAGCCTTGATGTGATCCAGTCCGACGCGCTCCACCCAAGGCGCGGTGCGTTCCAGATAGCGTCCCTCTTCACGATAAAGCTGCATGTAAGCACCGCAATATTCCAAAACCTCTTCTTCCGTTTCCACGGTGCAGAGATAATCGGTCACACGCACTTCGATGCCGCCGTTGCCGCCGACATGCAGCTCATAGCCGCTGTCCACCGCGACCACGCCGAAATCCTTGATGGTCGCTTCGGCGCAATTGCGCGGGCATCCCGACACCGCCATCTTGAACTTGTGCGGCGTCCACGAACCCCAAGCCATTTGCTCAAGCGCAATGCCCATTTCGATGGCGTCCTGCGTACCGAAGCGGCACCATTGCGAACCCGCGCAGGTTTTCACTGTGCGCAAAGATTTGCCGTAGGCATGACCGGACACCATGCCAGCGGCGTTCAAATCCGCCCACACGCCGGGCAAGTCCTTCTTTTCCACGCCGAACAGATCCAGGCGCTGGCCACCCGTAACCTTCACAGCGGGAATGTCGTACTTGTCCACCACGTCGGCAATGGCGCGCAGTTCGTCGGCGGATGTCATGCCACCCCACATGCGCGGCACCACGGAGAAGGTGCCGTCCTTTTGAATGTTGGCATGCGCGCGTTCATTGATGAAGCGGGACTGGCTGTCGTCCACGTATTCACCCGGATGCGCGCACAGCAGATAATAGTTCAAAGCCGGGCGGCAACTGGGGCAACCGTCGGGCGTGCTCCATTCCAATTCTTGCAAAACTTCGGGAATGGATTTCATGTCCTTGGCCACGATCAGGCGGCGCACGTCGTCATGACTGTGCGACGTGCAACCGCACATGGGCTTAACCGTCTGCACTTCATATTCATCACCCAACGTCAACGCCAGCACTTGTTCGACCAGGCCCGAACAACCGCCGCAAGACGCCGACGCCTTGGTGTGCGCCTTGACCTCTTCCAAGGTGGATAAGCCATTTTCCGTTATGGCGGTGACGATGTCGCCTTTGGAAATGCCGTTGCAGCCGCAGATCTCCGCATCGTCTGCTAGAGCGGCAACGGCGGCGCTAGGGTCCGCCTGGACGCCTCCTGCGTACGCCTGACCGAACACGATGGTATCGCGCAGCTCGGAAATGTCGGTATCATCCTTCATCAATTGGAAGTACCAAGCGCCGTCCTTGGCATCGCCATAGAGCACCGCGCCTTCGATCTTGTTGTCGCGCACCACGATGCGCTTGTAGACACCGCGCGACGCATCGCGGAACACGATGTCGTCCGCGCCCTCGCCGCCGGAGAAGTCACCCGCGGAAAACACGTCCACGCCGGTGACCTTGAGTTTGGTCGAGGTGACGGAGCCTTGGTAAGCCACACCGTTCCCACCAACCAAATGTTCGGCCAGGACCTTGCCCATTTCATAGAGCGGGGCGACCAGACCGTAGGTCGCGCCCCGGTGTTCGACACATTCGCCGACAGCGAAAATATCGGAATCCGACGTCTGCATCTGATCGTCGACCAGCACGCCGCGCGCGATATCCAATTCGGCCTGACGGGCCAAGGTCACGTTGGGTTTGATGCCCACCGCCATGACCACCAGATCGGCGTCGATGACCGTGCCATCATCCAGTTCCAGGCCGGTGACCTTCTCAGAGCCCAAAATGGCCTTGGTATTGGCCTTGGTGCGCACGTCCAGGCCCCGGTTTTTCAGTTCCGAGGCGAGCAGGTAGCCCGCTGCTTCATCCAACTGGCGCTCCATCAAAGTGTCCATCAGGTGCACCACGGTGACGTCCATGCCATTGGCTTTGAGCCCCACAGCAGCTTCTAGGCCCAACAGGCCGCCACCGATGACCACGGCGTTGCGGCCTTTTTTGGCAGCGTCGAGCATGCGGTTGACGTCGTCCAAGTCGCGAAATGTCACCACCCCTTCCAGATCGGTGCCGGGCACCGGAATGATGAACGGGTCCGAGCCGGTGGCGAGCAGCAGCTTGTCGTAAGCGAACGTCTCGCCGCGCGCCGAGGTGACGGTCTTGGCGTCTCGGTCGATAACGGTCACCGGATCGCCCGCGAACAAGGTGATGTCGTTTTCGATGTACCATTCGCGGGTGTTGATGATGATATCTTCGTAGGACTTTTCGCCGCTCAACACCGGGGACAGCATGATGCGGTTGTAGTTCTCGCGCGGTTCCGCACCGAACACGGTGATGTCGAAGCGCTCAGCGTCATGCTTGAGGATTTCCTCGACCGTACGCATCCCGGCCATACCGTTCCCAATGACAACAAGTTTTTCTTTCATCTGTCTTCTCCTAGCGCTTGTTCGCGGCTTCAACGTTCCCAGTTCAGGCGACTTTGACGTCTGCGGCGGCTTCTTTCATGACAGTGGCGACGAGGGTATAGACCTCGGTCCAAGCCTCTTCGGCCTCCGGCGTAAAAGCGTCGCCCAGGCCTTGCTCCAGGGTCCAAAGCAGGGCTTCGCCGACCGTATCGTAATGGGCGTCTTGCACACCGTAGGCGACGTGATCGCGGCCCAGGCCCTGGAGAACCGGCACCAAACTGTCGAGATCGTTGAGGCTCGCCACCGCAACGCCCAAGGTTTTCATCAGCTTTGCGCCTTGTTCGGTCATGTCTCCCTTGAACAACGGCTTTAAGTCCGGGTCCAATTCGAACAGACGGCCGTAAAACAGTTCAGCGGCCTTAGGCGCTATGGGCGCGACTTGAGCAAAGGTGCTTTGAACCAATTGTTTTTGTTCGGGCGTCATGGCTGACCTCTTCGTTTTGGGGTTTAAGCGACGGCTTTTGTTTGCGGCTCGGGTTCAATGCGGATATCGGTTTTGCTGGCTTCTTGCGCCTTCAGTTCCGACTTGCCCTGGTGGCCATGTTCGTACTCTTCCAAGAAACCGAGCAGTTGTTCGCGCAGTTCGTAGTATTTGGGATGTTCCAGCAGCGCCTTGCGCGACCGCGGACGCGGCAGGTCCACATCCATGATCTTACCGATGCGCGCGTGCGGCCCGTTGGTCATCATCACCACACGATCGGCCAGCAAGATGGCTTCATCCACGTCGTGAGTGACGCAGATGGCGGTGACCTTGGTGCGATCCCAAACTTCCATCAAGACCTCTTGCAGCTCCCAACGCGTCAGACTGTCGAGCATGCCGAACGGTTCGTCCAGCAGCAGCAGTTTCGGCGACAGGGCGAACGCGCGGGCGATGCCAACACGTTGCTTCATGCCGTTGGACATGTCGGCGGTGGGTTTGTGCATGGCGTCCTTGAGACCGACGCGCGACAGATAGTATTCGACAATATCGTTACGCTCCGCGGCTGAGACATGCGGGAACACGCGGTCCACGCCCAACATCACGTTTTCCTTCGCCGTCAACCAAGTGTAGAGATTGGGCGACTGAAACACCACGGCGCGTTCCGGGTTGGCGCCGGCGATTTCATGACCGTCCAAAACGATGCCGCCGTCACTGATGGGATTGAGCCCGGCGGCCATGGACAACACCGTCGACTTGCCGCAGCCGGAATGGCCGATCAGCGTGATGAATTCACCTTTCTTCAAGATCGTTTCGAACCCGTCGACCACGGTCAGCGGACCTTTGGGGGTCGGGTAGACTTTGGTCAGGTTGAAAAATTCCAAATAGCGGTCTTCGTGGTGGCTTTCCATGGCTTGGCGGAACGCTTTCGGCGGACGCTTGTTTTCCGGGAACACCGGGGTGACGTTGGGCAGAACGCCATCGTCACCGGCGGCTTCCTGGGCAGCCGCGCCTACATCCATCAGGTACTTGGTCACATCCGCGCGCAGCTTTTTGAACACTTGCGAAGAGTTCATCGCCGTGCGGTCACGGGGACGGTCCAGATCGACCTTGAAGTCCGGACCCAACGTGGCGTTGGGGCCGGGGTTGAGTGGAATGATGCGATCGGCCAGCAAAATCGCTTCGTCCACATCGTTGGTGATCATGATCACGGTCTTTTTGTCCTGCTCCCAAATCTGCTCGATCTCGTCTTGCAGTTTGGAACGCGTCAACGCGTCGAGCGCGGACAGCGGTTCGTCCAACAACAGGATATCGGGGCTCATAGCCAGCGCACGAGCGACCGAGACACGCTGACGCATGCCGCCGGACAGTTCCGCCGGGCGGCGCTCAATGGCGTGGGACAGGCCCACCATGTCAATGTAGTGCTGGGCCTTGGCTTCCGTGTCCGCCTTGTTCAATTCCGGGAACACGCTTTCCACAGCCAGTTTGATGTTGTCCATGACCGTGAGCCACGGAAACAGGGAGTAGCTCTGAAACACCAGGCCGCGGTCCGGTCCGGGGCCGGTGATGGGCTTGCCTTTGAGCAGCACTTCGCCTTCGTCCGCCGTTTCCAAGCCGGCGATCAAGTTGATCAGCGTGGTCTTGCCGGAGCCGGAGAACCCGACGATGGCAACGAATTCCCCTTCTTCGATGGCGAGGTCGATGCCACCCAGAACGTCGGTGCGGGTGCTGCCCTGGCCGAAGCTCTTCTTGGCGTTTTTGAGTTCCAGGACTGGTGCCCCAAAATTCGACATGGTTTCTCTCCTATTTCCCTGTCCTGGATCAGCGCACTTCGCCGTGGGTGAACATGGCCTGCATGGCGGACATGATGCGGTCCAGCATGAAGCCGATGATGCCGATGGTGAACACCGCGACCATGATCTTGGCGAGCGATTGGGAAGAGCCGTTTTGGAATTCGTCCCACACGAATTTGCCGAGGCCCGGGTTCTGGGCGAGCATTTCGGCGGCGATCAACACCATCCAACCGACGCCCAGCGACAGGCGCAAACCGGTGAAGATGTACGGCAGCGAGGACGGCAAGACCAACTTGGTCAGCGTCGTGTCCCATTTCAGGCGCAACACGCGCCCGACGTTCATCAGGTCCTTATCGATGCTGGACACACCCACGGCGGTATTGATCAAGGTCGGCCACAGCGAACACAGCGTCACCGTAAACGCCGAGGTCAGGAACGCTTTTTCAAACAAGGGGTCATCGCTCACATACAGGGCGGAAACCACCATGGTGACCAGCGGCAGCCACGCCAACGGCGAGACCGGTTTGAAAATTTGAATCAGCGGGTTGAGCGCGGCGTTGACCGTTTTCGACAACCCACAGAACACGCCCAGCGGCACCGCGATCAGGGAGCCGACCAGGAAGCCCATGAACACGGTATACAGGCTGGTGAGGATTTGATCGAAGTAGGTCGGCTTGCCGGTGTATTGGCGGATTTTGACTTCAGCGTCCGGGTTCTTGGCGAGCTTGGCGGTGTTGCGTTTTTCCTGGCGTTCGTAGAACGCGGCTTCCTTTTGCCGTTCACGCACATGATCTTCGTAAAGATTGAGCGTTTGTTCCCACACCTGGGTCGGGCCCGGGATTGCGCCCAAAGACGTCTTGACCATCGGGGCGGTTTGGCCCCAGAGAGCCAGGAACAGCAAGATTGCCGCGATGGGTACACCCAACAGGCGCCACAATTCCTTGCCCTGGGTGCGCGCATCGTCACCGGCGATGATTTTCAGGATCGGTGTGATCCAACCCAATCCGGCCACATTCAGGTACTTCGACGCCTTGTTGATGCGGGTGTGCATGCGTTCCTGGCGCTTGGCTTTTTCTTGAGCCTTAAGCACATCCTGGGCGTTGGCGTCTTCAACGGTCGTTGCGGTGTTCATGTTGCTGTTCCTCGATCTTTGTTTTTGGTGAGCGGGAGGAGGCGGGAGGCAGTGCGCCTCCTCCCCTCAGCACCCCCCTTATTTGGCGGCCACCACTTCGTTGCCCTCGACAACCTCCGTAGCCTTGAGGCCGATGGAGAACTTGGCGAGGTATGCGTTCGGCTTAGCGCCGTCGAACACGATGTTGTCAATGAAGTGTTCCTGCGGACCGCGGAAACCATCGGTGTCCCACGGAAAATCTTCCTTCTTCACGTGGCCTTCATCGACCAGCATCTTGGCGGCTTCGAGATAGATGTCCGGGCGGTAGACCTTCTTGGCCACGTCGTAGTACCACTCATCCGACTTGTGTTCGGGGATCTGGCCCCAACGGCGCATCTGGGTCAGATACCAGATGGCGTCGGAATAGTACGGGTACGTGGCGAAGTAGCGGTAGAACACGTTGAAGTCCGGAACCGGACGCTTGTCGCCCTTTTCGTATTCAAAGGTGCCGGTCATGGAATTGGCGATGACCTCGGCATCAGCGCCGACGTATTCGGAGCGCGCCAGGATTTCCACAGCCTCGGGGCGGTTGGCGTTGTCGTTTTCATCCAGCCATTGGGCGGCACGGATCAGAGCTTTGACAACGGCCAGATGCGTCT
This sequence comes from Magnetovibrio sp., assembly GCA_028281525.1. Classification (GTDB taxonomy): domain Bacteria; phylum Pseudomonadota; class Alphaproteobacteria; order Rhodospirillales; family Magnetovibrionaceae; genus Magnetovibrio. The sequence goes on from JANQJR010000033.1 coordinate 21,779, forward strand.
TCGGGTTCTTTTCGGCCCAAGCGTTGGACACGCCAAAGACCTTCTCCGGGTTGTTCTTCCAGATTTCATAATCGGTGACCACCGGTACGCCGATGCCCTTGAACACGGCCTGCTGGTTCCACGGCTCACCCACGCAGTAGCCGTAGATGGTGCCCGCCTCCAAAGTCGCCGGCATCTGCGGCGGCGGCGTCACGCTCAAAAACGCGTCCGCGCCGATCTGGCCGGTGATGTCGGTCTTGGAATAGTACCCCGGGTGGATGCCGCCTGCGGCCAGCCAGTAGCGCAGTTCGTAGTTGTGGGTGGACACCGGGAAGACCATGCCCATGTTGAAAGGCTTGCCTTCGGAACGGTATTTCTCCACCACCGGCTTCAAAGCGTCGGCTTTGATCGGGTGCTGCGGTTTGCCGTCCGCACCCATGGGCACGTGCTTTTTCATTTCTTTCCAGACATCGTTGGAAACGGTGATGCCGTTGCCGTTCAAGTCCATGGAAAAGGCGGTGATGATGTGCGCCTGGGTGCCGAAGCCGATGGTCGCGCCGAGCGGCTGACCGGCCAGCATGTGCGCACCGTCCAGTTCGCCGGAGATCACGCGGTCCAACAAGACCTTCCAGTTGGCCTGCGGCTCCAAGGTGACGTAGAGGCCCTCGTCTTCAAAGTAGCCCCGTTCGTAAGCGATGGCCAACGGCGCCATGTCGGTCAATTTGATGAAGCCGAACTTCAGTTCTTCCTTTTCGACTTCCAGCATTTCCGCTTTTGCGGGCGCGCCCATCAGGCCCAGCCCCAAGGCGGCCGCGCCGAAGCCCAGCACCGCGCGGCGCGTGACGCTTTTGAAGGAATGCTTTTGCATTCGGGGGTTGCTCATCTCGTCTTCTCCTTGTTCGCCCCTCGGGGGAGGGGTGCGCCCTTCAAGCAAGGGCTGGCTCAAAAACAAAAAACGCCGCAAAGACACCTGGACTCATATCCGAGTCCGGAATCTGCGACGTTGCAGCTTTCACCCGCCATTGGGTGAGTGGATGGGTTGGGGCCCGACGTCCTTGCCGGGAACGTAAAAACATTTACAAGATGCGTGCCAGTTAACAATTGCCTCCTTAACGGCTTGAATCTAAATGAAACCGATTTTGAACGGCTTCACATTCGGCACCATCAAGCTCAAAATATGCGTAAATATTGTGCATATTATGCTTATTTAATGAACATTGTCTATTTTTTATTCAGTTTTTGATGGTGAGCTTGGCGATGTAGCCCGGCACGTCCGCTGCGTCGAAAAGAACGCCGTCCAACGGAGCGACATCATCCACTGGGACGGAGGGCGGCGCATCCCCCAAAGCGTCGGTCAACAGGTCGGGACGATACGTGCGGCATACGCCCTGTTCGGCCTCTTTGGACAGCGGCGTCTGTCCCCAACGCACCATCTGCGCGTAAAGCCACAGGGCATCTTCGCACTGCACGCCGCTGTGAAAATCCAAATCGCTGTCCAACGCCGTGAGGACCACTGCTTCGGAAACATCCAGATACGCCGGGCCTGACAGCAACGCCGCCAATTCCGCGCGGTTGGCGGGATCGTCCGCCCACGTTGCGGCCTCGTTCAAAGCCGGAAGCAGCGCTTTGAGCGTGTCAGGATTTTCCGACGCCCAGCGTTCCTGCATGCCGAGCACCTTTTCCGGTCCCGTAGGCCAGAACCGGCCAGGACGGATCAGCACCACGCCAACGTCTTGGTCGGCGGCCTGGGCGTTCCACGGCTCACCCACGCAAAAGCCGTCCACTTGACCGGCTTCCAGGCTTTCCACCATGAACGGCGGCGGGATCACCACCAGGCGCACGTCGCGATCCGGATCGATCCCGGCGGACGCCATCCAATAGCGCAGTTGGTAGTTGTGGCACGAAAACGGGAACACCTGGCCGAAGGACAGGGGTTCGGCGTTGTCGCCCCGGCGTTTGTCCACCACTTGGCGCAGTGCCTGCGCGCCGCTCAGCGGGTCGCCCAGATCCGCACCGGTGTCTTTCAGCTCATTATATAAGGTGTGGCTCACGGTGATGGCGTTGCCGCCGAAGCCCAAGGCCATGGGTGCGACCATCGGCACCTTGATATGCCCGACCCCTAAGCTCGCGGCAATGGGCATGGCCGCCAGCATGTGCGCGACATCGAACTGGCCGATATTGAGACGGTCGCGGATGTTCGCCCAGGACGCTTCCTTGTTGAGCTGCAGATTGATGCCTTGGCTTTCGGCAAAGCCTTTTTCCCTGGCCACGGCCAACACGGCGCAATCCACCAGCGGGATGAAGCCGGCGCGTACAATGGTCAGGGGGCTTTGGCTGTTCATGGTTTTGGTCCTAACTCAACAAATCCGCCGCGCTCACCAGACTGGCGGCGACCTCGGCGATCTTTTTCTTTTGGTTCATGGCGTTTTTGCGCAGCAGGGCGTAAGCCTCCTCCTCGCCGATACCCTTTTGCTGCATCAAGATGCCCTTGGCGCGGTCGATGATCTTGCGCTCCTCCAACTGGGTCTTGGTCTCGTCCAATTCCTGCTGCAAACGCGAAAACGCGTTGAAGCGGCTGATGGTCATGTCCAGGATCGACTTGATGCGCTCCTTCTTCAAACCATCGACGATGTAGGCGCTCACGCCCGCATCCACGGACGCCGTGATCATCGCCGTGTCGGATTGGTCGACGAACATGGCGATGGGGCGTTTGACCTCACGCGAAACTTGGAACATCTGCTCCAGCACGTCGCGGTTGGGGTTTTCCAGATCGATCAACACCACATCCGGGTCCAGCGCGGTGATGCGCATATACAGATTGGAGGTATCCGCGATCCATTCCACGCGCAGATGCCCGGCGTCGCCCAACCCTTCTTTCAGGATCGCCGCGCGCACCGGGTCTTCATCGATCACCAAAATCTTGAGATCGTCCGCCATACGGCCCCAGCTCAATCAAAACGTCGGCACATACGAAGCAAGATGAATGCCAAGGCCAAAGTTCGGGGTTTCTGGGCTTTTGGCTCAATTTAGATGCGGTCAAATGGCGCAACTGCACAAAATTGACGCATGTTTATTCTGGATCAGGCGCAATCTCTTTATCTCCCGCGTCCCTTCATAAGCAAACGCATCATCCCAGCCAAACATCAGCGGGGTGATTCGCATGCCGTGTGAAAAACACCTCCATCAACGTGCCAAAGCCGCCCAAGCTGGGTGTTTGCGCATCATGTGAAAGCCGGCAACCAATTTCGAGCCGATTGCACACAATAAACCGCGTATAATACAAATGTATCATTCTGATAGCTTACGAATCGTATGTTGCGGTATCATCCGCAAGTAGATACAATTGTTTCAACAAAATAAAAAATGCAACGAATGACGAATGGGGCACTGATTTGATTCTGAACAGTTTTGTCTAGATGAAGAGAGGCTGCGCGAAAGCCCATGGGCTTCGGTTTGAGCGGTGACGTAATGCCTCAACTCTGCCAATGGGAGTTTTGGCCCAGTCTTGCACAAGTTTACAACATATAACGGTTCGCATTTTTTGATCATGTCTGAGTGACAACATAACAAAGGGAGACAAACCATGAATAAGCTGTTCGCAGCATCCGTAACCGCAGCTGCGTTGGTGGGGCTTGCCAGCCTGCCGGCGAAGGCCGCCCAAGACATTCTGATCGGCGGCGGCTCCGTGACCGGCGTGTATTATCAGGTCGCATTGCAGACGTGCAAAATCATGAACAAGCACTCCGGCGGCAAGTACAACTGCGTCGGGCGCCCGGCTTTGGGTTCGGTTTTCAACATCAACGCCGTCAAACGCGGCCTGTTGGACTTCGGCGTCGCCCAGTCCGATCGCAACTATCAAGCCACCAACGGCACCGCCGACTGGGAAGGCAAGCCGATGGCGGAATTGCGTTCGGTGATGTCCATGCACCCGGAAACGGTCCTGCTGATGACGCGCAAGGACACCGGCATCAAATCGGTCATGGACCTGAAGGGCAAAACCGTCAACATCGGCAACCCCGGTTCCGGTCAGCGTGGCAACGCCGAAGATATCCTGCGCATTTATGGCATCGACCAGAAAAAGGACATCAATGCCGAAGGTTTGCAGCAAAGCGAAGCGTCACGTGCGCTGATCGACCAGAAGGTCGACGCGTTCTTCTACACCGTCGGCAACCCGTCCGCGGCCATTGAAGAACCGGCCAATTCCATCGATGCGGACTTGGTGTCCATCAACTCCGACGGCATCAGGAAGTTCATTTCCAACAAGCCCTACTATGTGATGGCGACCATTCCGGCCGGCACCTACAAGGGCATCGACCACGACACCGAAACCTTTGCGGTGAAAGCGACCGTGATCACCAGTACGGCGGTCTCCGAGGAAATGGTCTACGACTACGTCAAAACCGTGTTTGAAAACTTGGAAGAATTGAAAGGCCTGCACGCGGCCTTCAGGATCTTGAAGCCGAAGGACATGTTGGGTGGTCTCACCGCGCCGCTGCATCCGGGTGCGATGAAGTACTACAAGGAACGCGGCTTGATGTAAGCCGCCTTTGGGGGAGGGCCCGGCCCTCCCCCCTTCTTGTTTTCATTCGTTTTTGTACTTTCGGGAGAACCTTGTGTCTTTCAGCACAAGGCAAGATGGAGCGGTATCGGCGTTGATGCTCAAATTCAGGGGCACGCGCAGTCAGGGGAGAGCGGCATGAGCACCGAAAAGGAAGTCGACGCCAAGGTCGAGCAACCGAGCGCGCAAGACCTGAAGAACGCCGAAGATATTGTCGCGATGGTCGAATCCGGCCCGCGCGAACCGCAAAGCCGATACGCCCGCGCAGCCATCATTTTGTTGTGTCTGAGTTGGTCGGCCTTCCAGCTCTACATCGCCTATCAGCCGATCGACACGGTGATCGCGCGGGCTTGGCACTTAGGGTTCGCGATCATTTTGGTCTACCTGGTTTACCCCGCACATAAGGAAAACGTGACGTCTCTGTGGGTGCGCGGCATGCGCAAGATCTGGCCGTCCTTTTCCACCGGGCGGTCAAACCGCGATTACATCCCCATCATCGACATCGTGCTCGGCGTCGTTGCCGCCGCCTCGTCTTTGTACATCTGGTACGACTACGAAGGCATCATCATGCGCCAAGGCCTACCGACCGACCTGGATGTCTACATGGGCGTGATCTTGATCGTGTTGCTGTTGGAAGCGGCACGCCGTTCGCTCGGTCCCGCGCTGCCGATTCTGGCGATGATCTTCCTGGCGTACTGTTTCGCCGGTCCCTACATGCCGGATCTGCTGCGCCACCGCGGTATTCCGTTGGATTTCGTGATCAACGATATGTTCATGTCGACCACGGGTATCTTCGGCGTGCCTTTGGGCGTTTCGGCCAGCTTCGTGTTCTTGTTTGTGTTGTTCGGCTCGTTCTTGGACAAGGCGGGCGCGGGGAAGTACTTCATCGATGTCGCCTTCGCCGGTTTGGGCGATAAGCGCGGCGGCCCGGCTAAGGCGGCGGTTTTAGCGTCGGGTATGAACGGCATGGTCTCGGGTTCGTCCATCGCCAATACCGTCACCACCGGCACCTTCACCATTCCCTTGATGAAGCGGGTGGGCCTGCCCGCGCATAAAGCGGGCGCCGTGGAAGTCGCCGCCTCGACCAATGGCCAGTTGATGCCGCCGATCATGGGCGCCGCCGCTTTCATCATGGCGGAAATCATCGGCATGCCCTACCAGGACGTGATCCGCGCCGCTTTGATACCGGCGGTTATTTCCTATATCGCGCTGATCTATGTGGTGCATTTGGAAGCCATGAAGTTGAACCTGAAGGTGCTGTCAAAAGACGACCTGCCGAAACTCGGCAAGACCTTCCTGCGGGGCATTCACTATCTGGTGCCGCTGCTGGTTTTGATCTTCTTCCTGATCGTATTGCGCCGCTCCGCCATCGCGTCGTGTTTGATGGCGATTCAGGCGATGGTGGTGATCATGCTGGTGCAGCGCCCGATCATCGCATGGCTGGGCATCGGCGCGCAACGCCGTGCGGGCAACATTGGTGACGACGCCAATGTCGCGGCCATTATGAAGGCGGCGTTCATGGACGGCCTCGTCGACATCTATGAAGGTTTGGTCGCGGGTGCGCGCAACATGATCTCGGTCGGCGCCGCGACAGCCACGGCCGGCATCATCGTCGGCGCCGTGACCATCACCGGACTGGTGGGTAAGTTCGTCACGGTGATCGACGCCTTGTCCATGGGCAACGTCTATCTCATGCTGTTGCTGACAGCCGTGACCTCGATGATCCTTGGCATGGGGCTGCCGACCACGGCAAACTACATCCTGATGGCGACATTGACCGCGCCGGTGATCGTGCAGTTGGGCGGTGATGCGGGTTTGATCTTCCCGTTGATCGCGGCGCACCTGTTCGTGTTTTACTTCGGCATCCTCGCCGACGACACGCCACCCGTGGGCCTGGCCGCCTACGCCGCAGCCGCGATATCCAGATCGGACCCCATCAAAACCGGTATCCAGGGCTTCACCTATGATATGCGCACCGCCATCTTGCCGTTCGTATTCATCTTGAACACCGAACTTTTGATGATTTCCGGCGTTGCGGAAAATGGTGCGCCCATTTGGATCGACAATTGGTTCAAGATCGGCTGGATATTCCTCATATCGCTGCTGGCAATGTTCGCCTTCGCGGCCGCCATGCAGGGCTTCTTCGCCGACCATTGTGTCTGGTTGGAGCGCGGCTTCCTATTGTTGCTGTGCCTGATCCTGTTTAGGCCCAGTCTCGTCGGAGATCCGGCCGGCCTGGCGCGCGAAGTGGTCCAGGCCATCGGCGCGGCCCTGTTTATCGGCCTCTATCTCTTGCAGAAGAGACGCTACAAACAACGAACCACCGGCGCGCCGGCATAAGGGGGAACCGCCATGTTCAAAGACATCATGCTATGCGTAGACATGCAGGACCAATCGTCGATGACGAGGGCCTTCGACACCAGTGTGGAGTTGTGCCGCAACGAGAGCGCAATCCTGCACATTCTGTCCGTTGTTCCGGATGTCGGTTTTCCTGTCGTCGGTCAGTATTTGGAAAACGACTTTGAGGAAAAGATCATCGCCGAAGCGAAAAAGCAGCTTTCCGAACTGGTGCAAAAAAGCGTGCCCGATGACATCAAAGTCCGCCATATCGTGGCGCAAGGGTCGATTTACGATCAGATCGTCAGCATGTCCCAGCAGATCGGCGCGGACCTGATCGTCATCACCGCACACCGCCCGGAACTGAAAGATTATCTGCTCGGTCCCAACGCCGCGCGCGTGGTCCGTCACGCCAAATGTTCGGTGCTGGTCATCCGCTAACGTGGAGCGGAATCGATGAACGACCTGCCGACGTTCGAAACAGTGCTCTACGGTGCGCACGACGGTGTCGCGACGATTTTCCTCAACCGGCCGGAGCGTCTCAACGCCGTGATCGAACAGCTTTATGACGACGTTCTGGCGGCCCTGGATACGGCCCGATCCGACCCGGATGTGCGCACGATCGTGCTGACCGGCCAGGGTCGGGCGTTTTGCGTCGGCGCGGATTTGAAGGCGCACGGCGAAGGTGCCCGCACGCCGGAGCAGCAACGCGACTATCTCACCAAGGCCAACGATGTCTGTCGGCGTTTGCGCACTGTGCCAAAACCCGTGATCGCGGCGGTCAATGGTTATGCACTGGGTGCGGGCGCGGAAATGGCAGTGTCGGCAGATTTCATCTTGGTAAAGCAATCCGCCGAGATCGGTTTCCCGGAAGTTTCCATCGGAACGTTCTTAGGGGGAGGCGTGACGCATGTTCTGCCCAAATTGGTGGGCATGGCGCGGGCGAAGGAACTGGTGTTCACCGGGCGGCGCATCAACGGTGAAGCCGCAGCGGCCATGGGGCTCGCCACGACGTTTTTTCCCGATGACGCCTTCGCAGACGGCGTGGCGGCTTTTGCCGCAGAGATCGCATCCAAGGCTCCCGTCTCCATGGCTTTGGCCAAAGAACATTTCACCGCCGGGCGGGCTTACGAAGACGCGTTGGAAAGCGAGTTGGACGGCATCCTCGCATGCATGGGTACGGACGATTGGGCCGAGGGCGTCGCCGCCTTCGCCGAAAAACGCGCCCCCCGATTCAAGGGACGCTAACCCATGGCTGACGGCGCGCTTTCTTTTCTTTCTCCCCGCTCCATCGCCATCGTCGGCGCGTCCAATGACCCGACCAAGCGAGGCTATCAAGCCATCCGTTATCTCATCGCCGATAACTTTTCGGGGGACATCTACCCCATCCATCCGCGCGAACGCGAAATCCTGGGCCTTCAAGCCTATCCCCGGATTGGCGATGTGGCGGGGGATATCGATCTCGCCCTGGTGTGCACGCCTGCGCGCACTCTGCCGGGCATCCTCTCCGAACTGGGGAACAAGGGCGTTCTCGGCGCCATCGTATTGGCCGGTGGTTTCGGGGAGACGGGGACAGAAGGGCAAGCGCTGGAACACCAAACCCTGAACGTAGCGCATGAACATGGCGTGCGCATCGTCGGGCCCAACACTTCTGGCGTTTTCAATTTGCACGCCGCCATGAACCTGGTTGGTATGCCCAACGTCGAACCCGGCGGCCTCGGCATTATTTCGCAATCGGGCAATATGGCACTGTCCATCGTCACGCAAGCCGCCTCGCGCGGGCATTTGGGGTTCAGCACCTATGTCGGCGTCGGCAATCAGGCGGATATTCAGTTCCATGAGTTCCTCGCCCACTTAGGCGAAGATCCCAACACGTTCGTGCCGATTCTCTATGTCGAAGGGTTCAAGGCCGGACGGGCCTTCCTGGACGTGGCCCGGAACGTCACGCAACGCAAACCCGTGGTTTTGTATAAGTCCGGGCGCACCAGCATCGGACAAGAATCAGCCAAATCTCACACCGGGGCACTTGCCGGCAGTTACGAGATGAGCGTCGATTTGCTGCATCAAGCCGGTGTGGTTGTGGCGCGTCAATCGGACCATGTGGTGCCCATCGCCGAAGCGCTCAGCCTGCAACCGCCCGCCGCCAGCGCCAATGTGGCGGTGCTGGCCGATGGTGGTGGACACGCCACCATCGCGGCGGACAGCTTGACGGAAAACGAGCTTCATCTTCCGCGCTTACATCAACAGACCGCTGCCAAGCTGGCGGAGATTTTGCCGACCGCGGCAAGCCTCGCCAACCCGGTGGACGTCGCGGGCGGCACCGATGCAAACCCCGGCGTTTTCGCGGACTGCGCCGAAATCCTGCTGCAAGACCCGAACGTGGACGGGCTGTTGATCGTTGGCCTGTTCGGCGGCTACAAGCTGCGGTTCGCCGAAAGCTTAGGACCCATCGAAAACGAAACAGCGAAACGTTTGGCTGCCCTCGTCAAGCGCTACAACAAACCCATTTTGCTGCAAAGTCTCTACACGCCGATGTGGACCGACGCTTTACGGATCCTGCGCACGCAAGGCGTCCCGGTTCAGGAATCCATCGAAATCGTCACCAGTTGCATGACGGCGCTCGTGCACTATGGGCATGCCAAACGGCGCAACGCTGAGCACCCGCCCATTCCGGCGCAACCGATCCCGGATGGCGCCGACGCCATCATGGCCACGTGCCGCGCCGAAGGGCGGCTGTCTTTGTTCGAGCATGAAGCGATCGAATTGCTCAAGGCGTATGGCGTCACCATGAACAATTTCGTCTTTGTACGGTCCGAGGAAGACCTGGACACGGCCGTGGACGCAATCGACGCCACACCGATGGTGATGAAGGTGGTGTCCAAGGACATCCTCCACAAAACCGAAGCGGGTGGGGTCAGGCTGTCTTTGCGCAGCAAGGAAACGGTCCACAAGGCATACCGCGAAATCCTGGAAAACGCCTTGGCCTACAAACCGGACGCCGACATCGCCGGTGTGCTGATGGGGCCCATGGCCAAGCCCGGGGTCGAGCTGATCATCGGCATGACGCGCGATCCCATTTACGGACCGGTGATGATGTTCGGGATCGGCGGAACATTGGTGGAAGTCCTGCGCGACGTGTCCTTCCGCGCCATCCCGCTCAGCCGCGCCGACGCCGAAGAAATGATGGAACAGATCAAGTCCGGCGCGATCCTGGAAGGCGTGCGAGGCGCGCCGCCCATCGACAAGGATGCCGTGATCGACGTGATGATGCGGGTTTCCGCCCTGGTTCAGGCGCATCCGGAAATCGCCGAGTTGGACCTCAACCCCATCTTCGCCCACCAAGTCGGCTGCGCGGTTGTGGATGTCCGAATTATTCTGGCCGAGGAGCCACCCGATGACTGATCTGTTCAAACCCACGGATTGTTCGCTGACCCTGGAGGGCCGCGTCGCGACGCTGACGTTTGAGCGCGACGATGTCCGCAACGCCTTGACCGGCACGGCCCTGATCGACGACATCGTCGGCACCGTTCACTGGGCCAACGCGACACCAGACGTTTCCGTTCTGGTGTTGAGCGGCGCAGGCAGCGCCTTTTCGGCGGGCGGCAACGTCAAGGACATGCGCGAGCGGGCGGGCGATTTCGCCGGCGATGTGCCGGAGTTGGAGGCGCGTTACCGCCAGGGCATTCAACGCATCCCGGTGGCCATACATAACGCCGAAGTGCCGACCATTGCCGCCGTCAACGGTCCCGCCATCGGCGCGGGGTGCGATCTCGCTTGCATGTGCGATATCCGCATCGCCTCCACCAAAGCCAAGTTCGGTGAAACCTTCGTCAATCTCGGCATCATTCCGGGCGATGGCGGGGCTTGGTTTCTGCAACGCGTGATCGGCTATCAGCGCGCCGCCGAGCTGACCTTTGGCGGACGCGTGATCGATGCGCAAGAAGCGCAAGAGATCGGTTTGGTGCTGGATGTCACGGAATCTAATGAGTTGATGGATCGCGTCCAAGCCATGGCGTCCACCATGGCCGCGAAGCCGCCGCAAGCGTTGCGCTATGCGAAGCGTTTGATGAAAATGGCGCAAAGGTTGGAGCTGCCGGACTTTTTGGACCTCTGCGCGACGTTCCAGGGCATCTGCCATAACACCGAAGATCATCTCGAGGCTGTGTCCGCGTTCCTCGACAAACGCGCGCCAACCTTCAAACGAAAATAAACTTCGCGGCGGTGCCCACTATGATGATCTGGTCAAGAGTAAGGTTTTGAGCGGAAAAAGAATGGAGCGGGTGAAGGGAATCGAACCCTCGTCGTAAGCTTGGGAAGCTTCTGCTCTACCATTGAGCTACACCCGCGAAGTGGGCGGAGATTACAGGGCAGAAGAGAGCGCGACAAGGGGCATATCGCCGCTCTCGCCATGCGTCACCCCTCTTGGGCCGGGAAACGTCTCTGTCAGGGGCGAAAAGCCCATATCCGCCCCCGCATGAAAACCCCGAAGGTGCACAGGCGTATCCGGTTTCCCGGCTTTAGGATACATTCCCCTTTAGAAACAATATATTAAGCAGGGCTCAGGATTTTTGCACGGGCATTGGCTGCACTTCATCAGACCGGCCCATATATATATATATATTCGGCCTGTAACCCCATCTTTGTTTGGAACGAAAGGGTTGTTGGCGGCAACCGACAAAATTACAGTGACACCCCAACCCGCCGCGAGAGAGAAACGTTCATGCCCGAAGGCGCCCACGATCTCCCCACCCTCGATCCCGCCAAGTTCCAGGACCCGTTCACCACGGCCAAGGGTGAAACCCGTGCATCCGTGTCGTTGAGCGCGCTGGAAACCCTGTGGTTCAACACCGGGTCGCTGTGCAACATCACCTGTGAAAATTGCTATATGGAGTCCAGCCCCAGCAATGACGACCTGGCGTATCTCAGCGCGGAACAGGTCCGCACCTATCTGGACGAAATCCGCACGAAAAATTTGCCGGTGCGCGAAATCGGTTTCACCGGCGGCGAGCCGTTCATGAACAAGGACCTGGTGGCGATGCTGGACCAAGTCCTGGAGATGGGCCTGAACGCCTTGGTGCTGACCAACGCCATGAAACCGCTGTGGCAAAAACGCGAACAGCTCTTAGGCCTGCAGCAGCGCTTCGGCCTGGACACGATTCAGGCAAAACTGAAATTGCGGATTTCCATCGACCACTTCACCCAGGACGCACATGAACACGAGCGCGGCCCGGACAGCTGGGCGCCCATGGAACAAGGTGTCGCATGGCTGCGCGACCAAAGCTTCACCATCGACGTCGCCGGACGCACCCTGTGGGAGGAAACGCCTGACGTATCGCGCCGGGGGTATCAGTGTTTGTTCGACGCCTGGGGTTTGGACATCAACGCCCAGGACCCTGCTCGTTTGGTGTTGTTCCCGGAAATGGACGAAACCTTGGACGTGCCGGAAATCACCACCCAGTGCTGGGGCATTTTGAATGTGCGCCCCGACGCCATGATGTGCGCATCGTCGCGCATGGTGGTGTTGCGCAAGGGCGATGACAAACCCAGCGTGGCGCCCTGCACGCTGTTGCCGTATGACCGGGCGTTCGACATGGGGACGACGCTTGAGGACGCAACCGGCGCGGTGCAACTCAACCATCCGCACTGCGCGCGATTCTGTGTGTTGGGCGGCGCGTCATGTTCGGTGGGATGACAGGACAAAAACTGGACAATCCCCCCTTAAACCCCAGATAATGTGAATGTGACTTTTTTCGCGGGCACGACTGCGCGCCAACAACAAGAAAGGGCCCAACATGGAGCATCTGGCATCCGAAAGCTCCGGCGTTTATACACTCACCACCCGCTCTATCCTGGTGACCGTGGAGCCGGAGTTCCTGGAAGATCAGAGCGAACCGGACGAGCACCGCTTCGTGTGGGCCTATCATGTTCACATTGAAAACCAAGGCAACGAAACCGTTCAGTTGAAGAGCCGCTATTGGCACATCACCGACGAAATGGGCAATGTGCAGGAGGTGTCCGGCGCGGGCGTGATCGGGGAACAACCCCGCCTCGGGCCGGGTGAACATTTCGAGTACACCAGCGGCACCCCGCTGGGCACGCCGTCGGGCATCATGAAGGGCCACTACGTCATGGAAGCGGCCACCGGTGACGTGTTCGAGGCGGAAATTCCCGCGTTTTCCCTGGACAGCCCCTACCGTCCGCAACAACTGCACTGATATATCAGCGTTCTTGAATTCATCCCGCTGGCCCCCATATTGGGTTAAGAAGTCGGCCGCATACCTTCATTGAGATACCCAGGCGCCCGGCACCAGGACAAGGAATGACATTTTGGCCCATCGTAAACCGCTGAGCGCCGTCAACGACGACATCCGTCCGTCGCGAGAAGAGGCCGAACGGGCCGTGCGCACCCTGATCGAATGGGCCGGCGACGACCCTGCGCGCGAAGGCCTGTTGGACACGCCCAAACGCGTGGTCAAGGCGTTCGAAGAATACTTCCAAGGCTACAATGCCGATCCGGAAGAGATCCTCAAGCGCACCTTTGAGGAGGTCGAAGGTTACGACGAAATGGTGCTGTTGAAGGACATCCGCTTCGAAAGCCACTGCGAACACCACATGGCGCCGATCATCGGCAAGGCGCACGTGGCGTACCTTCCGAAAAACCGCGTGGTGGGCATCTCCAAACTGGCCCGCGTGGTCGAACTCTACGCCCAACGCCTGCAGATTCAGGAAAAGATGACCGCGCAGATCGCCAACGCCATCAACGACGTGCTGCAGCCCGAAGGCGTCGCCGTGGTGGTCGACGCCGCGCACCAGTGCATGACGTGTCGCGGTGTGCACAAGCCGGGGGTTTCGATGATCACGTCCAAGATGCTGGGCGCGTTCCGCGACAACGACCGCACCCGGCGCGAATTCCTGTCTATGGTCTCCAACCCGTCCGCCACCGCGTTCGAAATGGTCTAGGGTCAGAACCTATAAATAGCATGAAAATGGCGCATGTGTCCGCCTGCCGCGTTGCAAGGATTTGAAAACCAATCCGGTTTCCCGTGTCCGTACGCCTTGCTCCAAGCATTCTTAAACGTTCACGCATTCATGAGCGTTTAAGCTTATTGACAAATTAGTCAGTTGTCTGTCTAATTTATTTGACTTAAGGGAGAGCCCTGCTTGATGCGCAAAGGAGATGGCGATGCTCACGGAGTCTGCGGCAACACAAAACGGCCAAGAAATGACCAGCGGCAACATTGTCATCACCGGTGCGAACGGCTTTGTCGGCAGCCACGCGCTCCTGGCTTTGGCCGAGGATGAAGGCGTCTCATCACGCCTCGTTGCAGCCTGTCGTGATCAAGCCAAAATCCCCCCGGCTTTTCACGGCAGGGTGCACGAAGGCGACTTGCGCGACCCCGCCTACCGTCAAGCCCTGGTGCAAAACGCCGATACCATCGTGCACGCCGCCGCGTGGACCTCGCTCTATGGCCACAAGCGTCAATCACATGCGCTGTTTTTAGAGCCGAGTCTGGCGCTTCTTGGTGATGCCATGGCCGCCGGGGTCAAGCGCTTCATCATGATCAGCTCCACGGCATGCGCACCGCCGCCCCAGGCCCATGACGCCAATGCGCCGGGTCAAGCGCCCGACTTCTGGCCGCATCTGGGCAATGTGATCGCCATTGAAGACGCCATGCGCGCCTATGGCGATGTGGGGGCTGAGATGATCTCGCTGCGCCTCGGTCTGTTTACGGGGCAGCGCTATAGCCTGGGCCTGCTTCCAGTCCTGGTGCCCCGGCTCAAAAGCCATTTGGTGCCCTGGGTCGCGGGTGGACGCACCCCCTTGCCGCTGATCGCGGGCGAAGACGTCGGCCAAGCCGTCGCCTGCGCGGTCCGCACCCAAAGGGTGGACGGGTATCAGGGCTTTAATATTCTCGGACCGGAAACACCGAAGGTACGTGACGTCATCACCTTTCTGGCCGATGAATTCAGCCTACCGAAACCTTGGTTCTCGGTGCCGTTTCCGATCGCGCATGTTTTCGCGTGGAGCATGGAGCAGCTTTCCAAGATCAGTCCTTGGAATCCGTTCATCACGCGTTCCATCATTTACCTGATGCGCGACTTCGGCGTCGATAACGGTAAGGCGCGAATCGTCCTTGGTTACCTACCCCGTCATGACTGGCACGACGCCGTGCGACGCCAGTTCGCAGAAATGCACGTGCGCGAAGCGCGTCCCATGCCGCTGGCGCGGCCTATAAAGAATCGCTAAAGCCGGGCGGCGTATTTTGCACTTGCCGCCGAGGCGAATCCCCAAAATGATGGATCCCATGGGAAAAAAAGGCGAAGACATCCGCAAACACATCGTCGAGACGGCCAACCGCACGTTTTACCGGCATGGCTTCCAGGCAACCTCGTTCGCCGATCTGGCGCAAGATTCCGGGATTCCCAAGGGCAACTACTACTTCCACTTCAAATCCAAGGATGCGCTGCTGGAAGCGGTGATCCAGAACCGCATCGAACGCCTGCGCGCCCAGTTGAACGGCTGGGAAGACGCGTTTCCCGACCCCAAGGACCGGCTCAAGCGCGCCGTACGCATGATCGAAAACGAACAAGACGACTTAGCGGTCTATGGTTGCCCCATTGGCACGCTGGTTTCGGAGCTGATCAAGAACCACCCCCGGCACAAGACGCAACTGGCGGGCATGCTGCGCCTGATCGAAACCTGGCTCGCGGAGCAAGTCGCCGCTTTGTCTTACGCCCCGAAAGAGGCCCAGGCCCACGCACGCGACATGCTGCGCGCCATGCAAGGGGCGGCAATGCTCACGGCGGCCTATGGGGAAACTGCCGTCATCGCGGAAACCGTAGCCGATCTGGATGAAATGATCGGCCGGTTGTGAGTTTTTGGTCGCCTTAGCCGCGCATCTTGTTGTTCAGCCACGAATTAAATGCGCCGTGCTCATAATGAGTGAGGTTGATCCCATTGCGGTGAACGTTGGCCCGCTCGAGGCTGCTGGCCTCATAGAGCCAGTATTCATGCCGATTTGCCGATTTATAACGCTTCGCGGCGTACAGCCACACATTTTCATGCATGGCCTTGCCAACGTCGGTGCTGAGCATGTAATACGAGCCGTTCAAGTTAAGGACCATTTCATCAGAAATGCCCATGGACATGCGCATCATTTCGATGCTGCGTTTGTCGAACTTCTTGAGAAATCTGTCGGCAACACCTTTCTTCAGCACACGGCCATTGCCCAGGCAATACTGGCGGCTGACATCGATACCCTTTTCCGTCCAGTTGAGGCCAATGGCGCCGTTGATGCGCAGCGCGGTCGAGGGGGCTTTTTGAACACACTTGATATCGCCCCGGTGGGGATCAAAGAATTCTTCCCGCATATATTTTTCGAGGTATTCGAGCCCTTGCACGGCGTACAACGCAACCTTTTCCTTGTCCGTCTTGATCTTGTTGATGCCGTAGCGCTCTGCCGCGAAAGCCAAGCGCATGTTCCACGCCATGACAAACGCCGGAATCATTTTCATCGACGTGTTCTTGTTGATGTGGGAATCGATATAACTTCGCATGCCGCCACTTGCCGTCATGATGTCTTGGATGGCGAGTTTGCGATCCGCGTCGCTCCAATCGGAATTGTAATCGATGACTTGATCGTAAAGGCTGCCTTTCTGCGATCCGACGTTCTTGACGGCGGCATTGTCAAACGCGTTGGTCAAGGCGTTGTCGAGATCCTGAATGGTTAATTGATGCGGCTCACTGCCAAAGATGGCGCTGAAAGCCTTGCCTGCGGCGGCCCCAAGAATCGATGTAAGAACCTTTTCGGCAATCTTTTGGCCGAACGACACTGCCGGCCCGGCTTGTGCATACGCCTGCATCGGCGCGGCGGTCACCAAAGATACCGCCAAAACGGATGTGTATATGAATCGTATTATCCTCACCCCTTTCATATTCACAGGGCAGTAATCTTAAACCAAAAGAGGGCCTCAACAAGTTATGAAAATTCAACATCCGAACTCGAAGCCGTTAATTTACAAGATAAATTGAGCCTGTGGACCATTTGGTCTTTTTCGTTTTCTCAGGTGATTGCACCCATCGGCACAACGGCTTAGCATGTGCCCAACGCATTCGAGGGAACCCAGGACCCCGCCCGACCATGATGGACTTCCGCCCCGTACTGATGATTTTGGGCGTGCTGTTGGCCATGCTGGCCTTCGGCATGTGCATCCCGGCGTTGGTGGATGCCATGCTGGGCAATCCCGACTGGCAGGTGTTCGCCGTCTCGGCGGGCCTGACGCTGTTCGTCGGCGTGTCCCTGACGCTCACCAGTTCCGGCGGTAACATGAGCCTCAACGTGCGCCAGGCCTTCGTCATGACCACGCTGAGTTGGCTGGTGCTGACCATCTTCGCCGCTTTGCCGTTCATGTTTTCGGAATTGAAGCTCAGCTATACCGACGCGTTCTTCGAAGCCATGTCGGGCATCACCACCACCGGCTCCACCGTCATCACCCGCCTGGATCACGCACCGCCCGGCATCTTGTTGTGGCGCGGTCTGTTGCAATGGCTGGGCGGCCTGGGGATCGTGGTGATGGCCATCGCCGTGATGCCGATGATGGGCGTCGGCGGGATGCAGATGTTCAAGGTCGAAGCCTTCGACGCCGGCGAAAAGGTGCTGCCGCGCGCGGCGCAAATTTCCATGGCGTTGGTGCTGATCTATCTGGTGCTGACCGTCATCTGGGTTTTGATGTTGTGGTGGGCGGGCATGACCCCGTTCGAATCCACCGTGCACGCCATGACCACCATCGCCACCGGCGGTTTTTCCACCTCCGACGGATCCGTGGGCCATTTCGACAGCTGGCAGATCGACGCCATCATCACGTCCGGCATGATCGTCGGCTCGCTGCCGTTCCTGCTGTATCTACAAATCCTACGCGGCAAGCCGTTGATGATGTGGCAAGACGAACAAGTGCGCGGCTTCATTGCCATTGCAGCCGCCATCGTTTTGGTGGTGGCGGCGCTGCTGTGGTTCGAAACGGGCATGGACCCGGCCCAGGCGCTACGCTATTCGTCGTTCAATGTCATTTCCATCATGACCGGCACCGGCTACGCCACGGACGATTACGGCCTGTGGGGCAGCTTCGCCCTGCCGGTATTCTTTTTCATCATGTTCATCGGCGGCTGTGCGGGCTCCACCACCTGCGGCATCAAGGTGTTCCGTTTCCAAGTCCTCTATTCCGCCGCGCGGGTTCAGGTGCGCCACCTGCTGCAACCCCACGGCGTGTTCATCCCTTACTACAATCGACGCCCGGTGCCCGACGAAGTCATCACTTCGGTGCTGTCGTTTTTCTTTGTGTTCGGCTTGTCTTATGCCTTCCTGGCGCTGGGGCTGGGCATGCTGGGCCTCGATTTCCTGACCGCCGTGAGTTCGGCGGCCACCGCCATCGCCAATGTAGGTCCCGCCCTGGGCCCGATTGTCGGGCCGTCGGGCACATTCCAAAGCCTGCCCGACGCCGCGAAGTGGCTGATGGCGGGGGGCATGCTGTTGGGCCGACTGGAATTGTTCACCATCTTGGTGTTGTTCTCGCGCACGTTCTGGCGCGGTTGATGCGATTTGTGCATTGCAATATCCACCCCACTGGCGCACTCTGGGTGTCGGTGATGGACTCTCAAAAATGACACCCCTCGAAATTGGGAAGGATTGAACCGGGCCATGCTTTCGTTTTTTGCCCTGGCCATGCTGATCGGCATGACGCACGCGCTGGAGGCCGACCACATCGCCGCCGTCTCCTCGATGGCGAGCCGCCAGACATCCATGAAGCAGATCGTGCGCACCGGCACCGTATGGGGCCTGGGCCACACCTTAACCCTGATGGCGTTCGCCGGCGCGGCCATTGTCCTGGGCTTCGCCATCCACGATACATGGGCGGGGTGGCTGGAGTTCATGGTCGGCGTGATGTTGGTGGGGTTGGGCGCACACGTACTTTATCGCCTGATCCGCGCCCGGGTGCACTTCCACGTGCATGAGCACGCAGGCGAAGCGCCCCACTTCCATGCCCACAGCCACGCAGGCGAAGGCCGTGACCACACGCAATCTCCCCACGATCACGATCACGTGCACTTTCCCGTGCGCGCCCTGCTCGTCGGCATGATGCACGGCATGGCCGGATCGGCGGCGCTGCTGGTGCTCAGCGCAAGCACCGCGCCGACGGCGGGAATCGGCTTCGCCTACGTGGTTTTGTTCGGCATTGGTTCCATGATCGGCATGGCGGGATTGAGCGCCGTGATCGCCGTACCGATATCGCTATCGGCTCGTTTTCTCACCTGGGCCAACCGGGGCCTGCAAGGCGCGACGGGACTGGCGACCATGGTGCTGGGGCTTTTCACCATGTACGAAACGGGCGTGCTTTCCACGCTTTGAGGGTGTGGCAAGCGATCCATGACCAGCCGGGATTACGCACCGACGGACGCCACCGCCACCCGGGAGGTCTTTCTCGAAGCGGTCAGCGTCATTGCATCCGAGGATTATCCGCCGGAACTGATCGACGTCTGGCTCAGCGGTGCGGACGAGCTGTCCGCCTGGGCGGCGATGATGGAGGCCACTGCGGCCTGCCGTGTGCTGGAAGACGAAGCCGGGTTGTACGCTTTCGGCAGTCTGACCGCTGACGGAGACATCCATATGCTGATGTGTCATCCGCGCCGAGCCCGTCAGGGTGCGGCGACGCAACTGCTGGCGGAATTGGTCGACCGGGCGCACGCGTTGGGCCTGAAAGCGCTGAATACCCAAGCCAGTCTTTGTTCGCGGCGCACGTTCGAAAAAGTTGGTTTCGCGGTGACGGAAGAACGCAATGTGCAGGGTCTCGTTTGTTTTGGCATGCGCATGGACCTTGCCTGAACGAAACCCGTCCCCTTACCCCCTCCTTATTCCGCGGCTGCGTCGGCAACCACCAGACCAGCGATGGTGCAACTGCGCTTCGTCAGGTACGTCGAAACCGTCTCGGCGGCGACCAAATAGCGTTCCGCACTGGCCCGGCAAACGGCTTTCAAGCTTTCGGTCTGCAACCCGCTGAGCAGGCAGAAGCCGCACAGTTTTTGATCGAACAAGCCATTGTCGCAGACACAATCGTCAAATTGGCACTTGTGCTTGTTCCACATGACGATGGCGTGCGCAATCTGGCCGCCTTCGGCCAAATCAAACGCTTTTTCGCGGGTGATCTCTTTCAGCATGCGCGTATTGGTGTTGTTCTTATACATGGCGATACCCCCCTTATTTGGGTGTTCTTGATCCGAGAAATGTCCGGGTAGTGTGTTTTCAGTAGCCCACAAACGTGACATCTAAGCGGACGGGGGGATGAACAAATCATGAAATTGTCCACTTCATGAAAGCGTCCACTGGGCCGCAGGACGCCATGCCGAACCACACGGCAAACCGCCAAGCAGCACACGCATATTCTGCAGTTGGGTCACGGGACAAACGCGCAGCTTTTCTTTGAGTCCCGTCCCGCCGCCAAAAAAGCAATTATTTGAGATTGGCGCTCATCACCCAACGCATCAGGTGTGCGCGAACCTGCTTTTCCATCTGGGCGTCGAAATCGGCCATCAAGGCTTCGATCATATTGAACCAAGCCTGTTCACGCTCGGCCAGAGTCGCGTCTTCGCGCACTTCGATGGAACGCTTGGCGCTGACGCGCACCTCGCCGCTTGCGCCGTTGGCGGGATTTTGAATGGTCAGCCGCGCCTGCGCACTGGCGTCATAGCGTTCCGCCGGCTCGTACGTAAAGTATCCTTTGAGCCCTTCCGTTTTATCCAAACGGGTTTCGATCACGGACGCATCCTCGATGGTGAACGCCGCCACGGCGCTTGTGTTCGCGCCGCCGGCCTTGAGCCGGGCTCCAGCCCACGCGTTCATAGCTTGTGCCGGGGATGTGGGAAAGAGGTATTCCACATTAGGCATTTTCATCGGGCTTTGGTAAGCATTGGCGACATTGATCTTGGCGACGTTGAATTGGATCGCGCTTAAGTGCTGAAAGCCCACTTCCGGAACCGGCCCGGCGATGGGTTCATCGGAAGCGCATGCGCTCAACACCGTGCCAAGGCCCAGCACAGCGGCAACCAAAATGTGTTTCGACGTTTTCATGACAAACATCTTGCCGCCGGATTGTGACGGCATCAAGACTCGATGCGGATTAATTTGCAGAATCCGCCTTTAGGGCCCGTCTCTCATCAAATGTTTAGAGGGCGATTCACGACTTAATCTTGTTCACAAAGTGACCAAGATTAAGTCGATCGCGCTCTAGACATCGGGCGGGCCGAACAAATCGTCCAGATCGCCCGGCGTAAAGGTATAGTCCGCCTTACAGAATTCGCACACCACCGAGGCCGAGCCATCATCACCGGTGACGTCCGCGCGGGGAAATGATTTCAAGGTGTTGGCCACCTTATCGCGTGAACAGCGGCATTGGTGAAAGATATCGTGGGCGCTGAACGCGCGCACCCCGTCTTCATGGTAAAGCCGATACAGCAACGCGTCGTGGTCGAGGTTTTCGTTCAAAAGCTCGTCCTCGCTCAAACTGGCGAGCAATGCCACAGCACGCCGCCAGCCGTCTTCGGCTTCCATCTCATCGACTTTCTGATGCGGCATGCGTTGCACCATCATCGCGCCTGCGCGCATCCGGCCCACCGGGCCCCCATCATCCCCAAGGGGCCGCGCGGCCAAGAAAATAGCCGTTTCCAGTTGTTCGGAATTGCGGAAGTAATGATGCGCGCAGTCCGCCAAGGTCGCACCGTCCAATTCCGCGATGCCCTGGTAGCGTTCCATGTCTTGGCCTTGATCGACGGTGAAGGCCAAATATCCCTGCCCCAACAGGCGCGGCACTTCCGCCCCATCCCCGCCCGCAGCCTCGGCGACGCGGCCCTCATCATAGCGCGCGTAGCCGCGCACCGCGCCTTCCGACGTGATGTCCGCAACCAGCAGGGAAATGGGGCCATCACTCTGAATCTGGAGGGTGAAGACGCCCTCGTATTTGAGCGCGCTGGCCAGCGTCACGGCCAATGTGAGCGTTTGCGCCAACATGGCTGAGACGGCTTCGGGATAGCCGTGCGCGTCCAACACCCGATCCAGCGCCGACCCCAAACGCACCAAGCGGCCGCGCACGTCCAGACCTTCAATTTGGAAGGTCTGGGCGATGTCGATGTTGCGGCGTTGGGCGTTGTCGGTCATTTAGCTCATACACCACGCGAGAATACCCTTTTGCGCGTGCAGGCGGTTTTCCGCTTCGTCCCAGATGACAGACTGCGGACCATCCAGCACCTCCGCCGTGGCTTCTTCGTCACGGTGGGCGGGCAGACAGTGCATGAACAGCGCGTTTTCATGCGCCAAGCCCATCCGGCGGCTGTCCACTTGATAAGGCATGAGTAAATTGTGGCGGTGTTCCGCGTCCTTATCGCCCATGGACACCCAGGTATCCGTGACAATGAGGTCCGCATCCGTGCAAGCCTCATCGGCGTCGCGCGTCACGGTGATGTCCGCGCCTTCACCTTTGGCCCAGTCGATAACGGCCTGGTTCAAGCTCAGTGCTTCCGGCATGGCGAGGCTGAGGTTGAATTCGAAACGTTGTGCGGCGTGTACAAAACTCGCCGCCATGTTGTTGCCGTCGCCGCACCACACCACCTTGCGCCCACGGATGGGGCCGCGGTGCTCTTCATAGGTCATGACGTCGGCCATCAATTGGCACGGATGGCTGTCATCGGTGAGGCCGTTGATCACCGGCACGGTGGCGTGTTCCGCCAGTTCGTCCAACTTGGCGGGATCGTCGGTGCGGATCATGATGGCGTCCACATAACGCGACAGCACGCGCGCGGTGTCCGCCACGGTTTCGCCGCGGCCCAGTTGGCTGCCCTGGCCGTCCATCACCACCACATGGCCACCCAGCTGCTGCATACCGACTTCGAACGACACGCGGGTGCGGGTCGATGGCTTTTCGAAAATCATCGCCAGCGTTTTACCGGCCAGGATTTCAGTATCGCCGTCTTCCATGTGCTTGCCCGCCTTGATGGCGGAGCCGAGATCGAGGATGGAACGCAGTGTACCCGCGTCCAAGCGGTGAAGATCCAAAAAATGCTTCGGAGATGACATAACCTTGTCCTCCCTCGTTTAAGCGGCCGCATGGCGCGCAGCCACGGCCGCAAACGTATCCATGGCCTCAGTCACATGGGTCGCGTCGATGATCAGCGGCGGCAACAGGCGCAGCACGTTGTCGCCCGCGGGCGCGACCAGCAGGCCGGCGCCCTCCAGTTCACTCTTGAACGCACGGTTGTCAATACCCTCCGCCAGCTTGATACCGCGCATCAAGCCCAAACCGCGCGCCTCGACGAACACGGTGGGGAATTTCTCCACCAAGGCGTTCAGGCCTGCGCCCACGGCTTCGCCCATGGCGATCACGCGGTCCATGAAGCCGTCCTTGAGCAGTTCGTCCAACACCGCGCCGCCGACCGCCATGGCCAACGGATTGCCGCCGTAGGTGGTGCCGTGGTTGCCGACACCGAGCACGGCGGCATCCTCGGTGGTGAGGATCGCGCCCAACGGGAACCCCCCGCCGATGCCCTTGGCGGTGGCGACCACGTCGGGCTTGATGTCCGCCCATTCGTGCGCGAACAGCTTGCCGGTACGGCCCATGCCGCATTGTACTTCGTCGAACATCAACAACAGGCCGAACTCGTCGCAAATATCGCGCAGGCCCTTGAGATAGTTCTCCGGTGCGGCCTTGAGCCCGCCTTCGCCTTGCACCGGTTCGACCAGGATCGCGGCGGTTTCGTCCGTGATGGCGGCGCGCATTTCGTTCAAGTTGCCATAGGCCACATGATCGAAACCGTCGACCACCGGGGCGAACCCTTCGAGCAGTTTTTCCTGGCCCGCCGCCGCGATGGTCGCGAGCGTGCGTCCGTGAAAGGCGTTTTCGCAGCCGATCACCCGGTAACGCTCAGGGTGCCCGTTGTCCTTTTGATACTTGCGCGCGATCTTGATCGCCCCTTCCAGCGCTTCCGCGCCGGAATTGGAAAAGAACACCCGATCCGCGAACGACGCCTGCGCCAGCCGTTCGGCCAGCTCGATCTGGCCGGGGATGACATAGAGGTTCGATACGTGCCAGAGCTTTTGCGCCTGGGATGTCAAGGCTTCGACCAGATGCGGATGGGCATGGCCCATACAGTTCACCGCTATTCCTGCGCAAAAATCCAGGAATCGTCGTCCGTCGGCCG
Source organism: Magnetovibrio sp. (assembly GCA_028281525.1). Classification (GTDB taxonomy): domain Bacteria; phylum Pseudomonadota; class Alphaproteobacteria; order Rhodospirillales; family Magnetovibrionaceae; genus Magnetovibrio. Next base: position 45,892 of record JANQJR010000033.1, read on the forward strand.
TGTACAGATAGACCCCCTCGCCTTTTTCGAAGGCGAGATCCGCAGGCGCATACGTCGGCATCAGCGCGGACATGACGAACGATTCCTTTCTCGACTGTTCAAACCAAAAATAAAAGACCGGGCGGCCCTTTTTGAGGGAGGCTGCCCAAAAAACAACAACCGGGCAGCGGGGCTGCCCGGAAAGCCGGGGATTATGGGAATCCCGGCCCTTTCTGTCAATGGGAAGGTATGGGAAGGTTGTGAGACGACCAACATGACGATGAGACCCCGCACGGTGTCCATGACGAAATGCACCCCGCTTCACTCAAAACGAGAACTGTTTTTTTCGATCAGAAATATTCCGGAAACCACGCGCGCGTGAGATCGTGTCATAATGCCTACGGACAGTCTGCGGTGCACATGGTCCTGCGCTCTGGGCGCTACTGTAAAGCGGGTCGATATGACGAAGTTGCTGAAAGCCGGTGAAACCAAGGCGGGCTCATCGCTGAAATTGTCCACTTGGACATTGCGCGTTTTGGCGGGAAGCGTCTCTCCGCCCTAAATTTAAGGACACGTCTATGCCAACCACCCCGCAACTGGACGACCATGGCGAACGCATTCTTGTTGTCGATGACAACGCCATATCGCGCAAACTGGTCCTTTATCGCGTCGAGCAGTTGGGCTACGCCGCCGAGAGTGCATCGTCCGGAGCGGAAGCTCTGCGGATGTGCGCAGCCCAAAAACCCGATCTGGTTTTTCTGGATATGATGATGAGCGAGATGAGCGGGTTGGATGTTCTTCACACCTTGAAAAAATCCGCCACATATCAAGATATCCCTGTGGTGATGATTTCCGGTGTTGAAGAAGCCGCCGCCAAGGAGCAATGCCTGACCGCTGGCGCAAGCGATTTCCTGAACAAGCCCGTCGAAGCCGAAGCCCTGGCCGGCGTGATCACGAACCTGATCGGCAATGCGCCCGCAGACGACGGGAACGGGGATAAAATGGCTCTATCCAATGTCGCCAACTCTCCAATATTGGAACAAACCTACATTGAGCAGTTGGCGAAAGATTACGGCCATGAAGCTGCGCGCGGCTTCGTAACGCAATTTGAAAGTCATGCGCCGGAGCTGCTACGGACCATTCTGGACAGCAGCGAGAACTTCGAAGCATGCCACCAAGCCGCCAGTGCTTTGAAAGGCAGCGCACAGACATTGGGATTGTCGCGGCTTGCCAACGCCTGCCGTATAATCGAGCAGTCTTGCACCGGCAGAGAGCCTTTTGAAACCAAAGCGGCAGCTCAAAAAATGCAAGCTTATCTGGATGAAGCCTTAAGGGCCCTAAACGCCTAAATCCATGGGAAACTAGGGGATACCATAATGCGGCCGTCTTACGATCCTTCCATCCTGCGGATGTTGCTGATCGCAGGCGACGCTTTTGCCCGTGAATTGGAAAAAACGGCGTTCGTGCATCTGGGCGTGGAATCGATCGATTGCGCCATGGACGAGAACGCGGCTTTGGAGGCTTTACAGCGCGGTGCGCAGTGCGACTTGTTGGCCCTCGACTGGAATCGGGCGGTGTCCGATGCCCGAAGTTTGGTCGAAAAACTGCGTGCAGCCCGGCCGAATGCGTCTGTTTTGATATTCACCAACAACTGGGACGTAAATCCAGAAAAAATGGCACGTGCAGCCAGCGCCGATGCGTGCCTGGTCAAACCGTTCTCCCTTGATGCGTTGCGTGAAGCCGTACAGCGGGCTTTGGCCTCAAGATTGTCTGAGCGGAAAGCCAAATCCAGAACCGCCAAACCTTCCGAAGAATTGCAAAAGGTCATCGGTTCTGTTCGCGAGGTTCTGGATCAAAGATTGGGGTCTCACTCCGACAAGGTGGTGAGTGCGGCGGAAATGAAAAACATCCAGGCTTTCACCGCCGGTTTGCTCAAACAACTCAATGGTTTTGTCACCACGGCCCACACCGCGGATCCGGTCGTGTTGGACGTTATTCAGCTGCATGTGGATTGTTTACGGGCGATCATGAACGGACGGGGCGTTCTGTTGGATCACGAGGACCGCAACATCATCGTCGATGGCCTGGCCTTGGCCGCCGCCATGACAAAGCAATAGGGTCAGGGCCCATTAATGTATTGCGTTTGGTTTGCGAAAACCTTTTTCTGGCAAGGAAAAGGCGTGCCGGAAGTGCGACACCACTTTCAAACGGCTTTGACGCCGTCCAGGGGACGGTTTTCGCAAATCCTCTGGACGGGGCGCTTTTCCGCCTGGATGACGTTAGCAACCCCTTGTCATGAATACATGACGGCGGCCTTGCCGCCTTATCCTGGCGAAAAATCGCCACCGCCAAACACAACAGATTAATGGGTCCTGACCCTAAGGAAGAGGCGTCGCACACGAAAGTGTGCTATGGGATGCTCAAGCTTAGGGTTTCAGCTTATAGCCGCTCTCGAACATCTTCCAACACACGATCCACAGCAAGATATCCATGGCCGCGACGACGATCATACCGGTCAGCACCGGTGCGTCGGATACCCCGATGAAGCCCGCGCGAAAGCCATCGATCATGTAGAAGAACGGATTTAAAAGCGCGACGGTCTTGGCAAGTTCAGGCAGGCGTTCGATGGAATAGAAGGTGCCGGACAGGAACGACAGCGGCGTGATCACGAAGTTGGTCACCGCCGCGATGTGGTCGAATTTTTCCGACCAGATGCCGCCGATCACGCCCAAAAGCGAGAGCATCAAAGACGCCGCCACCGCGTGAAACACGATCAGCCCCACATTGTGGATATGCAGCGGCACCCAGATGCTGAGCACCAGGGCCACCGCGATGCCGACGATCACGCCGCGGGTCATCCCGCCCATGGCGATACCAAACGTGAGTTCATGCGCGTTCAAAGGCGGCATCAGGGTGTCGACGATGTTGCCTTGCACCTTGGAGATCATCATCGAACTCGACGTGTTGGCGAAGGCGTTTTGCACGATCGCCATCATCACCAGACCCGGGGCGAGGAATTCCAGGAACGGCACGCCGTTGACTTCCGTCACCGCACGGCCCAGGGCCAAGGAAAACACCGCCAGGAACAACAGCGTGGTCACCACTGGGCCGATGATGGTCTGGGAATAGACCTTCACGAAGCGCCGCACTTCGCGCATATAGAGCGTGTAGACGCCCAGCCAATTGGAGGGGGTGATCCGTTCCATTGTCCCGCCGATCATTTGGTCAAACAAACAGCACCTTATATAGTCCCCCCATGAGCGAACGCAAAGCCCGCAGTCCCCGCCCCCGCACACCCCGGAAAATCACGCCGGAGCGTTTGGCGGGTATCGCACTGCATTATCTGGAGCGTTACGCGTCCAGTTGCGAAAACCTGCGCCGTGTTTTGGCACGCCGGGTCCACACGGCGGCGCGTTTTCACGACGATCTCGACGTGGAGACGGCCAACGGCTGGATCGATGATCTGATCGAACGCTATCAGAACGCCGGACTGCTCAACGACTTGGCGTATGCGGAGGCGCGCGCCCGGTCGCTGATGGGTCGGGGCGTGGCCTCACGCGTGATCCGCATGAAGCTGATGGAAAAGGGCGTGGATACGAATACCATCGACCAAGCCCTGGAGGCGCTCAGCGAAGAGGCGCCGGACCCGGAGCTGCACGCCGCCGTCAAGCTCGCGCGCAAACGCCGCCTTGGCCCCTACGCCGATCCGAACAAGCGCGAACGGGACAAAGAGAAACACTTGGCCGCCCTGGCGCGGGCCGGCTTTTCCTATGACATGGCCAAGCGCATCATCGAAACCGAGGACGCGGACGAGCTGGAAGACCTGATTTAATCTTTAGGCTCGGCATTAAACGAATCTCCACACTTTTGATGGCATCCTTATGGATAGATCGTTCACCAGGCCCTCTCGCGGGCTGCCCAGTCCATCGGGACACGATGAACCTGGGTATAGGAAAGCGCATAGAATCCGCGCATCCCGCTTGAGGTTGTTGGATCCAGAAAGGAGCCAGAGCCATGAAGTGGATACTCATCTTGATCGCCTTAGAAAGCGCCGACCCGGTGGCGACGTCCGGTGGGGACTACGTCTCCATGATGGATTGCTTCGCCGCACGCGAATACGTGATGGAGCACAACCGCGCGGAAGCGCCCGCGCAAGCCGTGTGCGTGCGCACCCTCAACGGCCGGGCCGTGAAAGCGCGTATCGACGGGCTCATGCCGCGATAAATTGGCAACGAAAACCGAAACGGGTGACCACACGGCAAAGCCGGGTTACAGCACCTTGCCTTTTGAGGTGATGTCGATCATACCCTCTTCGTCGGCGGGGCCCATGCCATTTTTGGCTTTGCCTGGAACTACCTTGGGTTTCGCCAGCCAAAAATAAGCCCGCAACGCGATGGCGATCACCACGCCGGCGATGATCGCAAACACGGAAATCATCGCAAGACCGATGGCCAATGCAATGGCGGCGGCGAGAAACAGAAACTTGCGAAGGTCCATAAGCGGGTCCCGATACGGTGCTGGGCGTGAAATACGGCGGTTCAAGGGGCCAAACCCCAGCACAAAGATATGACCCCTAACGCAACCCCGCAACCCTACCGGCGGGAAAAAGGCCCAGGGTTGGGGTCGAACAGGTCCGGATTGATCTTTTCGGCAGCTTTCAAGGTTGCCGCAACGTCCTGTCCCAGCGCGCCGTTTTCGGCGGCCAGCTTATCGATTTTGAAACGCAGGCGGCTTTCCGCTTCGCGGTTCAACGCCACGCCAAAAGCCCGCCCTTGAGGAGTCATGATGGCCTGCGGGGGAATTTCCCGCCCCGTGACCCAAACATAGGTGCGCACCAGCCAAGCTTGGGTCATCTCAGCGGTGCTGAGATTTTCATCATGATCGAAATCATAAGGCTCCAGCCATTTCGTCGACGACGTCAAATGTCCGCTCCAAACATGATCGTGAACGGGCAACTTCTTTTGATAGGGCCGCGCGGGCGGGACCGGGGCGATGGCCTGGGCGTAGGGAACGCGCACCTCTCCTTGGACGACCGTAAGCTCTTCCAGGGCAAATTTTGGCGGGGGCGTGAGCACGCCCTGACAGGCCGTCAGAACCAAGCCCAGAAGCACCGGCGAAACGCATTTCAACATTGCAATCCGTAAAATCATCAATTCCGCCACCAGTTTAGCAAGTCCCCCTCCGCCTTGAAACGTATCGATCCTGGTTTACACCGGCTCTGCATCGGCTATCATCCCCCGACTGTTTCAAGGAAGTGCACATGCAGAACCTCCACGATTTTTGGGCCTTGGTGAAAGACGTCTGGCAAACCGGCGCGTTCGGCGTGGATATCGGCGCGCTGTTGACGGCGCTGGGCATCTTCGTCGTGTTTTTGGCGCTGCGCGGCCTGATCACGCGAACCATCATCCGCGGGCTGCGCATCCGGGTGTCCAAAACCAAGACCTTGATCGACGATGAACTGCTCACCGCGCTGGAAGAACCGATCCGCCTGTTCCCCATCATCTTGGGCGCGTTCCTGGCGCTGCAGTTCCTCAATCTGGAGGACCGCTACCAAGACATCGCGGATAAGTTCATCCGCTCGCTGATTACGGCGGCGATCTTCTGGGCGCTTTACCGCGCCATGAAGCCGCTGTCCACTCTGCTCATCAAACTGGAAAAGATTTTCACCGACGTCATGATGGACTGGCTGGTGAAGGCCGTGAAGCTGCTGGTGGCGTTCATCGGTGTCGCTGCGGTGCTGGAAATCTGGGGCATCCAAGTGGGACCGATTCTTGCTGGTTTGGGTCTGTTCGGCGTCGCGGTGGCTTTGGGCGCACAGGATCTGTTCAAGAACCTGATCGCGGGCATCCTGATCATCGCGGAACGGCGCTTCAACAAGGACGATTGGGTGCGCGTCGACGGCGTGGTCGAGGGCACGGTGGAACAAATCGGATTCCGCTCCACCATGATCCGGCGTTTCGACAAAGCCCCTGTGCACGTGCCCAACACCAAACTTTCGGACAACGCGGTCACCAACTTCACCGCCATGACGCACCGGCGCATTTATTGGCATATCGGCGTCGAATATCGCACCACCATCGATCAGTTGAAGGCGATCCGCGATGGAATCGAAGATTACGTCGTCGGTTCGGACGACTTCGCGTCCCCCAGCGAAGTCTCCACCTTCGTACGCATCGACCGCTTTTCCGATAGCTCCATCGACATCATGCTATATTGCTTCACCAACACCACCAACTGGGGCGAATGGCTGGAAATCAAAGAACGTCTTGCTTACAAGGTCAAGGAAATCGTCGAAGGCGCGGGCACGGGTTTTGCGTTCCCGTCTCAATCCCTATATGTGGAACAGCTTCCCGGCGATAAGCCGGAAATCTTCGTGCCGCCCACCACTCAAAAACCGCAAGAAACTTAAGGACCTCACTATGTCCGTAACCATCTACCACAACCCCCGCTGTTCGAAATCCCGCCAAACCCTGGAACTGATCCGCGAGAAGGGGGTGGAACCCGACATCGTCGAATACCTGCAAACGCCGCCGAGCGCCGTGGAACTGAAAGACATCCTCGGCAAATTGGGCAAGTCGGCCGCCGAGATCGTGCGCAAAAAAGAAGCCAAGGAAGAAGGTATCGATTTAGGCGCTCTTGACGAAGACGGGCTGATCGAAGCGCTCGCCGCCCACCCCCGCGCCATCGAACGCCCCATTGTGGTCAAGGGCGCGAAAGCGCGCATGGGCCGCCCGCCCGAATCCGTTTTGGAAATCCTTTAAAAGTCCGCGCCCTTCTCTTATCGCATGCTGATCAACGGCTGTATTTTGGGCGGCGTCACGTCCGTGATCGCCGCCATTGTCTTCGCATAGACGCCATCACTCATGACTGTGAAAAGCCGCGACATCAAAGCCCGTGATGTGTTTGGTCAGCCACGGGCCTAAGCGGTTCGGCACGGCTCTTAAATCGATGTCGCCCTGTTCGACATCGGATTTCGTGGCTTGAAGGCGTTGCAGCAGTTTTTTGTGTGCGGTCTTGTGGCGTTCGAACGGGCTTTCGCTGATGCGTTGCAGCTCATCTTCTTCTTCATCGAAGTGGTGAACGCTGTATACGTAAAGCTGTTCCAACTCGCTCAACACCAGATCCGATTGAGTGCCCTCATCAATGCGGGCCGCCAAACGATTGATGTATTGGGCCAGGGATTTGTGGTGTGCGTCAATGCTCGCCACACCTGTTTCCATGTATCCGGCCCACTGAACGCCGCGCCCTTGGGTAAAGTCGCGGTTTTCGAACAGCGACCAATAGTCTTGATCGCTGACCAGTTCATGTTCAAAGATTTTTTCTTGAACGGTTTCGACGAACCGTGCCCCGCGGGTCGCATTGAGCCCACCTTGCAGCAAAGCCTCAAGCGAGGCCAAGAGCTGGGCATGATCCCGCGCATGGCTTTTAACCGCGCCATAACCTGCGGTCTGCAACACGTCCTCCTCATAAGCGAAATGACGTCTTAAGTTGTCCAGAAAATGTTCGCACGTGGCTTGGAACGAACGTGACGCCCCAAAACGTTCCCAGGCTTTTGTGACCCCTTCGACGCTTTTCACAAAAAACACGTGGTTGGTGTCGATGAATTTGCCATCGGTCAAATTGGAAGGTTTGGTCTGAAACATATCGGATACCCCTTAACAATGGCCCCGACCGTCCACCAGATACGCTTCATCCCCCCACGGGCAGAGCATACGTTTGTTGGTTTAGATGTGGGTATGGCCTTGGAGGGCTTCAATACGCTTCGCATGCGATCCCGCACATGGCAGGTGCATGATCGCCACCCTCCATCGCATTCGGGCATACCCATGATATTCCAAGGGTTTTATGCAGCAAATTTTCGCTAAGACGAGTGCGATTTCCGTGAACGCCCCGCGATTGCGGGAAAGCCGCTTTTAGAGCCCGCGCAGATAAGCGGGCCGCAAACCGAACTGACCCGATTTCGCCGCGCGGATTTGCGCCAAAAGCGCATCCCGGTCGCGCGGCAGATTGCCCGCCAAGGGAAGCGCGTTGGAGGCATGGTTGGAACGGAACACGACCGGCTTGGGCGGGTCGAGCAGGTCCAAGAGGTACTCCAATTCGTCCAGGACGCCGTCGTCGCTCTGCCACTCGAATCCGGTGCCTCCGGTCTCAGCATCGACGCGGGCGAAGGCCTCGCGGAACGGCGCTTCCTGTCCGTCTTCCAGCGCCAACTGCAAGGTGGACAGGAACTTGGGCGGCTGACGGTTGATCAAGTCCGCCGTACCCTCGATGTGTTCGCGCCAGTGCGCTTGGCCGCCAAGCCCCAGGATCACCGTAGCGGAGACTTTAATGCCCGCCGCGCCCGCCGCCGCCATACCCCGCTCCATCAATTTCGCGGTGCCTTTGCGGATCCGCTTGAGCATGCTGTCGGAACCGGACTCGATGCCCAGATAGACCATGGTGAGGCGCTTTTCACGCAGGCGTTTCAACTCTTCGGCGGTTTTTTTGGTCAAGTTTTGCGGTGTGGCGTAACATGTCACCCGTTGAAGATCGGGAAACGCCGCGATCAGCTTGTCCAAAATCTTTTCCAGATGATCCGCGTCCAAAACCAAGGCGTCGCCGTCGGCCAGGAACACCCGTGTCGCGTCCGGCCAGTCGCGGGCAGCGGCATCGATATCGGCGAAAACCGCATCCAGCGGTCGGGCCTGATAGTCCTTAATTTTATACATGGAGCAAAAGGTGCAGGCGTTGAAACTGCACCCCAGCGTTGCCTGGATGATCAGGTTCGAACCTTCGGACGGGGGACGCCACACGGGCTGGTCGTATACAATCATGGAAGAGAATGTAGGCGTTTTCGGGAAAGCTTTCCATGTCTGCGTTGTTCGACGGCTTTTCCTTGAACGTCAGCCGCTTACAGCCGATACTCCGCCTGAGGTCAGCGATCCGTAAATGGAATGGTGACCTGGAGTACTGAGGAACCGATGGCAACGCAGAAAAAAGCCAAAAAACCGCAGCAGCAAACGGCAAAAAGCGCACAAAGTGCGCCTGCGGATGAAATCCGGCGCATCTATGACGCGGCACTGGAACTGCACCGTTCCGGGCAGCTCGACGCCGCCATCAAGGAATACGCGCGTGTGCTGCGTGTCGCGCCGAATTCCCCGGATATTTACAACAATTTAGGCGTCGCGTTGCGCAGTGCCGGACGGCCCGAGGCGGCGGTGGCATGTTACCGCAGATCGCTGGGCCTGCGCCCCGGAGCTGCAGGAGTCTACACCAATTTGGGCAACGCACTTCGTGATCTGGGTGACACCGCCACGGCGATGGAAGCGCACCGCCGCGCCGTTAAAAACGGCCCGAAATCGCCCAAGGCCCTGTACAACGCCGGTCTGGCGTTCCGCGAGGGCGGACAAGCCAAAGTCGCCTTGGATCATTTCAACCGCGCGGTGAAACTGGAACCCACTTACGCCCAATGCCGGGTGGAGCACGCCATCACCCTGTTGCAACTGGGCGATTGGCAACGCGGCTTCAAGGAACTGGAGATCCGCTTCGCTCTCGAAGGCCGCGATCCGCGCCGCAAGGATATCGAGAACTGGAACGGCTCGGCGCTCCAGGGCCGCACCATCCTGATCAATTATGAAGGTAGTGTCGGCACCGCCGTGCAGTTCACGCGTTTTGCCGCCGCCTTGAAGCGCAACGGCGCCAAGGTGGTGATGGAATGCCCGCCGCACCTAACCCACCTGCTGTCCGCGTCCCCCGACATCGACACCACCCTCAACATCGGCGCTCCCGTCACCGGGGTTGACGTGCAGGCGCCGCTGATGAGTTTGCCCGCACGCCTCGGCACAACCATCGACACCCTGCCGGAGGAAACGCCCTATCTGAATGTGCCGAAAGTCGGCGGCGGCGCGCTGGATATCCACAATGAGACCCGTCTCGCCATCGGCATGGCATGGTCTCATGCCTGGGACGGACGCATCGCACGTGGCCCGAACCGCCACGGCGATATGAAGTTGGATGATTTCACGGAATTGGTCGGAGTGCCGGGTTTGCAACTGTTTTCGCTTGAACGCGGACCGGGTGCGAGCGACATCGCGCGCTTAGGGCTTCAGCCGTTGGTCGAGCAGGTCGGCCCGACGCTGATAGATGTCGCCGATCTGGCCCACGCAATCGACCAAATGGACTTGATCGTCTGTACCGACAGCGTCGCCGCCCATGTCGCGGGGGCGTTGGGCAAGCCGGTGTGGATGATCTTGGATACCGGCGCGGATTGGAGTTGGTTGTTGGACCGCGAAGACAGTCCGTGGTATCCCAGCATGAGGCTGTTCCGCCGCAAAGCCGATGAAGATTGGCAAATCGTGATTTCCCGTGTCCGCCAAGCCCTCATGGAGGTTCTTAAAGGCGGCTGAACCGCCCCATTGAGCTGTAGCCCAGAGTCTCGCCCATGACCGATACGCCCAACCACAGCGACCAGCCCGGTGAAAACCGACCCGCCGAAGCGGGGAGCCAGGCCTCGCGTAAGAAGGGGGGGTTCTTTTCGCGCCTGTTCGGCAAAGCGGCGCGCGGGGACGAATTGGGAATCGCCGTTTCGTCCTTTGTCGACGCCGGCGGCGCGGATCACGCGCGCGCCATCGCTCAAGTGTTTTCCGGTTTGACCGGTGTGCGGGTGCAGATTTTGCGCGAAAAGCCGATTCTGACCCCGGATTCTGAGCGCGCGGACCATCTGCCCCAGGCCTGTGCGCAGGCGATGAACTGGATCGGCAAGTTCGACGCGGACCTGGTGATCTGGGGCGATGTGCCACCTCCCGGCACCACCCTATTCATTCATTTCGCGGCCCCCCCGCCAATCGATGCGGACCCAGCGGGCACCATTTCACCGTTCCAGCCGTTGACCCTGCCGGTGGGCTTCGACCCCCAGGATTTGGGCGCGCTGTTGTTGGCGACGGGTCTGGCGGCGATGAACCTGGAAACGGACGCCAAGCGCCAGAACCGCCGCGCCCTTGTGGCCGAGGCCCTGGAGCACGCCGCCGAAGCCGTGGAACGCATTCCATCCGACTTCACCACCCGCGAACAGGCCGCCATCCAGGCCATGTTCGCCAATTCTTTGGCCTCTTTCGGCCATTTGTTTCCGGGCACGGAGGTCTATCACCGCGCGTCGCTGGCCTACGCGAAAGCCATCAAGGGCACCATGCGCTCCGACAGCCCCACCAACTGGGCGTACTTGCAACGCAACTTAGGGACCGTGCTTCAGGCATTGGGCGAACGTACGGACGACATCGACACACTGGAACGCGCCGTGGAAGCCTACCGTGCCGCCCTTGAAGTTTTCACCCGTGAAGCCACGCCGTTCCCGTGGGCGACGACGCAAAACCGCCTGGGCCAGGTGCTCTACCGCATCGACAGCAAAACCGGCGAGACCCGAGGGTTGAAGGAGGCGTTGACCATCTATCAAGCGGCGCTCAAGGTCTTGAGCAAGAAATCGACACCGTTGCTGTGGGGCGAAACCATGAACAATCTGGGCCAGGCCGCTCAGGTCCTGGGCCGCGAGCTAAGCAACGAAGACGTCCTCTCGCGCGCGGTGGAGGCGTGCAAGCAAGCGCTCACCGTGCGCAAACGCGACACCCAGCCGACGCTGTGGGCGGCGACACAAAACAATATGGGCAGCGCTTTGTTTCTGCTGGGGCGCATGACCGGTAACGATACGTATTACGAGCAAGCCTTGAATGCGTTCATGGGCGCCAGGGAGGTCTACGACTCCCTCGGCCTCACCCGCATGGTGGAAATCACCGAAAAGAACATCGCGCATGCCGAAGAGCGCCTGCCCGAGGGCGCGGGAAAATCCACCGCCAAAGACGCGTCTATGTGGTGGCTGGAAGGCGACGACGACACGCCGACGAACGTCTAAAGCCGTTCTCACGGGCGGTGTCGCTCGTCACCCACACACTGACCAGCGTGTCGCCGATGGCGGTCTGCGTCGAAGGCCGGAAAAACTAAGCGGTTAAACGCCGCACCTTAGGCCGACGCAGCGCGACGCGTCCAATAGCTGCTGGCGAGCGCGGCCAGCCCCAAGAACGTCACCGTCGCGATCAACTGCCACATCAGCAAAAGTGCGGTGGCGTCGGGCGGATGGAACAGGCGCAGCCCCACCGCGCCCAAAGCCGAGGCCGCCAAAGTGGCGAGCGCCACCGTGACGGTGGGCGACGTCAGCATGCCGCGCTTGAGCAAGAGCACCATAACGAGCGCCGGCGCCGCCCCTGTCGCCACGACGGATGGATAGCACGTCCAATGGGGGGCGAAGGAAAACTGATCGGGTCCGATCTGCTGGTAGAGGGTGAAGCAACTTTCCGTGACCAAGGCGAGCCACGCGGCGAACGGCAAGACCGGCAGCAACCAGGCTTTTTGGCTGCGTCCGGGTTGAGCGGTCGCGAGCGCGGCGTAACCCGCCGTCAGCGCGGTCAATAAGATCGCCGCCAATTCAACCAGGCTGCGCCCATTGCTCAAACGCTCGAAAGCAAGCTCGAAAGGTTCGCGCGCACCCAAAACGATGGCGAAGGACTGCTGCTCGACCAACGCACCCAACACCAGCGAAACCGGCAACGCGAGCGCGACCCACCCCAATAGACGCTTGCCCGGCGAAGCGAGCCGCTGCACGGGTTTTAGGTCCTGGGTTAAGGATGCGATCAGGTTTTCGGTCGTATAAGTCATGGTTACACTACTGTTCGGCTTCTACAGCTCTGTACGGGTTGCCATTTCTCCACGTAGACTTTTCAACGCCCTGTGCATCGCCACCTTCAGCGCCGCGACGGACATACCGCTGGTTTCGGACGCTTCTTTAAGGGTCATCTCGCGCAATTTCAACAGTTCCACCGCGATCCGTTGACCAGCTGGTAAGGTGTCGAGCGCACGATTGAGCTCATCACCCATGGCGAACACAAGGTCGTCTTCCGGTGATGTATTCGTTTCATCTTCGATAAAGGTTTCAGGATATTCATCGACCAGGGTTTCGCGCTCGCCTTGGCGGTAAATCTTGCGCAACGCATCGACGGTGCGCCGCTGGGCGATGGTGGTCAGCCACGGCGTAAACGGCAGGCTGGGATCGTACGTGTGACGGTTTTTGTGCACCGAGAGTAAGATTTCTTGCACCACGTCTTCGGCTTTATCGGGATCGTTGATACGTTTGGACACGATCGCGCGCAACAGCGGCACCACCGCAGCCAGAAGCTGCTGGTAGGCTTGGCCGTCACCATCCTGGGCCTGGACCATCCAGGCGGACCATTGGCGGTCGCGTTCCTGGCGCGCAGAGGCCTGGCGTTCGCTTGAATGATCGATCCTGTTCATACCACCCCGTTTTAAGGCCGCTTTGCGACGTTTTTGCGGCACATGACAATTTTTCTCGGTTTCAGTGTAACCCATTCCCGCACGGCGGCGAAATAGGGGGGGAAGGGGCGAGGTAACAGCCGCGCCCACCCCCGAAAGGGACCCATAACGAGCAAGTTTAATTTAGGAGGATTAAATGTCCGTCAAAACCATCACCAAAGCACCCGTTCTCGCCGCTGCCGTGGCCGTGGCTCTGTCCGCCGCCGCCATGCACGAAGCCCAGGCCGCCGAAATGGAAAAATGTTACGGCATCTCCAAGGCCGGTCATAACGATTGTCAGACCGCGAATTCGTCTTGCGCCGGAACGGCCAAAATGGACAACCAAAAGGATGCCTTCATCGCCGTGCCGAAGGGCACCTGCGCCAAGATCGTTGGCGGCTCCACCACGTCTGGCTAAGGGAAGGCGCAGAGATGTCCTCACAACATCAAAGCGCACACCCGGTCTTGGGCCCGATCCCCGCCAACTCTCTTCCAGCGAGGGCCGGGATCGGGCTTAAGGCGCAACATTACCAAGAGATTTTGGAACGCGGCGCGGATATCCGCTCCATCGGCTGGCTGGAAGTGCACAGCGAAAACTACATGTGCGCGGGCGGACCGCAGCTCAACTGGCTGACGGCGCTCTGCGAACGCTACCCCGTGTCGCTGCACGGCGTCGGCATGTCGCTCGGCACCGCCGGACCGCTGGATGCGAAGCACCTGAAAAGGTTGGTCGATCTGGAACGCCGCGTCGAAGCGAGCCACGTGTCCGAACATTTGTCCTGGAGCATCGCCAAAAATGCTCAAGGGGGCGGCGATTACCTGAACGACCTGATCGCGCTGCCCTACACCGAAGAAAGCCTGGATGTGTTCTGCGGCCACGTCGAAGAGATGCAAGACGCGTTGGGCCGCCGGGTGCTGATCGAAAATCCCTCGTCGTATCTGCGCTACGAACACTCCGTCATCCCCGAACCCGAATTCCTGCTGGAAGTCGCCAAGCGGAGCGGTTGCGGCATCCTGCTCGACGTCAACAACGTCTATGTCAGCGCCCACAACCACGGCTTCGATGCGCATGCGTATCTGGATCAGATTCCCGCCGATCTGGTCGGTGAGATCCATTTGGCGGGACACAGCCAAACGGTGATCGACGGGCGCGCCATCCTGATCGACGATCACGGCAGCCCGGTCATCGACGACGTGTGGAGCCTTTATGAATACACCATCGCGCGCCTGGGCCCGATCCCGACCCTGATCGAATGGGACAGCAACATTCCCGACCTGGACGTGCTGCTCGGCGAAGCCGCCAAGGCTGACCGCATTCTTGCCGCCGCCCACCCGCCCGAAGAGGTCCGTCATGTTGCCGTTGGCTGATTTGCAAAGCGCCATGCGCGACGCCGCGTTGGGCGGTGACATGGACCGTCTCTCAGGCGTCATCGTCGAGGATGGATTTTCCCATACCGAGCGCCTGTCCATCCATCGCGGCAACACCACCATCTTGCTCACCGAAGCGCTGGCGGCGACCTTCAAGGTCGTGCACAAGCTGGTGGGCGAAGACTTCTTTGAAGCCGTGGCGCGGCTCTATATCCGCGCCCATCCACCCCGCAATCCGTGTCTGTTCGAATACGGTCACGATTTCCCCACCTATCTGGCGAGCTTGCCGCAACTTGACGGATTTCCCTACATGGCGGACGTGGCGCGCCTGGAATGGGGCTGGAACGAAGCGTTCCACGCTGCCGAAGCCCCGGTGTTGAGCGCATCGGATCTCGCCGCCGTCGATCCTGACGATTACGCGCAATTGGCCTTCACCCCCCACCCCGCCTTGCGCCTCGTCGCCTCGCCCTATCCCATCAAGGAAATCTGGGCCGTGAACCAGTGCGGCGCAGATGACGACGCCATCGTGGATTTGGATGAAGGCGCTCAAACGTTGGCGGTGGTGCGTCCCAAGGCGCAAGTGGAAGTCTTGGAACTGTCCGAACCGGGCTTGACTTTAACCGAGTATCTGGCCGCTGGAGAGCGCTTGGGCAACGCTGTCGAACGCGTCCAGACCGCCGTTCCCGACTTCGATCCCGCCTCTACGTTGGCGGTTTTGATCGGCGGCGGAGCTTTCAGCACCCACATCTTACAAAGTTAACGGATAAGGAGCCCCGAAAATGTCCGCTATTTTCGATCTTTACTTCCAAGCGGTCGCCCGCCTCAAGACCATTCCCGAAGGCCTGATCGTGCTGATGGCGCGCGTCGGTATGGGCGCCTTCTTCGTACGCGCCGGTCAAACCAAAGTGGATGGTGACTTCAACATCACCGACACGACCCTGTTTCTGTTCCGCGAAGAATATAAAGTCCCGGTTCTGCCCCCGGAAATCGCGGCCTATATGGCGACCACGGTGGAACATGTTCTGGGCGCCGCCCTGGTGATCGGCCTGGCGACGCGCTTTTCCGCGCTGGGCCTGTTGGGCATGACCATGGTGATCCAGATTTTCGTCTATCCCGGAAGCTGGCCCGACCATTTGCTGTGGGCGTCGGTCTTGGTGCTGATCCTGGCGCGCGGGCCCGGCTGGTTGGCCGCCGACACCGGGATTTGCAAGGTTTTGGGCCACAAATGCCCTGCTGCGGAGCGCAACGAACCGGCCCAAAACGCATAAACGCAAACAACAGCCCCGCTTGAGACGTGCGCCCCCAAAATGTGTCTCAAGCCCCAAAACCCCGCAAAAGCGGGGTTTTGGTGTTTTTGCATATGCCGCAAAGCACAAAGCCCCGGAGCTCTAAGCCGTTCACGGCCGATCTCCGGGGCTTTGAATTGGCGGACCCTGAGCGATTCGAACGCCCGACCTTCTGATTCGTAGTCAGATGCTCTATCCAGCTGAGCTAAGGGTCCATGGGAACTGCCCACCATATGGCGGAAGCGGGCGGAACCTAACTCAGCCCCGGGACGTTGGCAAGAGGAAGATCACGGTTTTTTTTCACGTTTAGCGTAATCGGTGAATGCCCGATCTTGGCAAAAGCGTTTAAAGCCTTGGCAATTATCGAAATCCACCCTTGCCGCCGCTTTGGGCATTGAGTAAGATCGCTGCAAAAATCGCTGTGAGATAAGCTGTTACAATCGTTTTGAATAACTTGTCTCATTACCTGGGGGATGACCTTTTTCTCCTATTTAAAGGTTCCAAGTTTAAAGGCGAACGCGCGAAATGGATTTTTCGAAGTTCCGGGCTTTGATCGTGGGAGCGGCATTTGTATTGCCGGCTTGCTCGTTTTCTGAATCTGCCCTTTGGCCTTCTTTGACCGGTGAAGACCCGGCGGCGGACACTCCGCCCCAGGCCGCAGCACCGGCCACGGCGGCCCAGACCAGCACAACCGTAACCGACAACGGCATCGGCACCCAGCCGCCGCAACTCGGCACTACCGATTTCAGGCCCGTCGGCGTAACGCCGGGTCAGGACACCGGAACTTTCGTTGGGCGCAAAGTCGCCGAATTGCGGTCCGAACTGCAGCGTTTGCAAGACCAAGTGACCACCCACAACGGTGGCCTGCAAACCATGCGCGCCGATATGGTCGCCAACGCCCAGAATTATCACAATCTGGTGGCGTCGGTGAATTCCCGCCTGCAGGTCGGCACCACCCCCGGCAACCCGATCCTGGTGCAACAATTCAATTCCGCGCAGACGTCTCTGGACAACTTGAACGTCGGCATCGCGTCGATGAACAAACTGGCCACCGCGGTGGCAGGCATGTCCACCATGTCGGCGTACCTGGCCGAATCGACCAAGGCCGCTTTTGGCGTTTCAGGTGCGGTCGATGAAGACCACCGCCAACTCACCATTTTGGAAGACGAAGTCGACCAGACCGTGGTGCTGATCGAGCGCTTGCTCACCGAAGTGACGGAAGACATCCGTCGCCAGAGCAATTATGTGGCGTCGGAACGCTCCAACCTCAACACCCTGGCCGCCGGCATCAAGACCGGCGAGATTTATGGCGCGAGCCTCACCAACGTGGCACAGAGCGCTGCCGGTCCCGGCCCCATTGCAGGCAAGCCCATGGACACGTCTGGCCGCCGCCCGCTGGTGGTGATCCGCTTCGACCGCGACCGCGTGCCGTACCAGCAAGCGCTTTACAACGCGGTGGGCAAGGTTCTAGAACGCCGTCCCAACGCCGCCTTCGATCTGGTGGCGGTGGCCCCGGCATCCGGGGGTCCCGCCCGTGTGGCGCTGAACTCCACCAAAGCGCGCCGCCATGCCGAAGACGTGCTGCGCTCCCTGGTGGAAATGGGCCTGCCGCCCGCGCGCGTCGCCGTGTCCGGCAAAACCGCCGGAACCGCCACATCGAACGAGGTGCACCTCTACCTGCGCTAAGACTCTCTGAATTCACATTGCGAAACGCCGGGTTCTTAAAGAATCCGGCGTTTTTCTTGTTTCTTGCGTGACGCACTGTAGATCCCTCACATATACCACACTTTTAATGGTGTGATACTGTATATATACACAAGATATGCGGCGTTATTTTCGTTGCACAAATGTTACACATTAGAAAAAACCGTTAGAGTGCTACTTGTGTACTACAATTGTCAGACATAATACCTGTATGGTGTGGCCCGTAATTATCAAACGATAAACCACGTTGTTTGTATGGTTATGTAAGAAGGCGCAGCCACAAGACAATAGACGTGCACGGCCAAAGCCGGACGTCCACATGCTGCAAAACGACGAACACGATCAGCCGGTTGAACAAGGTTCACGGACCATCCGCCGGCACGAAGGGGGAAATAAACCTATGACGAAGACTTTTAAGCTGGCTCTCATGAGCAGCGTCACCGCCG
>JANQJR010000028.1 GCA_028281525.1 Magnetovibrio sp.
ACTCACCGGGCCGACATTGCGGCTGCGGATCAACTGCAGCCAATCCAGCCGCTCGTTCTTTGGTGGTGCCATTGAACCCCCCCTCTCCATATGGGCGAGAGGTTGCGTCAATGTATCTATTGGGTCAAGTCCGAGATGATACTGGTACGCTGCAATTAAGCGTTGTCTGGTTTTGGTTGGGATCGTAAAACGGGAGGGGCAGGTTTTAGAGAGCTTTCAGAGGGGGGAATCTTGAAAATTCTTTTGACGATGGTTGTTTCAGCGGTTGTCCTGACAGGATGCGCTAAAATTAACGTGACCAGCGAGCCCGACCATCATCTTTGCCTTAAAGCGACAAGCGGCGGATGGGTCGGTCACGACACACAAAGGCGCGATGAGATGATCGTCCGGGGCTTGATCGAGCCCGATGAGTGGGACGATATCCAGAGCTATACCGTCAAAATCGGCATGTCGGAATGCGCTGCTCTGGCGGCGTCTTACTGGCGGGCTTGGGGTACGGTCTGGAATGCTAAAGGGGGCCTGGACATTAGCGATGAAAAGCAATTGATCATTTCTGCTTTTGATCCACGGGTGCTGCCCGCCTCGGCGCAGAATTATTACAATCAACGCGCATCACAGGTTGTCATTCCTCAAGGTCCTGGTCGTCCGCCCATCACCTACCAGACAGGGCAACCCGTACAGGCCCAACAATTGTACGTTCCAAAATTGTTGGTGACGATTCGAGACGGTAAAGTATCTGATTGCAAAGCTGTCGATATAACGAAGGTCGGCGAGGGGCTTGGGAAACGTGACCTTCATGGCAGAAAAATTGACCTCAGAATTTTTACGCTGCCTTGTACGCAGTTTGTCCCCGGTTTTCGGAAATACTGATTTCAGCCCTCGAAGGGCTTACACTATCGCGCCTCTGAACAAAGCCTTTCGCCGGTCATTTTTTATGTGATGAAGTTGGGAGAGCTCTCTTGCTCTGCCCATCGTGTTTCGTGCCAGTAGGGCGTGTCCATGGGCGATACACCATTTGCCCCTTGATGCCCGCTGCATCAAGAGCATCTTGTGCGCCATCCAGGTCTTCAAGAAAAAAATTTCTGGTTATCCCTGTGCGGGACAAACTTCTAAAAACAATGTTCCCGACATATACGATTTCGTTTTCTTTCACGCTGAACCGAGGGGTCGAGTCCTTCATTTTGGCATTCGTTATATTCAGACTGACATGACGATTTCTCTTCCGGTCGTATAAACGTTTATCTCTGGTTCTCTTCTCCGTGGCTTTTGTAAAGTCTACAAGAAAATGAGTCCCCGTTTCATTTCGGAACCATCCAATTGCATATGTACCTGGGGGCATTTGGAAAATGTGATAACCAACACCGTCAACACACAGCCCTGCTATATCCTTATCAACATGGCAGGCGCCTTCACTGCCCCATGCGTTTTTGGTGCCAGAATCCAGGAATTCGCCTTTTTGCTGTAAAATGCCGAAGCGTCTTTCAACTGAGTTCGTATCTCTAGTGTTCCAGTATTTCACTCCAAGGACGACTGTCGCCGCATTCATATAGATGGGCTGGGGTTCAATCTTGAAGCCCGCTTCATTTTCGACAGGGGGAACGATACTGGTTATGCAGCCAGAAACTGTGAGCAGTACAAACCCAAAGAGACACACCTTAGAAAAAGAACGCATAATAAATTTACGCATGCGCGCCCCAAATCAATTTTCTGAAAGAATAATAACTAACAATAATTATAGGCCGTTCCGGTAAAGTGCAACTTATTAGAATTTGGTGAAGTAGTGAGCGTCACAGCGCCGGCCCGAGTATACCCATTACACGTCTCCGTGCTGACGTAGCCCGCACCGGACTTATTCACTGACCACCCGGTTGCGGCCTTGGGCCTTGGCGGCGTAGAGGTTGTTGTCAGCGCGCGTGAGCGCGGCGTCGATGTTGGTTTCGTCTTGCCGCCAGGAACTGACGCCGATGCTGACCGTGATGGAAAAAGTCTGGGTGTTCCAAGACAGGGGTTCGCGCGCCAGCCGCGCGCGGATGCGTTCAGCGATGGCGGTCGCTGCGGGCGCGTCGGTTTCCGGCAAAAGCAAGGCGAATTCTTCCCCGCCCAGACGCCCGAAAATGTCGGCAGAGCGCAGCTCACTGGCGGCGGCCTCGACCAGGGTGCGCAGCGCCGCGTCGCCGCACGGGTGGCCGTAGGTGTCGTTGACGGCCTTGAAATGGTCCACGTCGATCATGGCGACGCTCAGATGACGGTTATGACGCAGGGCGCTGTCGATTTCCCGGCTCGCCATTTCCGCGAAATGCTGGCGGTTGGAAATGCCGGTGAGGGGATCGCGGGTTGCCATGGCGCGGAGCTCGCCCTCGATCTTTTCGCGGTAAGCGATGTCTTCCACCGCATCACCTAGCCGCGCATTCATCAGCCGCAGCCGCAGCGACATGATCTTCATGACGTAAAGACCGAATTCAGGATGGTGACGCGTCAGGGCTTCGAAATCGGTCGTGGATATGGGCATCAGCACCAAATTTTCGGTTGCGCGCACTGTGGCGCTGCGAAGGCTGCCGTCCACCAAGGCCATCTCGCCGATGACACCGCCCGGCCCGACGGTGTCCAGAACCATATCGTCATTGAGAATTTCCGCAGTGCCGGATTGAATCACGTACATATGCTGGCCTTCTTCGCCGGCAAGGATAACGGTGTCGCCCGCGCGCTTGGTGATGGTCGCCATAGCGTCGGGGTTACGGCCGGTTTCCTGAATGATCCGAGCCAGGGCCGTGGATAGTTCTTCAATAACCATTGTCTTCCTCCCCCGACACCATCGGGCGTGCGGTCGTCATCGTCAACTCTCGTGATGGAAAAAGTCGATCAGTTGGGCGTGTCGAAGCGATAGCTGTAGCGCAGGCCGAGGCTGTCGATGCCCTGGTTCTTTTGATCCAGGATGGAGCCGTTGGACATGTGTTCCCACAACAGCCCGATGCCGTTGTTGTCATCCCAACGCCAACCCAATTCGCCACCCAGGCGGAACAAGGCGCGCGAGCCGAATTCGATCTTGCCCTTGGGGTTGCCGTCGGTCAGTTCGCCGTCATGCACGGCCAGACCGAAGAACCCATCCAGGAAGATGCCGTTATCCCATGCGGTATCCCAGCCCAAACCGGTATAGAAGCTGGAAGTGTCACCGGATGTACTGACGCTGACGCCAAAGTGTGGGCGCGGTTCCCAAAACCAGTCGAGCCAGCCGGGCGAGGTGAACACAAATTCAGGGTTGATGTTGATGCCGTTTTCGTAGCGGCTTTCGAAGGGATTAGGCGCTTCGAAGCCATGGCGGCTGGGAAATTGAACATCGTGGCTCAGCACACTCAGACGCAGTTCGGAAATCAGCCGATCCGAGCTTGTTCCGGATGCCATGGGTTGTGCGGGCGCGGTGCGGTGCTGAGCCGTGGTGTAAGGGACGAACGGCAGCGGATTCTCCTGGCTATAGGACCGGTTGCTCGGCGTGGGTTTCGGCGCAGGCGCAGATGCACTCACCGTATAACGTTGCGGCAGGATGGAGCCGGACTTGTTGAAGTACGGGTCCTGGGCCTTGACCAAATCCCAGTACGAATATTGTTGAATCGGTTCGGCCGCTGCCGGGAATGGAAGCGCACTCAGGGCCATGGCTGCGAAAAGACCGCTGACAGTTGTGGCGAAAACACGCTTCATGGTGCACAAGTTCCCGTAACGTTTCAACTCAAGCCCCGCTTTTGGGCGCAAACGACGGGGACTTTAACGGCTTAGCCAATCTCCAGCAAGATGTTGTTCATTACAGCTTTTGAGATATTGCCGTATCGCGCCACCGGGCCATTGTTGTCATCTGGTGGTTAAGCTTGGTCTGGTTGCGGCGCCTCCTTTGATGTAAAACACTTCTTCCCGCGCAAACTCGAAGAAGGCGGAACTTCGCGCACATATGGATATCAAGGATACATTCAGAACGATTGCGGCGGCGTTTACCCGTAACAGAAAAGGTCTTTTACAGCGCTCAATCGCGCGAGCTTGCCAGATGTATCTGACCTCTTACAACAACATCGACTTTGATTTCACCCGTAACGGAGAACGCTTGATCCTAAGTCGCTTGGCGAAGTTTTCACCTCAAATCGTCTTCGATGTCGGTGCGAATGTGGGCGACTGGTCTGTGATGGCAAGCGATGCGATGCCGACGGCCACCGTTCATGGCTTTGAAATTGCGCCGCCTACCCATGCCGCTTTTGTGCGATCGGTCCAGGGACGCGACCGCGTCGTGCCCCACGATTATGGTTTGTCCAATGAAGAGGGGGAGGTTGAAGTCGCTTACTTTCCCAATGCCTCTACCGTGACCACCACGATCATGGAAAACAAAGTGTTTTCAGATGGTAAAGAGGTTATTCGAGTTCCGGTCAAAACCGGCGATGATATTTGTGCGGATTTGGGAATCGACGAGATATTCTTGCTCAAGATCGATGTGGAAGGCGCCGAGCACTTCGTGCTGGACGGCTTTAAAAATATGCTGAGTCAGGGCAAGATCAACGTCATCCAATTTGAATACGGCATGGTCAGCATTTATTCCGGCTTCTTCCTCAAAGACATGTACGCACTGCTGGAACAATACGGATTTGCCATAGGCAGACTCTATCGCAACGGTGTCGAATTCAAAGACTATTCCCCTGTTGAGGACGAAGACCTGACCGGGCCCAATTACATCGCATGCCGAAAAGACCGACCGGAACTGTTGAACGCTTTGGCGGTTTAGGCGTCTTTTTTCTTCTGTCCGATCTTGCTTTCTTCGCCTGTCAGCAGACGCCGGATATTTTCGTGGTGCCGGATCCATGCCAGCAGTGCGAGCCCACCGGCCATGATTGCATGCTGCGGTGAGGCGAAATACCAAGCATAGACCGGCGCGGCGGCGAGCGCGATCAGGGCTGCGAGCGAGCTGTATCGGAACACCGCCGCAGTGGCGAGCCATGTGCCGATCGCAGCCAAGCCCACCGGCCACGCGGTGGCGGTGAGAACGCCTAAAGTGGTGGCGACGCCCTTGCCGCCACGGAATTTCAGCCAAACCGGGAAATTGTGGCCGATCACCGCCCAGAAACCCGCGGCCAGCGCGGCGTGGGGCTCTTGGGTGAGCAGATGCGTGATGCCCACCGCGATGGCGCCTTTGCCGATGTCCAGCGCCAGTGTGAGGAACGCGGCCAGCTTGTTGCCGGTGCGCAGCACGTTGGTTGCGCCGATGTTGCCCGATCCGATTTGGCGCAGATCGCCGAGTCCGAACAGTTTGGCGATGACGATGCCGAACGGCACCGAGCCCAGCAGGTAGCCCCCGAAACCGGCGAGCGCGTGAATGAGCATGATGTCGGGGCTTAAATCCATGCGCTTGCCTTAAGCATCCACATCGAAGACCATGCGCGCATCGATCACGGTTTTGAGCACCCGGCCTTGCACGGGACGTCCGTCAAACGGCGTGTTCTTGGCCTTGGAGCGCAAGACCTGTTCGGTCACTTTCCAGCCCCGGTCGGGATCGAACACGATGAAGTCCGCCGCCACGCCAGGTTTTAGCCGGCCAGCCGGTAGGCCCAACAAATCGGCCGGTTGCTGGGTGATTAGGCCTAAGGCTTCCAGCAATGTCAGGTGGCCGTTGTGCACCAATTCCAGCGTCACGGCCAGGAGCGTTTCCATGCCGAGCCCTCCATCGGCAGCGTCGGCAAACGGTAGGCGCTTCATGTCTTCGCTTTTCGGGGTGTGATCGGACGCGATGGCGTCGATGGTGCCGTCCTTGAGCCCGCCGATGATCGCCTCGCGATCCGCTTCGGAGCGGAGCGGCGGGGACAGTTTGGAGAAGGTGCGGTAATCGCCCACCGCTGTTTCGTTCAACGCGAAATAGGGTGGCGCGGTGTCGCAAGTGACGGTCAGACCCCGGTCCTTGGCGCGGCGAATCAGGTCCAGGCTTTCGGCGGTGGACACGTGCGCGATGTGCAGCCGCCCGCCGGTCATTTCCGCCAAGCGCAGGTCGCGCTCGATGATGATCAACTCGGCTTCCTTCGGAATACCGGTCAACCCCAAGCGTGTCGCGGTTTCGCCTTCGTTCATCACGCCGTCTTCGGCCAATGTCGGCTCTTCCGGATGTTGGATCAGGATGAAGCCGAATGTCGCGGCGTAAGACAGCGCCTGAGACATGGTGCGGGCGTTGGCGATGGCTTTGTTGCCGTCGGTGAAGCCCACCGCGCCGTGCTTGGCGAGCATCGCCATTTCAGCCAATTCCCGGCCTTCCATGGCCTTGGTCAGCGCGCCGTAGGGATAGACTTTCACCAGCCCCGCTTGACGCGCGGCGCGCGCGACGAATTCGACCACCGCACGGTCGTCGATGATGGGCGACGTATTGGGCAGGCACACCGCCGTGGTGACGCCACCCGCGACGGCGCTTTCGCCGACGTTTTCGAAATCCTTGCCGCTGATCTGGATGCGCATGTCCACCAAACCGGGGGCCAGGCACTGGCCTTCGCAGTCCACGATGGTGGCGTCATCGGGTACGCCGTCTTTAAACAGGCCGGCCTTGGCCTCGACGATGAACTCGCCTTCGGTCAGCACGCCGCCGGTCGCATCCAATCCCGTTGCGGGGTCGAGCAGTCGGGCGTTGACGAAGGCGCATTTGCCCTTGGCTTCGGGAAGCTTTTGGATCATGCCGCGCCCCCCGCTTCCTCATCGTCATCGTCATAGGCCGGTTGTTCGGCGGCCAGGTTGAGGCTCAAAACCTCCAGGCATGCCATGCGCACGGCGACGCCCATCTCCACCTGTTCGCGGATGGCGCTGCGCCCGATGTCGTCGGCGACGTCCGAGGCGATCTCCACACCCCGGTTCATGGGCCCCGGGTGCATGATCAAGGCGTCCGGCTTGGCCGCTTCCAGCTTGGCGTAATCGAGGCCGAAGAAATGGTAGTACTCGCGCATAGTAGGGAAGAAGTTGCTCTGCATGCGTTCCGTTTGCAGGCGCAGCATCATCACGATGTCGCAGTCCTTGAGCCCCGCCTTCATATCATGGAAGACCTCGACGCCGAGGCGTTCGGCTTCAGCCGGGATCAGGGTCTTGGGCGCGATCAGGCGCACGCGCGCCCCCATGGTGTTGAGCAGATGAATGTTGGAGCGCGCAACGCGCGAATGCAGAATGTCGCCGCAGATGGCGACCTGCAAATTGTCCAGGTGTCCCTTGCGTCGGCGGATGGTCAGCGCGTCCAAAAGCGCCTGGGTCGGATGTTCGTGGCGGCCGTCCCCGCCGTTGATCACCGCACAGTTGACCTTTTCGGACAGCAGTTTCACCGCGCCGGACGCCGCATGGCGCGCCACCAAAACATCGGGGTGCATGGCGTTCAAGGTCATCGCCGTGTCGATCAGGGTTTCGCCCTTTTTGACGGAGCTGGTCGAAATCGACATGTTGATGACGTCCGCACCCAGCCGCTTGGCCGCCAGTTCGAAACTGGTGCGCGTGCGGGTGGAGGCCTCATAGAACAGGTTGATGACCGTGCGTCCGGTCAGCGTATCCAGTTTGCCGCCGACCGAGCGGTTCAGTTCGACGTATTCGTCGGCGCGGTCCAGAAGCAGAGCGATATCAACGGGGGAAAGCCCTTCGATGCCAAGCAAGTGGCGTTGCGGATAGACCGAAGAATCAAAGGGCGTCTTTGACATGGCCCGCACTATACGCTTCGCGTTTGCGGGGTGCAAGTACCTGAAAACGTTATTGAGACAGCGTTATCCACAGTGGCATGGTGAGCATCGCCGCCAAGGTGCTGGCGGTGATCACACCGGCCACCAACGCGGCGTCGCCGCCCATTTCGCGGGCCAAAACGTAACTGGACGCGGAGACCGGCATGGTGGCGTAGAGGATCACCACTTGGAACGCTTGGCCCTGCACACCCAGGGCCGTTGCCAGCCCCCAGGCGATGGCCGGGAGCATCAGGAGTTTCAAGGCGCTGGCGAGGCCCGCTGTGCGCCGGTTCGCCAGCAGATCGGGAAAGTCGAGGCCCGCGCCCACGGCCATCAGCGCGATGGGCAGCGCCGCGCGGCCCAGGATGTCCAAGAGCGGTTCGACCACCGGTGGGAGACTGAGGCCCAGGGCGTTCAAGGTGAAGCCGGCCAGACATGCGATCACCAGCGGGTTGCGCGTGACCTCTTTGACGGCCTTCATCGGCGTGCGCGCGTCTTCGTGTTCCGTGCCCCAGACGACCAGGGCTGTGACGCTCAGTAAATTCACCAATGGCACCACTGCGAGGATGCCGATGGAAATCAGCGCCAAGCCTTCGTCCCCCCAGAACAAAAACGCCGCAACCACGCCCACGTATGTGTTGGGGCGTATGGTGCCCTGGAAAAACGACGTGAAACTCGACGGGTTCAGCCCTAAGACCGGCTTCAGGACCAGTGCGAGCAGCGCCGTTAAAAGCGTCGCCCCGAACAGCGCCGCCGCCATCAGTCCGGCCTGATCGCCGCTCAAGTCCGCACGCGCGCCGCTGGCGATCAAGAGGGCTGGAAAGAAAACGTAATAGGTGACCTTCTCCGCGGGCGGCCAGAAGTCATCGGGAATCCACTGCAAGCGCTTGAGGGCGTAACCGATCAGGATCAACACGAACACCGGGGCGAGCGCGTTGATCACGGCGACCACGGCTCAAGCCCCAACCTGGTGGGAGAGCGCGTCCAACGCGCCTTGCAGGATGTAGGTGGCGGCCAGCTTGTCGATCACCTCGCCCCGGCGTTTGCGGGTCATGTCCACGTCGTCGACCAGCATGCGCTCCACCGCGCTGGTGGACAGTCGCTCGTCCCAAAAGGCGATGGCGATGCCGCGTTCCTTAAAGAGGTCGCGCCCCATGAGGTTGCGGGCGAAATCGCGTGTCGATTGGCAGCGCGTACCTTCCGTGCCGTCCATCTCCAACGGCAGGCCCAGCACCAGCGCGCCGACCTCGTGCTCTGCAATCAAACCTTCCAGGCGTTCGGCATCCGGGGTGAACTTGGTGCGCTTGATGGTTTCCAGCGGACTGGCGACCGAAAGCAGGACGTCGGACAGTGCCAAACCGATGGTCTTACTCCCCAGATCGAGGCCCATCAGTTTTTCGCCGCGCTTAAGCGCGCTCTTTAAATCTTTGATCTCGACGATTGCCATCCGTCACCAAAGTGTCTCATGATCGGGCTACCCTGAACCCGGGATCGAGAGACTTATGTACACCATTCGCGAAGCCACGTCACAGGATTGGCCGGGGATATGGCGTATATTCCACGATGTGGTGCGTCCGGGGGACACCTACGCCTATGCCCCGGATACCGGCGAGGCCGAGGCCAAGCGCATCTGGATGGATACGCCGCGCAAGACCTATGTCGCCGTGGCGGGCGAAGAGGTCATTGGCACATATTATGTGAAGACCAATCAGATGGGCCAAGGCGCGCACGTTTGCAACGCGGGGTACATGGTGCGCGAAGATCAACGCGGGCGGGGTCTTGGCCGGGCATTGTGCAGCCATTCCCTGGACCAGGCGCGCGCGATGGGCTACCACGCCATGCAGTTCAATTTCGTGGCGTCGACCAATACCGGCGCGATCGAACTGTGGCGCAAGATGGGATTCGAAATCGTCGGCACCTTGCCCGAAGCGTTCAAACATGAGGATCAGGGCTACGAGGACGTCTTCATTATGTATCGATTGTTGAGAAACGCGTAAACTCAGAACCATGGCGTTTAAGAACTTGGCCGTATTGACTTTGTTGGTTCCCGTGTTGTGGAGCGTGCCTGCGTTCGCCCAGGAAGATGCTGCAAAAAACACTGTGGGCGATGATGAGGAGCGTCCGGGCGCTGTTTCGCCCGAGCCGGTGACGACCGAGAACGCGATCGAATACGACAAACCCGACGCCATGCTTGATCCCGAAACCATCACCGTGATGGATCATGAGATCGTGCCCATGGTGGGATTGTTCGAAGTCACCAAGGACGTCAATGTGCGCGCCGGTCCCGGCACGGATTTCAAGCGCCTGTCGGGTCTCAAGGCGGGAGAGCGGGTGCGCGCCATCGGCAAACCGAAAGGGGCGAGCTTCATCGCCGTCAGTCAGGATGGGGAAACCTTGGGCTTCGTCTATTCCCCGGTTCTGGTACCGGTGGTGGATGGCACACTGTCGGAGCAGTTCTTCGGCTCCTATATGTCCGAGGACAAAAAGGACGGCGTCGCCTGCGATTACCGCTTCCGCTTCGAAGGCAAGGTCGAGGTCCAGGGCGAAAGCTTCGAAACCTCGGATTACGAAATCCGTTTCCGCTGCGCCAGTCCATCGGGCGCGCGGATTTTCTACGCCCACATGTTCTTAACCGAAGCGCCGGTCAAAACGAAAAAGGGCCTGCACCTGATCGGCCTGGATGTGCGCTCCATCGGGGATGGCATGGACGAGTTTCTCAGCACGCGGTTTCACTACCATCCCAAGAGCGGCGAGATGTCCTTCGAAGGCCATTCCCTGCCGCGTTTCGCGGTGCCGCCGGAGGTTCAAGAGTTCCAGACCGCGACCATCCGCGACGCCCTCACCCAGGCGCTTGACGCGTCGATCGCCAGTTGGACCGACGCGGCTTGGGAGCAATTGCTCCAAAAGCCTGAATAGGGCTGAAAACCCCAGGATTTTAGCTAGTTCTGGCTTGCGGTGCGGTGCGGCGGGTGGTACGTTCCGCCCTCTCATTTCTTCCGTGATTTTCGATTAAGGACGGTCATCCATGTCCCTCGATAAGGACACCGTGAAAAACATCGCTTATCTGGCGCGCATCCGCGTCGATGAGGCGCAGTTGGAGCCGCTTGCGGGCGAGCTTTCCTCCATTCTGGATTGGATCGAACAGCTGCAAGAACTGGACACCGACGGCGTCGAACCGATGGCGTCGGTCGCCGCCATGGACTTGCCGCAGCGCAAGGATGTGGTTACCGACGGCAATTGCCAGACGGCCGTTCTCAAGAATGCGCCGGACGGCGAAGACGGGTTCTATACGGTGCCCAAGGTGGTGGAGTAAACCATGACCAAGCTCACCGACTTGACCATTGCCGCCGCGCGCGATGCGTTGGCCGCCAAGGAATTCTCCGCGACCGAGCTCACCGAGGCTTATATCCAGGCCATGGAAGCCGGACGTGATTTGAATGCCTACATCACCGAAACGCCGGACGTCGCACTGGAACGTGCGCGCGAATCGGACGACCGCCGCGCCCGTGGCGGGCATATCGGTTCCATGGACGGTATGCCCATCGCCATGAAGGATTTGTTCTGCACCGAAGGCGTGTTGACCACGGCGGGCAGCCACATCCTGGACGGCTTCACGCCGCCGTACGAATCCACCGTGTCGGCCAACTTGCGCAGCGCCGGTGCGGTGATGCTGGGCAAGGCCAACCTGGACGAGTTCGCCATGGGCTCGGCCAACATCACGTCGTACTACGGGCCTGTTAAAAACCCGTGGAGCGCGAAGGTTGGCAAGGATTTGGTGCCGGGCGGCAGCTCCGGCGGTTCGGCGGCTGCGGTGTCCGGCCGTCTCGCCATGGCCGCGACGGGCACCGACACCGGCGGCTCCATTCGCCAACCCGCGAGCTTTTGCGGCATCGTCGGCTTGAAGCCCACTTATGGGCGCTGTTCGCGCTGGGGCATTGTGGCGTTCGCAAGCTCCTTGGATCAGGCCGGCCCCATGACCCAGACGGTGCGCGACGCCGCCATCATGTTGGGCGCGATGGCTGGACATGATCCGAAGGACTCGACCTCGGCTCCAGTGGAAACGCCCGATTTCGAAGCTGCCATCACCGGTAATGTCAAAGGCTTGACCATCGGTATCCCGAAGGAATACCGCATGGACGGGATGGACCCGGAAATCCAGGCCATCTGGGATCAGGGGGTCGAATGGCTCAAGGCCGCAGGCTGCAATATCAAAGACGTCAGCCTGCCGACCACCAAGTATGCGCTGCCGACCTATTACATCGTCGCCCCGGCGGAAGCGTCGGCTAACTTGGCGCGTTATGACGGGGTGCGTTATGGCCTGCGCGTGCCGGGCGACAGCTTGGACGACATGTACATGAATACCCGGGGCGAAGGCTTTGGGCATGAAGTTCAGCGCCGCATTTTGATCGGCACCTATGCGCTGAGCTCCGGTTACTACGATGCCTATTACATCAAGGCGCAGAAGGTCCGCACGCTTATCAGCAACGACTTCAAGGCCGCGTTTGAGGACGTGGACGCGATCTTGACGCCCACCGCGCCGTCCGCCGCGTTCGGCATCGGCGAAAACCAGGACGATCCGGTAGCCATGTATTTGAACGACGTGTTCACGGTGCCGACTTCGCTGGCGGGCTTGCCGGGCATCTCGGTTCCGGCGGGGCTGAACAAGGACGGCTTGCCGTTGGGCCTGCAGCTGATCGGGCGCGGTTTCGACGAAGGCACGATCCTGAACGTCGCCTCCGTGATCGAGGATGCCGCCGGGTTCCAGTGCAAGCCGGGTAAGGAGGCCTAAGTCATGAGCTATGTGATCAAAGGCGAAACCGGTGATTGGGAAGTCGTCATCGGCTTGGAAGTCCACTGTCAGGTGATCTCCAACGCCAAGCTGTTTTCCGGCGCGGCCACCGATTTCGGGGCGGAGCCGAACACCCAGGTGTCTCTGGTGGACGCAGCCATGCCCGGCATGCTGCCGGTCATCAACCAAGAGTGCGTGAAGCAAGCGATCAAGACCGGTCTGGGCCTGAAGGCCGAGATCAACACCAAGTCGGTGTTTGCGCGCAAGAACTATTTCTACGCCGATCTGCCGCAGGGCTATCAGATCAGCCAGTTCGAAGAACCCATCGTGGGCGAGGGCTCGATCATCCTGGATCTTCCCGACGGCACGTCGCGCGAAGTCGGGATCGAGCGTTTGCACCTGGAACAGGACGCGGGCAAGTCCCTGCACGACCAGGATCCCAAGCGTACCTTCATCGATTTGAATCGCACCGGCGTGGCGTTGATGGAAATCGTCTCCAAACCGGACATGCGCAGCCCCGATGACGCGGGCGCTTACTTGCGCAAGCTGCGTTCCATCGTGCGCTATCTGGAAACCTGCGATGGCAACATGGACCAGGGCTCCATGCGCTGCGACGTGAATGTTTCCGTGCGGCCCGCCGGTTCGGACGAGCTGCGCACCCGCGCGGAAACCAAGAACGTGAACTCTGTGCGTTTCGTGATGCAGGCCATCGAACACGAAGCCGCGCGTCAAGTGGAAGTCTATGAAAACGGCGGCGAAGTGGTGCAGGAAACGCGCCTGTTCGACGCGCAGACCGGCACCACGCGCTCCATGCGCTCCAAGGAACACGCGCACGATTACCGCTACTTCCCGGACCCGGATTTGCTGCCGCTGGTCTTCGATCAGGCTTTGGTGGACGACATCAAGGCCGGTCTGCCGGAATTGCCGGATGAGCGCAAGGACCGCTACATCAACGATTTCGGCCTGTCGCCCTACGATGCAGGCGTTCTGGTCGCGGAAAAGGACACGGCAGCCTATTTCGAAGCCGTGGCGGACGGCCATGACGCCAAGATGGCGGCCAACTGGGTGATCAACAACATCTTCGCCGTGTTGTCGGACAAGGGCGTGGGCATTTCCGAATGTCCGGTGACGGCGGAAAATCTCGGCAAGCTGCTCGGTCTGATATCGGACGACACGGTTTCGACCAAGATCGCCAAGGAGGTCTTCGAAATCATGATCGAAACCGGCGACGATCCGGAAAAGATCGTGGAAGAAAAGGGCCTCAAACAAATCACCGACACCGGTGCGATCGAAGCCGCCGTCGATGAAGCCATCGCCAACGGTGCCGCACAAGTCGAGCAGTACAAGGCGGGCAATGAGAAGGTGCTCGGCTGGTTCGTCGGTCAGGTGATGAAGGCGACCCAGGGCAAAGCCAACCCCGGTCAGGTCAACAAACTGCTCAAAGAAAAGCTGGGCGGCTAAACCCGGTTGATACGTTCAATCAAACCGCCCCGGAGCTGAGGCATCGGGGTGGGTTGCCAAATACGGACCCGGCGGCGTTTGGCGCGCCACCCGCGCCGGAGCCCGGCGAGACTGCGGCCACCCGGGGATGCTTTCGTTTTTCCGCCGTCAGGCCCCCGACGCGTCAATACAAGGGCTATCCATCGATAATCGTTAGAGAAATAACCGTCAAAACCACTTTCAGATGAAGGACTCGCATTTATTTAAGATTCTGCTAATATGTCCGCCACATTGTTTCAAGACCACTGCTGAAAGCAGCACTGTCCAGGGAGGAGTACCCCACATGAAGACCGTCACCACGTTTCTGTCCGCCGCCGCGCTGAGCGCCGCGCTCATCGCCGTCCCGGCGCTCATCTCCACGCCCGCCATGGCCGATAGCCACGGCGCCAAAAAAGAAGAGATGATGAAGAAGGCCGAAGAAAAGCGCAAAGAGATGGAAATGCGCCACGAGAAGGCCGAAGAAGCACACAAGGAAATGCGCATGCTCAATGAAGAGCACCAGAAGGCCATGCGCGAAATCAACGAAGAGATGCAAAAGGCCATGCGCGCCGCCAAGATGTCCGAAGAGCGCAAGAAGATCCTGATGGAACACCGCGCGAAGATGGAAGCGATGCAGAAGGAGTTCCATGAAAAGCGGATGGAGCTGCAAAAGAAGATGCGCTAAGCCGCGCTTTTTTCAGATTATCCAAAGCCCGCTCCTCCAACGAGGGGCGGGCTTTTTCTGTGCCGTCCCTATGGTCAAAGGCCGTGTGTCGCAAGGGCGACAGGAAATGTCGCGTCAGAAACATTCCAGAAACCATGAAGGTGAAAGGAGCCTGTAGGGTCTTCCTCAACAACCGAGCACATGCGCATTTCGAAATTTGAATCAGGAGGACCAAACCATGAAGACCATCACCAAGATCGCCACCATCACCGCTCTGTCCGCAGCCGTGCTGTGCGCCCCGGCGCTGGTGTCCAACACCGGCTTCGGCTTCGGCCAAGCTTACGCCGCCAGCCCGGCGGAGGAAAAAGCCAAACACGCGTTTGAAGAAAAAATGGCCAAAAAAGCGCATGAAATGCGTGAGGAGGCCCGCAAAGTCATGGAGCAAGCTCATCAGATCAATGAAAAAGCCGTCAAGATCCATCACGAAGCCATGAAGCAGCGCGAAGAAACCGTCAAGCTGCGCCACGAAGCGATCGGTATGGAGCGTAAAGCCCACGAAATGCTGGCGCAGGCGCACAAAACGCATAACAAAAATGAGGTCAAAGAAGCAGAGGGTTTGCTGAAGAAGGCGGACGACATGCACCGCAAGGCCGAAAACATGGCACGTGAAGTCTCCAAGATGATGCATCAGGCTCAACGTCTGCACCACGAAGCTGAGATGGCGCACAAGCACGCCCAATCGATGATGAAGGGCGCCGAGAACATTTTGCGCCACCTCTAAATACAACCGTTTCTCCCTCCCCCTTGATGCCCGTCCCTCAACCGAGGGGCGGGTTTTTCTTTGCCCCTTGCCCCACCGTCGCAATGCCTTAATCTATCCGCTCTCAGGTTCCTTGGGGGACCGGTCAACGCGGAGGCATGAATGATCGATCTGTACACTTTCGGCACGCCCAACGGCAAGAAGGCGTCCATCATGTTGGAGGAAGTGGGCCTGGCCTATAACGTCCATTCCATCAACATCATGAAGGACGAGCAGTTTGCTCCGGACTTCCTGAAAATCTCCCCCAACAACAAGATTCCCGCCATCGTCGATCCGGACGGACCGGGCGGTGCGCCCATCTCCATCTTCGAGTCCGGCGCGATCCTGATTTACTTGGCCGAAAAATGTCAACGCGAAGACCTGCTGCCGCCGTCCGGGGAAGCGCGCTACAGCGTGCTGCAATGGCTGATGTGGCAGATGGGCGGGTTCGGCCCGATGCTGGGCCAGGCGCACCACTTCCTCAAATTCGCCAAGGAAGACGTGCCCTACGCCAAAAAGCGCTACGGCGACGAAACCCAGCGGCTCTATAAGGTCCTGAACGGCCGATTGGCGGAGGCCGAATATATGGGCGGTGACGTCTTTTCCATCGCCGACATCGCCACCTACCCGTGGGCGGACCGTCACGAATTCCACGGCGTCAATTTGGCCGATTACCCGCACGTGATGCGCTGGTATGATGCGCTCTCGGACCGGGAGTCGGTGGAGGCGGGCATGAACGTGCCCACGCCGCCGCCCACCGCTTAAGAGAGCCTCGGGGATGTGATGAGCAAGAGCACAAGCCGTCTCGACAAAAACACCGTGAAACGGGTGCGCCAGGCGCTCGGCGACGCCGGGTTGCAAGACACCGTGCGCGAACTGGACGACACCGCCCGCAGCGCGGCGGAAGCCGCCTGGGCGCTGGGCGTGGAGCAGGGCGCCATCGTCAAGAGCCTGGTGTTCACGGTGGGCAACCGTTATGTGCTGGCGCTGGTGGCGGGCGATCATCAATGCCGCGAGGACCAGTTGCCGAAAATCTTCCAGTTGGACGGCGATGTGATCCGCCCCGCCGCCGATCTGGTGCGCGCCGTCACCGGCTTTTCCATCGGCGGCGTTTCGCCGGCGGGACTGGTCGCGCCGTTGCCGACCGTGATCGATGCGAGCCTCAAGCGGTTCGAGAAGGTGTACGCCGCCGCGGGCCACACCCATTGCATTTTCGAGACCTCGGTGGATGACTTGAAAACGCTCACCGGCGGGCTGGTGTCCTATGCCGTGGCCGCGCCCGCAAACGCCTCGTAACCAAGCCTTTTTCAAGGCCTGGAAAAGCCCTTGATTGGGGGCCAAGAGACGTTTAAGAAGGGGCTTCCGGAGCCACCGGAACGCCTAAGGACAGGTGGGTGAGTGGCTGAAACCAGTGGATTGCTAATCCGCCGTGCGGGGTAAACCCGTACCGAGGGTTCGAATCCCTCCCTGTCCGCCAATCAAGAAGCCCTGTACCTTGTGTGCAGGGCTTTTTCACCACCCATTTTACAGAACTTTCACGTGTTATTTTTCGTGCGCCTGCGCTAGAATATTAGGTAATGCTAATGCAATGCTGGAAAGGGGAGTGCACCATGACTTTCAAGACATCGATGATCATCGGCGTGGCAGCTGCGGCGTTGGCGGGCGGTGCGTCCGCGCAGTGGGGTGGTCCGGGGGGCGGCCCAATGAGCGGCCCGTGGGGCGGCGGACCCGGTTTTCAAAATCTCATGAGCCAAGGCGGCCCGCAAACTCAAGGGCGACGCACCATGATGACCGGCCACGGCCACAACATGGACGAGTTGGATAAAATGTTCGACGGGCGGCTCAACTTCAACCGCGACCGCGCCTTGCGCATTGCGCGTGAAATCGAGGCGAGCGCGGGCGAAAGCTTGTGGAAGCAGTTCGGGCCGGGCAGCCATGCGCCGAGCTCGCGTGTGACGCCGCGCATCTTGAGCGACTTTGACACCTTCCAGGCTTATGCCGAAACGCTCAAATACAACGCCGGCGTTTTGATCGAGGCGCTGGAACGCAACCCGACGCCGCCGGAGGTCTATGGCGGGCGTGCCTATGTGCCGCGCGGATCTTATGGCACGCCATACCGGGGCGGACGCCATCCCCAAGCGCCGGACTTCGGCGCGGTGGATATGAAGGCGCTGCAGGCCTACGCCGGCATGGTGGCGACCTGCAACATCTGCCACACGGTCTATCGTGGCTGGCGCTGACCCTAACAGGTGAGCTAAGTGAAAAGCCGGTGGCGTTCAGCCATCGGCTTTTTGCTTTCGTGAGTCAGCGGATCAGTTCGGTGGTGCTGTCGAGTTTCAAATCGTCCCGGACTTCGCCGTCCTTGAGCGTGATCTGTCCCCACATCAAACCGCCGTTCAGGATCGCTTGACCCAGTTGGTCGCTGGTGAGCCAGAGTACGCGCGTGACGATGTACCATTCACCCGCAGGCAGGTTTTCGAACCGGAAGTAGCCTTGGTCGTCGGCGATCACCACCCGGCGATACTTTTCATACGCCGGGGGTTTCTTGGCGTTCTCAAAACGATCGAAAAAACCCTCGGTGCGGGTGGCGGCGACGATATCGTCGGTGAACGGCGTTTTGGGCACCAGCGTCACGGTCTCGCCCGTGGCGAGCATCAAAATGCCGCCCTGGGCGCGCAACACGCCCTGTCCGGCAATCACGCCGGTGCCCGGCTTTAAGGCCCACGCGAAATCGCCTTCCACAAACGGCGTCGTGGGTTCGTAAAGCGGCAATGTCGGCTGCACGGAAATCTGCGCCGCCGCGCCGGGTGCATGAGCCCATGCGAACGCGCAGACGATCAGGACCCAGACGTATTTGACGGTCGTGTTCATAGCCGTCCTCCCGATGCGCCCCCGATGTCATCCAAGTCACTTTATCAGGGCCAAGTCATCACCGGTAGCCTAAGATGGGCAGGGGTGGAAGGAGCAGGGATGAAGGACGCCTGGAAGGGCATTTTGGTAATCTCGGCGGTGCTGGTGGCGGTGCCGTGGGCGATGTCGGGCTTTGCTGTGGACACACTGGATTATTGGCTGCAGGTCGCGATGGCGTTGGTGCTGGCCGGTGTGCTGGTGAGCCCGTTGATTACACTGATCGAGAAGCGGATCGGCAAGGGGCTTGCGGCGTTGGTGGCCTTGTTGCTGTTGCCCGAACTGGTGCTGCTCTTCCACTTTTACCTTTTGCCGAGCCTGTTCGGCGCGATGGAAGGTTGAGTTCGGGTCCAGGCCCTAGAGCGCGATCGACTTAATCTTGGTCGCTTTGTGAACAAGATTAAGTCGTGAATCGTCCTCTACACATTTGATGAGAGACGGGTTCACGTCTTAATCCGCATCGCTAAAGCGATTCAGATTAAGACGATCCGGCTCTAGCCGCCCGCGAGCACCTTGTCGATGCTGGCTTTGAGCTCGCGGAACCCGTCGAGCGGATAGCTCAGCGTCTTCTTGCCGCGCATCAGCATGTTGAATTCCACGGTGATGGCTTTGCCGGTCATCATTTGATCGACCAGAACTTCGGTGATGTTGGTGGGCGCAGCGATGTGGTTGCCCTGCAAAGGCGCGGGCATGTTGATCGGGTCGTTGTCGTCGATGCCGACCGTGATGCGGCTTTCGTTGGCAAAACCGTAATAGGTGGCGACGACGAAACCCATTTCGCCACGGTCGAAGGACGGGCCGAATTGGGCAAAGTCCAGGTTTTTGCCCGAGGTGTTGAAGAAATGCACCACCATGACGCGGCAATAGGGCTGCGGACTGGTGGCGTCGACGAAGCAGGTCGCCCGCCACGGCCCATGAGTCTTTTCTAAAATCTTGCCGGTCTGGTGCTCGGATTGCGGCGCAGCCATCGGTTCGCCTGCGGCATGCGTGGTTGCTCCCGCGAGCAGCACAAAGGCCGCCACACAGGCGGATATGAGCTTTGAACAACGTGCACTGAACATGGGTGGCGCTCCTCCATTGGCCGGATACGTCCACACCATTGGCAAAAAAAACCGTCCCGCGCAAGCCCTCCGCATGTCCTTTCGCCGGCAGCGCGTTTGGCGTTGGTTGGCAACACCGGCCCAACACGACGTGCTGAAAATTTAAATCATTCAAGAAATGCGAGAAATGATTCAAGAGCCGCTCAAAGGGCTCGATAAAAGCATAAATCCCGAGTGTTTTAATCGGTTTTTATGGGTCGAAAAATCATCGTAACTGTATGAAATATATATAAAAAAATAATCCCACACAATGTGGTGTTTTGGCATATCCATTGCACCAAACATGCATCTGAATTTTGTTCATTCCCGACAGATCTTTGGGAGGGGAATATGAAGCGGTTAACAAGTCTGTTTGTGTTGGTGTTGTCGCTCACCTTGTGGGGCGCGACCGATGCGAAAGCCGAAACGGGCTGTCTTGCATGCCACAACGGCATCGAGCGGTTCAGTGAAGGCGACATGCAGAAGGACATCGAAAAGTTCGGTGCCTCTTATGGTGACCCAGCCGGTTGTACGGTGTGTCACGGCGGCGACGCCACAGAAACCAAGGACAAAGCTAAGGCCCACATGGGCGCACCGGATCAGCTCACCAAGAAGGGCGGCCCGGATGCGTTCTACCCGGACCCGGGTGCGCTTTGGATTTCCGACAAGGCCTGCGGTCAGTGTCACCAGGGTTACAAGGAGCGCCTTGAAAAAGCCCTGATGAACACCGAAGCCGGTAAGCTGCAGGGCAACCTGTGGTCTTGGGGTTTGCAGGCTGACCGTAAAGTCGTTTACGGCAACTACGACGTCATCGACGAAGACGGCATCGTTCCGGCGATCGGTTCGGACGCTTATAAGAAGTATATGACCGCGTTCGCCAAGGAACACGCGGATCAGATGCCCAAGCGTCTGAAACAGATTCCGCAAGTGAACGTGGATGACATCTCCAAGCATCCGAACCAGGCGGGCATCACGTACTCCCGTCAGCAGTGCCAACGCTGCCACGTGGGTATCCGCGGCCGTGAACGCCGTGGCGACTATCGCGGCACCGGTTGCTCCGCCTGCCACGTTCCGTATTCGAACGAAGGCTTCTACGAAGGCGGCGACCCCACCATCGACAAGACCCAACGCGGCCACATGCTGACCCACCAGATGCAAGCCACCCGCAAAACCAAAGTGACTTTGGGTGACAAGCATTACTCCGGTATCCCGGCTGAAACCTGTGTGTCCTGTCACAACCGCGGTAAGCGCACCGGTGTGTCGTACCAGGGTCTGATGGAATTCCCGTACGGTTCGCCCTTCAATGCGAGCGGCAAGAAACAGAACAAACTGCACACCAAAGTGTACGTGTTCATCAAAGCCGACTTGCACCACGAGGTCGAATCCATGGACGGCAACCCCAAGGGCGGCATGCTCTGCCAGGATTGCCACACCTCCATCGACATGCACGGCGACGGCAATATCTTCGGCACCACTTTGGCTCAGGTCGAAGTGGAATGCGAAGATTGTCACGGCACCGTCAAGAAGGCTCCGTGGGATCTCCCGCTGGGTCATGGCGAAGACTTCGACAAGCCCTTGGGGGACACGCCCCGTGGTTTGACGAAAGAGCTGCCGGAATACATGAAGGAAGCCACGGTTTACGAACCGCAAGACGGCTACCTGCTTTCGGCGCGCGGCAACCCGCTGGGTAATGTCGTTAGGAAGGGTGACGAAGTGATCATGCACTCCGCCACCGGCTTGGACTTCAAGGTTCCGGTCTTGAAGATCATCGACGATACCTCCAGCTACAAGTCGACCATGGCGAAAGTCGCGATGGGGGAAATTGAGAAGCATCAAGAAACGATGGAATGCTATGCATGCCACGCGGACTGGGCGCCTCAATGTTACGGCTGCCACGTAACGATGGACTATTCCAAAGGCAAGGATGGCAAGCCCAAGACCGACACCGACTGGATCTCCAGCGGCAACGCGCGCGATCCGAAGAACGGTCTGACGGCGGATTGGCCGCTCAACGGCGGTAAGAGTAACGTTCGCTCGCCCGGTAAGGCGTCCGAAACCCGCTCGTACCTGCGTTGGGAAACCCCGACATTGGGCATCAACGGTGAAGGCCGTGTCAGCCCGCTGATGCCGGGTTGCCAGGTCATCACCACCGTGATCGACAAGGACGGTAAAACCGTTGCCGAAAACGTCATCAACATGACGCCGGAAGGCAAGGGTATCGACCATTCGGCCGTGCAACCGCACACCGCCGGTCGTCAAGCCCGTCCGTGTGAAAGCTGCCACGATAACCCGAAAGCTCTGGGTTATGGTATCGAAGGCGGCCGCTTCATGCTCGGCTACGAAAAGGGCTGGGTTGTCGATTTGGCGGATGCTCAAGGCAACATCATCCCCGGCAAGGCCACGACCCAGATTCCTGCGATCCCGCAACTGGATCATGACCTGTCCGCGATCATCAACGAAGACGGTGAACAGATCGTCTCCGTCGGATCGCACTGGGATCTCACCGGTCCGCTGCCTGAAGAGGTGCGCGACTCGGTCGAGAAGGCCGGTATTTGCCAAGCTTGCCACGAAGAGCGCTTCAATCCTGAATTCTGGGCGAAGGTTTCCGACCCCGGTGTGATGGATACTTTTGATCACCAAGAAATGGTCAAGAAGGCCCTTCAGGCATATGCCGAAAAACGTCAGGCTCAAAAGAAGATGAAGCAGTAATCTTTCGAGCTGTGCACATTTAAGGGGGGAGCCAGCCTTAACCGGCTGGCTCCTCCTTTTTAAAAACAAAAAGAACACTCAGTCGCTAAAAACGAGGATGAAACATGAAAGCCCTATGGAAATGGTTCTGGCACGACACCTCTAAGCCGCTGTTCGCCGTTTTGGTGTTTGTCGCCGGTGTGATCGCGTGGGGTGGGTTCAACACCTTCATGGAAGCCACCAACACCATGACGTTCTGCATTTCGTGTCATGAAATGCGTGACAACGTCTACGAGGAATACAAGGAAACGGTCCACTACCATAACCGTAGCGGCGTGCGCGCAATCTGCTCCGATTGTCACGTGCCAAAAAGCTGGGGCCACAAGGTCGTCCGTAAGATCAAGGCGACAAAGGAACTGTACCACTGGGCTCTGGGCACCATTGACACGAAGGAAAAATATGAAGCCAAGCGCCTGCAACTGGCGCGCAACGTCTGGGCGGAAATGAAGGGCAACGGTTCGAAAGAATGCCGGAATTGCCACGCTTATGACGCCATGCATTGGGAGAAGCAGGGTGACCGCGCGAAAAAGACCATGCAGGAAGCGCTGAAGGAAAATGTCGCGTGCATCGATTGCCACAAAGGCATCGCACACAAGTTGCCGGATTTCCCGAAATACTACCAAGATCTGACGGCCGATTTGAACGATGTCATCGCCACGGACAGCCTGAACGGCGCGACCGTAATCATGGCGCAAAACAAATCCGTCTACATGGATAAGGACGAAAGTTCCGACAAGGCGTTTGATGCGATGCCTTTGACGGAACTGACTGTGCTGGAACGCGACGGCGATTGGCTCAAGGTGCGTATCGATGCCTGGGACCGCGAAGGCGGTGTGCAACTGTTTAAGAAACCGGGACCGCTGATGCAAATCGCCAAGCTGGGCTTCGGCGGCATGGATACGGTCAAGGCGACCGAGCAGTTCGTCGATAAAGAAACGGAATTGACCTGGAACAAGGTCAATGTCGAAGGATGGGTGCATAAAGGTGGCATGGTGTCCGATGCCGCTACCGTCACGGTCTATGCCGAAGAGTTGTGGAAGACCGATTGCGGTTTGTGCCACACGCTGTATCCCGGCACCAGACACAACGCCCGCGACTGGGTGAAGAAGATCAAGGCCATGCGCCGCTTCACCAAGTTGGAGCCGGACATGCTGGAAATGGTTCAACTCTACATTCAGAACCGATCCAGCGACATGACGGCGGCTGGGAAGTAAGGCGCGCGGATGTTGCGTTTCGCTTTCCTCGCCGTTGTCCTGGCCGCGGTGGTTCCCCCATCAACCGCCGCGGCCAGTGACGTTATCGCCAACGGCCCCATCGCCAATGTTGAACAAGCCGCCTCGGTCTGTCCCGCGACCTGCGCAGCGCATCAGTGCGGTTGGTCCGGCGGATGGCGTGCCGACTTCGGCGCCAATCCGGGTGTATGCGATTGCGGGATTGTGCGCACCCGGTTCGTGCCTGGCGGCTACACCCCGACCCAGGCAGAGGCCGAACGGGTTTGCACCGAAACATGCGGGCTGAACGGTGATGCGTGGAGCGGTAAGGTCGCTTCGGCGCCCGGTGGCTACGACATGTGCGGCTGCACTTATGTTTCCGAATATTGCCCGGTGAAAAAATAGCTTGGATGCATTCGCACTCGACTAAGCGCGTTCAGCCAAGCGCGTCGCCCATGTCATTGCGGGGATCGTAGGTTTCGTAACCCAGATCATCCCACTCGATATACCCCCCATCGTAAAGGCGCACGTCCTTGTGCTCCATCACTTCGCGGATTGAGAACCAACCGATGCTGGCGGTGTAGCCGGTGTCGCTGAACACGATGATCGGGCCCGGCGGCTTGCCGATGACATCGTCCATCAACGCATGCATCTTCGCGGCGGGTTTGAAATGGCCGTCCGTGACAAAGGCTGCAGGCGGCACATTGTCAGCGCCATAAATGGTGCCGGGGTTTTCCACCAGGGGATGGGTGATGAAGCCGTTTGAACGATCAGATTCCCGAACGTCCAGTGGCGAAGTGCCGTAGTCGCCGCCATCGTAGACGCCGCCGCTGTCGGTGAGCCACGTGTCGGTGAACCGGTCTTGCGGATACGGCGCAGATGGCGCGTGCGCGGCGGCGCTGTCGGCAAGTCGTGCACCGCTCGCCCGATACGCGGGCAGGCCACCGTCAAGCAGATGGAGATTCACATGTCCCATCATGCGCAATGTCCAAAACGCCCGCGTGACGGCGCCAAGCCCGTGGTTGTCCGTTTCCGTCGCGACCAGCACCACGGTGTCTTGCGGGCGGATTCCCTGCCGCGCACCCAATGCGGACCGTTTGTCCGGTGGCGGCAGCATGCCGGGCAGGCCTTCGTAATCGATCACCCATCCATCCGCCTTAAAGTGACTGAGCCGCGCGCCGGGGATGTGTGCGCCTGGCGCGGGCCGGTCCGGGGCGACGATTTCGATGATCACCGGGCGTTGTTCTGGGGCGAATTTCAACAGGTCTGCCACGTCGATCAAAACCGGCAATTCCCCGGCCCAGGCGGTGCGGGATAAGGTCAGGACCAAGCAAATCAGAAATGCTGTAACTGTTTGAAAGAAAGGCATAAATTTTGCAGAATTCTGTGTATTTTTCACCCGGAGATTAACATTTTATGGTATGGTACGCAGGCAAAAAGAACAGGGAAAACCGAGCATGAAACACAACCTTCTCGCTATCGTTTTTGTCGCATGTTTTGCGGTGTTCCAAGCTACTTCGGCCATGGCTGCGGGCAACGGCGGCGGCACCGATATGACCAACGTGGAAACCGGTCTCAAGGCGTTGGAGAACGAAGATTACACCGCCGCGCGCGTGGCCTTTACCGCTGCCGCCGGGCATGGCGACCCGCTGGGCCACTACTACCTGGGGGCGATGTATCAGCGTGGTTTGGG
>JANQJR010000037.1 GCA_028281525.1 Magnetovibrio sp.
CCTGAAGGACGTGGACGAAGCCCAGGCGGCCATCGTCACCATCGCCAAGCAGCTTGCCGACAGCGGCGAAATCGTCATCGCCGGACAAGGCGAGGAAGAGCAACTGATTTACTAAAGCTGCCTAACGAAAGCTATCGGGCCGGGCTTATTGGGGGAGCCCCTTCACGAAGTCCGTGAAATCCTTGGGCATGAGCGGTTCGGAGAAATAATAGCCCTGAATTTCATCGCACCGGTAAGCCTTGAGGATGTCGAGTTGCTCCTCGGTCTCCACGCCCTCCGCGATGATCTTGCGGTTGAGCGTGTGGCCCATGTTGATGATGGTGTGAATGATCTCCGCATCGTCTGCATCAACGTGGATTTCGTTGACGAAAG
Organism: Magnetovibrio sp.; assembly: GCA_028281525.1. Lineage (GTDB taxonomy): Bacteria > Pseudomonadota > Alphaproteobacteria > Rhodospirillales > Magnetovibrionaceae > Magnetovibrio. The sequence goes on from JANQJR010000037.1 coordinate 373, forward strand.
AGCGGTCGATCTTGATGGTGTCGATGGGAAAGCGCTTCAGGTAACTCAACGACGAATAGCCGGTGCCGAAGTCATCCATGGAAATGTGCACACCGAAATCGTGCAGATCCTCCAGCGCCGCGACGATGTTGGGTGCGTCGCTCATCAGCATGCTTTCGGTGATTTCGATCTCGATGGCGCTGGGCGGAAGATCGTTCTTCTTCAAAACGGATTTGACGATGTCCACGAACGACGGTTCACGCAATTGGCGCGCGGACAAATTCACCGCGACCTTGATCGGCGTCAACCCGGCCTTCATCCATTCCCTGTGTTGATGGCACGCGGTTTGGAGCGCCCATTCACCCACTTCGATGACCAGCCCGGTTTCTTCCAAAAGCGGGATGAACTTAACCGGGCTGACCAGCCCTAAGTCCGGGCTTTCCCAACGCATCAAGGCTTCCGCACCGGTAACCCGGTTGCTCTTCAAATCCAGTTTCGGTTGATAGAGAAGATGGAATTCCCCGTTTTCCAACGCCTTGGACAGGCCGTTCTTGAACACCATGCGTTCTTGGACCTGCTCGTTCATATCGACGGTGAAGTATTGGTAATTGGCTTTGCCTTCCTCCTTGGCGCGATACATGGCGGCGTCGGCATTCTTCAACAGTTCCTGCGCATCCTTGGCGTCGTCAGGGAAGACGGTGATGCCTATGGACCCGCTGACGAACGCTTCGTGCCCGCCCAGCAAGAAAGCCCGGCCCAGGCTGTCGAGCACGCGCTGCGCCACCAAGGGCGCATTTTTGGGATCGTCCAGGTTGGGCATGATGATGGTGAATTCGTCCCCACCGAGACGCGCCACCGTGTCGCCGGTACGCACGCACGTGCCAAGTCGCTTTGCCGCCTCCTTAAGCAACATGTCGCCGACATCGTGGCCCAAGGTGTCATTGACCAGTTTGAAGCCGTCCAGATCGATGAACAACAACGCCAAGTTCTTTTCCGAGCGTTCCATGTTGCTCAGCGCCTGGGTTAAGCGATCAAGAAACAAGGAGCGGTTGGGCAGCCCCGTCAAACTGTCGTAATTGGCTTGGTAGAGAATCCGTTCTTCGTCCTGCTTGCGTTTGGTGATGTCGGAGATGATCGCCGCAAACTGCATCACCTCCCCGGTTGCGTTGGTGATCGCGGTAACGGACAGGCGTTCGGCGTATTCCTCGCCGTTCTTGCGCAGGTTCCAAAACTCCCCTTCCCAACTGCCGCGGTGTTCAAGACCGCTCCACATTTCATCGAACATGGCGCCACCCTGGCTCAACGCCGTGTGGTTGATGGGATAGCGGCCAATGACTTCTTCGACGTCGTATCCGGAAATTTCCGTGTAGGCGGGATTGACGGAACTGATGCGGAAATCCGGATCGATGATGACCACGCCTTCGGTCAAGGCCTCGATGACCTCACCGGCCAGACGCAACTTATCCTCGGCGCGTTGGCGCTCCAAAATTTCCTGGGTCAGTTCGCGGGTGCGTTCTGCGACACGCGTTTCCAACTGATCGCGGGCCTTGCGGATTTCCTCATCGGCTTCTTTGCGCTGCGTGATGTCACGGACCACGCCGGTGAAGAAGCGCTTTGAGCCGTGGTGGAGTTCCGTCACCGAAAGCTCCAGGGGAAATTCCTCACCGCTTTTGCGCCGCCCCAGTTCTTCACGTCCCGGAACGCCAACGATCTTCTTTTCCCCGGTGTCGCGATAACGCGCCATGTATTCGTCATGATGGGCGGCATGCACCCCGCCAATCAGCATGGAGACGTTATGACCCAGAACCTCCCGGGCTTCATATCCGAATATATTTTCGGCGGCCTTGTTGAAGGCCACCACCTCGCCGCGCATGTTGATGGTGATGATCGCATCGGCAACGTTTTCGAGGATGCCGCGCAGGCGCTGTTCGCGTTCCTGAAGGACCTCGGCGATACGGGTGCGCTCGGTGATGTCGCGAGCCTCGACCATGAACTGGCCATCGCCAATGGGCGAAAATTGCACCTCCACATCGATAATCGAGGCGCTGGCGTGTAGAAACTTCAAGGGCAACGGTCCCTCTTCCGCCGCCAGCAGATCCATGCCTGCGTCGATCACCGGATGGTAGTCCGGATGCACCGTGTGCAGAAACGGACGCCCGACCAATTGCGCGGCATTCCCATAGCCGAGAACGCGCCAAGCCGCTTCGTTGGTCATGAGAATGTAGCCGTCGCGGTCCAGCACGCTGATCATCGCCTGCGAGGATTCGAACAGATAACGGTAGAGATCCCGGCCGAGCAGGTCTTCGGATTTGCGATCGTCCGGCCCGCTGATCCGCCGGGCGCGCAACGCCAAGGCATCTTGGCTTGGCAAGGGTACGGAACTGATGGCGACGCTGATGGTCTCTTGCACGTCATTGGCGTCGGCATTCTGCGGTTGCAAGCGGACCATGATCTCCGTGCCCGGCACCGCCTTGCCCGACAGCACCGTCAACGCGCTGGCCAACTGATCCCGGTCGATAAAATCGGCAAAGTACGCCCCCAACACTTGATCGGCGCCGTCAACTCCCAACATAGCGAGACCGGTGGCGTTGATATCACGGATACGTCCGCGTTCCAGCATCACCGCCAAATCGTTTTGCAAAGTGTCGAACAGGGTGCGCGCCCAGTCAACAGCGCCCGCGTCTCCCGGCGTTTGAGCCGAAGACGGCTTAGTGGCTTGAGATTTTGCGCGCGGTGCGCCCTTGCCAGCGTTCGGCGACATGTTCTACCCTTTGCCGCGCCTATCATAGAACGGCAAATCATCAATGATTCCAGAGCCATTCTTTCCCTGCCCCCCCTGAAATGCAAGCAAAGAAGGGGGTGGCCGACAGGGCAGCGGTGCGATCAGCAGACCGCGCTGGTAGGTTGTGCGGACGGCCCGGCACAGGCCGCATGGCGGTCCGGCGTGACGGTATCGAGCTTCTTGATCAAGCCGTCGACCTGCTCCCAGAAAAAGAAATCGCCCATATAGCCGACAATGCGACCGACCTCTTTTCCATCTTCGATCACCACGAAGGTCGGGGTAAAGACCACGCCACGCACGAATTTCAGATCGTCCGGGCGGTCGTCATGCACATCGTGATGGCGCAATGGCAGGATTTTGGATTCTTGGGTCTTGGCATAGACTTCACCGACTTCTTCGTCCCAGCGGTCGCACACCGCGCACGCCACCGAGCCGAAATAGACCAGTTCCGCCGCATGAACTGCGGGCGCGAGCCAGAGCATCGGGACGCTCGCCAAAGCCAAGATCGTCTTAAACAAAGGACGCATACAGAAAATGAACCATAAACCAGTGCTTTAAGCCAAATCCGGGGCCGCGATAGCGCGGCCCCTGGACAGGACTATAGCAGAAAACGGCGGAAATAACATCCCGAGGACGTCTTGCCAGTCCTTGGTCGTTGATCCAAGGGCCGTTTTCGCGGAAAAGACCTCGATTAGGCCTTTTCAATTTCATAGGTGTAGACACCGCCGTCTTCACCGCTGCTCAGCAGCTTGTTGCCGGTGGACTTGCAGAACGCTTCCATGTCCTTCACGGAACCCGGATCGGTGGACAACACTTCCAGGGTGTCGCCGGCGGCCAGATCCTTCATCGCCTTTTTGGTCTTGAGGATCGGAAGCGGGCAGTTCATGCCTTTGGTATCAAGAGTTTGGGTAGCCATTTTGTGTATCTCTCTACTCTTTTTTGGGGTGATGGTTAAACAATCAATCCAGATGGATTTGGTTCAAATGGGCCGCCTCTCCAATTTACAGGCCTGTTTTACAGGCCGATATTGATAAACTTGAGACAGACAACCCGCAAGCAAGACGCCAAATTTTTCTGATTGGCGAATTGGCAATGGTCGTAAATCTTGGTCACGACCGCCGCCACGGTTAAATCTTCGGAAGCGGCAAGTTCCTCCAAGACGTTCCAAAACGCACGCTCCAACCGGATCGTGGTCGAATGGCCGTGGATGCGCAAAGAACGCCGTTCCGGCAGGAATTCTGTATCCTGTTCGCCCGTGCTGCACAGCCCGAAAAGCTGCGAAAGCGGAGATGCGCCGTCTTCTTGGTCCTGTAAGGGTTCTCCTATCACATTCAACTCCAACTCGCGCTTCAAAGGCCTAGAAATCCTTGATCAGCGTGAACGCACCACGGATATCTCCCTCGGAGAAACCGCGCGCCTGATCATCCGGGTAGAGATCATCCAATGCCGCCGTGACTTCCGGTTGGATATCCTTCCCGTGGCAATGCAGGCAGACGGCTTCGGTGCCGATGGCCTTCATGAAGCGGAATTGTTTTTTTCCATTGGTTTCAACGACTTCGCCAAATGCAAGGGTCGCCGGGCTTTGCCCCTCAGCCTTTTGGCGTTCAAACAGGTTGAGAACATTGAGTTCCCACGCATCGGGCGCATTGCTCGGATTGCGCAGCTTCAAGCTGGTGCGGCCCACCGACCAACCGGAATCGGTCATCGCTTTTGTGGCAATGGCAGGCGCTTTTTCGTTGCATACGCTGATGGCGTTGACCGGACCGCCTTCCTTCATGGCGCCGCCCAAGGCTTTTTTCAACGGGCCGCCGAAGGATTTCACCACACCCACGGCTTCGGCTTTCAAGGCGTTCGTGTCCGCAGCCTGGGCCTCGCCCGCAAAACCACCTGCCAAACCCAGAGCCGCCGCCACGGCCACAGCAGTCATCGTGCTTTTCATGTCCCTACCCCCTTCTTTTAGAATTGCTCTCAAGCTGTTGAAAAGGCACATCATATCTCGCGCCCCACTCATCACTTCGGGGCGCCAGCCCGCCCGGATACGCAGCATCCAGGCGATGCAGAGTTTTAGATATAGAGATTGATGTCGGATTCCAGGGCTTCGGCCATGTAGGTGGCCGCACCGCCCAGTTCCATTTCCGGGATCATGATATCCGGGGACCATTCGAACAGGTCCAAAGTCATCTGGCAGCCCACGATTTTGACATCGCTCTCCACGCAGATTTCACGTAATTCCGGAATCGACGCGACGCCTTTCTTCTTGATCATGCTCTTCATCATCGAAGACGCCATGGCGTCGACGCCGGGGATCGTGGACACGATATTCGGCATGGTCATGTGCATGCCCATCATCGGCATTTCCATACCCGGGTTGCCCAACGTGGAAATCTGCAGGTGATCCACATCCTTCTTCAACAACTGCAGGCCGTAGAAGGTGAAGAAGAGCGTCACGTCAACATCCAGGCTGGCCGCCGTAGAGGCCAGGATGAACGGAGGATACGCCCAATCCAGGGTGCCCTTCGTCACGATGATCGTCATCTTCTTGTTGTTACTGCCGTCACTCATGTTCGTCTCCCAACTGTCTGCCATCCGGGCCGGTTAAGGGCGAGTTCGTGTCACTGTCTCGTGCCGCCGTCCCTGGCGCGTTTCGCTTAACGCTCTGATCCGCGCAGTGATTTTAGATTTTGCTTATATTCAAGCAATCTAAACGCCGCCCACGCGGGCTTGGTAGTATTCCGTGCCTACGCCCTGCATTTTCTTCGAACTCCGCTCGATCGGGAGGCCGGGATCGGGGGCTTTGACGCCCGCCCCTTTGGTCATTCGTGGGCCTTAAAGCGCAAGGATTCGGCAGCACGGCCTCCATTTAAGGCCTCACTAATATACACAATTGTAGCATTTAGACAAACCTAATATACAAACGGGGCGAAATACATTATATGGGGTAACGCGAAATTCAGGGCGCGGGCCGGATCCGTGTCCCCAAAGCGGTAAAACCGCTGAAAACAAAACAGAGAGAGTTGAAAGTCTTGGGAGACACACGATGGAAGAGATGAGTGTGGGCACTCTGGTCGCCAGTGCGGGCTTCATCGCTGGCATTGTCTTTGGCGCAACCGCCAATAAAACCAATTTTTGCACCATGGGCGGCGTGTCCGACATGGTTTTGATGGGCGACACCACACGTTTTCGCGCCTGGATGCTGGCGATCGCGGTGGCGATTCTCGGCACACAAGCCCTGCACATGATGGAACTGATCGACCTGACCCTGGCCCCGGCCGACGGCGGCGTGATCTACCTGACCAGTTCGCTTGGCTGGCCGGGCGCCATCATTGGCGGGTTGCTGTTCGGCTACGGCATGACCATGACCGGCGGCTGCGGCAACAAGACCCTGGTGCGCATCGGTGGCGGCAACCTCAAATCCATCATCGTGTTCCTGATCATGGGCGTTGTCGCCTACATGACGCTGCGCGGCCTGATCGGCCTGGCGCGTCTGGAATTGGAAACGTTCAACACGGACCTCACCGAATTCGGCCTGAACAGCCAGTCCATGGTGGAACTGGCCGCAACGCTGTTCGGCGCGGAAACCGAAAACCTGCGTCTGGCGGTGACTTTGGTGTTCGCCGTGGCGATCATCGCATACTGCTTCAAAAGCGAAGAATTCCGCCACGCCCCCGCCGACATCGTTGGCGCGGTCATCATCGGCCTGTTGATCCCCGCCGGTTGGTACATCACCGGCGTTGTGGGTTTTGATGATTTCGAACCGACGCCATTGTTCTCGTTCACCTTTGTGGCGCCCTCGGCGGAATCGATTCAGTACCTCATGACCTTCACCGGCGCATCCATCAATTTCGGCATCGCCGCCGTCGGCGGTGTGATCGTCGGCTCGTTCCTCATGGCGCTGGCCACCAAATCTTTCCACATCGAAGCCTTCAGCGGCGCGGACGACATGAAAAGCCATATGGTCGGCGCCATCATGATGGGCGTCGGCGGTGTGATCGCATTGGGCTGCACCATCGGCCAAGGCCTGACCGGCATGTCGACGTTGGCTCTGGGCTCGCTGATCGCCCTCGCATCGATCATCATCGGCGCGGTGTGGGGCTTGAAAGCCCTGGAAGAAGGCTCGGTCATGGCCGGCCTGAAGGCCATGTTCAGCCGCGGCTGATGCTGCACTGCACATTATACTTTCGTACTAATCAATTGAAAAAGCGGAGCTTTGCTCCGCTTTTTTTATGTGAATCACTCTCATTTTTAGTTATTCTAGGGTTGCCTCGTGAATAAAACGGCTCTAATGTAACAGAGTGCTAATACACAGGCACATTGATGGGGAATTAAAATGTTTTCCCATTTTTTAAGTGCGAATGCGCAAATTGGACGCTTTTTTTGCGTGAATTACTGAATAACACGCGCATTCGGGAGGCCAAGCAAACACCAAGTCCATTATCTTATGATAATTGGGCTTGTTTTATCCGAGGCTAAGCCATTAGGCTGGACACATACTCCTCTATTCGTTCAGAGGTTCCGGGCACAAAAAAACAACCGGGAAACGAACACGGGAGAGATCAGCAGAACGGTTTAGCAACTGGGAGGGATAATGAAACTTACCAAACTAACATTCGCCGTGACCGCAGCCGTTGTCGCCGGTGGCGTGACATTCGCCGCACAGGCTGTCGACGGGGTCACTTTCAAAATTGTCGATGGGACGATACCAGAATCCTTAACCGGAAAATCGGGTGATCCCGTCAACGGCAAGAAGGTGGTCGTCGGCCGCAAAAAAGGCAACTGCCTGGCCTGCCACATCATGCCGATTCCGGAAGAGCAGTTCCACGGCCTGACCGGCCCCGACCTGCACGGTGTTGCCGACCGCATGGACGAAGCGGAACTGCGCATGCGCATCGTGGACCCAAAAGTGGTATCCTTCGACACCATGATGCCGAGTTTCTACCGCACCGGTCAGCACCGCGTGCTGGAGAAGTTCCAAGGCAAGACGATTTTGAGCGCTCAGGAAGTTGAAGACGTGATCGCGTACCTGATGACGCTCAAGGACGAATCTTAAATCGAGTCCCCTGGAGAGGCTTTAAGATAATCAAACAAATAGAGGAAAACATGAGCAAAAACATCCAGCAGATGGTCCGTGTGGACCGCCGCGAGGCTCTCAAGGCCGCTGGCGCAAGCGTGCTGGCTCTGGGCTTCGCATCGACCGCCCAAGCCACCCCGGAGGCCGCGGCCGAAGCGCTTTCCAAAGCAACCGGTGGCGCAGCCACGACCATGTCCGACAAGGTTAAGTTCGTCGGCTTGCCGGAAATCGCCGAAAACGGCGCGACCGTGCCGGTCGGTATTTCCGTCGACAGCCCGATGAGCGCGGACAACTACGTCAAGCACATCCATGTGTTTGCCGAGGGCAACCCCAGCCCGGAGACCATCACTTTCAACCTGACGCCGACGGGCAAAGCCGAAGTGAATACCCGTATTCGCTTGGGCAAAACCCAAAACGTCGTGGCGGCCGCCGTCATGAGCGACGGTTCCGTGCTGACCGCGAAACGGGAAGTGAAAGTCACCATCGGCGGCTGCGGCGGCTAACGCCCCGCCCGGCCACCCAGACATATCTAGTGGAGTGCTATAACAATGGCTAAGAAACCTCGCGTCAAGCTGCCGAAAAAGGCCAAAGCTGGCGACATGATCCAGGTCAAGACCCTGGCTTCGCACAAAATGGAAACGGGCAACCGTAAGGACAAAAAGGGCAACACGATCCCGCGCTTGATCCTGAACAAGTTCACCTGCACCTTCGGAGGCAAGGAAGTGTTCAGCGCAGACATGCACCCGGCCGTTTCCGCCAACCCGTACATCGCCTTCTTCATCACGGCGACGGCATCCGGCACATACGAATTCACTTGGACCGACGATGCCGGCAAGAGCATGAGCGTGTCCAAAGACATCGCTGTGTCTTAAGTCGCGACGAAGGGAGGGCAAAACGTCATGACATTCAAAAAAACAGCAATCACTGCCGGTCTCATCGCCGGATTTGGGTTGATCGCAGCCGCGTGTACCCAGCAAAAAGAAGAACACATGGGCATGGGACACCCATACGGCGATGAAGTCTGGTCCGGTTACGCCACGGCGACGCCGGAAACCCGCGCCATGCAGGACGACGATTTCGAAAACCCGTTCATGCCTTACGTGGATGTGGCTGCAGAGATTTACGACTCTCCGCAAGGCGAGGCGAATAAATCCTGCGCCGATTGCCATGGAGCACCGGACGACGCCGAGGGCGGCCCCATGGGCATTCCGATGAAAGGCGTCGGCGCGCGGTATCCGATCTATGATGCGGAAATGCACCGGCCCATCAACGTGGAGCTGCGCGTCAACCGCTGCCGCACCAAGTACCAGAAGGCCAAGCCGTTCAAATACGAATCCGATGAACTGCTCGGCATGACCGGTTTGGTGGTGATGCAATCGCGCGGCATGCCGCGCGTCACCACGGCGGACCAAGTCGGCGACGAACTGTATCCCGCTTGGTTGCAGGGCAAAGCCTTCTATTACCAGCGCCGCGGTCAGTTGGACCTGGCTTGCAAGCACTGTCACGAAGACAACGCCATGAACATGGTGCGCGCCGAATTGCTGTCCCAAGGCCAGTCGAACGGCTTCCCGACCTACCGCCTGAAATGGCAAAAGCCGGGGTCGTTGCACCGTCGTTTCCGTGGCTGCAACAAGAACATCCGTTCCATTCCTTTCGCATACGGTGCGGAAGAGTACTTGAACCTGGAAACCTACCTCGCCTGGCGCGGCAAAGGCCTGCCGGTCGAAGGTCCCTCTGTGCGTAAGTAGCGCATTTGCCGGATTGGGGCGGCATCCGTAACCGGTTGCCGCCCCTTTTCTGTCCAAATTCGTATGGATTAAGCCCTTTAAAATTCAACACATAATAAACTTTGACGAACACTCGGAGGCTTTGAGACATGCTCACCCGTCGTGACTTTATGCAGGTAACGGCCGCGACCGCAGCCCTAATGGGATCGGGCGCGAACATCGCGCGCGCCGCCGCAGGTCAGACCATCACCCAGGACGATTTGTTGAACTTCGACAGCGTCGGCAATGTGACGCTTTTGAACTTCACCGATATTCACGCGCAATTGGTACCTTTGTATTTCCGCGAACCGTCCGTCAATCTAGGCGTCGGCGAAGTGCATGGCCTGCCTCCTCATCTGACGGGCGAAGCCTTCTTGAAACACTTCGGCCTCACCCCCGGCACGCCGGAAGCCTACGCGTTTTCCAGCGTGGATTACGCCAATCTGGCGACCCAGTACGGGCGCATCGGCGGCCTTGCCCACCTGGCGACCCTGATCAAGGCCATCCGTGCCGAGCGGGACGGCAACACCCTATTGGTCGATTGCGGCGATACATGGCAGGGCTCCTACACCTCGCTGGCGACACAAGGCGAAGACATGGTCAACGCCATGAACGCGCTGGGCGTCGATGTGATGGTCCCGCACTGGGAATTCACCTATGGCGCGGACCGCGTCCAAGAGCTGATCGAAAAGCTCAATTTCCCGTTCCTGGCAGGCAATGTCATCGACAACGAGTGGCAGGAAAAGGTGTTCGACACCACCGCGATGTTCGAGCGCGGCGGCGTCAAGATCGCTGTCGTCGGCCAGGCCTTTCCCTACACGCCCGTGGCCAACCCGCGCTACATGATTCCCGACTGGTCGTTCGGCATCCGCCCGGAAATGGTCCAGGAAAACATCGACAAGGCCCGGTCTGAGGGCGCCGAACTGGTGGTGTTGGCATCGCACAACGGCTTCGACGTGGACCGCAAGCTGGCAAGCATTGTGAGCGGCGTCGACGTGATCTTGACCGGCCACACTCACGACGCCATCCCCGGCGTGATCGAAGTGAACGACACCCTGCTGGTCGCCACCGGGTCGCACGGCAAGTTCCTCGGCCGTTTGGATTTGGATGTCCAGGGCGGCAAAGTCAAAAACTACAATTACAAACTGATCCCGGTGTTTTCCGACGTGATCCAGCCGGACCCGGAAATCCAAGCGGTGGTCGATGGCATCCGCGCCCCGCACGCAAATGTGATCAACGAAAAGTTGGGCACGGCGAGCAGCCTGTTGTATCGCCGCGGCAATTTCAACGGCACCTTCGACGACTTGATCTGCAACGCCATCATCGAAGAGCGCGACACGCAGATTTCCATGTCGCCGGGCTTCCGTTGGGGCGCGACGGTGATCCCCGGCCAGGACATCACCGTGGACGACGTCTACACCCAGACGTCGATCACGTATCCGAACGTCTACCGTTCCGAAATGACGGGTGAGACCATCAAGCTGATCTTGGAAGACGTTGCGGACAACCTGTTCAACCCGGACCCCTTCTACCAGCAAGGCGGCGACATGGTGCGCGTCGGCGGTATGGGATACCGCATCGACATCAACAAAACGATTGGCAACCGCATCAGCGACATGACCTTGCTGTCCAGCGGCGAAACCATCGAGCCGGCCAAAACTTACGTGGTCGGCGGCTGGGCGTCGGTCAACGAAGGCACCGTAGGCCCGCCGATCTACGATCTTCTGGCGAACCACATCCGCAAGAAAAAGGTCGTCGACATCGAACCGAACACCAGCATCAAGGTGGTGGGGGCTTAAACGCCCCGATCCCATGATCCCAATCAGGGGGGAGAACTTAAATGGATCCGTTCAACATCACCTATTGGGGCTCGTTCGGCGCAGGCGTGCTCAGCTTCGCCTCGCCTTGCGTCCTGCCGCTGATCCCGGCCTACCTGTGTTTCTTGGGCGGCGCATCCTTGGACGAACTCACCGCCGAAGACGGCGTCGACAAAGAGGTGCAACGCAAGGTGTTCATCTCCGCCGTGGCGTTCGTGTTGGGCTTCGCCACAGTGTTCGTGGCGCTGGGCGCGACGGCCACCGCCATCAGCGGCATGATCGCGGACAACATCGACATCCTCGCCAAAATCGCGGGCGTGGTCATCGTGTTGTTCGGCCTGCACTACGCGGGCTTGTTCCGGATCGGTTTTTTGAATTTCGAAAAGCGCTTCCACCTGGAAAACAAACCCGCCGGGTTGGCCGGATCGTACATCTTAGGGCTCGCTTTCGCGTTCGGCTGGACCCCTTGCGTCGGTCCGATCCTGGCGACCATTTTGATGGTCGCAGCCAGTGGTGACGACGTTATGTACGGCACCTCCCTGCTGGCGGTTTACGCCGCCGGCATCGGCCTGCCGTTCTTGCTGGCGGCATTCGCGGTGAAGCCCTTTATGGCCTTTCTGGGTAAGTTCCGCCGCCACATGCGCAAGGTCGAAATCACTATCGGCGGGCTGTTGGTGGTCACCGGCGTGGCGATCTTCACCGGCTCCATCGCCGATGCGGCCAACTGGATTTTGGAAACGTTCCCGGTCTTTAGCGAAGTCGGCTGACGGATATAAGCGAACCGGCGTTTTCGCCGGGTCCGGTAGAGTGCGATCGGATGAGATTGATGCATATGAGCGTCAACCTCATCCGTGAATCGCCCTCTCACATATTGATTAGGGTCGGATTCACGCCTTAGGCGGAAACACGATCGTGATTCCACCTAAGACGGTCCGACCTTAGGTGATTCGGCTTAATACCTTTGCGCATACGAACATACTTTAGAACGCCTGCAATGTTTAGGGAACTGGGGTACTGTAAATATGCGGTGATGGTCACGCCCCCTAACGGGCCATCGCACGGTCGCTTCCCCGAGGGGCGGCACGCACAAAGCTCAAGGTGTAAAACAACCTATAAGAATCGACCGGCCTTTCTTCCTCCCCATACAAGGATGGGCCGTCACTTCAAATCAAAGCGGAGTTCCCTCACCATCCGGAACTCCGCTTTTTTTCTTTTGCACCAAGCAGCCGCGCTTTACCTATTTCTTCAGTTTGTTGGTCTTGTCATTAATTATGTCGGTATTTTTGATCTCCATCGTATTGACGTAAACGGAATCCTGGCAAAAGGCGCGCTGAAACTTGAAACCGATTTCCACAGCCGTCTTGCGGGCGAAAAACAACAACATCACCCGGCTCTGCTCCGGTGCGCCTTGGTAAAACCCTCGTGTATCGAACACGGTGTAGCCAAAGTCTTTCTTTTGCCCGTAAGTTTTATTGACCCACTTGAGAAAGGCATCGAAGACTTTCATATCCACTTGCCTTACCCCTTTCTTTTTAAGGACTTTCAGTTCATCCAGGGTCAATTGATCAGGATAATGCCTATAAATATCCTCGGTATGCGTGTTCCAGCAGCCCTTCTTTTTGGCTTCTTTGGGTATCGCAAACCCCATGTAGATGCGGCTTGCTTGCGCCCAGGCTGGGGCGGAAAACGTCATGTGCACTGCAACCAAAACCGGAACCAGCAGGCTCCACAAAACCCTACGCTTCATCGTGATTTCTCCTGAATAAATGAACGCGGAGGCGCGCGCAGGCATGCCGCCGCCTTGAGCATAAGACGGCGGCAAGCTTGCGATTGTGACGATGTTTTGCGTCTGACGGGTTTTACATCAGATGGGTCTTGAAGAACCCGAGGGTGCGCTCCCACGCAAGGTTTGCGTCTTCTTCATCGTAACGCGCCCCGGTGGGATTGGCGAAAGCATGATCGGCTTCGTACCAGTGCACGGTCAAATCCGTCTTGCCCGCCTCTTTCATAGCCTTTTCGAAACCGCCGACCATTTCGGCGTTGATGTGTTTGTCCAGCGTACCGAAATGGCCCAACACCGGGTTGTTCAAGGTCGCCAGTTCGGCAGCCGACTTGTTGGTGCGCCCGTAATAAATCACGGTGGCGTCCACCGGCGTGGCGATGGACGCGTTGAGCGACCAGGCCCCGCCAAAGCACCAGCCGATGGTCCCGACCTTACCGGTACTTTTCTCGTGGGATTTCAAATAATCGATCAGGGTCACCAATTCCTCAGTCCCGCCTTGGGCGGTAACACCCTTCATCAGCGCCCGGGCGCCATCCCGGTCCGACGCATACTTGCCGCCATACATGTCCGCGGCCAGTGCGATATAGCCCTGCTTGGCGAACTCGGCGGCGACCGACTTGATCTGATCGTTCAAGCCCCACCATTCGTGAATCAGCAATACCGTCGGGGCGGGCGTCTTCGCCGGCATGGCGATCACCCCCATGGCGGTGCCGCCGCTGGGCGTTTTGAGGGATATGGGTTTGGTGGCGTTGTGCCCGGCGGCCTTCGCCAAATCGGGATAAGCCAATACCGTGGCCAGCGGCAACGCCGCAAGCCCTTTGATAAACAAGCGGCGCTGGTCGTTGGTGACTTCGGGCAAAGGCTTGTCGGACGGCGTGTGGCCGCAGCTCAATTCATCGCACATGGAAAGTCACTCCCCAATGGTTGGTGGCCGCTCAGATCACCTTACAGATCGGCGGGCAGGTTCTTGGGCAACGCGTCGGCGTAGAGATCGTAGTGCACGCCCGCCGCTTCCAGTTTTTCAGCGATACCGCCCAACCAACGCTGAAAGTTGGGCTCAGACTCATACCCACCGCTTTTGGCGTAATGCAGCAGGAAGAAGAAATGGAACGGTTTGAAATAACCGGGAATGCGCACGACTTCGGCAGTTTTGCCGGACTGTCCGCCAATCTCCGCGGTGGTGGCCGGGAAGAACTGCACCGTTGGCGTGAACTGGACACGCCATTTGGTCGCCAGTTCCTTTTCCTTGAGCACCTCACCGTCGAAATCCATGACTTCCCGGTCGCCCCACATATTGAGCTGGATGACCATGAAGTCGTTTTCGATGCTGTCGATGATCTCCGGAATGCGCAGGTTGACCTCGTGCATGCGTTTGCAATACGGACAGCCACGTTGTTCCCATAAAATCATTAGGCGCTTGCCGTCCGCTTCGGCTTCCGCCAAATCTTCGTTCAGATACAGAAAGCTGTCATGAAACCACGGCTGCGTATACATGCCGTCTTCACCCAGTTCGGGCGCGGGCAGCATGTCGCTTTCGGCGGCTTGGACGAGACCTGGCGCAACCGCCGCCCAGACGGAAAACGTGGCACCTGCAACGACGCCTAAGAATTTACTTTTAAAGGACATAGCGCAAAAGCCCTCCCAAAAAATTTTACGCTCACATATGTCGGTATTGAGAGCTTGATTATCAAGCTTTTCAGGCATCGCCCCTAAGGCGTCAGGTCAACCCAGCCGCGCAGACGGCGCTCGACGATTTCCGCCAGTCCGGCCCGCGCCCAGCCGACGCCCTCGATGGTGTCTTCCTGAGGCCGGTGGATGGAATCCAAGGTGTTGCCGCAAGCGACGAATTCGATGTCGTAGAGCATCATACTTTCCACCCGGTCGCGCACCGGCGAATCCTTCAACACCGACCAGATTCCGGGGCCGTAGGCGACGATGGCGATTTTCACGAAATCCTGTTCATAGAATTTCTGGATGTTCATGGCGTTGTTGAGGATCGCGTTGACCCGCTTTTCATCCTTTTCGCTGAGCGAAATGACGATTTTGCGCGGGTTATCGAAGTCGGGTTCCGGCTCGGCCATCACCGTTTGCGCCCAGACGGGGGATGCCGCAAAACCGAATACGGTGATACAGATGGCAATCAGCAGTTTTTTCATCAGGGTTTCCTCTTGCAGCGGGTTTGTGCCAGTTTACGGTGCCAGCCCATCTTAAGAAAAATCTTTCCGTAAAATTGGGGCAATCGCAAGGCACGGGTGTAAAAAGGAACCGAACCACCATGCGTCAATTTTTGTTTGGCAGCGCTTTGCTGGTCAGCTCAGCCTGCGGCTTGATCCTCGAAATCGCCGCGGGCCGGCTTCTGGCGCCTTACGTCGGCATGTCGCTTTACACCTGGACCGCGATCATCGCGGTGGTTTTGGCGGGTCTGTCCGTGGGTCACTGGATCGGCGGCGTCTTGGCCGCACCTCATGTGGACGCGAAACGCGGCACACAGCGGGTGGCCTGGGCCTTGGGCGCGGCGGCGGTGTCCAGTGCCGCCTCTCTCGTTTTGCTGCGTGTGGTCGCAGGCATTTTGGTGACCAGTGGCTTGGGGCCCATCATCGTGATCGTGGTGCTGACCACCGCGCTGTTCTTCTTGCCCAGCCTGTTCGTCGGGATCGTTTCGCCGATCCTGACCAAGTTGGCGGTAGACGACGACCACCACGACCACCCAGGTCGGGTGATTGGGCGCATGTACGCCCTGGGCACGCTCGGCGCCATCGCCGGGACCTTGATCGCTGGATATGTATTCATCTCTTGGATCGGGTCCATCGGCACCGTGCTCATGGTCACCGCCGTCTATGCCGCCTTGGCTCTTTTTTTCACCCTCGCCGATCGCATGCGCTTGGCCGCTTTAGGTTCAATCACCCTCGCCTTAGCCGGTCTCGGGCTGATCGGCCAACAGGTTCAGGCGTTCACATCGCCGTGCACGGTCGAAAGCGATTATTTCTGCATCCGCACCGATCATGCCCCCGGCTTCGCGCCGACGGCGCGCCTGATGGCGTTGGATCACTTGGTGCATTCCATCAACGACCGCGACCAGCCGGACCTGCTCTACAGCCCCTACATCCACTTCGTCGACGAATATGCCAAGCATCGCTTGGGCGACGCCGCACCCCAGGCCTATTTCATCGGCGGCGGCGGATTTACGCTACCCCGCGCCTGGGCGCACGTTTTCGGCACTCAAGCCCGCCTCGTGGTCGCGGAAATCGATCCCGCCGTGACCCGGGCCGCAGAGGAACACCTTTGGCTGGACGCGGACGCGCCGGGTTTGGAGATCGTGCACCAAGACGGCCGCATGCACCTTCAGAGCCTGCCGCCGGAACCTACTTTCGATGTGATCTTCGGCGATGCATTCCACGATATTTCCATCCCCCAGCATTTGGTCAGCCAAGAATTTCACGCTGAAATCGCGCGGCGCCTCAAACCCGGTGGCTTTTATGCGCTGAATGTGGTGGACAGCGGACGCGCACCCGATTTTCTGTTCGCCCTGGTGAAAACCTTGGGTGAAGATTTCCCAACCGTCGAGGTCTGGGTAGAACGCGAAGAGATCGGTCAATACGGCCGGGTGACTTTCGTCGTCACGGCGTCGCTTTCTCCATCTTTGGGCACACCTGTTTTATCGTCCCAAAGCGGGTTGGTCCGCAGTTGGATTCGCTGGCCCGAAAGCGATCTGAACAGGCGCATCGCCGCCGCAGACGTCCCTGTTCTCACGGACGATTTCGCCCCTGTCGACCGCTTGATGTCAGGGCTGTTGTTATCCCCGGAACATTAGGTCGGTGACCTAAAGTCAGGACCCGATATTTCGTTGTGTTTGGCTTGTTAAAGCCGTTCACTGACCATCAAGAGCGGCTTTTTTGCGCCACTTTGCGCGGAAAAGTGTGGAAAACGCTCGAAAACCGCTCGCATGAGCACGGACCCTAAAAATTGCAAAATGGGAAGATTCATTCGCGGTTTGCATGCAACACGCTTCAAAATCGGGCGCATACGTCCTGTATGGCTGTGCGGCGCCAAAGCGTAAAAGTCGGCCTAAGCTTTTCATAGCATGAATAAATAAGGGCCAAGTGGCCCTTTTCCTTCAGCGTGCGGGGCTCCTGGCGCGCTTCTTGCGCCCTTTTGGTCAAACGCCCTGTTTTTCACTCTGACGATTAGGCACCGATATGCAAAATACAGACACTTCCATGACCGCCAAAATGGACCAGAACGACAAGCCCCTTTCGCAGTGCATCCAAGAGCTTCAAACAGCCATGCAGCGCGTGACTGACGAAGACACTTTTGGTAGAATGTCTGACTGCATGATCAAGTGTTACGACTTCGAACTGTGGCGGCTTTCCTAATCGTTCGCGTAAACTGGTCCCGCCGCCCCATCGCTTTCAAGCCGCTTTGGCGCCATTTAGGGACGTGCTCACCAAACGCCACCGAACACAGCCTCGTCCGGATAGATAACAAATCACTGCCGCCAAACGCATCGCAATCATAGGCCCGGCCCCGCAACTGAGTGCTTTCCAATCGGCCTATCGTTCTTGCAGGTCCCATTTTCACATTTTATTGATGTAGTTATTTTTGAGAGCAATCTTGACTTCTTCTAAATATAAGATGTATCTAATTGAGGTATTTCTTATGGAATAAGGATTCTCGCACGTGGAGATGGACCTCACTCGAATGGAAGGCAACGCTCAAGCCGCCAGCGAGCTGCTCAAGGCGATGAGCAACCAAACCCGACTGATGATCCTGTGCCAGTTGCTCCACGGTGAAAAAACCGCGGGGGAACTGGATTCCCTCACCAACCTCAGCCAATCGGCCCTGTCTCAACACTTGGCCGTGCTGCGCGACCATGGTTTGGTCCAGACCCGGCGCGAATCCCAAAACATTTTTTATTCCATCGAAGGTGATAAACCCAAAGCCATCATCGAAGTGCTCTATCACCTGTTCAACACCGGCGACGCGAGCTGTGGATGATCCGCACCTTGGCTTTTCGCGGTTAGCGTAAATGGCGGCGAAAAAAGGCATTCTGGTCTGCATCAATCCACGCTCCGGCGGCCCGGCGTGCATCGGCGAGGCATCCCGCGAAGTGTTCCGTGCGTTTCGCAAGCGCGCCAAGGAGCGAGGCGTGGATATCCAGATCGATCGCAATGTCTGCATGGGCTATTGCAGTCATGGGCCCAACGTCAAAATCCTTGGCGGCCCGTTCTTCCACGAAGTCACGGTTGATGACGTGAACCGTATCCTGGACTTGGCGTCACAATAGCCGACAAAACCGGGATCACGATTCCCATTCGCACCCGGGAATCGGTGTTTCATAGAGGTAATCCACGCCGGCGAACGACACTTCGAAACGCCCCTCCTGACAACTTGAAATCTCTTGGCCGTCGAAGACGTACCACGTGATCCCTTGGCCGAGTTTGCCGAGCACTTTGGAAGAAGCATCGCCCAAAAGCTGTATGGTCGAAACGACGTTTGGCGGTAGCGTGTCGTTTTTCAATGGGGGCAAAGGCACGAGGTTCTTGATTTTGATCGAGGGCGGCGGTGCGCTGAGCGCAAGAAACTCGCCCAAGTCGGATACGGCGACATCGCTCACGCCAATCACGGCATAACGGCGCAACATCTGCCGCGCTTCCATGGTTCTGGGCGTCAGCTCGACAATTTCCGGCACCATCCAGAAAATCAGGGAGATACGGTTCGCGGATTTCCGATCGATAATGTGCGCATAATCCATGGCCTTGGCCGCAGGCGTGCTCCGCCATTGGCGCGCCATGGCTTGAGAGGACATCACCAGCGCCATCAGCCCAACCCAGCATGCAGCCATGCCGACATGTCTTAAACGCCGCATATCCCCCCCTATGAAACGGCCCATCTCATGCTCATGAATGAATGGAGCCGCGCCAAATCATGGAGCCGCATAATTGCACGCACATGATGGTTTCGGAACAAAAAAACGCCCGGCTCAAGCCGGGCGTTTTACTTTGCTGTGTAAAGCTGAACGTCACGTCGCGGCGTGATACAGCCTCGCATGGAATGCCTTGCTGGAGCTGAGCTGATGCGCCGTCTTGGCAATGGCCAAAATCGCCAGATCGGCGATCGGCTCGACGACGATCACCAACATGTAGGCCGCGCCGAAAGACGTCACCGAAGCGATGTTTTCCGCACCGAAGCCCTGGCCGTAGAAGGCCCAGAACGCAACCCAGGCAACCACACCGCCCTGATAGGCCGTGGACAGCGCCAAGGCTTGCATGTAGCTCACGTCCTTATAAGCCGTGTTCGCCGGGATGAGACGATTGGCCAAGACGCTGACCGCAAACAACGGCACCAACAGCGTGGTGACGTTAACGCCGTACTGCGGCAAATCGAACGGCGCGAACAGCGCGCCTTGAAGCAGCAGCCCCGCCGCAAGACCAATGGCCGCAGGCGCCGCACCAAAGATCAGGAACAAGGTCGCGCCCAAAATGAAGTGCACTTCCGAGACTCCCACCGGATAGTGCGGCAAAATTTCGAAGAAGCTGAAGACCAGCAAGGTGGTCAGCACACTGCGCACCACCAACGGCGCAAAGCCATCTTCGCGAATGGTGTCCAGGGAGATCTTAGCCGTATAAGCGAAAGCGCCCGCAGCGGTGCCGTAGCTCAGCGCGATCTTCGCGCCATCGACGATTCCAGGTTCGATATGCATGAGTGTGTATTTCCTTTCGTACCCACCGTACATAAGCCGCCGTCCCGAGGGGCGGCCATGATCATCACAGGCAGGTCTCCTGGCTCACGGATCTCGGCCATCTCGCGCCTTCCCAGAGCGCTCCCTCTCAAGAAGCTCCAGTGGCACCGTGCAAGACGGCTACCGTTCACAGTTGCGGGGGCAGCCACGGATCTGGACCCGTCAAGGTCGTCCTTACCGTGTTCCCTTTTCATCCGGCGGGCTTCGCCTGCCTGGAACCTGTGGTCTGCCCCATTAGTGCCAGAGTCCGCCACGCGTTGCAAGGCATGCCTCACATTACCGTGAAGCTCAAGATTGCCTTTGAATCCCCGGCTTCTGAACCACACATTTCTATGCGAATTGGGTGCGCAAATGGGGACTGGACACGTTGGGGACGTCCTGTTGATGGACATCAACTTGCCCGGCATTTATGGTTTTGAAGCGTTGTGCAGAATGCAGGGGATGGACAAAACCCGCGACATCCCCGTGATTGCGGTATCGGCCAACGCCTTGCCGCACGCTCTGAAGAAGGACCAAAATACAGCGTTCAAGGCACCCTTGGATGTCGGCAGGGTCAAAAAAATCGTCTTTTCCGTCCTTAAGGAACATAGTGCCTAAATGAAAAAACGCCCGGACTGAGCCGTCCGGGCGTTTGCGTATTTGGAAAACACGGCCTAAACCGGTTAACGCACGATCATCACGGAACTGAACGCATTCTGCATAACCTTGAGCGCAACCGAGCCCATGAAGAAACGCTGCAGGCCGCTCTTGCCGCTGTCGGACATCACGATCAAAGAATAATTCGGGCCTTCCTCGATGATTTCGTCCACCGGATTGCCCACTTTGACGATGGTGTCGTTGACCTCTTGGCCCATGTCGACCAACATCTTGCGCGCGTCGTTGACGGCCTTTTGCGCATCCGGCTCACTTTCCACATCCAGCGCCACGGACATCAGATGCAACGGACATTCGCATAGAGAAGCGATGTAGGCATCCTTCTTGATCATCTCCGTCGCGGCTTCGGAACCGTCGGTGCACATCAAGTGCCCATGGCCGTATTCCAGATCACGCGCCACCAGCACCGAACACGGTGCATGAATGGCGATCTTTTCCGCCACCGCCGGATCGAAGAAACCGCGAATCATCTGCGCGCCTTTGGAATCCCAACGCGCCGATGCGCCGATGATGATCAGGTCGTAGTGTCCCAGTTCCCATTGATCCAGGATGCCGGTGGCCACGTCCTGCGCGACCTTCAGCTTCAAGACGATCTTCTTTCCGGACTTGGCGGTGTAGTCGATTTTGTTGTCGCCCAGGCTGGTGCCGGCGATGTCGGTGTGGAAGGCCGTTTCGCTCCAGTCCTCGTGCAGGTTGCCGAGCTCTATCAACAAATCCCGGCCCTTTTTCAGATATTTGATGCCGGGCAGTTCCAGCCCCCATTCGAGCATATTGCCGCGCGCCACGTCCATCTGTAGCCCGCCCGAGCGCAGGCCCTGATCGGACGGACGCACATAGCACAGCACGATATCGACGTCTTCGCCCTTGGCAATCTTGGCGGCGTACTTCAGTCCACGGTAGGATTCATCCGATCCGTCAATGCACACCAGAATGCGAAAGCGCGAATGGTGCGGTTTTTCGGGATCGTTGACGTCCTGCTCGTTCGGATTGTCGTTCATGCGCCCAGTTTCCCCATTTGTTATTGCCTCAAGTGCTTCCTTAGCTGCCCAGCAATGGCCAATACACCGCTGCTGCGCCGAGCATGATGATGGTGGACATCGTCGCCATTTTCCAGCCCACAGTGAGAAAATCTGTCGTTTTCAGATAACCGGAGGCATAGACAATGGTGCAAGCCGGCGTACCGACCACCGTCAGATACGCAAACGCCGAGGACACTGCGGTGATAAAGCCGATGACAATGGGGCTTTCCCCGGCCGCCACGGCCAGTTTCAAAACGATCGGCCCCAACACCGCCACCGCCGCGCCGTTGGACATGGTGTTGGTCACCCCGGTGGTGAGCACCGAGACCGCCGCCCAAAGTCCTATGCCTTCATCCATGCCGAAAGGCGCGAGAATGCTGAGGAAACTGTTCGCCACCCACGCTGCAGCGCCGGTATCTTTCATCTGCACGCCCAAGGAAATGGCCGCGGCATAGAGCAGTACCACACCCCAGTTGACGCCGGAGTTCACATCCGGCCACGCCACCAGGCCCGCGACCAGGAACGCCGTCGCGCCAAGGATGGCGATGGTGCCCATGCCGTATTCGGCGGAACCGAAAATCCACCCCAACAACACCAGGAAGAAGATGAGGATGGCGATCCAGTCGCCCGGCTTCATGGCGCCCTGGGCCTCCACCTGAGAACGCAACTTGACCACCGCACGGGACAGATCCTTGTATTCCGGGCGGAACGTAAACAGCAAAATCAGCGTCACGAACGGCACCTGCAGCAGGAACATCGGATACGCATAGATCATCCATTTCACATAATCGATCAGGTATTTGAACGTTTCCGGATTGGTCGGGTCGTAAAAGAATTCCTTCCAATAACCGATCATGATGGCGTTGCGCGCGCCGCCGGACGGCGTGCCGATGCCCGCGACGGAACACCCGTAAGAAATCGAAAACAAGAGAACGGCTGCCAGATTGCGGACCTTTTTGGGATCGTCGGACGTGAGCTGAATCAAAGTAATGCCCACCGGCAGCATCATCGCCGCCACCGTGTGTTCGCCGACGAACGACGCCAACAAGCCAGACACCAAGGTGATGCCGAACGCGATATAAGAGGTCTTGGTGCCCGTCATACGCACCAGCAGCCACGCAATGCGCGTGTCGAGCTTCTGTTTGACCACCGCCACCGCCAGCATCAACGAGCCCATGATAAACAGCACGCTATCGCTCATCAGCGACTTGGCGACGGTTTTCGAATCGATACCCATCAACATCACCTGCCCGATGACGATCATCAGTGCCACGGTGGGCAGCGGCACCGGCTCGGTCACGAACAGGATGGTGGCGACCACGCTCATGGTCAGAATGATCATGCCGGACTGGGTCAAGCCGTCGGGCAAGGGCATGTAAAGCATCCCCGCGCCCACCGCCATGGCGATGAAAAACCATCGCTTTTCCCAGAAATACAGATAGTTGCCGCGCTTGCGCAAACCCGCCATGGGTTTGACCAGTTTCATGGCCCGTCCTGCGGCACGGGCGCGAATGGAACCCGCTTGTTGGGTTCCTGCTTCTCCATCCGACATGGTAGCTGCCTATTCAAACAGAGGTGCGACGTGGCAGGAAGTCCCCCCGCCCGTTAGGCCTCTTGGATTTATTGATATATTTGGGGCCGTTTATATATGGTTTTTATCATACGCTCAAGAGATCACAGGGCTTTTAGGACATATTATTTGTGCGGCGCAGCAAAAACCCCGCCCAGTGGTCTCGGCGGGGTTTGGCGTTTGCGCAAGTGCCGGAACACTTAGCTGTAGGCGTCCTTGATGGCGTTGATGGTCGCCACGTAGTCGTCGCCCTTGAAGACGGCGGAACCGGCCACCAGGCAGGTCGCACCCGCGTCGACCACAGACTTGGCCGTATCCTTGTTGACGCCGCCATCGACCTGAATCTCGATGTCGCGGTCGCCGACCATGTCCTTGATTCGTTTGATCTTGTCCAGCGCCGACGGAATGAAGGACTGCCCACCGAAACCGGGGTTCACGCTCATCACCAAGATCAGGTCGAGCTGATCGATCACATATTCCAGAACGCTTTCCGGGGTGTGTGGGTTGAGGCTCACGCCCGCTTTCTTGCCCAAGCCCTTGATCACCTGGATGGAACGGTCCAGGTGCTTGTCCGCTTCCGCGTGCACCACGATCTGGTCCGCACCGGCCTTGGCGTAGTCTTCCAGATAGGGCTGCGCCGGATCGATCATCAGGTGCACGTCGAACAGCTTTTCGGTCCACGGGCGGATGCATTTGATCACCGGCGGGCCGAAGGTCAGATTCGGCACGAAGTGACCGTCCATGACGTCGATGTGAATCCAATCCGCACCGGCTTCATCGACGGCTTTGACTTCTTCGCCCAAGCGCGAAAAGTCGGCGGACAGAATACTGGGGGCGATCTTGACGTTAGCGGTCATCGTGAACCTCTCCGTTAGTAGGCTTTTTTGTAAGAGAAAGCCCCCGAACAAGTCGGGGGCTTTCCGGGTGGTTCTGGGATAGGTGCGAGCGGACCTCCCCAGGTTTACTCGTCGCCCAGAACCTCCGCGATCCTTAATAGTGTTTCGCTGCAAAACCGGGTGGAGAAACCATACCTACCCGATCGGTTCGCCAACAATTTGGCCGTGCGAAACATGTGCGCTCCTTGTATTCCGTTTTTCTTATAAAGTCAATTGAGCAAAGCAGAAAGTGGCTGTTTTTCAGCGTTTTTGGGCATTTCCCAACCCCTAAGGGTAGCTCAAGACTGCCCGTTTAAAGGGCTTTGCTGCCCGCCTTACTTGGTTAACGCCATGAATAGTTTCGGCAGCTTCTCCGGCAAGCGGTCAACATTGTCGATCACCGTGTAACGGGGACCGAAAATGTCTGCAACGTACTCGTCTGCCTTGGAGTCCAAATTGATGCAATGGGTGTAAATCCCCTTTTGATCCAGTTCCTGCACCGCCTTGTGGCAGTCCCATTTCAGGTGCTCTTCATCCGCGTCGATGTCGGCGGGCTCCCCATCGGTCAAAACCAACAACAACTTCTTGTCCGCCTTGCGGGTTTCCAAAGTGCTCGCCGCGTGGCGCAGCGCCGGTCCCATACGGGTGGAGTAACCGGCTTCCATCGCCGCCAAGCGGCCTTTGACCAGATCGTTCCAGTCTTCACCGTAGCCCTTGATGTGTTGGTAGCGGACTTCGTGGCGGGTGTTGGACGAAAAGCCCGCGATGGCGAATTCGTCGTCCAGTTTGTCCACGGCCCAGCCCAACAGCGACACCGCCTCGCGCGAAATCTCCAACACCGTCTGATTGCAGCCGTCGGGGATTTCGTCGACGGATTGCGACAGATCGATCAGCAGCGACACCGCAATATCGCGCCCGTCGGTGCGGTGGCTCATGTTGATGCGCGGGTCCGGGGTCGCGCCCGCCTTGAACTCGATCAGGGAGCGAATCGCCACGTCCAGATCGAGCTCCGAGCCTTCCTCCTGATAACGTTCGCGCACGTATTGCTGGGGCTTGAGCATATCGAGGAGCTGCTTCAAACGCTTCGCCAACGCCGAATGTTTGATGAGGATGTCGTCGATCACGCCGATATTGCCCTGGGGGTGGAGACTCTCATAGAGGCTCACCCAGTCCGGACGGTAGGTCTTGGCGTGGTAATCCCATTCGGGGTAGTGGCGCGGCGGCAGGCCCTGCTCTTCCTCTTTTTCCTCGCCCTTTCGCTTTTCGAACTGTTCGAACATTTCCTCTTCGTCGCCCAGTTCGTGATACTTCCACATGTGGCGGTTGTCGTCACGGTAGTCGACTTCGGTGTCGCTGAAATACACGTTAGCGAGTTGGTCTTCCTGGCGGCGCGTGCGCGCGACGAACGACAGGGCCAGATTGGCGATTTCCCGTGTCGAACAATCGCCGCCCTTCATCATCTCGTGGAATTTATCCACGAATTCCAAGATGATTTCGTTTTGGTATGGGTGGTCTTCATCCATCACCGCGTAGGAAAGCATCGCCAAACGGTGGCGGATGCACGATTCCTTGGTGGGGTCGCAATCGTCTTCGATGGGCATGGGGTGTAGCGACATGAAGATGTTGCGCAAGCCCGGATAAAGGCGCATCGCCAGATACTCGACCCGAGTATCTTCGAAGACTTCCGCCGCAACGCGTTGGAACGGGCTGAAGTTGTCGGCGAAGATCGCCTGCGTCCAGCGCCGGTGCGCGGCCATGTGCGCCAAAATGGCGCGATAACGGTCGGTGGCCTTGACGCGGATGCCGATGCCGGGGTCTTCGTATTCGTCCAGTACGTCCGGGATGCGCAGCCCCAGTTCGTCGTAATACGGATAGGGTTTGCGCATTTCGTCGAAACCGGCGGAATACGGCACGAACTGCACCTTTTCTTCCCACATCGCCTTCATGTAATAGTCCATCCGCCGTTCGATGTCGGCGAACAGGGTGCCGTGACGTTCGCGTTGGAACACCGCCTTGGAATCCGCCGATTGCAGGGAGAAGAAGTCCCGCTGGCGTTCGGGGTGGGTGCGGTAGTGTTTGGCGCCGTATTCCATCCAGTTGCGCAGCCCTTCCAGCGACAGCTGGCTGAGCAGCAGCGGCACTTGGTTCAACATGTCGGGCAGGCCCGCGCTGGGGATGGTGGTGTGAAAGCCATGGGTGGAGCGCGTGGTCTGCTCCATCATGTCGAAGATCAACCCGACGTATTGGCAGAACATCTCTTGAGAGTTGAGACGCCTGGCGGCGGTGCCCAAGGTCTGCAAAAACGGCAAAATCGCTTTGCCGTTGGGCGTGCGCGACATCTTCCACACCCCTTGAGCGACCTTTTCGATGGTGTCTTCGCCCAGGCGTTGGCCGATTTCAGGCATTTCTTCCAGAAACACATGCACCGGCTCATAGCCGCGCCCGATCATGCAGATCAGCGACGCGCCTTCCAGCAACTGCTTCACGCCGTCCTTGGACAGGCGTATGCACGCGTCTTCCATACAACCGGCAAACGCGGTGTCCAACTGCTCGAAGCCGCAGCTGAGCATTTCGCGCAGTTCGTCCAATTGTTCCTGGGTGAGGCTCATGACGGTTCTCCCGTTCCTGTAACCTCCGGCTTAACCGAACACGGCGTCGATGGAATGCTTCAGCGTGACCGCGATGTCATTGTCGTCAGTGATCGGCGCGACCAAAGCCATACGGCAAGCTTGGGTGGGATTGATGCCCTGCTTAATCAGACGCGCGGCGTAAACCAGCAGACGGGTGGAAATGCCCTCATCCAGGCCGTGGCCCTTGAGGTTGCGCGCGGTTGCGCCGACTTTTACCAGCTTGGCGGCGACGTCTTCGGCGCAACCGGTTTCCTTGGCGATAATCTCCGCTTCGGCCGTACCTGCAGCGTAATCGAAATTAAGCCCGGAAAAACGTTGCTTGGTGGACTGCTTCAAATCCTTCATCAAGCTCTGGTAACCGGGGTTGTAGCTGATCACCAACTGGAAATCTTCGTGCGCCTTGACCAGTTCGCCCTTCTTGTCCAAGGGCAGCGTGCGGCGGTGGTCGGTCAGCGGGTGGATCACCACGGTGGTGTCCTGGCGCGCTTCGACCACTTCGTCGAGGTAACAGATCGCGCCGATGCGCGCGGCCACGGTCAAGGGTCCGTCCAACCAACGGGTGCCGCCCGCATCCAAAAGGTAGCGCCCGACCAGATCCGAGGCCGTCATGTCTTCGTTGCACGCCACGGTGATCAAAGGCTTCTTCAGCTTCCACGCCATGTATTCGACGAACCGGGACTTGCCGCACCCGGTCGGCCCCTTGACCATCACCGGCAGGCGCTCTTGGTAAGCGGCTTCGTAGAGTTCCACTTCGTTGGCGATGGATTGGTAGAACGGCTCTTCGTGGACCAGATATTGATCGGCATCCGACATGACGGGGAATCCTTCAAAAAAATCAATCTAAAGAAAGAAAAATGGCCGGGAGCGGTTTGCACCACCCCCGGCCATTCTATTTAGGCAATTGCCGGGAGGCTTATTTGTGCACGCCCAGCTTTTCGCGCCAGCCCGGGTACAGGGCGTCGGCGTCGTGTTCGAAGCTTTCGAAGGCACGGGCGAATTCCTTGTGCTCTTTCGCCCATTCGATCGGATCGGCGCCTTCTCTCCAGCATTCGTAGGCCTGACGCAGCGAGATCGCACCGGCGGCCGGGCTGTCGATGTGACCGTAGGAGCCACCGCCCGCGGTGTTGATCACGTTGCCGTGTCCTAAGTTTTCGAAGAAGCCCGGCAGACGCAGCGCGTTCATGCCGCCCGAGATGATCGGGGTGGTTGGCTTCATGCCGTACCATTCCTGGTGGTAGACCGGACCTTGGCAGCTGTCACGCTCGATCATGTAAGCGATGATCTTGTCAGACGCGTCGCCTTCCATTTTGCCGTAGCCCATGGTGCCGACGTGGATACCGGAAGCACCCTGCAGACGGCTCATCTTGGCCAGAACCAACGCGGTGTAGCCGCGCTTGGAGCTCGGCGACGTCACCGCGCCGTGACCGGCACGGTGGTAGTGCAGGTACTGAGACGGGAAGGTGCGGCGCGCGGTGGTCACCATGCCCGGACCGCCGACGTAACCGTCGACCAGCAGCGCAACCTTGTTGGCGTCGGGGCCGAAGGTTTCGAGAATGAATTCGCCACGGGCGACCATTTCATGGTGGTCGTCGGCGGTGATGTTGGCGGAGAACAACTTGGCCTGACCGGTTTCGTCCATGGCGCGCTTCATGGCGTCATACACCAGCGGATAGACCTTCTTGGCCGGACAGAACACCTGGTTGCCCTGCGGTTCGTCGTTCTTGATGAAGTCGCCGCCCAGCCAGAACTGGTAAGCCGCTTCGGCGAACGGTTCCGGGCGCAGACCCAGCTTCGGCTTGATGATGGTACCGGCGATGTAGCCGCCGTCTTTGACCGGGCGGTCCAGAACGCGCCACAGATCGGAGATGTCGGTGGCCGGGCCGTCATACAGCTTCAAAATGGCGGGCGGCACATAGAAGTCGATCATCTTGGCGTAAGCGACGTCGCCCATGCCCTGGTTGTTGCCGATGGTCAGCGTCAGGAAGGACACCAGCATGGTGCGGCCATCGATCATGTTGCGGTCGAACAAGTCGACCGGATAAGCGATGCGCATTTCTTCCTTGGCTTCGTCGATATGATAGACGAGCGCGTCGACACCCTTGGTGAATTCGTCGGTGGTGCACACTTCGACGTTGGTGCCGGTGGAAGATTCAGCCGCGAAGTGGGCGGCCGCTTCCAGGTAGCCGTAGCCTTCGGCCGGCTTCATGATGTAGGCGCACATAACGTACTTGCCGCTGTCGATGAGTTCCTGCTCGTTCAGGCTCAAATCCGCGTAACGGCCGGTTTGATCCAACAATGCCATATCTTAAATACTCCCTGTATCTCGTATTGCTTGGCGTTGCGATATGGCTGCGGATACACGTATATCCACAACCAAATCTCTCAAAATTCGCTTTGGAGCGTCCCCTCCAAGTGACGGGAACTATACAAACCCGCCTTGTATAAATAAACTCATAAATATTGATTGTCAGCATAAAAATTTCTTATAATCAGGCGGTAATACCTTGGAACCATTTTGCTTTTTGGCATAGCCCCAGTTATAGTGCGGTTTTTCGCCTGGATTCAACGCGATGCATGTGACGTTACGGCAACTGGAAGCCTTTATCGCGGTGGCGCGAAATCTCAGCTACACGCGCGCGGCGGAGGAGTTGAACCTGTCGCAGCCCGCCGTGTCGATGCAGATCAAGCAGCTTGAAAACCAAATTGGTCAGGCACTCTTCGAACAAATGGGCAAGAAGATTTATCTCACCGAAGCAGGGCGTGAAGTGCGCCAGTACGCGCGCACGGTGATCCAGCATATCGAGGACATGGAAGCGGGCCTGGCGAGTCTCAAGGGCTTGGAACGCGGCACATTGAGCATTTCGGTCGCAACCACCGCCCACTATTTCGCACCGCAACTGTTGAGCATCTTTTGTGAGCGCTACCCGGGCGTGAACGTCAAACTGGACGTCACCAACCGCGAATCCCTAGTCAGCCAGTTGGAAAACAACACGGTGGACATGGTCATTATGGGCCGCCCGCCCGAGGAGATCGAGGTCGAAGCCGGCACCTTCATGGAAAATCCGCTGGTCCTGATCGCCCCGCCCGACCATCCGTTTACGCGCGAAAAATCCATACAACTCAAGAAACTGGAAGACGAAGTTTTTCTTGTACGTGAGAAAGGGTCCGGCACCCGCAAGGCCATGGAAATGTTCTTCGCCCAACACGGAATCCACATGAAGACGGGCATGGAGGTCAGTTCCGACGAAGCCATCAAGCGCAGCGTCCAAGCCGGCCTGGGGCTGGGCATCATGAGCCGTGACGCCATTCAGAACGAACTTCAATTGGGTCACCTCAGCATTCCGGATGTCTTGCATTTTCCGATCATGCGCCACTGGTACGTGATGCACCGCAAGGGCAAGCGCCTGTCCCCCGTCGCCCAGGCGTTCAAATCCTTTCTGCTGGAAGAAGCGGCGGCGATTCTCAACAAAGGGGGCGCCGCGCCACCGCCGCATCCGGATGCGCTCCCCCCGCCGACGCCCGCCACACCGCCGCAAGAGCCCGCCCCGGCACAGTCCACCGCACAGTCCACCGGCACATACGCCCCGGCCCAGCCGCAAAAGGTTTTGTTCGGCGCGGATGGAAAACCCATCCCCCCTGCGCCGAAAAAATAAACATTTCAGGGCGTTATGATCACAACCCGAATAGGGACATCATGGAAACTCTAATTCCGCGACGAATCCGGCTTACCCTCGCCACCGATTAAAGACGGCGGTACCGGCGCGCCCGCCGGTGGCGATGCGCCGTCAAGCACCGTTTCGCCCGCTTTGGCCGGGTGCTGGGCCACCGCCTTGCGGGTTTCGCGATGCAGCAGATACAGACCGCTGGCAACGATGATGCCCGCGCCCACCATCACCGGCGGTTCGGGAATGTGGCCCCACAGCACGTACCCGATACCCATCGCCCACACCAGGGCCGTATATTCGAACGGCGCAACCAACCCCACCGGTGCAATGGCGAAGCCGTGAGTCAGGCACAAGTGCCCGGCCACCACGATCAGCGCGGCCAACACCAGCAAGGCGAAATCCGCACCCGGCATGGCGCGAAACGCCGGCGCCGCCAAAACCGATGTGACGAGCCCCAGCCAGACATGGAAATAAAGCACTTGCTTGAAGGTCCCTTCCCCCGGCCCCATCCAGCGCGTGGTGAGCATAAAACTGGCGTAAGCGAAACTCGACAAAACCGCCATGACGACGCCATAGGTCCAGTCCGGCGAACCGTCACCGCCCAAAAACGAACCACCCGGTTGCGCGGCGATCACCACGCCCAAAAAACCGCAGACCACCGCAGCCCAGCGGTGCGGTCCGACCTGCTCCTTCAGAATCGGCACGGAGAGCGCCGTCATGATGAAGGTGGTGCCGAAGAAGATCACCGTGGCATCCGCCAGCGGCAGGACCGAGAGCGCGTTGAAGAAACAAAACGGGGCGAAAAAGCCCAGCACCACGCGCACGAAATGAATTTTAGGCCGCTTGGTGGTAAGTGCCCCCGCCGGCAAGCGGCGCCACGCCCAAATCAGCATCCCCGGCACGATCATCCAACTGCGCACCGCAAGAAGCTGCTCGACGCTGTAGCCATCGTCCAACAACAGCTTCATGCAGGCATCCATTACGGACAGGGCAAAAACCCCCAAAATGACCAGCACAATGCCCTGCACATTCGTCGACGGCAGTTTGATTTTATTGATCATGAGGTGCGCTCCAACCGCTTTTGCGCCTTGCGAAAACCCGCTCCAAGCTTGCCGGATTCTTTTGGAATTGGAATAGGGTCAGGGCTCATGATTGTGATGCGTTTGGCGGTGACGATTTTTCGCTTGGGCGAGGCGGCAAGGCCGATGTCATGCCATTCATGACAAGGGCTTGATACAATGCCCAAGCGAAAAAGTGTCCCGTCCGTTATACAGACCAGAGGGATTTGTGAAAACCGCCCCCTGAACGGCGTCAAAGCCGCTGGAAAGTGGTGGCGCACTTCCGGCGCGCCTTTTCCTTGTCAGGAACCGGTTTTCGCAAACCAAACGCAACTGAATCATGAGCCCTGACCCTAGGCTTTCCGTTCGACATATGCTTGACTGCGTCATGCGACAGGCATGCAACAAAAAGGGGTCCTTCATGTATAAAGGATTGATGGCCGGACTGGCCGTCGCAGGTGTTCTCGGCGCGAGCGCGATCAGTGGGTATTTCTACATCGAAGATCAGGTGCACGCTGCGGTGCAAACGGCGTTTACGGAAACGCTGCCGGCCTTGCCCATCGTCGAAAGCGCCGGATACGACAGCTACGACATCGATCTGATGGGAAACACGGCAAGCTTTCAAAACGTTCGCATGGTCATGGACTTGGCGGCTCTTCCGGAGCACCTGGAGACGTTGCCTCCGGGCGTGTCCTTGGCCGGCGACTTTAACATGGCCTACGAAACCGTCGTCGTGAAAGGGATCTGGGCGTTGGTTTTAGGGGGCCAAAAGGTCGAACATATCGACGTCGGCGCATCGAAGCTTTCCGGAACCATGATCCAAACCATCGAAAAGCCGGACACCGTCCAAGTCAACGACAAAGGATACGTCAGCGAAGACAACCCGGTACAACGCTCCACCATCAGCATGCGTATGAACGGTACGCTTGGCGGCGGCACGGTCGATGGGTTGGACTTGAGCACGCTCCAAGATCCGGCCGTGATGTCGCATATGAATCTCGGGGCGGACCGTTATGCGTTCGAAAACATGATCATATCCATGACGGCCGAGACCCAGATCGAAGCCCCGGCCGCCGCGGATGGCGCCCGGCCCATGCCACGTACCCTGCCCGCCTTTGATATCGAGATGGCCGTGGCGCGCATGGTCGGTGAGAACATCTCGCCGACTTATTACGGACTCGCGAGCTATGAAAACGCGACCATCATCATCATCCCCAAGGAAGACGGCGACACCCCACTGCGCTTCAAGATCGGTGAAATGCGCATGAGCGACACCAAGATGGTGAACTATCAACCGGTGCGTATGACCATGGAGTTGAAGGACATGGTCTTCGACAGCGCCCAGATCACAGAACCCAGGGCGCTGGCTGCCATGGGCATATTGGGGATCGACGATATCAACCTGAACATGAAGGTCAGCTACGACTACGACGTGGCGCAACAGACCTTGAAGCTCCAACCGTTCCGTTTGGGGCTCAAGCAGGCGGGCAGCGCTGAGGTCGCCTTTAGCTTGGTCAACGTACCGGATTTGCAGGTGTTCCAGGACATCCAAGGTATGCAAGACGAACCGGAGAAAATCAAGGCCACCCTCGAAAGCGCGTTCAAGGATATCGCCCTGGATGAAGTCGTACTGGGCTACACGGACGACGGCGTGCTCAAGAAATTCCTCGCCCTGCAAGCGGGACAGATGAACGCCACGCCGGAGCAAATGGCTCAGGCCTTCGCCGCACAAGGCGCACAGATCATCGGTGCGGCGCTGGGCGATGTGGAAGCCGCGGCCACCCAAAAGGTGCTCACCCAGTTTCTGAGCGACCCGGACGCCATCCGCATCCAGCTCAAGGCCAAGCTGCCGGTCAAGATCGAGGAATTGGTCCAAGACATCCAAGTCCACGGCCCGGGAGCGCTGAAAAGCTTCCAGTTCGATATCACGGAGGGTGCGGCGGCGTTGCACTGAAACGCAATGTCAGCGCAATACGACTTATTCAGACGCGCTCACGACGCATGCTTGGGAACCCACTGGGCGCGCTCCCCAAGCGCGCCTCCCTCTTGGCTTGCGAACGGATAGCCCTCTAGGTAAAGGGCTTCAAAGGCCTCGATCACATCCGGGTCGAAATGCTGGCCATTGCCGTCATGTAAGATTGCGCGTGCCTTTTCAATGCCCAAGGCCGGACGATAGGGCCGGTGACGGGTCACGGAATCAATGACATCCGCGACGGACACGATGCGCGACTCCAACATGATTTCGTCTTTGGTCAACCCTTTGGGATATCCGGACCCGTCCAAGCGTTCGTGATGCTCCACCACAATGCGTTTGATCGGTTCGAAATCCAGTTTTTCGAGGATTTCATATCCGGCTTGGCAGTGCTCTTGGATGATCGAATGCTCCGCCGGGCTCAGTTTCGACGGTTTGGTGAGGATGTCCGCCGGCACACCAATCTTGCCGATATCGTGAACCAGGGCGCCAAGACGTAGAACGTTCAACCGGCAATGGGACAGCCCCATCTTTTGCCCGATCGCAACCGCGATTTCGGATACGGCTTGTTGATGGCCCGCCGTGTAGGGGTCGCGCTTTTCGATGGTGCGCGCCAAAGAGGTAATCGTGCCCATCAAAACGGTTTCCAACTGGCTTTGCAGTTTGTCGCGCTCACTAATCGTGCGATTGATATGGGAAACGCCGTCAACGCTGCGCAGCGTATAGGACAGGTGCTTTGCCAGAAGCTCGAACGCGCAGCGGTCCAAGCTTTGAAAGGCATCCCGTTGCGGGCTGTAGACGCGTAAAACGGCCGCCACATCCCCACAGATCATGATCGGGACCGCGATGGTTGAGCCGAAACCGAAGGCCGACACCCGCTTCATCCACGGTCTATACGTTTTAGAATTGAGGAAATTGTTGAGAAGCTGAGTTTTGTGTGTGCGGAACGCAGCACCCGTCAAGCCAGCACCGTTCTGACCGCTTCCCCATGACACATCCAATCCTGACAGATACCCGCTCGCGGGCCCCGCGGACGATACAATACTGACTTTCCTGTCCGGTCCATTTTCCGGAACGCCGATCCACGCCAAGCTGTATTGCCCTGATTGGACAATCCGGCCGCTGGTGTGGCGGTAGATATCGAGTGCATTGTCACACCCCATGATCAGCGCATCCACGTCGGCAACCAGGGAAAAGGCATGTGTGGCGCGCTTGGCCGTGACGGCGTGACGTTGCGCTTCTTTCGTGCGCTTGTTGACCCGTTGGAACGACTGGGAAACCAGCACGTAGGTCAACGCCAACATAATGACGAGAAAAACCGAACCCTCAACCAGGAAATGCGTAAAATGATGTTTCCCGTCCACCATCTCAAACAGATGAATGCCCAAAAAAGCCAAAGTGACAGAGCCTAAGAGCCCCAAACTTGCGTATTTGTTTTTCGTCCAACTGGTCATGGTCCCGTTCCCCTGTTCGCTGATCCGAGCATGAGCACTCAGAAAGTTGTTTTTTATAAATAAATTAATCTATTGCGTGCTTTTTGTGTCGGCATTTATGAAAGTAGTTCAAGGCAAATCACAAAAACTGGAGGGTATTTTGAAAACTTGATCGGAACAATTTTAATAAAATTATATCATACTACAAATATATTTGATATCCCCGCCGACTTCACCAATTCGTGAGGTGTGCAACTGGGACAGCCACCCAAGAACGAAGACGTCTAAAGACGCAAAAAGGGCGGCCCCTGGATGACCAAGAGAGCCGCCCTTCGCATGTGATTTCGTGCCCAATCACGCTTCCATCAGCGCGGCCTCTTGCTCCTTCGACGGCACGATCATCAAGGCGATGGTGAACAGCAGGTTGATCAGGGGCAAAACCTGCACAAAAGTCAGCCATACGCTCCACCCTGCATCGGTCAGGCGCTGGACCGTGAAGGCGTAGGAAAAATACGCGACCACGATCGTGGTCAAACCGGCAACGAACCCCATGACCTCGTGGGTCTCAGACAAAGCCCCCATTACAATGCCCACCACGAACAGACCGATGATGCGGATTAAAAATGCCCGCCTCTGCATGCCGGGTTTGTTGCGATTGATGTGGATCGCCAACGCCGGCAGCGCCATCAAAAAGACAACGAATACGAGCAACAGCCAAGTTTCCATGATATCCCCCCTTTATTCTCGGTCATAAAAACACATGATGCGGGATCGCACCCGCATAAGGATACGTCACGCATATCAGACCCGATGGAAAAACGCAAAAAGGGCGGCCCCTGGATGACCAAGAGAGCCGCCCTTTCCAATCTTAAACGACCAAAAACCGATTCAGCCCGCGCGTCTGGCCTCGACCGTGCCGTTACATGAACGGTTGTACCAAGTGCCCGTACCTGCGTTTCGCGTGAATTTCACCTTGGCGTGAGCGCCCGTCATGCCCAACTGCCCAATTCTCCCATCCACGCTTCCGTTGGCGTCCAACTGTCCCCAGATGTCAGCAAGCTTGCGTCCGTTTTCGTGGACGGTGCCAATCATGTGACCGTAACGAATCTCGAACTCTGTTGTGGCTTTGCTGCACGCAGGTCTGTCGCTGTCCAGCTTTGCGGTCCATTGTCCGTCATAGGGCGTTGCGATCCCAGTCTCCGGAAATTGTGGGACCCCCGCGCAAGCGGACAGCAAAACCACAGCGCTCAATGCCAAAGCTGATTTAACGATATTTTTCATATGCCCCCTCCATAAAAAACATACGCACACAAGTAATTGCAGTATGCAAAAGAAAGCATCTGCATGATTGTGCCGTCAATCCATAAAAAGGGCGGCCCCTGAATGATCAGAAGGACCGCCCTTTCATTTAAATAGCGAACGATGAGGTCTTAGGATCGGGTCGTCTGAGGCGGAATCACGAACGTGTTTCCGCCTCATCCAATCGCACTCTAGTTGACCTTGGCGTCCAGATCGCCGGATGCGTATTTCTCGAACATGACTTCGAGGTTCATCGGCTTGATTTTCGACGCCTGACCGGCGGAACCGAACGCTTCGTAGCGGTTCTTGCAGATATCCGACATGCTTTCCGTGGCCACGGCCAGGAACTTGCGCGGGTCGAAGTTGGACTTGTTGTCGTTCAGGTGGCGACGGATCGAACCGGTGGACGCCATACGCAGGTCGGTGTCGATGTTGACCTTGCGCACGCCGGACTTGATGCCTTCGACGATTTCTTCGACCGGAACGCCATAGGTCTGGCCCATGTCACCGCCGTAGTCGTTGATGATCTTCAACCAGTCCTGCGGTACCGAGGAGGAGCCGTGCATCACCAGGTGCACGGTCGGGATGCGCGCGTGGATTTCCTTGATGCGGTCGATGGCCAGGATGTCACCGGTCGGCGGACGGGTGAACTTGTAGGCGCCGTGGGACGTACCGATGGCGATGGCCAACGCGTCAACATTGGTCTTCTTAACGAAGTCCGCGGCCTCGTCCGGATCGGTCAGCAGCTGGTCCATGTCAAGTTTGCCTTCGGCGCCGACGCCGTCTTCCGCTTCCGCTTCACCTGTTTCCAGGGAACCCAAGCAGCCCAACTCACCTTCCACCGACACGCCGCAAGCGTGCGCCATATCGACCACCTGCCTGGTGGTTTCGACGTTGTAGTCGTAGGACGACGGTGTCTTGCCGTCGCTTTCCAGAGAACCGTCCATCATCACCGAGCTGAAGCCCGACTGGATGGAGCGCTGACACACGGCCGGAGACGTGCCGTGGTCCTGGTGCATGGTGACCGGAATGTGCGGGTAGGCCTCGATCGCCGCCTCGATCAAGTGGCGCAGGAACGGCTCACCGGCGTATTTCCGCGCACCGGCGGAGCCTTGCAGGATCACCGGGCTGTCCACCGCATCGGCGGCTTCCATGATGGCCTTGACCTGTTCCATGTTGTTGACGTTGAACGCCGGCAGGCCGTAATCGTTTTCTGCCGCGTGGTCGAGAAGCTGGCGCAAAGATACCAGTGCCATAGTTCTTCTACTCCCTATTTGCTTATCGTTTCAGTTCACTCACGTTGCCGAATTGATTACAGGCGCGCTTTGGCTTCTGCAACCACATTCTCAGCCGTGATGCCGAAGTGCTTGAACAATTCACCCGCCGGAGCCGAAGCACCGAAGGAACTCATACCGACAAAACCGCCGTCCGGACCGAGGTATTGATCCCAGCCAAAGCGCATGGAGGCTTCCACGCCGACCTTGACGGTGCCTTCGCCCAGGACGCTGGCCTTGTAGGCGTCGTCCTGCGCGTCGAACAGTTCCCAACACGGCATGGACACCACCGCGGTGGGCACCCCTTCGCCTTGCAGGGTTTCACGCGCGGCCATGGCGATTTCGACTTCCGAGCCGGTCGCCATCAGGGTGACCTTGCGATCGCCGCCTTCGGCTTCAGCCAGCACATAAGCACCCTTGGCGCACAGGTTTTCATCTGTGTGCGTGGTGCGCTGCGGGCTCAAACCCTGGCGGGTCAGGATCATGCCCGTCGGGGTCTTTTCATTTTGCAGCGCAATCGCCCAGCATTCCGCCGTTTCCACCACATCGCACGGACGCATGGTGTTGAAGTTCGGTAGCGAACGCAACATCGGCAACGTTTCCACCGGCTGGTGGGTCGGGCCATCTTCGCCCAGACCGATGGAATCGTGGGTCAAAACGTAGATCGCGCGCTGCTCCATCAAGGCCGACAGGCGCACGCCGC
The DNA here is from genome assembly GCA_028281525.1 of Magnetovibrio sp. Lineage (GTDB taxonomy): Bacteria > Pseudomonadota > Alphaproteobacteria > Rhodospirillales > Magnetovibrionaceae > Magnetovibrio. The sequence goes on from JANQJR010000037.1 coordinate 38,459, forward strand.
CCATCATGTAGTTGGCGAACACTGCAAACGTACCCGCATACGGAATAAAGCCGCCGTGCAACGCCAAACCGTTCATCACCGCCGACATGGCGTGTTCACGCACACCGTAGTGGATGTAGCGGCCCGAGAAGTCGGTGTTGAGGATCGACGCCGTCGACGGGGTTTTGGTGTTGACCGAACCGGTCAGGTCGGCGGAACCACCGATCATTTCCGGAATGGCTTCGGTCAACACAGCCAGGGTCTTGCCGGACGCCTGACGGGTCGCCAGTTTCGGGGCTTCCTCGGCCATTTCCTTCTTGAAGGCGTTGAGCGCGTCCATCCAACCCGCAGGCAGTTCACCGCTGTAAGTGCGGTTGAATTCGGCCTTGGTGGCGTCGTCCAAGCCGTTCAAGCGCCCTTCCCAGGCTTCGCGATCGGCGGAGTTGCGCGCCATGGCGGCGCGCCAGGCTTCCAGAATGTTTTGCGGAATCTCAAACTCGCCGTAGTGCCAGCCCAGGCCTTCGCGCATGCCCTTGATTTCCTCTTCGCCCAATGGCGCACCGTGGGTGTCGTGGGTGCCGGCCTTGGTCGGCGCGCCGTAACCGATGGTGGTTTTGCAGGCGATCAGGGACGGCTTATCGGACTTACGTGCCTTTTCGATGGCCGCTTCGATTTCGGCTGGGTTGTGGCCATCGATCTTTTGCGTATCCCACTGCGACGCTTCGAAGCGCGCGCACTGGTCGTCGGATAGCGTCAGGTTGGTGTTGCCGTCGATGCAGATTTCATTGTCGTCCCACAAAACGATCAGCTTGTTCAACTTCAAGTGACCGGCCATGGAAATGGCTTCTTGGGAGATGCCTTCCATCAGGCAACCGTCGCCGGCGATGACGTAGGTGTAGTGATCGGCAATATCGTCACCGTAGCGGGCGTTTTGCATCTTTTCAGCCATTGCCATGCCGACCGACATGGTGATGCCCTGACCCAACGGACCGGCGGTGGCTTCGATGCCGTCCACATGGCCGTATTCGGGGTGGCCGGCGGTCTTGGAACCCATCTGGCGGAAGTTCTTCAGATCCTCCAGGTTGATGTCTTCGACACCGCTGAGATACAGCAAAGAATAGATCAACATGGACCCATGGCCCGCGGACAGCACGAAGCGGTCGCGGTCCGCCCACTTGGTGTGGTGCGGGTCGAATTTCATATATTTGGTGAAAAGAACCGTTGCCACATCGGCCATGCCCATGGGCATACCGGGGTGGCCCGAGTTTGCGGCTTGCACCGCGTCAACGGACAGAAAACGGATGGCGTTGGCCATTTCGTTATGAGTTGCGGTCATTGGATTACTCCTCCCGGGTTGGTATTCGTATCTCAAATTGCGTGGTGGCCAAGGGCGGCCTTGACCATGTGATAGGTAATCAGAAGCTCGGATAGCGCCAGCGGGTGGCTGAGCGCCGTGTGATTATCGGAATCGCGGAACTGACCAACGTTGTCGCGCAGATGCTGCGCTTCGGGGATCAGGTTCCACAGCAAGTCTTCAACGGCCTTGGCGCGCTTGTCGGAAATGTCGCCATGAATGTCGAGCACATCCACCGGCTTGCCGTCGATGTCGCGCGCCAGCTCCAGGCGGAAGCCCTTCTTTGCCGCATCCAGCACCGGCGTCAGGTCCGGGTGCGGCAACGTGGGCCGGAGCGTGTGGCGCACGTTCAAATGAGCGCCGGTTTCTTCGTGATTGTTTTCCGGCGGATAGAACGACACCACCATGTCGGCGAAGGTACGTTGCGGTTGAATGAAGTTGAGGCTGTCATCGACGCGTTTGTCCAAAATCTCGTAAACGCGGTCTTCGGAATAACCGCGCACTTTGGTGTCGCGCTGCATTTTCCAGCGCACCCGCAACGCCTCTTCCGGCTCGAGAAAGATTTTGACGTCGTAGCAATCGCGCATGGCGCGGGTGGCGTAGCCCATCAGGCCTTCGACGATGATATATTCCTTGGGCTCCACATACTGGCACTGGCTGAAGGTACCGTGCACGTGGTCGTACGTGGGCTTCAGCACCGGTTGCCCGTCACGCAGCAACTGGATGTGCTGCTCAAGAATGTCGATGTGGTTGGCTTCTGGGTTGAGCGCGGTGATGCCTTTTTCGGCGCGCTGGCTGCGGTCGTACTTGTGGTAGTCGTCGCTGCAGATGCTGACCACCCGGTCGGGGCCGAGGATTTCCGCGATGCCCTCGGCAATGGTGCTCTTGCCCGACGCGCTGTCGCCGACGATGCCAAGAATAATGGGCCGGGTGATGCGTTTAAAAGGCATGTTCATGCGTTCCCCGCCATCGGTAGTTCGTGCCACGTGGTGAGCAGTTGGCGCCGCCCCGCCCCGCCCGCGGCCACGGGCCCGGAGATCAGTAGGGACTGGGTGCGCTCCATCTTGCCGTCCCGCTCCACCCCTTCGAACAACAGGCCGGTGGTGATGCCGGTTGCGGTGAAGTGCACACTGTCCGACGTCACCAGGTCGTCCAGCCCGATCCAGCTTTCAGTGTCCAGTCCGGCCTTGGCCACGGCGGCCTTTTCTGTGGTCAGTTGGGGATCGACGCGCATGCGGAATTCACCGCCCAGCGCACGGATCGCCACCGCTGAAAGCATCCCTTCGCGCGCACCGCCGGTACCCATAAGGGCGTCGATGGAACTGCCGGGCAGCGCCGCCATCAATGCCCCCGCCACGTCGCCCGCCGGATACAACGCCACACGCGCGCCAGCGTTGTGGATTTCACCCACCAGTTCGCGATGACGGGGCTTTTCCAGAACAAACACCGTCAGTTCCGAGACCGGCTTGTTGAGGACCGAAGATAACTGCCCCAACTTCACCTGGGTCGGCGCGGTGGGGTCGACCTTGCCCTTCGCCTCTGCAGAGGCCGCAAATTTTTCCATGTAAAACGCCGGGCCGGGATCGAACAGTGCGCCCTCGGGGGCCAGCGCGGTAACCGCCATGGCGTTGGTCATGCCACGCGCCAGGTACGAAATGCCTTCGATGGGATCGACGACGATGTCGTAACGCGGACCATCCGCGCCGCCGCCCCTGAGTTCCAGTCCAGAGGGCACGCCGGTATCGTCGGTGTCGTCGCAGTCTTCGCCGATCACGACGCGGCCGTTGATGGTGAGCTTGTCGAGTTCCGCGCGCATGGCTTCGATCGCGGTGCGGGTGGTACCGCCCCGGCCACCGCGTCCGATCAAACCGGTGGCGGCACGCGCGGCGGCTTCCGTCACGCGACAGAGCGCATAGACGAACACCTGATCATCGCAGCCGTTCACGGCAACAGACATAAGCCATCCTCGAATTGAATTGAAATACCGCGCACCGCCACCACCGGCCCCACGCTATCCCCTGCGCCAGACCCGGCCAATGCCCACAAAACGGGTCCCCACCCGATGGGGTCTTGGCCGGGGGGTATCAAACCCTTTGCGGGCTGTCTTTCAAACACCCGGGTGGGGAGCGATCCTGAGTCTTATGGGTGGTCCGCCCCCTACCCATAGGAATGGGAATGGGTGAGTTGCCCGCAAAGCGGCAGAAAATCGGCAATTCTTATGTGGTTTTAGACGTTGCCGCTGGCGTTCAGATAACACGCCACGGCCTGGGCCCGGTTTTTCACATCAAGCTTGCCGTAGAGGTTCTTCAAGTGAAACTTCACGGTGTTGAGCGAGATGGTGAGATCCCCCGCAATTTGTTGGTTGGTACGCCCGCGCGCCAGAGACGCCAGCAGTTCCTGTTCGCGCGCGGTAAGCCCGGAGAACGGGTCCGAGCCGGAGCGCGACAAATCCATGAACGGAAACACCATGCGCCCTTCGGACACCGCCAGGACGGTCTCCGCCAACACGTTGGGCGCATCGGCCTTTGAACAGAACCCGGCGCCGCCAAAGCGCATCACTTGGCGCGGAATGTCCGGTGCGGAATTGCCGGTGAACACAATGATGCGCGGGGACGTTTCCGCCTTTTGCAAGGCCTGTAAAACGCCCTGGCCGTTCAGGTACGGCATGTTCCAGCCGATGATGCCGACATCGAAACTGAGGCGTTCGACCGCTTCCATGAAGCGTTCGCCGTCAGCCGCCGTGGCCACCAAATTGAAACGGTCGTCCTGATCGAACAACTGTACGAGGCCAGCCAAGATCAGCGGTGACTTGTCCGCCACCACAACATCGATGGGCTCGCGCTCGTCTTGAACCAATTCGTTCACGGTTCGCTCCTCCAATTGCCAAGAAGCATGCCGTTCTGCCCCTCTTCCTCTCCCCAGGGCACGCCCTAGGGTCGGATCGCCTCGGTATAATCACTCCCGTGTTTCCACCGAAGGCGTGAATCCGCCCCTATCCATATCTTTAGGGGGCGATTCACGGATTGGATTGATGCAAAAACGCTTCAATCCAATCCGATCGCACCCTAACGGGTAGGTCCAAAACTGGTGTATCAGGTCACGGCGGGTTTTGTAAACCCGAATACCTACCCGCAGTGCAGCAATTCGCACAACGAGCTGATAGCACATAAGATTTACCTGTATTAATGAGTCCTAATAAACCACCCTTTGGTGTAATGCTGCACTGCAAGGAGGTGCTTTTATGCAGTTTTCCACAGACCTACCCCACCTTTGACAGGCGAATCGCGCATTCGGCGCCGTATCCAGGGTAGGATTTCACATGCCCGTTCGCGCAATTGCCACCCGGCAACGCCAGCGACAAACGAAAACCCGCCCCGGAAGGTATCCGGAGCGGGTTTATCCGAGAAAGGTAAAACGCGTGGTTACTTGCGCTTGGGCAAGGTCTGCAGCTTCGCCAGCACATCCTTGATGGTGGCCGGCGACATGCTGGCCTGCCATGCGGGCATTTCGTCCCCCGGGTGGCCGTGCAGCGTTTTGTGCAAGGCTTGCCAGGGACGGTCCGACGCCACACGGCCCATGGGCGGCATGGTGCGGATGGATTTGCCGTCGTCGCCGTGGCAAGTGGCGCACAGCGTCAAGTAGTACTGCGTGGCATTGTCGGGGTTGCCGCGGGCTTCCAGGGTGCGGGCGTCGATGTATTCGTTCATTTCCACCTGTCCCTGGCTCACGAACACGGCCAGATCATAAAGATCGGCGTAATGCAGTTTATGGTCCAGGTTGTGGACGTCATCCAACAGCACCTTGATGATGGTGTTGGGGTGTGCGCCCGCCATATTGCGGATGCCGCGGATGCCGTGCGCGCCCTTGTAATCCCAACCATGGCATTCGACGCAGCGCCAAGTGCTGGAACCGGCTTCGTCAACCTTCTCACCCTTGGGGAACAACGGATGTGGATCCTTGGGATACTTGACGTCGATTTCCTCGGCCCAGTCGTCGTAAAGCTTACCGCCACGCGCGACGGCATACAGTGGATCGCGGGAAGGCAGTCCCTGCACAAACGCCAGGGTCGAAAGCGTGGTGCGCACGTCGAACGCGCGCAGAGCCGGCATGTCGTCACCCGGGTGGCCGTTGAGCATCTTGTGCAAAGCCTGCCAGGGATTGGCGCGCGCGGCATCGCCGAGCGGCGGAATGGTGTCCATCATGCGCCCGTCGAAACCGTGGCAGTTGACGCAAATGGTCGAAAAGTGGGTCGACGTCTTGACCGGCTCCGCCAAGGTCATCCGAGACGATCGGTCAATAACGCGGTCCATGGGCACCAACCCCTTGACCACGAAGTTGCCAACGTCGCGCATGGCCTGTTCGTCGAAAACCTCTCCGTAGCCGTGCTGCCCGTTATTCAAGATCGCCACCACCTCTTCGGCGGATCGGCCGATCATGCCGGTGATGCCCTTGATGCCGGTGTAGTCGTCACCGGTGTTGAACGCGCCGCGATCGCCCAAGTAATCCCAGCCATGACACGTCACGCACCGCCAGGTTTGCCACGGGGTGTCGGCGTATTTGCCCTCTTCCGGGTACAAGGGATGGACTTGCTTGGGCTTTTTCATCGCCAATTCGCGCATCCAGTTGTCGTATAGGCGCCCGCCGGCGGCGACCGAAGCGACCATGCGCTGGTCTTCCTGCGACGGCACGGTCTGGGTTTGGGGCGCATTGCCCTGCGCAAATGCGCCGGACGACGGGACCAAGGCCAACGCACCGGCGCAAAGCGCGGCGGCGGTCAGAGAACGAAACGCTGAAATGGTTTTCGGGAATGCGTTAAGCATTTTGATGCCTCTTTAAGGAATGTGATCCGTTTCGAATGGCTTAAACTGCAATAACCGGCGGGGCAAGGGCATGGACCGCCACCGGCCCAACCCTCGCCCACGCAACGTTTAATAATCGGCGCCCTTGGGCAGTTCGTGAACCACACCCTTGTGGCACTGGATACAGTGCCCGCCGTCTTTGTGCGCCTCGGCGTGCTTGCGGCGCGCCCGGCGGCCCTGCTCATCCATCAACATGCCCTCGAAATCGTGGCATGTCCGGCACTCGCGGGACGCGGTCCGTTCCATCTTGCCCCACACCCGTTGCGCCATGTCGAGGCGGTGCTCTTCGAACTTTTCCTTGGTGTCGATGGTGCCGAGCACTTCGTGCAGCACGTCCTTATAAGCCAATATCTTGGCGATCAGCTTGGCCGGATACTCTGCCGGCACGTGGCAGTCCGGGCAGCCCGCCTGAATACCGGCGGTGTTTTGGTAGTGGAAGCTCTTCTTGTATTCTTCGTAGGGGTACGTCATGGAATGACACGAAATGCAAAACTCTTGGGTGTTGGTCATAGCCACGACTTTGGTGAAGACCACGAGGAAGATGGCGGTGCCCACGACACCACCCAAAACCCCGGCCCACAGCACAATGGGTCTCTTCAGCCAATTCATAATCGCACGCACAAATTTCACTTTCCCATACTCCCTGACCCATTTATCGGGGCTTTACGGCGACCTGCCCCCCAGCGGTACGCCTTTTTGTTTATCCAGTGACTGTTTGCTCTGCTTGCGTCAGCCTTGTTGCGTCAGCTTGGCCGCGTTTCGCGGCGCATACCGGGTTGTTTGGTTTTAGAACAATTTGAACCCGGCTTTTGGACAGTCGAAGGCCCCCATCCCCCATACCGGGAAACGGGGACCTTCGATGTCGTCGTCTCTAAGGACGCGGGACTAGCCCCCAGGCTTAATCCCCCCTGGATTAACCCCAGGTGTCCCTGCAGATGTTGTCGTACCAGCTGTAGGCGAACTCAACCTCGCGGCGGCGCATCTCGGCGGATGCATCGGCCGGGGTCAAACCGCCCGCACCCTTCACGCCGGCGATGATCTTCTTCGCCGCGTCGTACCGGTAAACGGCAGCAACGGAGAAGCCATAGTCTTTGCCCGCGATGGAGTAACAGGTGTTGACGTAGGACGGCGTCCCGACCGGCTTGCCGGCCAGCAGGTTGACGATCGCCGCGGCGCAGACTTTACCCTGCGAGTTGGCGGAGTAACCCGACTTCGGCATCTTGCTCGCCACGGAGGCGTCGCCGAGGACGTGAACGTCCTTGTGCACCATGGATTCGAAGGTGACCTTGTCGACCGAGCACCAGCCCTTGGAATCGGCCAAGCCCGCGACTTCTGCGATCATACCGGCCTTTTGCGGCGGGATGTAGTTGATCACATCGAACTTTTCCTTACCGCCGGCAAGGGTTTCGATGGTCATGTCCTTCGCGCTGATGCTGTCGATGCCACCCGTCGAAGCGGCGGAGCGCCATTCGATGAACGACTTCGGCGTTTCGTAACCGTAGAGGCTCTTCCATGCGCCGGTGAACAGGCCCATCTTGGAGAACTTGTCCTTGCGGTCGATCACCACGACCTTGGACTTGGGCTTGTTGTTCATCAGATATTCCGCGATCAAGCTGGTGCGCTCGTACGGCCCAGGCGGGCAGCGGAACGGGTTCGGCGGAGCCACGATCGCGACGGTACCGCCGTCCGGCATGGCTTCCAACTGGTCGCGCAAAATCTGAGTCTGCGGCCCGGCCTTCCAAGCGTGCGGGATCTTGGTGAAATCCCCCACATCGGCCCAACCGTCGACCTTGAAGCCGATGCCCGGCGCAACGACGCAACGGTCGTAGCCGAACGTGGAGCCGCCCTTGGTCATCACGGTCTTCTTGGCCGCGTCGATACCTGTGACGCTGTCCTTGACGACCTTGACGCCCATCTTGGTCAGACCGTCGAAGGTCTGCTCGATCTGGCTCAACTTACGCGCGCCACCGATCACTTCATTGGACATGAAGCAGGTGTGGTAAGTGGCGTTGGGCTCGATCATGGTCACGTCCAGATCGGGGTTGCCGATCTTGAGGTAGCGTGCCGTGGTCGCGCCGGCGCAACCGCCGCCCACAACCACAACCTTGCCGCCGGCAGCCGCATTGGCCAGGCTCGGAGCCGCGAGGGTGGCGCCTGCCGCAGCCGCGACACCGCCAGTCGTTTTCAGAAAATTACGACGATTCATCTTAGTCATTATCTTTATCCCCCCTTACTTACGGCTGGCGTAGAAGTGCAGAACCGCATCGACGCCACCTTTTTCCTGCAGGTCGGCAATGGAGCGCTTCTTCTTACGCTTTTCCTTGTCGGACATGTTGGGGTTGTTGTCGATGCTGCGTATGCCGGATGCGAAATCCATCATATTGTTGCGCAGATACGGCAACATCTGACCCGCGAGGATCGGATAATCTTCCGCTGCGTAGCCTTCCTTTTCATGGCAGCTTTCGCAGAGGTCCTTAGCAAAGGCCTTCCCCTTTTCGGCCAGTGCTGAGTCGGTGTCCTGCTTGGCGATGCGCTTGAACTCCTTGGACGCAAAGAAACCAGCAATCTTGTCGATTTCCTCGTCGGTGTAGCCCTTGGCGATGCGTTGCATGATGGTCGACGGGCGGTTGGTGCCCATCTTGTAAGCCTTCATGGACTCGACCAGGTAGAACTTGTTCATGCCCGCGATAGTCGGGGCGGCCGGGCCGTAGCTGGAGCCGTCAGGGCCGTGACAGCCGTTACAAGTATTGGCCAGCATGCTGGCTTCTGCATCGCTTGCTTGCGCACTCGAGACCCCGATGAGGCCGAAAAGAGCACCAGCAGCGAGCGCATAGGTCATAGATTTACGCACAATGCGTCCTCCCACTCGTTAGCTTTAGAGGCTTTTCCTTAACATATGAATTTGCGTCGAGGGAAGTGAAAAAAGCGCCGTATATCAATGGCTTTTACGTTGCAGCGCAGCGAAATATATATCCAAAAGCTCTAATTTAGGCAGATACGAAAAATTATTACACTTACATTACGAGTTTCTTATATTGCAACACAGCAAGCAAGATAACACAACGTGTTAGAGAATAAGTGAACCCTTGGTAGTAGGCGTTTATTGTGCGCCGCCAAATGCTAAAGTAAGGATCAAATACCTTGATTTTGGAATTTTTTTCATCAATTTTGATGTGCAATTCACGATCCTGAACCGTCGTGTCATAAAAAATTTTTTTTCGCCTCTCCGCCAACGATTGAGACTTTTCTTCTAATGATTCGTGTTCTACTCGCCATTTTTCTACCGTTCGTTTTATTTTTCAGCATCGGCCGTCCGATTTCCGCCGTGATTTGCTTGATCATGCAATTGGTCTTCTACGGCAGCGCCGTGTTTACGGCGGGGCTGAGCCTGGGCCTGCACCTGATCCCGTCCGTCTGGGCGTTGGTCGCCCTGATGAAATATAAATCCAACGGCGAGTAAGCACCGATGGCTTCCGCCCCCCGCATTCCCGTCGTCAAACTGGTGATCTGGTGTTTGGTCATCGGCGTGTTGCTGGCCATGTTCAACGTCACCCCCGAGGGGGTCTATGCCTGGGCCGGCGAAACCGGCCAGGCGATCTTTGAATGGTTCTATGGCGTCGGTCAGGCCCTGGGCCCCTACATCCTCATGGGGGCCATGCTGGTGCTACCGGTATGGGGCGTCTTCTATCTTATGAAGTGGTTTAAGAGCCGCTAGTAAAATATTGATTTAAAATCTTAAGACACCATCATCACGGGCGGTTTACGCCATTGGCTGAACTGATCTCGGATGTGCTGCGCCAGTTCCGCCGCCGCCTCGTTGGCGCCACTCGCAGAGGTATACATATTAATGTAGAACTCAGGCAATTCCGGCAAACACGTATCCTTACCCAAGAGCTCGACCGTATTCGGGACCGTCGATTCCAAAATCGCCGTGACCCCCAAATCCGCACTCAACATGGCAAACGTCGCATCCATATTGCGCGTCACGTTGATACGCCAATTCAGACCCCGGTCCTCCAACGCCCGCAACATGGGCATCCGGAACATGCAATTTTCGTTGACCATGACCAATGGCAAAGGATCTTCCGTATGAGCTTCACCGTTGATTCCGCCAACCCAGACCAATTTGTTATGAATGAGCCGCTCCGCACCCTTCGGCGTATGGCTTTCGGTCGTCAGACATAAATGAATATTGCCTTTGTCGAGCATGTTTTTGAGAGTTTCGCTGGTCCCGATCTCAAGCTCCACATTCACCTTGGGGTGTACATTGGCGAAGCTTTTGAGAATGGGACCGACAAACGGAAAAATAATGTCGTATGGAATACCTAACCGTACGATGCCGGTGAACACCGGCGCCGTCATGAGCATATAGACTTCATCGTTCAACACGATCAGCTTTTGCGCCGGCAGCAACAGCTTTTCGCCGTCGATGGTGGTTTCCAACTTTGGGGTCGAGCGATCAAAGAGCTGTTTTTGCAGCAAATCTTCGAGCCGCTTGATCCTTTGGCTGACGGCCCCTTGTGTCACGTTCAGGCGCTTCGCTGCAACGGTCATGGACCCGCTTTCCGCCACCGCGACGAATGCGCGCAACAAGGACACATCGATATCGCGGGTCAGAACCGCTTGTGAATTAGCATCCATAATAGGGCTAATTATAAACATTCGATATGCTAATAACAAGATGTACGGCATGATATCCCCATCGACAACCTCCAGATGGGAGTTAGACCCATGACCAACGCCACCTGCTGCAAAGACATCTATGACGCCCCTCACGGCGAGGGCGAGACCATGGGGAAAGCACTCAACACCCGTCTGGTCTCCCTGTTTGAATGGCTGAAACAGGCCCTCATCGTCGCCCGTCAACGCCGTGCGTTGGCTGAACTGGACGACCATCAACTCGCAGACATCGGCATCAGCCGCGAAGACGCCGAACGCGAGGCCAACCGGGCGTTCTGGGACTTCTGATCCCTTCCCTACTAGTAGATAATCTCGCACCCAAAAAGCCGCCAGAAGCAAATCTGGCGGCTTTTTTCGGGAATGGTTGGCCGGACGGCGCTTTATTAACCGCGCGCGGCCAGCATTTCGCGCAGGATCGGGGTCAGGATCAGCTCCATGGCGAAGCCCATCTTACCGCCCGGTACGACGATGGTGTTGCGCCGCGACATGAACGAGTGCGGGATCATCTGCAAAAGGAACGGGAAGTCCACACCGCCCGGGATATCTTCGGGCTTGCGGAAGCGGATCACCACCACACTTTCATCCGGGGTCGGAATATCGCGGGCGATGATCGGATCGGAGGTATCGACCACCGGCACGCGCTGGAAGTTGATGTCGGTGTGCTGGAACTGCGGCACGATATAGTGCACGTAGTCGTGCATGCGGCGCATGATGGTGTCCATCACCGCTTCTTCGGAATAGCCGCGCTGGGCGGTGTCGCGGTGAATCTTCTGAATCCATTCCAGGTTGATCACCGGCACCACGCCAATTTTCAAATCCACATGGGATACCATGTCGACGTCATCGTTTTTCACGCAGCCGTGCAGACCTTCGTAAAACATCAGATCGGTTCCGGCGGGGATGTCTTCCCAAGGCGTGAACTGGCCCGGGCCCAAACCTTCATAGGGCGCGGCTTCTTCATCGGAGTGCAGGTACAAACGGCGCTTGCCACCGCCGGTTTCGCCATAGGTCTTGAACAGTTCGGCCAGCTTTTCGAACTCGTTCGCTTCCGGGCCGAAGTGGCTGAAATTGGTATTGCCCTGGGCTTCTTCCTCGGCGACCTTGGCTTTCATGGCGGCGCGGTCGTAGCGATGGAAGCTGTCGCCTTCGATCACGGCCGGGGTCAAGCCTTCACGGCGAAACATATGTTCGAATGCGTCTTTGACCGTGCTGGTGCCGGCGCCCGAAGACCCGGTCACGGCGATGATCGGATGTTTTGTCGACACAGTTAAAATCCTTCCCTGTTGGATTTGAATGTTTTAACGCCGCCCTAAATGAGCGATCTCTAATGTACGCAGTATGGCGCAACGGGCCGCTGCCCGGAAGCGCCGAATTCAAATATGCGCGGATTGGCCGTTCAAAAACGCGGGCAGCCCATGGCAAACTCTGCGCTTCAAACGTTCAACCCGGCCGGAGGGGAGGTCACTGAAAACCGCGAAAGAACGGCGCGGCTTGGCCGGTGCGACCAAAAACGCGATGTGTTGGCGCCGCGGATCGCAAAAATGGGGTGGCTGATGGGATTCGAACCCACGACCTCCGCGACCACAACGCGGCGCTCTAACCAACTGAGCTACAGCCACCATGAGGTTCCGAGCAAGGCCCGAAAGAGGCCTCTATCTAGACGGATCACCCGGCCCCGTCAAGCACCGCTTTTCGCGAACGGATTCGGTTTTCGGGGAAGTGCGCGCTGACCGTGGTGCCCACGCCCGGTTGGCTCTGAATCTTCATGTAGCCGCCATGGGCCTTGATCAACTCCTGGGTCAGGGGCAAGCCCAGTCCGGTGCCCTCCTCCTGCCCCGCGATGTGGCTCAAGGGCCGTCCAAACGGCTCCATGGCGCGCGCGATGCCGTCAGAATCCATGCCTTGCCCGGTATCCACCACGCGCAACTCAATACCGTCATTTTGAAACTCCGCTTCCAAGGTCACGCGGCCGCCTTCGGGCGTAAACTTCACTGCATTGGACAAAAGGTTGATGAGGATTTGCATCACCCGGCGCCGGTCCACATACAAAAGGTCCGGCTCTAAAGGCAGGTCCTGAACCAATTCCACCCCACCCTTTTCGGCGCGTGCGGCCACTTGCAGGCAGGACGTTTCGGCAAGTTCCACCAAATCGCTAATTTCCTCGTTGAGTTCCATTTTGCCCGCCTCGATCGCGGACAAGTCCAGGATATCGTTGATGAGGGCCAACAGATGCGCCCCCGATTCGTGAATGTTGACGATGTATTCTTTATATTTTTCGTTGCCAACGGGACCCAGAACCTGATGGCGGATGGAATCGGAAAAGCCGATGATGGCGTTGAGCGGGGTGCGCAATTCGTGGCTCATGTTGGCGAGAAAGTCCGACTTGGCCTTGTTGGCGTAATCCGCCTGCGCCTTGGCGAGCGCAATGTCGCGGGTGCGTTCGTCGATCTGTGCTTCCAGTTGCTGCTGATGGTCCGCCAATTTCTGCTGCGCTTTGCGCCTTTCCTCGATCTCATGCTTGAGCTGCTGGTTCTTGATTTCCAGTTCCGCGCTACGATCCAGCGCGACGTTTTCCATTTCCTTTTGCGAGCGCACCATTTTGTTGGCGGAATGGGCGATTTCCTCCAACTCCACATAAGACATGTCGTCGGGATCGATGGTCACGGTTTCCTTCGCAGCACGGTCGAAAAAAGCCAGAAAGTGCGCGAAGTTTTCGTCCAGCGTGCGCGAAATACGCCGTGCGAGAACGAAATACACCGCCACCAGCACCAACAACACCAGCGCGGAGCGCAGAACGTTGTCGAACAGTCGGTCATTGACCCCGGCGACGCGGGTCGCGACCACCGCATCGATATCGTCGAGCATCACGCCCGCACCGATATACCACTCCAGGCCCTCGACCCCTTCCACATAGCTGATCTTGGCCCGCGGCGGTCCACCATCTTCGAAGCCGGGGATGTGATATTCAACGAAACCGCCGCCGCTTTTGGCGGCGCGGACCAACTCCTGAACGATCTTGATGCCGTTGATGTCGGTCACGCCCATCATATTGCGGCCTTTGGCCGGTCCCACGAGCGACACACCGTCCCAGCGCCCGGTGAACAGATAATTGCCAACGCCCGCGGTCGACGTCTCGATCCGCGCCAAAAGGCGGTTTTCATTTTCAGTTTGGAAACTTTCCAGATAATCGCCCGTACCGATAACCCATCCCAAAGGTTCGAATACACGCATGTAGGCGATACGGGGACGCTGTTTCTCGTCCAACTCCAAGCTCGGCCACATGAATTCGACCATCGCCTCGTCATCGCCCTGCCCGACAATTTTTTCAAAGATCGCGTCCACGGTCGGCAGACTTTGAGGGGGAAGAGCCGTGCCTTCCCTGTCGGGGAAGGCATGAGACAACTGCAGCACCCCTTGGGTGTCGATGATGAAGTAATGTCCGCGCCCTTCCCGGAAGCGGATGGGGCGCAAGGCTTCGCGAACGGCATCTTCGACAAACGCACGCTCATGGTTTTGCGCCAAACGGCGATAAAGATTGTCGGCAATGCTTACGGCCTCATCGACGCGCGACCTGAGCGTGCTTTCGATATTCGCCCTGAAAAGACCGTGTTCAGCGCGCACATAAGCGGCCATGTCGGCCACCACCGATTTCAAGAAAGCTTTTTGTTCCTGGGAATGGGTGGTGCGGAAGGCTTCGGCCTCGCGCAACAAGCTGCGGTAGTCTTGATAGGTCCACACGCCACCGATAATCAGCAGCGCGAGCAGCGCCCACAACGCCATACGCAACGGTACGGTCGTGGCGATTTTCGGTTTATCCGCCACGATTGCGCCAGCCCCCTGGACGACAACGTGTGTGTCTCATTTTGCGTTTACGCGTATGTCCAGCACCGCGTATCCGTTCTGTATTAGCCCCAAACGACACTTTTGCATTATTAAACGCAAGACTCGGTGTACATAGAAGCCCAAACACCTTGTGGGTGCAAGTCCCTGTTATTTTCTCCTTTTTTTCTAATGCGTCCGCACTTCAACATCTTGCTCTCCATCTCTTTGCCGCACGCCTTTGCCGCCACCTTAAAATGCCCGTTTTGATGTGCGCATAAAAGCGGCAATTGACTAAAAATTATGCACACCCAAACGCCGTAGGCTCCCCCCTGTCCTGGTCAACAAAGAGTAATAACCTGAATACGTTATCTATTTTTTCCACAGAGCCATTTGGCACGGGGTGTGCTAATCAAGGACAACCTGAAACACCAAGATTTCAGGTGGAGGAGACAAGGCCGTACCGACCCTCATCAATCGGCGCGGTCAAGCGGAGTGCAAAACACGATGAAAAAAATCGAAGCCATCATCAAACCCTTCAAGCTGGACGAAGTGAAGGACGCCCTTCACGAGGTGGGCCTGCAAGGCATCACCGTCGTCGAAGCCAAGGGGTTTGGTCGCCAGAAAGGCCACACGGAACTGTATCGTGGCGCCGAGTACGTCGTCGACTTCCTCCCCAAGGTCAAGCTTGAGGTGGTGTTGGACGACAACCTCGTCGAACGCGCCGTCGAAGCCATTCAGCAGGCTGCCCACACCGGGCGCATCGGCGACGGCAAAATCTTCATTCTGCCCGTTGAGGAGGCCATCCGGGTTCGCACCGGCGAAACCGGCAGCGAGGCCATCTGAGCGGCGCATCCCTATTCCGGCCGCGGGGGGACCGAACCTCAAGACCGGTTTGTTCAGAAACCACCATCCACCGAGGAAAGAAAACAATGTCTTTGGATTGTAAGACCGCTGACGACGTCATCAAATACGTCAAGGACGAAAACATCGATTACATCGATCTGCGCTTCACCGACCCGCGCGGCAAGTGGCAGCACCTGACCATGTGCGCCAGCTTCGTCGACAACGACGCCTTTGAAGACGGCATCATGTTCGACGGCTCCTCCATCGAAGGCTGGAAAGCCATCAACGAATCCGACATGGCGCTGATCCCCGATCCGACCACCGCGGTTATGGACCCGTTCTCCGCCCAGCCTCAGCTGATCCTGTTCTGTTCCATCCGCGAGCCGAGCACCGGCCAGGGCTACAACCGCGACCCACGCTCCGTCGCGCAGCGCGCCGAAGACTATCTCAAGTCCACCGGCATCGGCGACACCGCCTACTTCGGACCGGAGCCCGAATTCTTCGTCTTCGACGACGTGCGTTTCGACGTGCAGATGAACCGCTGCTTCTACGAATTCGACAGTGACGAAGGTCCCTACGTCACCGGCAAGATCATGGAAGAAAGCAACATGGGCCACCGCCCGAAGATCAAAGGCGGCTACTTCCCGGTTCCCCCCGTTGACTCCGCGCACGACCTGCGCGCCGAAATGGTCACCGTGATGAAGGAAATGGGCCTTGAAATGGACAAGCACCACCACGAAGTGGCGCCGTCCCAGCACGAATTGGGCATGACCTTCTCCACCCTGGTGCGCACCGCCGACAACGTGCAGATCAACAAGTACTGCACGCACATGACCGCCCACACCTACGGCAAGACGGCGACCTTCATGCCGAAGCCGGTGGCTGGCGACAACGGTTCGGGCATGCATACCCACCAGTCCATTTGGAAAGACGGCAAGCCACTGTTTGCGGGCAACGGCTACGCCGACCTGTCCGACGATGCGCTGTACTACATCGGCGGCATCATCAAGCACGCCAAGGCGGTCAACGCGTTCACCAACGCCTCCACCAATTCCTACAAGCGCTTGATCCCGGGCTTCGAAGCGCCGGTTCTGCTGGCCTATTCGGCGCGCAACCGCTCCGCTTCGTGCCGTATCCCGTTCACGACCTCGCCGAACGGCAAGCGTGTTGAAATCCGTTTCCCGGATCCGACCGCCAACCCGTACCTGGCCTTCACCGCGATGATGATGGCGGGCCTCGACGGCATCGAAAACAAGATCCATCCGGGCGACGCCATGGACAAGAACCTCTACGACTTGCCCGCCGAAGAGCTGGCCGAGGTTCCGACCGTGTGTGGTTCCTTGCGCGAAGCGCTGGAAGCGTTGGACGCCGACCGCGACTTCTTGAAGAAGGGCGGCGTGATGGACGATGACATGATCGACGGCTATCTCGACCTGAAGTGGGAAGAAGTCTACAACTTCGAACACACCCCGCACCCGGTCGAATGGGAAATGTACTACAGCTGCTAAGCGGCTCCCGTACACTTCGGTTCTTTCGGACCAAACGAAACCCCCGCAGGCAACTGCGGGGGTTTTTGTTTTTGGGCCTGCCCATCACCATATTCAAAATATGGAATCCGGCACCGCCCCGCAGGCTCCGGGTCTCAGTCCCGAAGCCGAAAACTGGTTGATCCCGCTGTCCGAGGAACAAATAACCCTGGGTACGGCGCTGGCCGACATGCGCGCCGTGGGCGACCGCCAGGGCACCATCCCCTTCCTGGTGCAACTGGTGGAAAACCCGCGCTTTCGCGCTCCGGGGGTCGACATCTTCCACGGCCGCGTGGATTTGCTGGCGCACGACGCCATCCACATCCTGCTGGGCCGGGGCATGATGCCGAAGGATGAATCCTTCGTCATCGGCTTCACCATGGGCTCCACCAACCGGGTCAACGCGGCGGAAGAGCAACTGTTCACCTTCATCGCAGGCAATCTTTATCCCGGCGTCTACCGGTTCACCGAAGACGATATCGAAGTGTTCCGCGATGCGCTGCGCCTCGGCTTCATTTCGGGCTGCATGCCTTTGGATTTGGTGGACTACCGCCAGTTTCGCGACTTGACGCTGGGCGAAGTGCGCGCCCAATTGGGCATCGAAACGCCGCTGCTCAAAGCCTATTACGAGATCGAGGCCAACCGCTACCCTGACACCCCGGAAAGCCGAAGGCTCGTAAACCCAGCCTAAACCTTCGTCATAATCATGGAAAAAAACACCGGAAATCCGGGATTCCCACCATGAACCAAAGTCATAAACGCCCATAATCCCCCTGCGGTTGATTGTGCCCCGCGCCGATTCCCGCAAATTTGGTCGTATCGAAACGCACAGCACGGATACACGATATGACCCCGGCCCCCTTGACCCGAGACACATCTGCCTCAACAGCGAACGCCACCCTCGTCTGGGACCTGCCCTTGCGGCTGTTCCACTGGTCCTTGGTGGTTACGGTCTCGCTCGCCGCGATCACGGGCTATGTTTTCGAAGATCTTTGGCTGGATCTTCATGCCTACGTCGGATACGCGTTGCTGAGTCTGCTGGCCTTTCGCCTGGTGTGGGGTTTCGTCGGCAGCCATTACAGCCGCTTCGGGACCTTCCCCCTCAACCGGACCGAGGCTATCGGACACTTGAAGCAATTTCTGCGTGGCCGCTCCGAAGCCAGCACCGGCCACACTCCGCTGGGCGCGTGGATGATCGTCGTGCTGCTTGGCCTTTTGGCGGCGCTGTCGCTGTCGGGCCTGATCCTCTGGGGCGGACAGGAAAACAGCGGCCCCTTGGCTGATTTTATCGGTTATCGTGCCGGCGAAGCGTTCGAGGAGCTTCACGAAATCCTGGCCAATTTCTTGATGTTCGCCATCGTCGGCCACCTGTTGGGCGTGGTGGTGGAAACCTACATCTTCAAGCATCCCCTGATCCAAGCCATGATCAGCGGTGAAAAACCGCTGCGTGGTGGCGCACCGAAATCCGCACCATCGTTCTGGCACACCTTGGGCGGCGCCGTCGTTTTCGCGGTTGTGGCGTTCGCCATGAGTTATTGGATCTCGACCGCCAACGCCGCGACCTTGCCTTCGCCCACGGTTGCACCGGCCGTCCCGCTCTCGGACTACGCCGCCCAGGCCCGGCAACAATCGTCCGCCTTCGACGGGTTTTCCGCGGATCGCGGCCAAACGTTCTTTTACGCCACCCCGGGCGGCGGCAAACCCGAAACGCCGTCGTGCACGTCGTGCCACGGCGACGACCCCCGAAAAACGGGCTTGACCCGGGCGGGCAAGGCCATCGCGCCGCTGGCCGTCTCCGTCACACCCAGCCGTTATACGGACCCGGCCAAGGTTGAAAAGTGGTTTCGCCGCAATTGCAAAAGCGTTCTGGGGCGGCCCTGCACCGCCCTGGAAAAGGGCGACTTCCTCACCTTCATGCAAAGCCAATAACCCCCGAAAGCCTACAAAACGACAGGAGACGCCATCATGTCCGCACTGAAAACCGCCACGCTCGCCACCATTGTGCTGCTCACAAGCGCCTCGATTTCATACGCCGACGAACGTTATCCCCGCATCCAAGACGAGGTCGTGCTCAAGGAATGCGGCGAGTGTCACATGGCGTTCCAGCCACAGATGTTGCCCGGGCGGTCCTGGGTCAAGATCATGAACACCTTGGGCGATCACTTCGGCGAGGATGCATCCTTGGATATGGCCACAGCCCAGCACATTGAGACCCACTTGGCCGAAAACGCCGCCGACGCCGGGTGGTTCAGCGGCAAGTTCATGCGCGGCATCAAAGGCGCAATGATTCCGTTGCGCATCACCGAAACGCCGTACTGGGTGCGCGAGCATAACGAAGAGGTGCACCCGCAGGCCTGGAGCGACCCGAAAATCAAAAGTAAGGCCAACTGTGTGGCTTGCCACGGCGAAGCGGAACGCGGCTATTATGATGACGACTGATATGATGACGACTGGGCTATGCCGTCGTATGTTTTGTGAAACTGAGAACCAGCGCCGAGGAGAAGGTTATCGGCATGAAATCAAGAACAAATCGTTTTGAAGTTCGCTCACTGATCTTCTCCTTCGTCGTCATCGCCATATGCGAACTGTTTTTTATCATCGACGTGACGGCGGATTTGCTGCGCATCGACATGGACACCGCCTGGTTCGAACACGATCATCTCGAACTGGTCTCGACCGTGGCCCTGGCGTTCGCCCTGGTGGTCATCGGCCGTCAAATCGTCAGGCTTTTGAAAAAACACGAACAGGCGCAAGAGTCCGTCGAGGTCGCATCGGGGGAATTGTTGGCCGTGATCCAGCGCCGTTTCAACGCATGGGCGCTTTCGCCGTCCGAACAGGAGGTCGCGCTGTTGCTGATTAAGGGCATGTCCACCCAGGAAATCGCGGAGCTGCGCGAGACCAAACCCGGAACCGTCAAAAGCCAGTCGAGCGCCATCTATCAAAAAGCCGGCGTGCGCGGGCGCAACGAGCTGGTCGCCTATTTCGTCGAGGACCTGCTGGCGGGCGAAAAAGTTTTGAATGACACAGGCGAAGCCGCCGCATAAACGTTTTCCCCGCCAGCCGTTTCCCCTATGCAACCCTTAAGCGGGTGTCCACCAACGTGAAGTGACTTTCCACATGATCCAACACCCGGTGCACGGACGCTTCGATATCCAAACGGCCGGTATCGATCACCAAATCCGGTTTGGCGGGCGCTTCGTAGGGCGCGCTGATGCCGGTGAATTCGGGAATTTCCCCCGCCCGCGCGCGTTTGTAGAGCCCCTTGGGATCGCGCCGTTCGCACACGCCCAACGCGGCGTCGATGAAGACCTCGTGAAATCCGTCGCCGATGATGTCGCGCGCCATATCGCGGTCTTCCCGGTAGGGCGAAATGAACGCCGTCACCGCCAGCGTGCCGGACTGGGCGAACAGCGCCGCGACCTCGGCGATGCGCCGGATGTTTTCGCTGCGCTCTTGGGGCGAAAAGCCCAGGTCCTTGTTGAGGCCGGCGCGCACGTTATCGCCGTCCAGCACATAAGCCTGATAACCCAACTGATGCAACGCTTGCTCAACACCCAATGCCAGGGTGCTCTTGCCCGAACCGGACAAGCCGGTGAGCCACAGCACGCCGCCCCGGTGCCCGGTACGCACCCAGCGATCCTCGATGCCGACGCGGTGATCGACGATGTAGATGTTGCGGGCCTCGGCTTCGCGCGCCTTGGCCGTTTTGGTGTTGGTTCCGGTGTTCGTCTTGATGGTGTTCTGGGTCATGCCCCACGCTCCCATGTCTCGAAGTTGAAATGATTGTTCGCAGCAAGATGAATGCCGCATTCGGTTTTCTGTTGCCCGGCCCAGCGCCCGGCGCGCACATTTTCGTCCGCACCGGTTTTTCGGGTGCACACGGCGCAGCCGATAGAGCTGTATCCCTCCGCCACCAAGGGATGGCGCGGCAGCGCCCGTTCTTCAAACGCCGCTTCGATGTTCGCCGCATCCCAAGCCGCCAGGGGGTTCACCTTGATGTGCGCGCCTTCGACCTGCACGCCCGCAAGCGCGTCCCGCGCTCCGCCGTGAAAGCGTTTGCGCCCGGTGATCAGCACATCGAAATCCGCCGCCGCCTGGGCGTGGGGCATCACCTTGCGCACATGGCAACACAAGTCCGGATCGACGCCGTAAAGCGTCCCGTCCGGATCGGTGCCTTGGATTAATGCATCCGGCGCGCGCAGCACCCGCACGTCGGTGAGGCCCAAATGCCCCACCAGACGTTCCCGATAGGCTTTGGTTTCGGCAAAAAGTTGGCCGGTGTCGACGGTGATCACCGGCGTGGCGTGGTCGACCTGGGCCACCAGATCGAGCAGCACCGCGGATTCCGCTCCGAACGACGATGACACCGCGACCTGCACGCCGTTGTCCGGGCGCAACACGGCCCGGAGCAACGCGCGGCTGTCCAGATCCCGCCAAGCCTGTACCAAAGCCCGGACGGTGGAAGCGGAGAGCCGGGACGAATGGGATTGCGTGACCGTGCTCATTGTGCCGCCCCCGCCAGGAAGTTGGGGATCGCGGACAAAATGCGCTCGACTTCCGTGTCCGCCTGATCGGCCCAAGTTTTCAGCGCGGCCAATGCGCCCGAGGCCTGGGCGCCCGCGAGCACGGCCAAATGGGCCGCCACCGCGTCGTCGAGAGCCTGCAACAGTTCCGCATTGTGCGGCCACTGAGTCCGCACATCCGCGACCAAGCCCTTGACCGGTTGGGCTTCGTTGCCGCCCGTCAGCACCAGCAGGCGCTGGGCCGGGAAGCTCAAGGCCTCGGTCACGTGCACTTGCGCCTGTTCGGCGTATCCCGCCCGTTCGGCGCGGACCACGTCTTGACGCGCGACCCGGGCCAGATCGGTCAGGTGCTCTGCCACCACCGCGCCCGCCGCACATTCGCCACTGCTGGTCGCGGGCGGCACGAACAGGGCGTCGTCCGACACGTCCAGGCGCAGCCGTACGGCTTCGCCGTCGGTTTCCGGTGCTTTGAGCACGGGCGCGAGAATGGCTTCGATGCCTTCAGAACCCAAACGTTCCGCCCAGGCGCGCACGCTTTCATCCGCACCCTTGCCGTCCCGGATGGCTTGCAGCAACAAGCGCACGGTTTCCTTGGCGCGCCGTGCGGGCACGAACGGCCCGGCGATGCCATGATCGTCCGCGGACCCGCCCAGGTGGACCTGGTAATGCGGCGCGGGCTTGCCGCCAATTTTTTTGGCGACGCCGTGGAGCCCAATGTCGGCGA
This sequence comes from Magnetovibrio sp., assembly GCA_028281525.1. Classification (GTDB taxonomy): domain Bacteria; phylum Pseudomonadota; class Alphaproteobacteria; order Rhodospirillales; family Magnetovibrionaceae; genus Magnetovibrio. The sequence continues at coordinate 60,769 of JANQJR010000037.1, forward strand.
TGTGGTGGTGGCCGCACGCATTGTGGCAACCCGAAATGCGCAGCTTCAGCCCCGGTAGACCGGCAAATTCCGGTTCCGCATCCAGCAGGCTTTCAGCCAAAGCGTGGCTGTCCGTGATGCCGATGGCGCAGGTGTACGTGCCGGGGCAAGACACCAGGTTCTCCAGGGCGTGTGCACGCCCGCTGGCATCGAGCCCTAAGTTGCGCGCCCCGTCGATGAAATCCTGTTCACCCCCGGGAATGAGACCCACAGCGACGATGTTTTGATCGCGGGTCAAGCGCAACTCCGTGCCCCCTTGGGCTTCGGCCAGATCGGCGATCCCTTCCAACTGCTCGGATGCAATCCACCCGAGCGGCACTTCGATGCCGACGGCGCTGCGCCCATCCGGCTGATCGAAGGCCCCAAGCAAACGCAGCGTTCCGGCCTCGTTTTGGGACCCGGACTGCTCCCGGTCCGCCCAGCCTTGTTGGGACCAAGCGCGCCGCTCCAGTCCCTGGATATGCTCGAACTGTTCGCGCACCAGACGCACGAATTCTTCGGCGCCGAAGCGCTGGACCAGGAACTTGATGCGTGAACGGTTCTTGTTTTCCCGCGTGGAGTGGACCACATGCACCCGCGCCACGGCTTCCTGCACCGCTGGCAGGTCGTCGTGTTCGACGAAATCGAATACCTCGATGGCTTGGCGCGGCACGTTGCCGAGCCCGCCGCCCACACTCACGCGAAACCCTTTCCGGCCGCCCTGCTCGACAGCGGTGAAGCCCAAATCGTCGATGGGATTAAGCCCGCAGTTTTGCGCGCAGCCCGACACGGTGGTCTTGAACTTGCGCGGCATGTGTTGGGTCAAGGGGTGACGCAGCCACGCACGGGTCAATTGCCCGGCAGTTTCGGCCGCATCCAGATGTTCCGCACCGCAGAACCCGGCCTTGGGGCACGCGGTGATGGCGCGAAAGGTGTTGCCGGAGGCTTCGCGCGTGCTCACCCCGCCGCGGTTCAGCCCCGCGATCAATGACGCCAAGTTTGTCAGGGGAATAAAATAAAGCTGTACGCCCTGGCGGGTGGTGATGTGAATGTCGCCGCCAGCGTAATCCAAATTGGCGCGGGCAATGGCGCGGGCCTGATCGAGGCCCAAGCGCCCCCCTGGCGTTTTGATGCGCATCATGTGCTCGCCCGGCTGGCGCTGCTCATAAATGCCGAAACGCAAGCGGAAGGTTTTCCAGCGATCCTGATGCCAATCGCCGTTTAGGTAATGATCGACCCCGGCGCTGAATTCCACGCTGTCGTCCGGTGAGGTCAGGGTTTGGGTCTCATAATCGGCCAGGTCCGTATTCAATGGATCAGCGGCCAAGTTCGTCACGGGTTTTTCGATGCTCATGTCTTCGTCCTCTAAGAACCGGGACGCACGGGTCCCGTCGCCGGGCGTCGGTGCGCCCGGCACAAAATCGGCTCAAGTTTCGAGAAAGCGCGCCCTGCGCCGCTCACATGGAGGGCTGCGGACAGCGATCGAGGATGGAAGACGGCATTCGGAAAGGCCTTTGTCGGTGAGGCGTGTGCAGAATCTTGGTCATCGGCTTCATCCGCTTGTTGGTCATCAGGACCCGCGGAACACGTCCCGCGGCGCTTTAGCTTGGATTTGGTAACGCGGTCGCAAGCTGCCCCCTCAAATCACCGCGGTTCACTTCGTGCGTTCCAGCGAAACGGCCAGGCTGAACCAACCTCACGGCGCCCATAAAACACATAATTAATGTTGATGTCAATATTTGAATCAATTTTTTATGTGTTTTATTTTTTAATTACACATAAATTAATGTTATTTAACGTAGGCGGGAGTCGTTTTTCAGCTCCTCGACGATCGGCCCCATGGCGCGGAAACGCAAGATTGCGCCAGTCAAAATGAACATCACACCGCACAGCGCCCACATGATGGGATGCACGATAACCTCCCAACTGTGGAGGAAATATCCCCGCGCGGGCTCGAGCATGATGCCCAGCACCAAATAGGTGGCGGTGAACAAAACAATCAGAATGCCGATGCGCAACAGCATCAAGGTCATGCGGTACGACATGGGTTGGGTGACCTTCATGCGGTGTTCGACCCGGTCCCAGAAATCGTCACTGTCGATGGTGAGTCCCATGATGCTCTCTCCCCTTGCGCTTATCGCTCCATTTGTATGATGGCTGGAGAAACGTAAACATTTGGCAAAGCACGCTTCAAACAGCCATTAACGATTCGCCGATTCGGGCGTTGAAACCAAAGGGCTTTTCGTCTTCACCGTTAATGAGCTGGAAAGGATTGCCTGTCATACTGTCGAAACGGTCAAGAATGACCGCAAAAGCTGAAGGAGAAACCTGATGCGCTATTATGTGAAAACCCGCGAAGATTCCGCCTCCCAATTGTCGCACCTTGCCGACGACCTAGTCGAACACCTGGGCGTCGAAGAGGCCTTGCGCATGTGCCGTGAAAACTCCTGGGACGGCGTCATCGATGAGATTCAAGGCCGCCTGAACCAAGGCGTGCAGCACTGAGCTGGAAATCGAGACCGTCAGGTCACAAGGCAGAGGCGCCCAAAGACGTGCTCGGCACGGGGAAAACCGTGCGATGCCTTATCCTTCACCTTTCTCCTTCCTGGCGCAGATACGCCACGACGAAGTCTGCGATACCGTCCACGTCGTTGATATCCAAAATCGGAATCGATATGTCCTGAACCGCCTCGTCCGTGGCCAGCGCCACCACACTGTCGTCGGTGCGGCACAGCAGTTTCTTGCCCAGTGACGGACGGTTGACCTCGATTTTCGGATAACGGTGAGACTTGAACCCTTCGATCAGCAAAATATCCACCGGAGCCATCTTGGCGATCAACGCATCCATCTCGTATTCGGGATCTTCGCGCAGTTCATGCAACAGCGCCCAGCGTTTCTTCGACGTCAGCAGGACTTCCCGGGCCCCGGCCTCGCGGTGGCGGTAGCTGTCCTTGCCGGGCTTGTCCATGTCGAAGTCGTGATGCGTGTGCTTCATGGTCGAGACCGAGAAACCGCGCTGGATCAGTTTCGGAATCAAGTCGCTCAGCAGGCTGGTCTTGCCGCTGCCGCTCCACCCGATGATGCCGACGATGTGTTTGGGGCCCCCCGCCGTTTGACTGTTCACGCGGGATCCGCCTGATCCAAGGCGTCGAGGATTTCGCCGAACAGTTCATAGGATTTGAGCGCATCTTCCTTGGGCACGATCTGCTGGGCGAATTTCAGGTGCACTTGCACATACTCGCCGACCTTCGGCGGCGCGTCGGCCATCAAGGTCAAATCGACCCAGCGCTCTTCGCCCAGCGCCGTGCAGCGCGCACGGGGCCCGTCGATTTCTTCCACCTTCATCGGCACGCTCAAGCACATCTGTCCGTCACATCCTTTTCACTGGCTCTGTCTTCCGAACTATGTATGCTCGCCGCCAAGGAGACAAGTCCATGCTGACAAACGAACACATCATCTTGGTCCTGGGGCTCGGCAACGTCTTGCTGACGGACGAGGCCGTGGGGGTACGAGTGGTTGAAGCCCTAAGCGAAAAACCGGAAATCGATCAGCTTGGCGTCAAGCTCATGGACGGAGGCACCATGGGGCTTTCGTTGCTGGTGGAAATGGAAGACTCCGATGCTCTGGTAATCATCGATGCGGCCCTGGTCGACGGCCCCCCCGGCACCATCGAAGTGTTCGAAGGCGAGGCCATGGACCACTTCCTGCGCCACCGTGGCCGGAGCCCGCACGACATCGGTTTGGACGACATTCTGGACGGCCTGCGCTTACGAGAGGCGGTACCTGAACACCGCGCTCTGATCGGCATCCGCCCGGCGGTGCTGACCGTGGGCGAGGAATTGACCCCTGCTGTTGAAGGGGCGGTTGCCGCAGCTGCGCAGTCGGTTATTGACCTCATAATACGTTGGAAACAAATTTAGATTAGTGCATCCTTATAATCTAAATTAGACAAGCCTTATATTTTACGTTACAATTATGTGAATAAATTGCCATGCTAAATTAACTGTTATATGATCGATTCCTAATGGTAATCACCTGATAAAGTTTACTAGGGGACGACCTGCATGGATTGCAAGCAACCCAACGATCAAACCAGCGCTGAAATGGCCGACGTTCTGTCGTTTGTCACGACCGGAAACGCTCGCCCTCTCCTCCACGAAATCAGGCATGCTCTGGACAAACTTTTGGCCATCGGCGAAACCACAATCATCGATCTGGGCGCCCTGCCCTTCGGTCCGGGCGACGCGCGCGAGCTCGAAGACATCCTGGGCCAAGGTGAAATCGATGCAACCATGACGATTATGGGCAGGAGTCATGTTCGCGAAACCGGCGTGCCCGGCGTGTGGCGCATCGATCATTTCGATGAAGAGGACGAAGTGCAATCGCGCTTCATCGAAATCACCTTCATGCCCGACATTTTGAAGACGCAACGCGAAGACGCCGAGCGGGGATTGGAACACCTGCGCGAACGTCTCGCGGAGCTTGAAGGCAACCGGCAAACTTGAGAGCCCACCTGGGCCGAAAGGGGTATTCTGTCATGCCGAATAAACCGATGTTGAAGGACTTGATGAAAACGCACGGCGTCAGCCGGCGCGCTTTCATGAAATATTGCGCATCACTGGCTTCCGTGATGGCGCTGTCACCCGCCATGGTGCCGCGCATCGCCGAAGCTCTGGAAAATGCCCCAAGAACATCCGTGATCTGGTTGTCGTTCCAGGAATGCACCGGTTGCACGGAAGCCATCACGCGCTCCCACGCGCCGACCATCGAAGACATGATCTTCAACGCGATCTCTTTGGACTACCACCACACCCTGCAGGCGGCTTCCGGCCACGCGGCGGAAGAGGCGCGCGAACACGCCATGAAAGAGCACTGGGGCGAATACCTGGTGGTGGTCGACGGATCGATCCCCATCAAGGATCCGGGGTATTCGACCATTGCGGGGATTTCCAACCTCGACATGCTCAAGGATACAGCCGCCGGCGCGGCGGCGATCGTCTCGGTCGGCACCTGCGCGGCCTACGGCGGCGTCGGTCACGCCGACCCGAACCCCACCGGCGCGGTGGCGGTGTCGGAAATCATCAAGGACAAGCCGATCATCAACGTGCCCGGATGCCCGCCGATCCCGGTGGTGATGACCGGCGTGCTGGCGCACTTCCTATCGCTGGGCATTCCTGAACTGGATGAATTGGGCCGCCCGAAGGCGTTCTTCGGCAACGCCATCCACGACCGCTGCTACCGCCGCCCGTTCTACGACAAGGGCCTGTTCGCCAATGGCTTCGACGACGAAGGCGCGAAGGAAGGGTGGTGTCTCTACAAGCTCGGCTGCAAGGGCCCGACCACCAAGGCAGCCTGCGCCACCGTGAAATGGAACAACGGCGTCAGCTTCCCCATCGAAGCGGGCCACCCGTGCCTGGGCTGCACGGAACCGGACTTCTGGGACAACGGCGGTTTCTACAAACCGCTCTCGGTCCCGTCCGGCGATTACCGCAGGCTGGGCCTCGCCGCCGTTGCGGGCGGCGCCGCTGCCGGTGTAGCGGGCGGATTGCTCGCCAAGGCCACCAAGGCCAAGGCCGCCAAGGCACACGAAACCGTGGACGCCCACGACCTGGAGAAATCGTCATGAACAACGAAGCGTTCGACCTTCTGATGTGGGCGCGCGGACCCGCGTTCGACATCGCCATCATCATTTTCCTCGGCGGCATCGTGCTGCGCGTGGTGGAAATCCTCGTCCTGGGCCGTAAGAAGGATATGGCGCCGCCCAAGGGCAACCCGGTGGGCCAAGGCATTCGCACGGTGTTTTCGCGCACCTCGCCACCCGAAGGACTGGTGAAGTTCGCGCCGATCACCTACATCGGCGGGTACATCTTCCACATCGGCTTCTTCATCGCGTTCTTCTTCTTCGCCCCGCACATCGCGTTGTTCGAAGACGCTTTCGGCATCTCCTGGCCGGGCTGGGGGCGCGCGATCATCGAAGGCGCCACAGCGTTGGCGCTGCTGGCGTTGATCGCGTTGTTCTACACGCGCATCAGCGATCCGATCCGCCGCTCGCTCACCACCTTCGACGACTATATCGTTCTGATCTTGAGCGCCCTGCCCCTGATCACCGGTTATGTCGCGGTGAACAAGCTGTTCGGCGATCCGACCTTTATGATGGCGCTGCACGTGCTCAGCGTGAACGCGCTATTGATCGCCTTCCCGTTCACCAAGCTGATGCACGCCGTAACGTTCGTGATGGCGCGCTACTACAACGGCACCATCCAAGGCCGGAAAGGAGCTGAATCATGACTGCGACTTTGGAACGCGGCCTCAATGCGCTGCGCGAACAAATCGACGCCCCCGTCGCCAGCTTCTTTTCGAGCTGCGTGAGCTGCGGGCTATGCGCCGAAGCGTGCCTGTTCTACCGCGCAACGGAGGACCCCAAGTACATTCCGATCCGCAAAGTGGAACTGATGCGTCGCATTTGGTCGCGTGAGTTCACGCTTCTGGGCCGCATCGCCGGCATGTTCGGCCTGGTCAAGAATGTCACCGATCAGGACCTGAGCGATTGGGAAACCCTGGTCTACGACAGCTGCACCATGTGCGGACGCTGCACCCTGGTGTGCCCGGTGGGCAACGACATCACCATGATGATCCGCAAGATGCGCGAAGGCATGTCGGCCGCGGGTCACGCCCCGGTCGAACTGATCGGCGCGGCGCAACGCCACACCGACGGCAACAGCCCAATGGGCGACTTGAGCAAAGCCATCCAAGCCCAAGTGAAAAACGCCATCAACGAAACCGGCATCGAAATCGAATTCGACAAACCCGGGGTGGATTACATGGCGATCCTGTCCGCCCAGGAAATCGCCGAATTCCCGGACGTGCTGGCCGCGATGGCGCGCATCTTCAAGAAAGCGGGCCTGACCTGGACCATCGCCAGCGACGCGTTCGAAGCGACCAACGTCGGCATCCAGTTGGGCAGCCGCGACGTGGCGCGCAAACTGGTGCAACGCGTCGTGGACGCGGCTGAGAGGCTGGGCGTCAAGGGCGTAATCAGCCCCGAATGCGGCCACGCCTATCAGGCCTTGCGCTGGGAAGGCCCGAACCTGATCGGACGCGCCTATAATTTCGAGGTGATCCACATCGTCGAATTGCTGGACAAACTGCGCGCCGAAGGCCGCTTGAAGACCAAGGGCAAAAATTCGCAACGCGTCACCTTCCACGACCCGTGTCAGATCAACCGCCGCGGCGGCATCAACAAAGAGCCGCGCCGCCTGCTCAACATGTTCTCGGAAGATTTCGTCGAAACCGACGACGCTGGCACGTTTAACTGGTGCTGCGGCGGCGGTGGCGGCGTGGGCGCGAACGAGCGTGCGGAACCGTTGCGCCACCAAGCCTTCAAGATGAAGAAGGTGCAACTCGACAAGGTCGAGCCGGACGTGGTCGTAACCATGTGCGCGTACTGCCACCACACGCTCGACAACGTGTTCGAAGAATTCGACATGGAACAGGAAATCGTCGGCCTGACCGAACTGGTCGCGGAATACTTAGATGACGACGACGCCGGCAGCGGCGAGAAAGCCTGAGATAAGGGAGCCAAGACATGAGCAAACGACTGGTCGTTGACCCGATCACCCGTATCGAAGGGCACCTCCGCGTCGAGGCCCAAATGGACGGGAACTCCATCGCCGAAGCGTATTCGTCGGGCACAATGGTGCGCGGGATCGAAATCATCCTGCGCGGCCGCGATCCGCGCGACGCCTGGGCGTTCGCGCAACGTATCTGCGGCGTGTGCACCCTGGTGCACGGCATCGCATCGGTGCGTGCGGTGGAAAACGCGCTGAACTACAAGATCCCGCCCAATGCGCAGTTGATCCGCAACCTGATGATCGCGGCGCAATACGTGCACGATCACGTGATGCACTTCTACCATCTGCATGCGTTGGACTGGGTGGACGTGGTCTCCGCGTTGAGCGCCGATCCCAAAGCGACGTCGGATTTGGCAAGCGCCATTTCCAACTATCCAAGGTCTTCGCCCGGCTACTTCGCCGACGTGAAGAAGAAGCTCAAGACCTTCGTGGAACAGGGCCAGCTCGGCATCTTCGCCAACGGCTACTGGGGCCACCCGGAATACAAGCTTCCGCCCGAAGCCAATCTGATGGCCGTGGCGCACTATCTGGATGCGTTGGAATGGCAACGCGACGTGGTGCAGATCCACACCATCTTCGGCGGCAAGAACCCGCACCCGAACTTCCTGGTCGGTGGCGTGGCGAACCCGTTGGACCCCAATTCCGACAGCGCCGTAAACATGGAGCAGCTCGCCAAGATCGGCGAAGTCATCTCCAAGATGGAAGCCTTCGTCGATCAGGCCTACGTGCCCGACACGCTGGCCATCGCGGGCTTCTATAAGGACTGGGGCGCCATCGGCGAAGGCGTGGGCAACTTCCTGACCTACGGCGACTTTCCCACCGGGGACACGGACGACCCCAGCACCTTCCTGGTGCCGCGCGGCGTGATCCTGGACCGCGATCTGTCCACCATCCACGACGTGGACCTGCACGCGGAAAGCCAGATTCAGGAATACATCGATCACTCCTGGTACGACTACTCCGTCGGCGACGGCAAGGGTCTGCACCCTTATGACGGCGAAACCAACCTGAACTTCACCGGCCCCAACCCGCCTTACGATCAGCTGAACGTGGACGGGCGTTACTCGTGGCTAAAATCGCCGCGCTGGAACGGCAAGGCGATGGAAGTGGGCCCGCTGTCGCGCATGCTGATGCTCTACGCATCCGGTAACGCCCACGCCAAGGAACTGGTGGACTACACGCTCAGGACTCTGGACGTGCCGGTCACGGCGCTGTTCTCGACCTTGGGCCGCACCGCCGCGCGCACGCTCGAAACCAAGATCTACCTGGACTTCATGCGCGGCTGGTACGACCAGTTGATCGCCAACATCAAGGCCGGCGACACACGCACCCACAACCCCGACCTGTGGGAACCGTCTACCTGGCCGAAGAAGGCCCAGGGTGCGGGTTACATGGAAGCGCCGCGCGGCGCGCTGGGGCACTGGATCGTGATCGAAGACCAGAAGATCGCCAACTACCAGGCCATCGTTCCGACCACCTGGAACGCGGGCCCGCGCGATCACAACGGCCTGTCCGGTCCATACGAAGCGGCGCTCAAGGGCCACAACCTCGCGGTCCCGGACCAGCCCTTGGAAATCTTGCGCACCATCCACAGCTTCGATCCGTGCATCGCCTGCGCCGTGCACCTGACCGGCGAGGACGGCGAGGAAAAGCTGCAGATCAAGGTGAGCTAAACTCCCTCACCTCATGCACATATGCAAAGGGCGGCTTTCGAGCCGCCCTTTTTGTTTTGGGCATGCACCCTCATGAAAAAATACAACTATACAGGGATGTATATAAAAAACACATTCATAAGTTTCATTTAAATTGTTATCATAATTTGATCATTGCATAAAAAAACATAATGCACCCAGCCAGGCGTTGTCTCGGAGAACAAACCGATGGACTTTCTCAAAAAATTCAGAATTTCGACCAAAGTGTTTACCGGCTTTGGCGCTGTGTTGCTTTTGCTGACGGTTGTGGCCTTCGTGGGCGTCATCAATCTCAACGGCGCGGATACGAACTTCAGCCATTACCGCAGTTTGGCGCGCGAAACGAACCAGGCGGGGCGTATCCAGGCCAACATGTTGATGACGCGCATGAACGTCAAAAACTTTGTCATCAGCGCCAGTGACGAAACCATCAAAGGCGTCCACGCGCGTGCGGAAACGACCTTGAAGCTGATTCCTGAAGCACGCGCGCTGACGGACAATGCCCAGTTTCTATCCGTGATCGACAATCTTGAAAAACAGCTTCAAGCCTACGTGTCCTTCTTCAACGAAGTGACCGAAAAGCAAGACCGGCGAAACGAACTGGTCAACGAAACACTGAACATCACCGGCCCGCAAATGGAACGCAAACTGTCCGAGATCATGAGAAGCGCGTTTGATGACGGCGACGCGGAAGCGGCTTACCGCGCAGGCATGACGTTGCGCAATTTGCTTCTTGCACGCCTGTATGTGATCAAGTTCCTGGTTGAAAACGACCAAGCCTCTTATGAGCGCGTGATGAAAGAAATGAAAGAGATGGGCGAAAATGAAAAAGTCCTTTTCGCAAACCTGCAAAACCCCCAACGCCGCAGTCTGGCGTCAGAGATTAAGGAACTGGTCCCAGTTTACGCATCCGCGTTCGAAGAGGTTTACCAAACCATCAACGCACGCAACGGCATCATCAAAGGCGAACTGGATCGCATTGGCCCGGAAGTCGCGGATGAGATCGAAAAGCTAAAATTGAACATCAAGGCGCAACAAGACGATCTGGGGCCACGCGCGGAAGCGGAAATCAACACGGCCCTCATGACCGTGATCATCGTTTCGGTGATCGCGTTCTTGTTCGGCATAGTCGCGGCCTTTGTCATCGGCAAGGGCATTTCCAGCCCTGTGGTCAATATGACCAACGCCATGTCCAAACTGGCGGATGGCGACAAGGAAAGTGACATCCCGGCCCAAGATCACAAGGATGAAATCGGTCACATGGCCAAGGCTGTCCAGGTGTTCAAAGACAACATGATCAAGGCCGACAATTTGGCGGCGGAACAAGAAGCCTCCCGGGCGGAACGCGAGAAGCGCGCTGAGATGGTCGAAAACCTAACCCATCGCTTCGATGGCGACGTCAGTGGCGTCATCGAAACCGTAGCGTCGGCCGCAACCGAAATGGATGGCACCGCGTCCAGTATGTCAAACACAGCCGATCAAACATCCGAGCAAGCCACCATGGCAGCCGGTGCGGCGGAAGAAGCCTCGACCAATGTTCAAACGGTCGCCAGCGCGGCCGAAGAACTGTCCAGCTCCATCTCCGAAATCTCGCGCCAGGTGGCGCAATCGACGCAGATCGCCGGCACCGCCGTGGTCGAAGTCGACGGCGCCAATGAAAAAGTTCAAGGCCTGGCCGAAGCGGCCAACAAGATCGGCGAAGTGGTGGCCCTGATCACCGACATCGCGGACCAGACCAATCTGCTGGCGTTGAACGCGACCATCGGAGCGGCGCGCGCGGGTGAGGCCGGCAAGGGCTTCGCGGTGGTGGCGTCCGAAGTGAAGAACTTGGCCAACCAGACCGCCAAGGCAACCGAAGAAATCTCCGCCCAGATCGGCGGTATCCAGGGCGCGACCCAAGACGCGGTCCACGCCATCGGATCCATCGGCGGCATCATCAATCAGATGAACGAGATCGCCTCGACCATCGCGTCTGCCGTCGAACAGCAGGGCGCGGCAACTCAAGAGATCGCGCGCAACGTCGAACAGGCCTCGAGCGGCACCAGCGAGGTTTCGACCAACATCGTCAACGTCACCAAAGCCGCAGCCGAAACCGGGCAAGCTGCGGGATCCGTGCGTGAATCGGCGCAAAACCTTTCCACACAGACGGAAACCCTGCGGGGCATCGTGCAAAAATTCCTCACGGATGTGCGCGCCGCTTAACAAAGCCCGGTACGAAAAACGGAGGGCGTCTTTCAAGCCGCAGCGTTGAAATCGGGCGGGATCAAGTCTGCGATGACGGGCGCGAATTCGGGACAGAAGTGCGCGACGCCTTCCAGGATGCCCGCGGCGTAGTTGCCGTTGAGCCCGAAGAAACCGCCTTGGGCGATGTAGGTGTTGGCCGGGTCGGCCTGCGTCACGGCGGCGCGCACATCGTCGTCCGCATTGGCGACCAGGGTGGAATGGATCGGGCTCAAGATCACATCCAGATCGTTGCCGCTGTCTCCGGAAAAGACCGCGTGGTCGGCGTCATAGTGCTCACTCGCCATCAGGAACTCGATGGCGTGGCGCTTGCTGGCGCGCACGGGCAGGATATCCAACAGGCCGACGCCCTGCTCTTCGTCGATGCTCCAGATCACCTTGGGGCGAATGCCGTTGGCGCCCAGGCGCGCTTCCACATCCTGGATCACGGCCTCGGAATCCTCGCCCAAGTCCACGTAGTAGCTGAGCTTGTGGGTGTTCTGCTTGTCCAGTTCCTGCATGCACAGTCCGGGCAGGTCGTAGACCAGATTGTGCAAGGTGTCGGCGCGGTGCCCGCACCAGTCGCCGCCGATGTCGTCTTCCCACGGCTGCCAGTGCAACCAAGCGGAGCCTTCCATGTGGTAAATGGTGGTGCCCACGTCGGCGATGGCGAAGTCGGGAACCGGCAGGCCGTAATCCTTGATCGCCTGTTGGATCAGGCCGCGATGGCGTCCTGAAACGTAAGCCAAAGTCACGTCGTCGCGCGCGACCAGCCTGGAAAAGATATCCCGCACACCGGGCGTTTCGTCCTGGCGTCCGTTCGGAATGAGCGTGCGGTCCAGGTCCGTACAAATTAAAATTTTGCGCATGGCGCGGTTCTGATTCCCATTTCGTTCACGCGCCCTTCTAACAAATGTATTTGAAGGTTATGTGATGGTGCGTTCAGCCCGCGATGCCCTGGTACAAGGCCTGCAGCGCATCCCGCTGCTTTATAACTTTTGCCTTGAGCGCCGCGACCTCTTGACTTTGGCCGTCGGTCAAAAACTCCGCGCCTGCGAGCAACTTGCGCAGTTTGCCCAGATCGTCGATCAGACCGGGCATGGACTGGCCGTAGTGCTGTTCGATCTTCGGTTGGTCTTGGGCGTCCTCCATGCCCTCGGCGATGATCAGACCGGACAGTTTGCCGATTTCTTCAACAGCCGGCATATCCGCGAGAAGCCCGCCTTCGCGCCACAAATCGACTTCGGCGCTCAAGCTGGCATTCTGGTTGGGCGGCCCATCCAGGCTCTGTTGCTGCAGGGCTTCGGCGTCCCGGTCCATCCGTTTGGTCAAGTGCGCCAGATAAACCGCAAACGCGCTGGCGCTCACCATCGCCACCAGCGCCATAAACCCCTTTTCCATGAGGATCAGCCCAAGCAAGGCGAACAGTCCCGCCAGCCCATAAAGGTAAGAGAACCACGCCTTGCGCGCACGCACCCGACCCCCTGTCCGGCCCGCGGCTTCGCGCAGCTGCCAGGACCAGGAAATGAACACACGGTATAAGCCATAAACGGGGGCAAGGAGGATTCCAGCCATGAGCGCCAAAATCACGTTTTCAACCGTATCCTCTCCCGGGAAGTTGTCCAGCGCCGCACCCACAAAAAACAGGCACACGAAACCGAGCACCGGCACCAAGGCCACAACGGCTTTTTTCAACCACCAGACAAGTGCGCCTTTTTTCATCAACCGCTCCTTCTTCCTGTCGGCACGTTGAAATTAGCGGATTTTTCAAGATATTGTCATCACCAACCAGGAATTTCTGACACGCGCCGTCTGCCCTTTTTTTGCCTTCGCCAGTTGGTATAAAGTAAAGCATGATAAAGAGAATCCCCGCCCTGTTGTTGACCGCCCTGCTCCTGTTCGGCTGGAGCCCGGCAGCCCAAGCCCATCCGCACGCCTGGATCGACCTGCGCACCGCCGTCAAGCTCGACAGCCAGGGCCGCATCACGGCGGTAGAGTTGGATTGGACCTTCGATACCTATTACACGCTCTATACCCTTGAAGGCATCGTGAAGGCCGGCACGCCCTTGCAGCCTACCCTGGACGCTTTAGCGCGCGAAAATCTGATCAACTTGCGTGACTTCGACTACTTCCTCGATGTCCGCATCGACGGCAAACGTCAAACGCTGAGCGAAGTCACCCATTACCAGACCGAGATGCGGGGTGAACGGTTGTGGATGCGCTTCGAAGTACCGCTGGAAACACCCATCGATCCAAAGGCGGTGGCCGTGAGCATCTCGTCTTACGACCCCACGTACTATATCGAGGTGCTCTACGCCGAAGAGGGCCCGTTGATGACGTTCGAAGACGCCGCCACCGGCGCAGCGCTGGAAATCTGCACGGCAAACATTGTCATGCCCAACCCGACCATGGAAGAACGCTTCTTCGCCGCCTCCTTGGGCCCGGACGAAGACGGCGGCACGGCCTTGGGCGAACTCTTCGCGGAAAAAGCGACTCTCGCATGCAAGTGAACGCAAAGGCCAGGTCGCTGGCGTGGGGCATGGCCTTGGTGGCGGGGGCATTGATCCTCTACATCGTTGTGAGCGGCCTGGCGCAAGCCTGGTTCGAAGCCCTGGTGGTGTTCGTTTACGATCAGCAACGCGGCTTTTCGCGGGCGTTCTCCGAAGGGGTCGCGGCGCTGCGCAAGAATGAGGACGGCGCAACCTTGTCCCTGATGGCGCTGGGGTTCACCTACGGCATTTTCCACGCCGTCGGCCCGGGCCACGGCAAGGCGGTGATCTCCACCTACGCGCTGACCCACGAAACCAAGATGCGCCGCACCGTGGCGCTGTCGTTCGCCGCCGCCTTGATCCAGGGCTTGAGCGCGATCTTAGTGGTGGGCGTTTTGTCCCTGGCTGTGCAGGGCAGCATCCGCAAGCTCGCCATCGGCGCGGACGACGTGCTCAACCCCATCAGCTTCGCCGCCGTGGCGTTGATCGGGGTCTACCTGATTGCGCGCGGCGTCAAGGCTTGGCTGCGGACCCGCCGCACAGCCCGGCAAGCGCACCATCACATCCACAATCATGATCATGACCACAGTCACGGACATGCCCACGATCACGCCCATGATGAAAACTGCGGTTGCGGTCACACGCACATGCCCACGCCCGAGCAAGTCGACGAAGCCACCAACATCTGGCGCGCGGGCGCGGTGGCGCTGTCGGTCGGCATCCGGCCCTGTTCCGGCGCAATTCTGGTTTTGGTGCTGGCGTTCGCCTTCGGCTTTGCGCTGAGCGGCATCGCCGCGGTGATCGCCATGTCGCTGGGCACCGGGATCACCGTCGCGGCCCTGGCGTTGGGCGCGCAAAGCCTGCGTTGGCCGTTGGGCAAACTGTTCGGCGGCTTGGGCGTCGGCGCGGGATGGCTCAGCGCGGGCCTGATGATCGCCGGCGGCGCGATGATCGTGTTGATCGGTGCAACGTTGCTGCACGGCTCGCTCAGCACACCCAACCATCCGTTTTTCTAGGGTTCAGGACCCACCACCCAAGCTTTTGAGCCTGGCCCCCGTTCGGTGTAAACTGGTGCCCGGGGCTTAGTGCATCGGGGGAAGCGACCTCAAACATGCGAAAATTGTGGCTGACCATGTGGGAGCCGCCGGAGGAGTACCGGCTGGTGATCACCGTGTTTCTCAAGGGGCTCGGGATCATTTACGCCATCGCGTTCGCCTCGCTCGCGGTGCAGATCGAAGGCCTGTCGGGCAGCCAAGGCATCCTGCCGCTGATCGAACAGCACGCCAACCTCGAACACACGCTGGGCTGGAAGCGGTTCTTTATTTTTCCGAGCCTCTTTTGGCTGAACGCATCCGACTGGGCGTTGAGCGGCGCAGCGTGGCTGGGTGTGGCGGCGGGCCTCACGTTGAGCTTCGGACTGTGGCCGCGCGTCATGTTGATCTTAGCCTATGTGCTGTATTTGAGCCTGTACCACGCCGGTTCGGTGTTCATGAATTTCCAGTGGGACACGTTGCTACTGGAAACCGGGTTCCTCGCCATCTTCCTGGCCGGTGGCGGTGCACGCATCGTCATTTGGCTGATGCGCTGGCTGTTGTTCCGGCTCCGGTTCCTGTCCGGTATCTCCAAGCTGACCAGTGGTGACCCGTTGTGGGCCAACCTAACGGCGCTGACCACTTATTTCGAAGTCCAGCCCCTGCCCCACGTAGGTGCTTGGTATTTCCACCACCTGCCCCAAGGCATCCTCAAGGCCGGAGCCTTCGGCGTGTTGGTGATCGAAATCCTGGTGCCGTTCCTGTTCCTTGCACCCCGGCGCTGGCGCATGGTCGGCGCATGGCTCACCATTGTCTTGCAGCTGTTGATCATCGCCACCTCGAACCACAATTTCATCAACCTACTGACCATCCTGCTGTGCCTGTTTCTGTTCGACGATCAAGCCATCCGCCGATGGGTGCCGAAATTCATCACCGCACCCCCGGCACTGCCCTGGGGGCGCTGGGCGCAAACCGCGTTCGCGCCGTTCGCGACCTTCATTGCGGCGGTCACGGCGGTCCAGGTCGCATCCATGGTGGTGGCCGGCAATCCACCGAACTGGATGCGCGACATCGAGCGCTTAAGCCTGTCATTTGCGATTGCCCACCGCTATCACGTCTTTCCCACCATGAAGGCGGAGCGCATCGAAATCGTCGTGGAATGGTCCTATGACGGACGCACCTGGCAACCGCTGGACTTCAAATACAAACCGGGCGATCCCGCCGAAGCGCCGCCCTTGGTCGCGCCCCACCATCCCCGGCTGGACTGGCACATGTGGTTCGTACCCATGGGCCGCGATGTGTTCGTGATGCCTTACCAGCGCTTTGTCGAACGGCTTTTGCAAGGCTCGGAACCGGTGTTGGGCTTGTTGCCTGACGACGCCTTTCCGTCCGGGCCACCGCGTTTCATCCGCGCGCATGGCGTGCGATACCGCTTCACCGGATGGGCGGAACGCACCCAACATGACCGTTGGTGGAAGGTTGAATGGCTGGGATCATTTTGGCCAAGCCCCTGGATTGAAAGGAAGAATATGTGATGTGGCGCAGGAATCATTTGCTTTTCGCGCCCGTTTGAAGGATGAATGTAGGGGGACGATGAGTGGGCGTACCGACACTCGACATTTGAAAATATGGATCACGCCAACCCATTTCTTTATCGCTTTCACTACGCCAACCGTGTGTTGAAATACGGCGCGCCGGTGGTTCTGTTCGTATTTTTGGCCATCACCGTGTTCGCCGCGGACCGTTTCGTTGCGCGCCAGGAAACCGAACGCGATATCCAGGAAACCAAGATCGTTGCCGAACAAGCCGCAATCCGCCTGGAAGACTTCTTCAACGCCCGCCTCCAGGTGGTGCACCTGCTGTCACAGACTTGGGGAAATGGGCAAAACTACGACCGGGAAAGCTTCACCGACGATGCGCTTCTGATCCAGGTTCTGTTCAAGGGGTTTCAAGCCACCAACTGGATCGACCCCTCCGGCACCATCCAATGGGTTGTTCCCGAAGCCGACAACCCCAACACCCGGGGCAAAAACGTCAAAGCCATTCCTCCTGCAAAAGCGGTATTCGAAAAGGTCGCCATAACCCAACTGCCCCATGTGACGCCGCCGATACAACTGTTTCAGGGTTACACCGGTATCGTTGGCTACTTTCCGGTTGAGAAAGCGGGCGCGTTCGACGGCGTGATCACCGCCGTATTTCGCACATCGATCGTAATCGAAGAGGCGCTGGCCAAAGGCTTGCTGGCCGAACATGGCTTCACCATCACCAACAACGGCAATCCGGTTTATCGGAATGACGCGGCCGCGGCCGGTCTGAACGCACCGGTGCATCACGATTTCAAGGTTTGGGATCAGGTGTGGACCCTATCGCTGTCCAGTCACCACACCGTGCACAAGCCGCGGTTCGGATTGGAATGGCCGGTGACGCTGATCGCTCTGCTGTTGGCGGGCCTGCTGTCGGGATTGCTGTGGATGTACATCAAGCGCCAGGACGCCCTGGTGATTGCGAAAGAACAGGCCGAAGCCGCCAACATCGCGAAGTCGGAATTCCTCGCCAACATGAGCCACGAACTGCGCACCCCGCTCAATTCGGTCATCGGCTTTTCGGAAATCCTCAACCTGGAAACCATGGGACCGTTGCCGGACCCGTACAAGGAATATTCCAACCTGATCGTATCCAGCGGACGGCATCTCCTGGAAACCATCAACCAGATTCTCGATATGTCGAAAATCGAGGCCGGCGAAATGACCTTGGACATCCGCCAGGTTCATATGAAGGACATCATCAACGAAGTGTTGATTCTGCTCAAAGCCGACATGGTGAAGAAAGATATCGAGGTGCGTAACGACACCAACGAGACGCACCTGATGCTGGTCGACCCGCTGCGCGTCAAACAAGCGCTGTTCAACGTGCTGGGCAACAGCATCAAATTCACCAATGCGGGATCGGTGGTGGTCAGCAACCACTGCGGCGCGCACGGACATACCATCATCGTCAAGGATACCGGCATCGGCATGACCGCCGAAGAAATCATCCTCGCCCAAAAGCCCTTCGGCCAAGTGGATAACCAAGCCTACACCCGCCAGACCACCGGCACAGGGCTGGGATTGAGCCTCACCAAACGCATCATGGAATTGCACGGCGGCAAGTTGGAAATCTTCTCCCACCCCGGCGAAGGCACGGAAGTGCACATGACCTTCCCGCCTGAAGCGGGGGTGGAGTAAGCAGGCACGGAAGGCCCACGCCCGGCTCCCCGTTTGCAGGCCTCCTCTCAGGCCCGCTTACAAATACGTTTCGGCTTCCGCCAAATCTTCAAGTGTATTGATGTTGAAAAACGGATCCCGGCCGCTCGGCAGGTCGTCATCAAAGTTAACGGTTGCGACCTTGTAGCGCGCCGTCCAGGCGTCGACCTTGCGAAGCCCTTCTTGCTCCAGCGCCTTGCGCAACTCGAAGCGCTTATCCACGGGCCAAAGTCCGAAAACGGGATGGGTGCGCCCACCGGATGACACGGTGCCCATATCCGCGTCTTCGCGGGTGATGGCGGCCAGCACGCGCTGCACCCAATTGACCGGCACGAACGGCGCGTCGGTTGCAAAGGTCGCGATCCACGCGGCTTGCGGCACGTGTTCGGCCACGCAGTCCATGGCGCTCAGCACACCCGCCAAGGGGCCGGCGTGGCCTTCGATGCTATCGTGAAGCACCGGAAGCCCTAAGTCAGGAAACCGCCCTTCGTCGCCATTGATGTTGAGAATGAGAGCGCCGACCTGCGGCGCGGCATTGCGCGCGGCATGCTCCAACAAGGTCATGCCGTTCAGTTCACGCAAGCACTTGTCGCCTTCACCAAACCGTCGGGATTGTCCGCCCGCCAACAGAACGCCTGCGATTTCGCGCGAGCCGGACGGAATGAATGCTTTGGGGTTGGTCATGTATGTCATGGGGAGGCCTACCTTTTCCTGTCGATAAGACTGCACAAAAGATGACACATGAAAATCACCACTTCGTGACAGTCAAGATATGGGGATTCGGTTAACAACCCACAACCAGAACAGGGATTTAGGAACGGCCCTTAACCGCCAAACGCATTATTGCCACCTCAACGGCAGCGCACCATACTGGCGCTGGGTGCTCAGCAAGGGTTTGATTGGAGGAGCCTTCATGATCAAAAAAATCTTAATCGGCACCGGCGTGGTCGTTGTCGCGCTCGTCGTCGGCATCTACTGGCTATCGCAAAACGCCGGTCCGATCGTCCAAGCCGTGATCGAAGAACAGGGCACGCGCGCAACGCAAGTCCCGGTCACGCTGGATGCGGTGGACATCGACCTTGCGGACTTGAAGGCCGGACTGCGCGGCTTGGCCGTCGCCAACCCGCCGGGGTTCGAAACCGAACGCGCCATCAGCTTGGGCGCGATTAGCGTCAAGATCGCCAAGGACTGGTCGCCGAACCTGATCGTCATCGACGAGGTCATGATCGATGCGCCGGAAGTCACTTATGAAATCGGCTCGGGCGGCTCCAACATCGCGAAAATTCAGGAAAACGTCGATAACTTCGTCAAGGCCATGACCGGGCCGGAACAAGCCGGATCCGGCAGTACTGACGGCGGCAAAGGCAATCAAGGCGGCGAAAGCCAAGACAGCCCCAAGGTCGTCATCAACAACTTCTACATCAAGCACGGCAAGGTCAATGTCTCAACCGCCCTGTTCAAAGGCAAATCATTGACCGCGCCGTTGCCGGACATCCACCTGCAAGACATCGGCAAGGATGACGGCTCGGGCGCGGGCGCAACCCCTACGGAAGTGGTGGAGCAAATCATCACCGCCATCACCGACAAAGCCGACGGCGCAGCAAGCTCGCTGGATCTCTCACAACTGGGCGTCGCGGACATTACCGGCAAGGCCGCGGAAATCGGCGGTGCGGCCAAGGATGCACTGGAAGGCGCAGGCCAGAAACTCGATGGTGCGGGCGATCAACTCGGTGGCGCGGCCAAGGACGCCGGCGAAGCGCTGGGCGGCGCGGTCAAGAACCTGTTCGGCAACTGACACCCTACCCCCCACCGCAGGGCTCTTCTGCCCAAAGATAAAGGCCCGGCGAATGCCGGGCCTTTTTGACGCGCACAGACGCGTGTTATTGCGCGGGCGCCGCCGGTGCTGCGGGCACCGCCGGTGCGACCGGGGCCCCGTACGGCGCGTAGCCGTAAGGCGCATAACCATAACCAGGGCCGCCATAGCCATAGCCAGGATGACCGCCCCAACCATAGGGACCGCCACCGTAACCGTGGTAATTGCGCCAATCGTTGTAGAGCGCGCTGTTGCCGGAACCGCGTCCGCTCATGCCGAAGGAGAAATCGCCGGAGCCATCGCCCCAACCGTCACCCCAACCGCGGTTGCCCCAGTTGTTGTTGCCCCAGCCCGGGCCACCACCCCAGGGTCCACCCCAGCCGGGGCCCCAGCCCCAAGCCTGAGCGTCACCGGCGGTGGCCAAGGCGCTCGCGCCCACGATGCCTGCAATGGCAAGCGCTTTCATCAATTTGGTAGAGTTCATCTCCACTCCTCCGTGTTAGACGTTATTGTTGACCGGCCCCACGGGTGCAAGAGCCCCCGTGTCGACCGAAGCTTCTTAATGAGATTCAATTCAGTCTAGGGGCTTTTCCGCCCCAATCCAAGTGACAACGCGGTAACGCTCTCGATAAGGAATATCATCCTTTGCGCGCAGTTCCGCTTATGAGACGGGCTCGGGCGCGAGCCGCTTGGTGCGCGCATACCATAGTGTGGCAAAGAACGTTGCGGCCAAAAACGGCGCCATGCCGTAATTCACCGCATCCCACCCCGACAGATTGAGCAACCCTCCCGACGAAAACGAACCGGTGGCGGCAGCGGCGAACACGATGAATTCGTTCAAGCCTTGGGTTTTCGCCTTCTCGGACGGCCTATAGGCTTCGGTGAGCAGCGTGGTGCCGCCGACGAACAGGAAATTCCAGGCAACCCCCAGCAAGATCAGCGCCGCGCCGAAATTGAACATCCCGAGCCCCGAAACCGCGAACCCCGCGCTGATCACGAACAGCGCCATGCCGGTGAACAAAACCGCCAAAACACCGAAACGATGGATCAAGGTGCCGGTGAAGAACGACGGCACGAACATCGCCAACACATGCCACTGTATAACCGATCCTGTGTCGTGCATTTCGAAGCCGCAAGCCGTCATCGCCAAGGGTGTTGCCGTCATCACCAACACCATCAGGCCATAACTGGTCGCAGCGTTGAGCACGGCGGCGATGAACACCGGCTGGCGGATGATTTCGCCCAAAGGCCGCGCGCCTTCATGGCTGCCCTCTTCCATGGGGCGCGGAATGCGCACCAGGAACAACGGAATCATCGCCGCCACACTGATCAGCGCGGCCATGGCGAAACCGCCTGCGAACGGCACCGGTGCCAACAAATCGCGCGAGTAAACCGCGATGGTCGGACCGAACAGCGCCGAAATCACACCGCCCAGCAAAACATAAGACACCGCGCGGCTGACATAATCCTTGGGCGCAGTTTCCACGGCGGCAAAGCGGTAGTACTGGGTGCAGGCCTGATAGACGCCCATGATCAACGCCGCCCCGCAAAACAGCCAAAAATCGCCCAAAACGATGGCGTAAGCGCCCAGCGATCCGCTGAGCACGCCGGACGTCGCCCCGATCAGGAACCCAAAGCGCCGCCCGATGCGCTTCATCAGCATGGACATGGGCACCGTGCTGGCCGCCGTGCCGATGGTCATCACGGCGATCGGTAAGGTCGCCAGCAATTTGTTGTCGGCCAGCATCTGTCCCACCAGACCGGCGAACATGATGTAGGTGACGCCGGACACCAGATAGAGCCCCTGGGCCGTCGCCAGCAAAAAGACGTTGAAGCGGTAGTGTGCGACGGACATGACTTATGCGACCTTTTCCGGGTCGGGCCTCTGGTCAGACCCTTGATCGGACTTCGCGGCGGGCGATTTGGCCGTGGTGGTGAGCACAATGCCCACCAAAATCGGCGCGATCCCGATAAAGTGGTAGGTCTGCAGACTTTCACCAAGGAATATGATCGAAAAAACGGATGCGAACAGCGGGATCAGATGAATGAACAGCCCCGCCTTGTTGGCCCCCACTTTGGCGACCCCGGCGTTCCAGCACACGAACGCGGCGATGGAGGCGAACACCGCCACATAGGCGACCACCAGCAGCGAGGCGGTGTTCACTTCGAACCCGCCGACGGTTTGGAACTCCCACAGGTAAAAAGGAAACAAAACCAAGATCGCAATCCAATTGGTCGTACCCAGAACCACCAGGGGCGACAAGCTTTGCCCTTCCCCCTTCGGCAAGCGTTTGAGCAGCACCGAATAGACCGACCACGCCAACACCGACGCCAGCACCCACATGTCGCCGGGCGTGAAGCTCAAGTTCACCAGCACGCGCCATTCGCCCCGGGACACGATCACGACCACGCCAAAAACGGAGATGACGATGCCGAGCGCCTGGCGGACGCTCAGACGTTCATCGCCCATCACGCGCGAGACCAGGGGAATGACCATCGGCATGCTCGCCAACACCACCGCGGCGTTGATGGCGGTGGTGGTGCCCAGCGCAATGTAGGTGAAGCTGTGAAACATCACCATGCCCGTGACGGCGAGAACGCTGAGCAACACGAAATGCCGCTTGATCCTTTCGCGCTCCGCCCAGATGGCGCTCGAAACGAACGGCAACAAGATCGCACCCGAAGCCAGCCAGCGCCAAAACGTCAGGTTCAGGGGCGGTATGTCGGTGCTGGCCCACCGGCCCACCACGAAATTGCCGCCCCAAAACAGAGCGGACAGGCTCAGCAGCAAAGCGGGCGGCAACTGCACGTTCATCCGGAAAAACCGTCACATTTACAATTCAGAGACGCCCTAAGGGGCGAAAGTCTTTGTTCTTCATAACGCACGGCGCACCCGAACACGATTGATCTTTTGTCACGGTTACAAAGTGGGATCGCATCGCCGCTCCAAAAAAATCGTTCGGGAACCCTTGACAAATGCACAATGTTCATGTTTTGTTCTTTTTCAAAGAACGCATTCGAGAACAAACCCCAAAAGTTGCCAGAACGGAGAACGATCATGTTTCGCGATACCCATTCGATGATGAACGCGCTCGGCAAATTCGAACGCCTGCTGGGTGAAGTCGCCGCCGCCACCGCCCTGTTCACCGGGGCTTACGTTTTGTTGATGGTGGTCTAGGGTCGGATCGTCTTAGGCGGAAGCACAAAAGTGATTCCACCTAAGACGTGAATCCGCCCCTAATCAATGTGTTAGAGGGCGATTCACGGATGAGGTCGACGCTCATATGCATCAACCCCATCCGATCGCACTCTACAGCCACCAACGGATTTCGGGAAAAGACACATGACCTATCCTCTTTTCGCCTCCACGGAGACGTGTGCCCGCCGCCCTGCGCCGCGCCGCCCGGTATTGGCTTCCCCTTCACCGAAAATCACATGCCGGTGTGGCGCACCGCGCGACGCCGAGCCGACCCATTGCGGCGGCGTCATCCCACGGGAACTGACATGGCAATTTGCGTTGGGCCAGGCGCATGCGCGCTATTGGCTGCAGGATTGAGGCTCTGGTTCCGGTCCCTAGGCCCTAGGGGCCGAGGGTGTCGGGCAAGATCAACGCGCCGTTTTCATCCGGCACCAATGTCGGCACGTGGCTGAATTCCCATGGGTGTCCGTCGGGATCAGCCGCGTAAGCCACGTAGCCCCACGGCATGTCTTTGGGCGGCGCAAGCACGCTTCCTCCGGCCTGAACCACTTTGTCCAGCATGGCCTCCACCTCTTCGCGTGAGGTCTGGTTGACCGCCAAGGTGATGCCGCCGGGCTTTGCGCCACTAAGCCCCGTATCGTGATCGAGCATATCTTGCAAATAGAGCCCCAGAACCTGATCGCCCGCTTGGTAAAAGGTCACTTCGTCCAGGTCATAAGGCGCCCGCTCCCACCCCATCGCTTCGTAAAACGCACGGGAACGTTCCATATCGCGCACGCCCAGGGTGATCAAATGGATGCGGTTGGTCATGTCCGACTCCTCAACGGCTAGGGTGACAAGATGACAATCAGTCTAGCCCGGCTGGGCTTCACACGTATTGTATGAAACGGACAAATGGCCCTGGCGCATCAAATGATGGATGTCCACAGGTGTCTCTCCCATCAGATTGCGGCAATCGCGGATCAAGTGGGATTGATCTGTGAATCCCGCCCCCACAGCCACATCCGACCAGTCGGGACGCGCACGCGCCACAGCAACGAACATGGCCCGGCGCAACCGCCACATGCGCTGCAATTCTTTAGGCGGACAACCGGCCGCATCTTGAACGCGGCGGCGCAAGGTGCGGCTGTGCAGACCAAAACCTTCAGCAACTTCGCGCGGTCCCATCCCCGTCATCAGGGCCCGCATGATACGGTCGGTCAAGGCCAAGCCCGCGTCTTCGCGGCGTGAAGGCTTTGGCGCTTGCAGGCGAAACCCGACCCCAAGGTCAACGCCACCCGGCCTGATCGTCCCTGGTTTCATACTGAAAAGCGCCTGAACCTGCCCCGGCAACAACCTCACACCATACAAACGTTCGCCCGGTTTGACCGGATGCAAGAACCCCTGGGTGGTCGGCGGCAACAGGCGCGCATGCCAAGCACCGGGTTGAATTTCCCGCCACACGATGTCGCTGCACCCATCCGGAGGAACCGGGAACCATGACCGCTCCATCCCGGCGGAATGCC
The DNA here is from genome assembly GCA_028281525.1 of Magnetovibrio sp. Taxonomy (GTDB): domain Bacteria; phylum Pseudomonadota; class Alphaproteobacteria; order Rhodospirillales; family Magnetovibrionaceae; genus Magnetovibrio. Next base: position 85,608 of record JANQJR010000037.1, read on the forward strand.
AAGAACACGCACCCGTCAACCCGGCAACTGTGCACGGTGCTTCATAAAATCGCCAAGCCATGGTGGGTACAGTCCTCCCCTGTATCCGCTCAAGTATCCGCTCAAGCCAAAAGTTCAAACGGATGGCACTTCCCGCTTGGAGCCGTCGTCGTTGAGCGCCACGAACACGAAATCGCCCTCGGTGACTTTCAATTCCTGCACCTTCGGACCGGTGCGCCGGTGCACCCAAGCTTGCACATGGATGGTCAAGGACGTCCGACCGACTTTGGTGACGTCAGCGTAGCAACACAACACGTCCCCGGCGTGGACCGGCAGATGGAATTCCATCGCCGTGATCGCCACTGTGGCGACGCGTCCTTGCGCGCGGTCATTGGCGGTGATGCCGCCCGCAAGATCCATCTGCGCCAAAATCCAGCCGCCAAACACATTGCCCCCGGCATTGAGGTTCGCGGGCATCGCCACCTGGCGGATGGCGAGCACACCCCTCGGCGTTTCAGGGGGTGCCTCTTCTTGGGCGTTTTCGTTTGCTTTTGGAAAGGCCGATTCGCTCATACTGTCCTCGTCCGGGCTGAAATAAACCACAATATTTTGTGCTTTTTCGCACATTGAAATACCGTATGATGCACATAAAGCGTCAAAACGGAATATACGATACGCTGTCCGCGCGCTGGGCGCCAGCCTGTGCGCAGCCTGAGCGCGCACGACGTAGAAGATTTGAGTTTCCATGAGCGATCTGTTCGACACCGATACCAAGGCCAAAAAGGCGAAGAAGCCCGTCCCCAAAAAACCGGCGGCGAAAAAGCCCGCCCCATCCAAGCCCACCCCGTCCAAGAAAAAACCGGTCAAAGCCGCACCGAAACCCGCTCAAAAATCATCGGGGAAATCATCTGCTGGGAAATCATCCGGGGGCGATGCCTACACGGCGGCCGACATCGAAGTTCTGGAAGGGCTGGAGCCGGTGCGCAAACGTCCCGGCATGTACATCGGCGGCACGGACGAGCGCGCATATCATCACCTCGCAGCGGAAATCCTGGACAACTCCATGGACGAAGCGGTGGCGGGCCATGCGTCGGCCATCGACGTCACCTTGGAGCCCGCCAACCGCCTCACCATCAAGGACAACGGGCGCGGCATTCCCGTCGATGCGCACCCCAAATTCACCGACAAGTCCGCCCTGGAGGTGATCTTCACCACGCTGCACGCAGGCGGCAAATTCGGCGGCGGCGCATACGAAACCTCGGGCGGGTTGCACGGCGTCGGCTCCTCGGTGGTCAACGCGCTGTCGTCCGAGCTGATCGTCGAGGTCGCCAAGGACAAAAAGCTTTATCGCCAGACCTACGCGCGCGGCCTGCCGACATCCGCGCTGGAGGATCTGGGCACCATAAATAACAAGCGCGGCACCACGGTCACCTTCGTTCCGGACACGGATATTTTTGGGTCCCGCGCACACTTCCGCCCGCACACCTTGTTTCGCATGGTGCGCTCCAAAGCGTATCTGTACCGGGGTGTGAAAATCCGCTGGAGCTGTGCCCCAGAGCTGCTCAAGGACAAGGACGACAAGGACATCCCGGAGAAGGCGGAACTCCATTTTCCCAGTGGCTTGGCGGATTATATTGAGAGTTTACTTAAAGAACGGCGCACCGTCACACCCCGCCCCTTCGAAGGTCGGGCGGACTTTCCCGACGGCCCCGGGCGCGTGGAATGGGCGGTGGCGTGGCCGTTGGACGAAGACGGGTTCTTGAATTCGTATTGCAACACCGTGCCGACACCACAAGGCGGCACCCATGAATCGGGCCTCAAAAGTGCGCTGACCAAGGGCATCAAAGCCTATGCGGAACTGATCGGCGACAAACGCGCCGCCAAGGTCATGGCCGATGACATGATCGGCGGGGCCTGCGTGATGCTGTCGGCCTTCATCCCCGACCCGCAGTTCCAGGGTCAGACCAAGGACAAACTGGCCACGGCGGAAGCCGCCCGTCTGGTGGAAAACACCGTGCGCGACCGCTTCGATCATTGGCTGTCCAGCGATCCCAAGGTCGCCAAGGTGCTGCTGGACAACGCGGTGGAGCGCGCCAACATCCGCACGCGCAAACGGTTGGAGCAAGAAACCAAACGCAAATCCGCGACCAAGAAGCTGCGCCTGCCCGGCAAACTGGCCGATTGCAGCCACGGCGCCACCGAAGGCACGGAGTTGTTCATCGTCGAAGGCGACAGCGCCGGCGGCTCCGCCAAACAGGCGCGCGACCGCAAGACCCAGGCAATCCTGCCCTTGCGCGGCAAAATCCTGAACGTGGCGTCCGCGACCGCCGACAAGCTCAAGGCCAACCAGGAACTGAGTGACCTGACCGAGGCTTTGGGCTGCGGCACGCGTAAAGCTTATGACGACGACGCGCTACGCTACGAAAAGATCATCATTATGACCGACGCCGACGTGGACGGCGCGCATATCGCCTCCCTATTGATGACCTTCTTCTTTAAGGAAATGCCAAAACTTATTGAAAATGGTCATTTATTTATTGCCATGCCGCCGCTGTACCGCATCGCCCAAGGGGCCAAAGTCGCCTACGCGCGCGACGATGCGCACAAGGACGAATTGATGGAGACGGAATTCAAAGGCCGGGGCAAGGTGGAAATCAGCCGGTTCAAGGGCCTGGGCGAAATGCCGCCCCAGCAACTCAAGGAAACCACCATGAAACCGGACAAAAGAACGCTGCTGCGCGTCACCATCCCGTCCGGACACGGCGAGGACGACTGGGACGACATGCACGACACCGAGGAACTGGTGGAAAGCCTGATGGGCAAAAAGGCGGAGCTGCGCTACGCCTACATCCAAGAGCACGCCCAGTTCGTCGAGGACATCGACGTTTAATCATAAACGGGTTCAAACCGGATCATGATCTTCAAAACCATCCTCGCACACGCCGAGCCCTACGCCCTGGACTTGGCTCACAAGCCCTTGTGCGTCAACGTTCGCGCCCAAGTGATTGCGTCGTTCGTAGCGCTCGGACTTGGCAAGGGCGGGCTGTTCATTTCCTCGTTTCTCTTCGCCATGGCGTGGCTGGACGCAAAAACCTATCTGGCCGGGGCCATCGTCTGCGCCGTGGCGACCATGATTGTCATGGCGGTGGGCTATATCGCCACTTTCGGGCGGATCAAGGCCGCCTTCGACGCCGACGCCGGTACCGTCGAACTCACCCACCGCGCGCCCTTTTACCGACGTACGCAAACCCTAAGCCTGGCCGGCTACCGGGGCATCGAGATGCATTTGGGCGACAACGGTTTCACCGCTCTCACTTTGGTGCACGACAATCCAGGGCTGAACGCACCGCTGTGTCATCGCCGTTTGGAAAATCCCAAGGACCAGGCCATGTCCTACGGGCGCACCCTGGGCGTGGCGGTGTTCAATCCCGTTGAACTGAAACTTTCCGGTTCTCGACCCGTTTAAGCATCAATGGCGACTGTTCTGCCACCCGGTACGCCCGCAAGGATCAACGCACCGCCCAGAGCGCCCGGCACGGCCCAGTTCGTCGAAGACATCATCGACGTCTGAACCTCATGCCTGGGGCACACACGGCAACCCCACCGTTGCTTCAGGCCGGTCTAAAAGCGATCCAGAGGACCGCCGCCGCGCATAATGACATCGCGCACGACCATGTCGCGCACATTGACGCTTTTATCCAGCTTTTTGCCGACGATCTGTCCGACCACGGTGCCAACCGTGGAGCCCACCACCGCGCCAACGATGGCGCTGGCCTGCGGGTCGACACCGGCGACCGAACGCATATAGCCGTAGTAGTAGGATTCCGCACGCGCTGCCATCAACTGGCCAGATTCCTCAATTTGTTTGAGTTCCGCCGGAGCGATTTCTTCCCATGGCGGGGCGTTTTCGATCATCTTGTCGCGCAACTTCGCGACTTCTTCTCCCGATTTGAAGCCCATTTCATCGAGAATGTCCTTTTCTTCGTCGGAAATGGCTATGCGTGGTTTCTTAACCATGACGTTTCACTCCTCCGTTTAGATCGGTGAAAAAATCACCAATTTCTCTTGGTCCAAATTCTCAAGGGTCCGGTGCACGTAGCGCTCGGCTTCGTCGCGCACATCCCTCATGTCGAACTCATCGACGATGCGCTCGACGATATCTTTGACGGTGAGCTTGCCGTAGCAATACTCGAACACCTTCTCGCCCAGCTTGTTGAACCGCAGCGCCTTGCCGTTGACCTTCAACACCAAATCGCCTTCGTAGGAGGCTCCGATGTTGACGGTGCGCACGGGCCGGTAGGTGTGCAGGTTCTCGCCCTCAAGCTTGCCGATAGGCAGTTTGTCGCTGCAGGCTTGAAGGCCGTAATAGTTGTAGAAGTTGCGCGAGCGCGACAGCATCTGCACCCAAATGGTGTGCATGTGGATCAGGTAATGAATCTGGAAATGCTGGACGCGCCGCTCCTCGCTGATCTGCGGCACCAGAGAAGCGGCCTTGTTCTCGACGGCCTCCATGAATACATGGCGGGCATCCAGGATTTCCCACTTGCTCATGCCCTCCGTCGCACAAAACGCATAATTGTCCCCCGGTCCCGTCACGCAGTCCTGATCCAGCATGGTCATGCCGAACTCTTCCGGTGAGGTGTACATGGGCGTCGCCGGATAAGGCGTATAGATGGTGGTGTTGAAGTCGAAGCATCCCGGCGCCAGTTCCATCAACTCACACGCGAAGTGAATGCTTTCACCAACTGTTTCCCAGGTTTCGAACGCACCGCCGATGATGAAGTTGCCGACGACGCTGAGAATGTCCTTCTCGTAACAGAGCTTCACGCACTCGCGGATTTCCTCGAGCGTCAGCTTCTTGTTGTAGGCATCCAGAACCTTCTGACTGCCGGTCTCCACGCCGATCTGAAGACGCACCATTCCCGCATCGCGCATCCAATCCAACATTTCCGGATGCTTGCATAGGATGTCGGCGCGGCCTTCGGCGAACCAATAAAACGAGTGGTATTTCTTCTGCAACTCCTTGACGCCATCGCAGATTTCGCGCACGTGCTTGGTGCTCATGGTGAACACGTCATCCAAGATGGCGAGGTAATACATGTTGCGCTCGCGCAGCAGGTATTCGATTTCCGTCAACACATCGGCGGTGGAGCGGCGGCGCACCTTGATACGCTGACCTTCGTAACAAAAGGCGCAGTGGTATGGACAGCCCCGCGCAGTGACGATGTTTTCACTGCCGTTGGGCGGCTTGCCCAGGTAATTGAAGGTCCGCACGGGCGCCGGCAAGGTGTCGAGATCGCGGCGCAACGCCCGGGGCGGGTTGTGCACGATCCGCCCTTCGTCCTGGAATACCAGGCCGTCGATGTCCTTCAAGGCACCTTCGCCGCGGATACGCCATTTGAGGATTTCCAGGAAGGTTTGCTCGCCCTCGCCGCAGGCGACCATGTCGATTTCCGATTCACGGATAATGCGCTCATCCCAGGGCGACGCCGAAGCCTGCGGCCCACCGGCCACCATCAACACATCAGGATGCGCTTCACGTATACAGCGCGCGACTTCAAAAACGCTGGATATATTTTCGTGATCGCAGAAAAACCCGACCACCTTGGCCTTGGAATGCTCAATGCTGCGCAGCAGCAACTCGATGGTCGGCGCCGGTTCGTCGATGACCCGCACCGGAAACCCGTTCTCGTCGCAATAAGTTGCGATATACAGCAACCCCAGTTGTTCGTCCTCGACCGGATCGGGACTGAACGACAAATGTGGGCGCAGCCTGATCAGCAACGCATCTAGATCCGCCATCCGAAACACACCTCTCCCGTTCTGCCATTGTCCTCCCCCCCACCAAGACAAAAACCGGGAAGAATGGCGTCAGTTAAAGATGATCATGGCCAGCGCCGTAATGCCTCCAACAATGACGGCCTGCAATGCAACCATCTTCCAATCCAAATTCATGACAGCTTCCATCCGTTTCTGGCCGGCAAACCGGCTTCACATGCGAAAAGCAGTATAACCGATAATGTGGCCGCCATGATCTATATAGACCATATCATAAACACACTTATTTATAGAATATTTATTTTTATACAATCTATGTAATATATCGGTAATGGATGCGCACACCCTGGATATGAGGGCGTAAATCTCGGGTCGGTCTGGTTTGAGAACAAGCTAGCGGGTGCATAAAGACAGAACTTTTGTCCCATCCAAATCCCACAATACACCGGCTTGCCGGCTCTAGGGTCCGCCCCCTAACCGTCCCCCGCCTTTCCGCGCGCCCGCGCCCCGGCAAACGTCAGCGGCAGCAGTTCCACCGCCAACACACCGACCAGGATCAACGCACCGCCGGCGATGCCCAACACGCTCAACGCTTCACCTAGCAAAAGCGCGCCGGTGATGGCGGCGAACACCGTCTCGGCGCTGAGGATGATGGATGCATCTGCCGCGGGCGTGTGGCGCTGCCCTACCACTTGCAGCGTGAAGCCGACCCCCACCGAAACAACCCCCGCGAACGTCAGCATCGGCAGCGCGCTTTGCAGACCGTCCCAAATGAGCGTCTCGGTCATCCCGCCCCAGGCGAGACCCAAAATCCCGCACACGACGAACTGTGCGAACGCCACCACCAACGGCGCGCCGGTCCGCGCCGTCATGGCGGCGATCAACAGAATGTGCGTGGCCCAGAACAGTGCCCCGGCCACCACCCAGATGTCGCCTTCGCGCATGGTGTCCAACTGCCCGCCCGCCATCAGGTATGCGCCGGCCAAACACGCCATGGCCGCGGGCCAGATGGCCGGATGCGGTTTCTGGCGCAGGATGATCAACGCCAAAACCGGCGTCAGCGGCACGTACAAAGCGGTGAGAAATCCGGCATTGGCGACCGTGGTGCCCTTGATGCCGATCTGCTGCAAGAGCGCCGCAATAAACAACACCCCGCCCGTCACCGTAAGCCATGGCACCACGCCCTTGTCCAGCGTCCATCCCTCTTGCTTGCGTTTTTTGCGCACTTCCAGCACCGCCAAGGGCAACACCACCAGCGCCCCCAGCAAGAAGCGCAACCCCGTGAACAACGTCGGGCCGATGTGCTCCATCGCCATCTGCTGGACGGAAAAGGTCACCCCCCAGATCAAGGCGGCGGTCAACAGCAGGAGATTGGCGTGCAAGCGGCGCATGGGAGATCCTGGCGGTTCGGCAAAACGCGTGTCTACACCTTAGGGTCAGGACCCTAGAGCCTCCGCGCGCACAAGTCTCATGCATCGCAGTTGTATCGTCTACATCAAATTGTGAATGACCGACATTTCGGCCGCAAGGAACCGGTGTGAATCGTCGGCTGATCAATCGGTCACTTCGATCGCACCGAACACGCGTTCCAACTCCTGCACCAACAAGCCCACATCAAAAGGCTTGGTCAAATAGGCATCGAACCCGGCTTCCAGCCCTTCTTCGATGTGGTAGGGCATGGCGTCCGCGCTGATGGCGATGGCGGATACCTTGCAGCATCCGTTCGACTTCATGGTTTTCAGCATGTCCGTGCCGCTCATGCCCGGCAACGAGATGTCGAGCATGATCATATCCGGCTGGTGCGCTGCCGCAATCTCCAGCCCTTCTTCAGCGTTTTGCGCCGTGAGCAATTCAAGATTGGCGAAACGCCCAAACAGGTTTTCCATATACACCAAATTCGCACGGTCATCTTCGACATACAGCACTTTCCCCCTATGGCCGGCGTCAACCAGTTTGTGCCCGTCAAAGTCCGACCGATCGGACGTCAAATCCGCAATATCGGTGCTGATGGGAAACGTCACCCAGAACGTTGTGCCTTGCCCCAACTCTGACTCCACACCGATTTCACCGCCCATGCACTCGACCAACTGCTTGGTGATGGTGAGCCCGATGCCCGTGCCTTCGATCTCGCTGTCCTCATGATCTAGACGCGCAAAAGGTTGGAACAGGTCCTTTAAACCATCGGGGGAAATTCCCGCCCCTGTGTCCGTGATCAAGATTTTCAGCCGACCGTCTGTTGCTTGACAGTCCAAGGTCACCTCACCCCCCTGAACGTTGTACTTAACGGCATTGGACAGCAGGTTGAGCAACACTTGCTTGAAACGCATCCTATCGACAAAGATGTTTGGGCACTGCTGTTCGAGTGCCGGGACATGCAGCGTGATGTCGTATTTTTCCGCCAAGGCTTGAGTCATGGACGCGCTATCGTGAAACACGTCATGGGGTCGGACGCTTTCCATATCCAATTCCAAATGACCGGCTTCGATTTTCGCCAACTCCAGAATTTCATTGATCAATCCAAGCAGGTGCTTACCGCCGCTTTTGATGTGATTGACGCTGTCTTGTTGTCCGTCCGTCAACGGGGTTCTGGGATCATGTTCCAACAACTGCGCAAACCCCAAAATGGCGTTCAAGGGGGTACGCAGTTCATGGCTCATGGATGTCAGGAAGTCCGACTTGGCCCGGTTGGCCTGCTCGGCTTCGTTCTTGGCTTCCTCCAGCGCGTTTTCCGCGACCCGCCGTGCCGTGATGTCTTCGAAAATGCCCAGCACGCCGAACACTTCACCCTTGGCATTGCGCAAAGGCGTCTTGGAGGTTCTCAACCAGATGTCATCGCCATCAGGCGTGGTTTGCGGCTCCTCATAGCCCAGTTTAGATGTTTCCGAGATGATAATGGTCATATCGTCGCCGCGGTACATCTTAGCCTGTTTCCGCCAGCCGCAATCGTAATCCGACTTGCCGATCAGTTGGTCCGCAGTTTCATATCCCGCTGACTGGGCGAACAGGCGATTGCATCCCAGAAAGTTGAGATCGCGATCCTTCCAAAAAACATGGACGGGCAAGCTGTCCAACACCACGCTCATCATGCGGTTGGCCTCGATCAAGCGGCGCTCGCTCTCTTCCAATTCCGCTCTGGCCTGATTGGTCTCCTCGACCTGGCGTTGCAGCTCACGCATGCGCTCTGCGACTTTGCGCTCCAGCTCTTCATTGACTTGGCGTAAGGCTTCTTCGGATTTTTTGCGGTTCGTGATGTCGTGAAAAACCGTCAGCAAACAGGGTTCGCTATCAAACACGGTTGCGTCACAGGAGGCTGAAAATATGCGGATGTCACCGTTGCGCATTTTCAACTGCACTTCGTAGTCCCGCAATTTCCCATTTTCTTTGAACGCGTCGATGTATTGGGACCGGTCTTCTGGACGCACCCACATGCCGATTTCATGCGCGGTTTTGCCGATCACCTCATGGCGTTCATATCCAAGCGTTTGCAACCATGTACCATTGACGGCGTAATGACGCCCATCTTCCACCGCAGATATGACAATCATGGACGGGCTGGCGTTGAAAATCTTTGAAAAGCGGTCTTCGCTTTCCCGCAAAGCCAGTTGGAGTCGGTCTATTTCAGCTGGGTGTTTCTCCATGCCAACAATCATGCTCGCACCTCACGGCCCCCGCATGGTCCCCAAAGCACAATATAATATGACTTTACATAGGTCGACTCGAAACTGAGGCAAGCACTATTTATGTACTACCTTGGCACGGGACATATGGTTTATAGCTATCCCATCACATGTGCAGGCCATAGTTGAGCCGACCCCATGCAGTGCGACATTCTAATCGTGTTCAAAACCGTGCTGGCCCAAGACGCCATGGGCCGGGCCAAGACCTGCCTGATGGAGGTCGCCGCATCCGTCCTTGTCCACCAACCGGAAAACATGGACCGCGTGCTACTGGTCAAATTCGATCCCCATGAAACCGGCCCCAGCCAGTTGTTGAACGCCGTGCGCGCCGCCGGTTTCGACGCCACCATGGCCGGGAGCTAGCCGGTTACTATGGGAGCAATGCGTTAGATTGCGTTTTCCCAGGCTTGTCCCGTCATCAAGGCGGCAATCTTTTCCTGCGCGCGCAGGGCCGCCGGGCGGCTGTTCAACCCGTCGCAATAGGCGGTGAATTCCGGGCGCTTTTCGACGATGTCGAATTCCATGGAAAAGCCTAAATAAGCGCCGACCAAAACGTCGGCAGCACTGAAACGATCCCCGACAAGATACTGCTTGCCCTTGAGCGCATCGGCCAAGACGGAAAGTGTCAACTCATAAGAGCCATACCCGAAACGGGGCTGCATCTCAGGCACAGGGTCCCACCCCGCGGCATGATTACTGGTCGCAGGTTCCAAACACCCCGAAGCAAAGAACATCCAGCGATAATAGTCGCCGCGGTGTTCCGGCGCGGGCGCAAGACCGGCCTCCGGGAAGACATCGGCCAGATAACACAAGATCGCAGCGGTCTCCGTGACGAAGACGTCGCCATGCTGGAGCGCCGGGACCTTACCCATGGGATGGATGGCCAGATAATCCGGCGACTTCATGGGCGGGCCGTAGTCCAAAATTTCCATCTCATAGGGTTCACCGATTTCTTCCAGCATCCAATTCACCACATTTCCCCGCGATTGGGGGTTGGTGTACAAGCGCAGTTCCGTGCTCATGACCGTTTCCTCCTGTCCGGCTTGTGAAGATGCCTCCGTGTAGCACGTCCCCATGTCAGCTTTTGTCAGCATGGTCTCGCGCCACTGCATGTGCAAATCTTTGCGGCATTTGGGTGGGCGACCTTCCAGGACGTTCAATCCCTGGATGCGGTCCGTGCGGAAATGGCGGAAATCGCCGCGCAGCTCACACCACGCGACCAACACGCGAACCGTTTGGAAAAAGCCAAGCGTCACCGGCCACACGATCCGCTCCGTCCGGTTGCCTTTGTCGTCGGCATAACCGATTTTGAGTTTGCGTTCGTCCTTGAGCACCCGGCGCAAAACGGACAAGTCCGGTTCGGCGCGATGCCATCCAGGTGCAACCACCAACGCGTCATCTTCCAAACGCGCCCTGAGATCATCCGGCAGTATGGCGGAGACTTTGGCCAAGACGTCCTGGGCGGCGCGGGCCAGATCGTCATCGGTGCGCCGCCCAACCCATTTCAGGCCGAGTGCGAGCGCTTCGATTTCGGTGTCCGAGAACATCAAAGGCGGCAATAAGAAACCCGGCTTGAGGACATAGCCAATGCCCGCCTCCCCTTGTATTTCCGCGCCCAAGGCCTGCAGGCTCGTAATATCGCGGTACACCGTGCGCACGGACACGCCCAAGGCTTCGGCCAAAACGGCCCCGCTGACGGGACGGCGGTGGCGGCGCAACAGTTGCAGCAGATCGAACAGGCGCTGACTTCGGGACATGGCGACAGAATATCACACTATCCTGTCAAAAATTGTCAGTAATGGGTTCCGGAAAAACAGCCTTGGAATGCGGCTTTGGAGCCACGCAGTTGAAAGCTCTGCGCCTAAATCCCGTCGAGCCGCTCTTTGCAAACGGTCTCGACCACGTCCTGCAAGACGCGCACGCGCGCTTCCAGCCATTCCAATTCTTCGACGGTGATTTCGTAGTGTTCGGAATAACGCGCCTCCACATAGGCGCGACGCAGCAATTCGAACTTGCGCCGATCGGCCCGGTGATAGCGCGGCCATGCATCGATCAGGCGTGGGTCCAAATCTTCGGCCAGCCCCCGCAGGGTGCGGATGTTATGGATCGCCGGGGAGTAATGGGTCAGCGTCAACAGCAATGCCCGGTATGTATGCTCCGTTATTTGGTGCAATAAAAAAGCGGCATGATTGGTATCCTTTTCACGGATATGGAGCTGCGCACTTTTTATGAAGCCTTGGGCATAGGGCAATACTGTTTCAAAATATTTTTGGGAAATTCTGATGTGTTCGGCTTGGTCTAGTGATTTGGGCTCGGCGAGCTTGTGGCCTTTGCGCTCATAGAGGGCGACGCCTTCCTTCTTGATGTCCGTGAAGAAATACTGCCCTTTGGCCAGCAGGTCGTTCACCCGCTCCAACGGCTCGATCACGAGCTGCACGTCGTGCTTGATCTGGGGGTCGAACAGCAAGCGATCTTCCGCCGCTTCCCAATGGCACGGGTCGGCCAAATCCCTGGCGTTGACGATGATGAGAAGGTCGTAATCGCTTTTGTAGCCGCTTACGCGATCATCCACCCAACCGCCCCGGGCAAACGATCCGAACAGGATGATCTTGAGAATGCGGCCAGTCTTGCGCACTTTGGAAGAGGCTTTCGGCAAGGCGGCCTCGAACTCCGCGAACAGGATTTCCACAATCCGTTCCAGTTCAAGCTGTTTGGAAACCGGCAGATGGTCCAAGGACGTCTTCATGGTTTCTGTTTAGCATAAACGGTATGGGGCAAAAGGATATTTGTCGGCGAAAGCCGGGCTTCGCCATCTCGTAACAGTCTGGATTGCTTCGCGGCTTCACCGCGCGCAATGACGGTTGCCTCTCCCACCATCGCGCCCAGACATGGCAGCCCATGTTTCAAAACTCAAAATTTCGAGCTTGACTCAAAATAACTAGAAAACTAGTTTTATTGTTATGAATGCGATTCCGAACGAAACCATCGCCGCCGATATTCTGGGTGCGCTCGGCAACGAAACCCGGTTGCAGGTGTTCCGCCTGCTGGTGCGCGCCGGACGCGACGGCATGAACATCGGCCAAATCCAGGACCACCTCGGCACCGCGCCGTCGACCTTGGCGCACCATATCCAAACCCTGGTGCACGCCGGTCTGGTGGTTCAGGACAAACAAGGCCGCGAAGTGATCTGCTCTGCGAACTTCGAAACCATGGAAAACATCGTCGCCTACCTGACGGACGAATGCTGCAAAGGGGTCTGCTGAGCGGGATGGTTCTGAGCGGGGTTTCGCAAAACTTTCACACCCGGCCGCCTCTTTTTTTGACAAAATAAAACCAGAAAACTAGGGATTTAAGATTATGACCGCTCTCCATGCCGTGCTTGACGCCGGACAGGCTCTCAAACGCAAGATCGATCCCGCCTGGGCGGCTCTGGCCGTGGGCTTTATCGCCATTGCGCTGTTCGCACCCGCGCAGTTGAACACAAGCGTCCACTTCACCATCGAGCAAATCATCTTGATCCTTCCCTATCTCGCCCTGGCCGTAGGCGCGGCGGCTTATGCGGGAGCAACGGGCGCGGACAACCTCATCGCCAAAGCGTTTTCCGGCAACATCTACATCATGATCCCGTTCGCCGCGTTGATGGGCGCGCTGTCGCCGTTTTGTTCGTGCGGCGTGATCCCTCTGATCGCAGCGCTTCTGGCCATGGGCGTGCCGTTGGCTCCGGTGATGGCGTTCTGGTTGGCGTCGCCGGTGATGGATCCGACCATGTTCATGCTCACCGCCGGGGAAATCGGCACCGAATTCGCCGTCGGCAAAACCCTGGCCGCGTTCGCGCTCGGCCTGTTCGGCGCGCTGGTCACGCAGGCCCTGATGGGCACGCGCATGATGCGAGAGCCGCTGCGCGAAGGTGTCGGCAACGGGGGCTGCGGCGGTGCGAAAGTGCGCAATCCCAAACCGGTCAAATGGGCGTTCTGGCTCGAAGCGGACCGCACCGCCAAATTCGCGAAGGAAGGCTTGAAAAGCTTCCTGTTCCTGCTCAAATGGTTGGCATTGGCTTACTTGGCGGAAAGCCTGATGCTCGCTTACGTGCCCGCGGGCGCAATCGCCGACATCGCCGGTGACGGCAGCCTGCTGTCCATCTTCACCGCGGCGCTCATCGGCGTACCGGCATACTTGAACGGGTATGCCGCCGTGGGCCTGATCGGCGGCCTGTTCGAACAAGGCATGTCCCAAGGCGCGGGCATGGCGTTCCTGATCGCGGGTGGCGTAACATCGATTCCGGCGGCCATCGCGGTGTTCGCCCTGGTGCGTCTACCGGTGTTTGCGCTGTATCTGGCTCTGGCGTTGAGCGGTTCGGTCGCCATCGGTTTGCTCTATCAAACCTGGACGCTGATCTAAACCGAAGGAGCCTTGCGCATGCCCACCGTCACCGTTCATGTGTTGGACTCCGACGCGGACAAGCACGCCCGTGCGCTGGGGTTGTTGGTGCCGCAAGCCATCACCACGCCGCACCAGGCTTTCGAAGGTCTGGAGTGCGTGGGCGGGTGGAGCCCGCAGATCCTCGCCGAGAAGACCAGCGGGCAATGCGCGGTGCTGTTGTCGGGCTGTTCGGACACGCCGATCCTGACCTACAGTTTCAGCGATAACGGCGTCGATAAGAGGCCGGAGGACTTCGCCCGGTTCGACAACCGCTATACCCGCGCATCCCTTGAAATGCGCCAAATTATCGAAAACCTAGTAGACGAAAACCCGGTGCAAACGGCACAAAACATCGTCACCCACACCGCGTCCCTGTTCGATTACGGCCATCCGGATGAACGCTTCAACGACGGCCACGACGAAGTGCCGGTGATCGCATGCGGCACCGCCAAGGGCAGTTGCATCGATATCAACACTTACCTGATCAGCGCGATGCGCGTGGCGAACATCCTCACCGTCTATTTCGCCGGATACTTTTTCCCGGAAGAACGCGGCGGCGTCACCAACGACATGCATTGCTGGGTCGCCACCTGGATTGAAGATGATGGCACTGAGGGGCGCTGGCTGGAATGGGACATCGCGCACCATATGAAAATGGGCTTAAGCCCCGATGAAGTGCGTCCCACCTACAACCCCAAACCGGGCATACGTCAAGCCATCACTTACGGGCGCGGTTTGCGCTTCGACGTGAACGGCGTTGAGCTGACGCTCAGCCACCTGTCCGAACCCATGTGGGTCTATCCCGACGGGCGCACCGAGAAGGCCAAGATCAAAGCGCACTATGCTGATGAGGTCTCACCCACCGCGACAAGCACTGTAGCGTCGTGACCGCCCCCCGGCTTTCTTGAACGCCGCATACATGGTGTCCGAGGTGGGCAACGTGAACGTCAGGCCGTGATGTACGCTGAACCCTGCTTTCTCGCCCATTTTGGACAAGGTGTTTTCCGTGAAGTGATTGATGTGGCCGGGATAGCGCAAGCCGCACCACTTCGCGCCCATAATCATGCGGTTCAGGGCGCCGAAGTTCGGCACCTTGACGAGCGCCACACCGCCCGGACGCAGGACCCGGTGCGTTTCGCGCAATACGCCCAAAGGATCGACTTCGCGTTGCAATCGGGAGCGCAGCAGAACGGCCGAGAAGAACCCGTCTTCCAACATGCTAAGACCGCCGACAATGGGACCGTTGATGCACGTCCCGCCCCGTTCGATCAAACGCTGGGCCGCAGCCTCGGCTAAATGGGGGTCCGGCTCAATCCCGTAGGGCACGAACGCGGGCGAAAGTTCCTCGACCCAGGCCGCATCTCTGCACCCCAAATCCATCACCGCGCCTGGTTGGGCCCAAACCTCGACCAGCACATCCCATTGCTTGCGCCCCAACAGGTGCAAACGAAAGCGCATGAACTTGCTCAGCCGGGATTGGGAGAGGCGCACGTCGGCAGGCGGGTGCTCACCATAGAAGGCTTTGTCGGTGTAGACGAATCCGCACTTGGCACAACGGCGCACGGTCCAAACGTCGAAGCTTTCGGCCCGCTCGGGCTCGCCGGCGTTGTCGTGCCCACACAACGGACAGTTGCGTTCGATCACGGCAATGGCGCCGAACGTCCGGGATTGAACAACCAAGGGGGCCGTTATTTGGTCCGGGCCCGTCTTGGCGTCCACGTCCATCAGAGCCCCACCGTCTCGTCAAAGCCAAACATGATGTTCAGGTTCTGCACGCAAGAGCCGGATGCGCCTTTGCCGAGATTGTCGAGCAACGCCATCACCACGGCCTGGCCCGCGTCCTCATTGGCGAACACGAACAGACGCAGGTCGTTGGTGCCGTTGGCGGCTTCCGGTTCGACCCGCGCCATTTGGCTGCTGTCCGCCAGGTCGGCGACGGTGACGAACTTGCGCCCGGCGTAATGCGAAGACAGCACCCCGTGCACGTCCTGGGGCGAGGGTGTTCCCGGCAAATCCCAAAGTTGCAGCGGCAACTGCACGATCATCCCCTGGGCGAAGCGCCCGACGCTGGGCACGAACAAGGGCCGCTTGGACAGCCCGCCGTGAAGTTGGATTTCCGGCACGTGCTTGTGCTGCAAGCTCAACCCGTAGGCGAAGAACGGAGCCTCGGTATAGCTGTCCGCCGCCTCGTCCTCAAAGCTTGCAATCAACTGTTTGCCGCCGCCCGAATAGCCGGAAATGGCATTGACGCTGACAGCCTTATCCGCCGGCAGCACCCCTGCGCCCACCAATGGCGCCAGCATGGAGATCGACGCCACGGCGTAACATCCTGGATTGCTGACCCGCTTGGATGCGGCGATCAAGCCGGTCTGGTCTGCGTCGAGTTCGGGAAAGCCATAGGCCCAACCATCCGCAACCCGGTGCGCGGTGGAAGCATCAATGACCTTCACGTCCGGATTTTCGATCATGGAGACGGCTTCGCGCGCGGCATCGTCCGGCAGGCAGAGGACCGCCAAGTCCACACTGTTGAGCATATCGCGGCGCGCACCGGCATCCTTACGGGTTTCCTCCGTCAAGCTGACCAGTTCAATGTCATCCCGGCCCTGCAGCCGGGCGCGGATCTGTAGGCCGGTGGTACCCACTTCGCCGTCGATAAATACGCGCGCGCTCATCGCTATAACCTCAAAGTCCATACCCTTGGCACACCATGCGCCAAAGCCCGCCTTGATTAACGGACAAAACGGGGTTTCGCAAGCGCTGTTGTGACGGTTACGGCTTGATGAAAAACCTTCAAATCTATACTTAAGTATATAAGAATGCGGACGATGGATCGTGTCTGAAAGCCCGCAAAAATAATCGCGCCCTGAACTAGCATTCGCCTTAATGCAAATGTACTATATAATGACATAGTGAAGAAACGCGGCATCGTCTGCTATCGGGGGAAGGCGCCCCAGGACGAAAATCCGGTCCGGCCGCGGGAGGGGAGACGTCAATGAATCGCCTAAAACGCGCAAAGGCGCGTACCGTTTTGTGCACCTCAGGAGAATGCCGTCAGATTCCGTTCATGGCTCTGGTGGCTGTCTCTGTTCTCACCTTCGCGGCCGTATATCTTTCCAGTTCCTTCGCTTATGCAAACGAGCATATGCTGGGTGGGCGCGCCTTCACCCCACCGAGCCAAACCATTCCCATGGGTGAGGACTGGGACAAGCAGGGGATCCATCATAAAACGCCGCAACCGGTGGATTTGGCCGTGGCGTTGGATCAGCAGCTTTACCCCGCACTGGGGCCGATGATCGAGCAATTCGCCAAGGACAACGGCGTGCGGATCGCCGTGCAAAACGGCACTTGCGGGGTTTCCGCCGGATTGCTGGCCGAAAAAGCCGCTGACATGGGCGGGTTTTGCTGCCCGCCCGCAATCACCGACCGTTTACCGGGGCTGAAATACCATACCATCGGCATCGGCGCGTTGGCTCTGATCGCCAATCCGGACAATCCGACGACCAACGTCTCCATAGAGAGCGCACGCAAGCTGTTCGGCGATGACATCCGGGATTGGAGCGAACTGCCCATGAGCGGCTTCAAACCTGGAACCAAGGAGCCGGTCCGCGCCATCGCACGGCTGCATTGCAAGGTCAGGCCCGGCCATTGGCGCTTGATCCTGGACAACGAGCAGCACTTCGCATGGGATTTGACGGAAGTCTCCTCCATCAAAGATATGATCCAGCAGGTTTCCATGATCCCGGGGTCGATCGGATACGAAACGCTCTGGCACATAGGCCGCCAAACCACCGACGACCCCGACCGCGTTAAAACCCTGCATGTCGATGGCGCATCTCCCCGCGACAATGGTGCGCTTGCACGGGGTGCATATCCGCTTTACCGGGTGTTCAACATCACCACTTGGGCCCAAAACCCGGCACACAGCGAACTGAACGACCGTTTGGCCGAACATCTCATCGCCAAAGCAGGCGACATTCCGCCTGAATATGCGATCGTCCCCGTCAGCGAATTGCGCCGTCACGGTTGGAAATTCGAAGGCAATGAAGTGATCCGCGCACCGCGCTGAGGAAGGATGCGTTAGCCCTTGACAGGATTGCTGACCCGCATGTCGTTGACATCCCGCATTCTCGTCGCCGCCTTGGCGATGGTTTTGTTGGCGTGGGTGGCGTTCGACCGGTACCAGACGCAGGTTCTGACCGAAATCTACGAACGCGATTTCAGCGAACGCCTCAACGATCTGGCGCAACGCGACCGCATGCGGTTCAACGAAGCGGTCCGCCAGCAATTCCAAATCGCACACTTGATTGCAGATATGGCGCGCACCCAATACGCCGTGCAGGAATTGCGCGCGCGCGACAGCAGTTGGGACGATGGTGAAGCCGCTGTCGATTTCCCCCGCGACAACAATATTCGGTGGTTGCCGGAGCGCAGCTTGATCCGCAACCAACATACGCCGAATTTCCTGTTGCTGCTGGACCCGCACCTGCGCATCCGCCAAATGTTTAGCCCGTTCCGCGAGACTTTGCCGGACGCTTTCACCAAGCCGACACGCTTTCTCATCGAAAAAAGCATCAGCCAATCTTTAATGATGGAGCACGAAGGCATGCCCTATCTGGTGGCCTCGGCGGAGGTCCACGGCCAGTTGGGTGAATTGCTCGGCTACGTTTTGGCGGTGTCCATCATCGATTCCCGTTTTTTGATCGCAAGCCAGAAAACTTTCCTGGGCACGGATTCCATCGTTGTCTTGGTTTCGGGAACACCCGATCGGATCATTGCCAGTTCCAACGAACGCCTCATTTCCCTGAATACGCCATTGGACAGCCTCTCGGACGCATTCATCGTAACCGGCAAGGAGTTCTTCGATTACGGCTCATCGGAGCTACGCACCATTTTTTTGAGCCTCATACCCCGCTCCCGCTTCGAGGAGCTTATGCAACCGGTCCAACAGCAAGGACGCAAACAACGCACGGTGCTGGCGGCGGTGTTCACCCTGATTTTGATGCTGTCGCTCATGTACCTTATGCGCCGGATCGGACAACTGACCGCCAACGTCGCCTTGTTTTCCGAACGGGTGTTCGGCAGTTCCGCACCCGTGGGCCTGAGCGGCGGCGACGAACTCAAGAACATGGAAGCGCAGTTCGCACACTTGAGCGAAGAAATCATAACGTCCCGCGCCGCACTTGAACTGGAAACACAGGAGAAGATGGAGGCGGTACGCCACCGCGCCCAGGCGGAGACCGAAATCGGCCGCCTGCATATACTCATGAACGTCACAGAGGCGTTGGGGGTCGGCGTGTTGCAGGTCCAGGGCGAAGCGGCCGCGGCGAAAACTCCGGTCATGCAGCGCTTCCTCGACGAATGCGGCGGGCCCCGGACGTTTCTGAAGTCCGTGCCCGGCCAAGATCTGATCGTCGAAACCAAAGATCGCGAACATCGCATTTTCGAAGTGATCCGCAGCCCGCAACTGGGTGAAGATTTATGGTTGGTGGCGGACGTAACCGAGCGGCGCGCCCAAGAAGAGGAAATCCGCGATCTCGCGCTCTACCCCCAACAAAACCCCAGCCCGGTCTTGCGCATTTCGAAGAGCGGCGTACTGCTCAACGCCAATCCCGCCAGCGATGAAATGTTACGCGACTGGAATGTGAGCGTCGGCGGCATCGTGCCGGTGCGGGTTCAGACCGTGGTGATGCGCACCTTGGAGGACCATGAAAACCTGAACCATCACGTGGTCATTGGTGAGAAAATTTTCACCATTGCCTTCAGCCCGTCACCCGACGGTGAATACGTCAACGGTTACGGCATGGACATTACAGAGCTCAAAGTCGCCGAAATGGCGCTGAAAAACGCCAATGATGAGTTGGAGCAGCGCGTCGAGGAACGCACCCGTGCCGTCCAACAGTCGGAGCGCAACCTCCGCGAAGCGCAGCAAATTGCTCACTTGGGCAGTTGGAGCTACGAAGTGGAAACCGGCCTGACGCAGTGGTCCGACGAACTGTACCGCATCCTTGGACTGGAGCCCGGCGTCCCGGAACCTTCGCAAGACCACTACCTGGACGCCATCCATCCAGAGGACCTGACGTTCGTGCGTTCGGTTTTGGAGGACGCCCTGAAATTCAACGAAGGATATGCCACGGAATACCGTGTCGTGCATCCCGACGGATCGATCCGCACGGTCGAAGAACAAGGCCAGGTCACCTTGGATGGGTTTGGACGTCTCAAACGCTTGGCCGGTTCCGTTTTGGACATCACCGAGCGCAAAAAAATTGAAACCGAGTTGCGTTTGGCCAAGGAAAACGCGGAGCTCGCCAGCCGCGCCAAAAGCGCGTTCCTCGCCAACATGTCGCATGAATTGCGCACCCCCTTGAATGCGATCATCGGGTTCTCCGATTTGATGGCCAATCAGGTTCTGGGGCCCGTCACCAACGACCAGTATCTGTCGTACCTCAACGACATTCACGACAGCGGCCAGCACTTGTTGGGCGTGATCAACGATGTGCTCGACGTATCCAAGATCGAAGCGGGTAAATTCTCCGTCCATATGCAGGACGTGATGCTGAGTGAATTGTTGACCAAAGCCTACCGCTTCACCTCCGGTCAGGCCCAGGAAGCGGGCGTCAACCTGATCATGGATACGGACGAATCTCTGCCGATGATCAAGGCGGACCCGCGCAAGAGCCTGCAACTTTTGCTCAACATTTTATCCAATGCGGTGAAATTCACACCCGAAGATGGCTCCATCACCATTACCACCACTTTGGGTGTGGAGCGCGTACTGGTCACCATTGCCGACACCGGCATCGGTATGACCCAGCAAGAAATCGACCGTGCGCTTAAGCCGTTCGAGCAGATCGACACGCGCTTGGAACGCCGCTACGAAGGCACCGGGCTGGGGCTTTATCTGGCCAAGACGTTCGCCGAACACAGCGGTGGCAGCCTGGAAGTCCAGTCCACCAAAGGCAAGGGCACGGAAGTGAATATTGCCTTCCCCTTGGCCGAGTTGCGCATCAAACGCACCAAGCCCGTTTTCATCCGAAACAACACGGATATCCCATCCGAATAGAGGTGGCTAAGCACCGCTAAGCCGCTCCTGACAGACGGCATCGACAACCTCCTGCAAGGCGCGCACGCGCGCTTCCAGCCACTCCAACTCTTCGGCGGTGATTTCGTAGTGTTCGGAATAGCGCGCCTCCACATAGGCGCGGCGCAATAACTCAAATTTGCGCCGATCAGCCCGATGGTAGCGCGGCCACGCATCGATCAGGCGTGGGTCCAGCTCCTCGGCCAGACCGCGCAGGGTGCGGATGTTGTGGATCGCCGGAGAATACAAGGTCAACGTCAGCAGCAGCGCCCGGTAAGCGTGTTCCGTTGCCTGATGAAGGGCAAAAGCTGCGGACTTCACTTTGCTTTCACCTATGTGAAAACGTGCGCCCTCCAGTTGCTCTCGTGCAAACGGCAAAGCCCCCTCGAAGTACTTTGTCGCCATGTCCCGGTATTCGTCATCGTTCAGGGGCTGGGGCTCGGCGAGCTTGTGACCCTTGCGCTCATAGAGGGCGACGCCTTCCTTTTTGATGTCGGTGAAGAAGTACTGCCCTTTGGCCAGCAGGTCGTTCACCCGCTCCAACGGCTCGATCACGAGCTGCACCTCGTGCTCGATTTGGGGGTCGAACAGCAAGCGGTCCTCCGCCGCTTCCCAATGGCACGGGTCGGCCAAATCCCTGGCGTTGACGATGATCAGAAGATCGTAATCGCTTTTGTAGCCGCTTTTGCGATCATCCACCCAACCGCCCCGGGCGAACGATCCGAACAGGATGATCTTGAGAATGCGGCCGGTCTTGCGCACCTTGGAAGAAGCTTTCGGCAAGGCGGCCTCGAACTCCGCGAACAGGATTTCCACAATCCGTTCCAGTTCGCGTTGCTTGGAAACCGGCAGATGTTCGAGCGACGTCTTCATGGTTTCTGTTTAGCATAAACGGTATGGAGCAAAAGGATATTTGTCGGTGAGACACGTTTATTGAAGTGCGGGGCCGATCACCAAAGCGCAACAGCGGCTTCATCAATTCGTCACAACCGAGCCGTAGTTTGAACGCATGCTCGCAACTGACGCCATTACGATTTCGCCGTACACCCAGCAGGATCTTCCCGAACTGCGCGCTTTGCATGCGTTGTCCTTTCACAAGCTGGCGGCCGGTCAGCATTCCGCCGAACAGATGTACGCTCATGCACGCTTCATTCACGACGACGCCTACGGTGAAGACGTAGCCCGCTGCAACCTACAATGCGCCCGGGACGACGCGGGGCGCTTGGTGGCGACGGCAGGATGGATTTCGATGGACAATGCCCCCGACACTGCGCGCATCCGCAAGGTCTTCGTCCACCCGGATTTAGCCGGCACGGGACTGGGGCGGCGCATGGTCGGACTGGCGGAGGATCTGGCCCAGGTCGCCGGGTGCGCGGACTATTTCGTCCGCGCCAACATCAACGCCAAGGGTTTTTACAAGCGCCTCGGCTATAGCGAGGTCAAACCGGGCGTGATGGACATCGGTGGCGGCGTCAACCTGCCGGTGATGTTCATGCATAAGGTTTAGGGGCGCACGCCCCACGCCGCCACCTTCAGTCTCCCACCCGTGCCTTTGTAGTACGCGACTTTGCGGTACATGACTTTGTGGCTTTCCCACACCCAGCTTTTTGCTCATCCCCCATGATTGTGATGTGTTTGGCGAGAGGCTGTTCTCTATGACCTCCATCAATAATATCGATTTCCAATCTATATTAGGAACATCTATATATCTCGTCAGGAGCATCTATATGTCCCGCGTCGCTGGTGCGCGGCAGGGTGTTCTTTGTCCAGACACGTCCACGTTTGTTTCGTGCGCAGTGCGAGAATCAAAAGAAATACGATCGACAGACCAAGCGGGAAGAGCGATAAGCCGGAAAATGGCGGCCGAACGGAACCACATGCCCCCCTACGCTATCCCCCAGCGCCGATACATTTATCGACGCGCTGCAGCCCATCTTGCATTGCAGCCGTGCCGCGAAGTTTTTTGGCGATGCCTGCCTTTGGCTGCAGACCGGCGAAGGCACCGAACACGGACGTTCGACAATTCCTCAGCCTTGAGTTAGGGCCAGGAAGCCCCCCCGTTACCCCCCCCCATCTCCGACTCGAAAAAAATCAGGTAGTCCAATGCTTACACAGCTGTTCCCTTTTCTGCGTTGGTTCCCGATGTCGGGCACGGGCATGCGCGCCGACCT
Source organism: Magnetovibrio sp. (assembly GCA_028281525.1). GTDB lineage: Bacteria > Pseudomonadota > Alphaproteobacteria > Rhodospirillales > Magnetovibrionaceae > Magnetovibrio. The sequence goes on from JANQJR010000037.1 coordinate 108,710, forward strand.
GCTGGCGGGCGCGACGGTCGCACTGGTGCTGGTGCCGCAAAGCATGGCGTATGCCCAACTCGCCGGCCTACCTGTGGTTTACGGCCTGTACTCGTCTTTCATCCCGGTCATCATAGCCTCCATGTGGGGTTCATCCAGTCAACTGCACACCGGCCCCGTCGCCATGTTATCGTTGATGTCGGCGGCGGCCCTGATTCCGTTCGCAACGCCCGGTTCGCCCGGCTTTATCGAGCTTTCCGTGATGCTGGCGCTGATGGTCGGAATTCTGCGTCTGGTATTGGGCGTGCTCAGTCTCGGTGCCCTGGTCAATCTTCTTTCCAGCCCCGTCATCGTCGGCTTCACCAATGCGGCCGCGCTGATCATCGGCCTGTCGCAGCTGAACAAGGTGCTCGGCGTCCCTTTCCCCCGCACCGAATCGTATCTGGAGGACCTGTGGCGCGTGGTGCTGCAAATTCCGGACACACACCTGCAGACACTGCTTTTCGCCGTGGGCGCCTGGTTGCTGATCGACCTCCTGCGTAGATATCGTCCGAAATGGCCGGGCATTCTGATCGCCGTCGGGGTCAGCACCGTCATCGCCGCCGCCATAGGCTTCGAAGACAAGGTCAGTTTGCCGATGGACCGGGTCGTCGACCAACAAACCCTCGAGAGTTTGCGCGCCCTGGACAACGCGCAAAACCGTTGGGAGCAGATCTCCGAGGAACTGGCGGCCATTTCACGGCGCGCCAACGCCTTTGAGGAACAAGGCGGCATTGAAGGCATCGCCCGGGCGGCCGAGGAACGCGCGCAAATCCCCGCACTGGAATTCGAACAAGAACAACGCAAACGCGACATCATCCGCCTTGAGGTCGAACTCCACCACGTCGACCTGTTCGACAACGGCCAATCCGACGACGCACAGACCTTCGATACCGTCCAATCGGAAGAATCGCCCGAAGCCAAGAGATGGCACCTGATCGGCGTCAAGGACGGCATCGTGACCCTGTCGGCCGGGGGCAACGTGGTCGGCGTGATTCCAAAGGGTCTGCCCAGCATGCAAGCCCCCATCGTTGAGTGGGATCTTGTCTGGGCCCTGTTGCCCGCAGCCCTGGTGATGGCGCTGATCGGCTTCATGGAAGCCACCTCGATTTCCAAGGCCATCGCCACCACCACCGGCGAGCGTGTCGACACCAACAAAGAGCTGATCGGCCAGGGCCTCGCCAACATCGCCGGCAGCTTCTTCAGTTCCTTTGCCGTCAGCGGCTCGTTTTCACGGTCTGCGGTGGCGGCAAAAGCGGGCGCGCAAACCGGCGTGTTCGCCATCATCAGCGCCTTGGGCGTGGTGTTGGTGTTGATGTTCTTCACCGAATACCTCTATCACCTGCCTCAGGCCGTTCTGGCGGTCATCGTGATGGTGGCCGTCTTTGGCCTGATCCGCATCCGGCCCTTGGTACAGGCCTGGAAGGTCGACCGCGTCGGCGCCGTGATTGGCATCATCACCTTCGTTTCCACCCTGGCGCTGGCGCCGGCCATCGCCAACGGCATCTTGCTGGGCATCGTGCTCACGGTGGTGCACTACCTCGTGACGACCATGCGCCCACGCGCCGAAATCGTCGCGCGCAAACCGAACGGCACCCTTGGCGGCATCCGCGCCAACCGCCTGGAACCGATGAGCCAGAACTTTGTGCCGGTGCGCTTTGACGGCCCCTTGTCATTTATCAACGTCGCCTACTTCGAGGACATCATTCTCGAGGCACACAGCGATTTCCCGCAAGCCAAAACGATCTTGGTCATCGGCAGCGGCATCAACAGTATCGACGCCTCCGGAGAGGAAAAGATCTGCGACGTGGCGCGCCGTTTGCGCAAGGTTGGCGTGCGGCTTGTGTTCAGCGGCCTCAAGCACCAGGTGCGGAGCTTGCTGGAACAAAGCGGCCTGACACAGAATCTGGGAGCCGACGCCTTCTATTCGGACAAGGAAACCGCGCTGCGCGCCCTGGCCAAGGAATATGGGGAAGCGCCAGGGAAATAGACCCAGTATTGGGGGACCCGAACGCGGACACTGCGAACGTTAAACCCGGCGTGACGGATACCGGCGGCGGGTGTTGTCCATGCGCCGGAATGAGAGACGCATGGACGAGACGTGTGAAACCGGTCCGGCAAACTCAATATGCCCCTACGGCATTGTGAATCTCTTGCGCCAAGTCCAGCGCCGAAATCGGCTTTGTCAGAACCTTGCTGGCCCCGGCCTGCCGGGTGACGTCGTGAACGAATTCATTCTTCTCGCCGGTCAGAATCAGCACCGGTGTCCTGTCATCCATACGGCGCAGATGGTGAACAAATTCCAGCCCGTCCATGACGTCCATATATAAATCGCAAACGATGACATCCGGTTCCGGCACATCCACGTTGCGCATCATTTCCAAGGCGTGCTTGCCGTTACTTGCTTCCGTGACGTGATCTATGTGCTCTTGATGAAGCAGTTGACGAATGATTTTACGCATCGCCTGCTGGTCATCGATCACCATCACGTTGAGCCAATCATCGACGGAATTATAAATCGTGCTTTTCGACATGGTGCCCCCGCTTCATGACAAATGCTTAAGATGTTGAAAGTTAGCTGGTCGGAATGCTGTGCCTCCAAATGCATACACAGTGCGTTTGTATATTGGTGTTAGACTTATGTTAAATATTTGCAACCATGGTTATGCATTATAGTGAATTAATTCATACCTCCCAATGAAAATTTGGTTTGTGTATATTTACAATACGAACCGTCTCGATTATATTTAATTTATGATGCAGAGCAATTCCGCCAAGACCGGCAAACGCGGCGCGCCGCGCTCGCAAAAAAGCCATGACGCGATCCTCGCCGCGGCGCTGGACCTCGCCCAAAGCGGTGGCCCGCAAGCGCTGACGGTCGAAGCGGTGGCGCGCCAAGCAGGTGTCGGCAAGCAGACCATCTATCGCTGGTGGCCGACGCGCATCGCGCTGTTTATCGAGGTTTACGACACCCTCGCCCCTCCTCTGCAGAGCCTCGGCGCGGCGCGGCCTTTGCGGGATGTTTTGGAAGAATTGTTCGAGCGCTACCGCACCGGACCCACCGGTGAATTGTTGGCGGCGATGATCGCACTCAGCCGCTCCGACAGTGTCTCACGATCCCTGTTCGAAAACCGCTTTCGCGTGCCACGCCGCGATGCGCTGGCCTTTCATCTGATGGCCAGCGGCGAAGCGAATATGGAGAGCGCGCGCGACACGGCGGACCTGGTGGTGGCGCTGATCTGGTACGCCCTGCTGACCGATCCGAAACGCCTCGATGGCGCGTTCGCCGATCATATCTGCGCCACGGCGCTGCCCGCCACACCCGGAGCCTCTCCCGCCCCCACCATCAAAGAAGGCTACATACCGGGCTACGGCGCGGAGATGATCCGCCTGCACATGGATTACTACGCCCAGCACTGGGACTTCGGGCGCAACTTCGAACACCACCTGTTTCGCGACTTCCATGCGCTGATGGATACGTTCGATCCGGACCTGGACCAATTGCTGCGGGTGGAAACGGCGCGGGGCGAGGTGCTCGGCACGCTCGTGATCGAAGGCTCCAACCAACCCAAGGGCCATGGACGCGTGCGCTACTTCATCATGGACGCGCGCATCAAGGGTATGGGGTTTGGCAAGAAGTTGCTCGACCAAGCCTTGGCGACGTGCCGCGCACGCGGCCAGAGCAATCTGTGGTTGACCACGTTCAAGGGGCTGGACGCAGCGCGCACGCTTTACGAACGTGCGGGCTTCGAGGTGACGGAAGAATACCAAGACGACGCCTGGCATGAAGGCACCGGCGAAGTGCGTTACGATCTGGAATTGACTTAAGGGCCCGACCTCTCAGATGCCCCTAAACGGCGCGGAAGTGCTCCGCAACCGTCCAGATTCCGATCAGAATAAAGCCCCCGCCCGCGATCAGCTTAAGCGGCAGTCCCTCCAGAAATTGCCCGGCGTATGCGCCCAACAGCACCGCAATGGCGGTCGACAGCACCAGTGCGCCTGAGGCGGCGAAAAAGACCGTCCACGGGCTGTGATCGCCTTCGCTGGCGAACAACACGGTGGCGAGTTGCGTCTTATCGCCCAACTCGGCGATGAACACGGCGACAAAAACGGCGAGAACCTTGAGCATGGGCGTGTCCTTTGAAGGCGGGAGTTCTACCGTCCATGTGCCATAGCCAGCCGGCCCATACAAATGAAAAGACCGCCCCCAATAAATCCAAGGGAACAGCCTTTTCAATGTTCGTGCCGTTGGCGCTATCGGCTCAAGACGCTTCCAATTTCGCCGCGTTGGCGTGGGCGGTCAGCTCGGCGCGCAAAGCCGCAGGCAGACGCAGCGCATCGCCGAGCCGCTCCATATAGCGTTGCTCTTCCGGTGTATCCACATCGATGGCCAACAGGGAAGCCAAATAAAGTTCCGCCGCCTGCGGCTCATCAGACGCCAAATTGGCGATGGCGATGGGATCGCTGTCGGCGCGCAGTTGGTCGAACAGAAAACCCTTTTCGTTGGGGCCCAGTCCCATCTGGTCGATCTGGTCCATGATGGCTTGGTTTTCCTGTCCATCGACATGGCCGTCGGCCTTGGCCGCGCTGATCATCGCCTGGACCAAGCTGAGGCGCATGTCCTGGCCGCGTGCGTCGGTGATCTGCGCCGGATCGAAGCCGCTGTCGGCCGGTGCCAAAGCGGGAGCCGGTGCAGGCGCAGGAGCCGTATTCGGTTGCGGCGCACTTGCGGCAGCCGACTGGTTCGACTTGTAATCGCTGTAGGCTTTGTAGGCGAGCCCGCCGAGCGCCGCCATGCCGCCGTATTTCAAGGCCGCGCCACCGTACTTACGCCCCTTTTTGGTACCCAGCAACAGGGCCGCGATGCCGCCCGCGGCGGCTCCACCGACCAAACCACCGGGGATGCTACTTGCCGCACCCTTGGCGGCCGCGCCGACGTCCGATGCGGTCTTCGCAACGCTCGCGCCCGCTTGAGACCCTAAAAAGCCATCCAGCAAACGGTTGATATCCATGACACCTCATTTCCACTTAGCTGTTCATCACGACCGTCGTCGAGGTCATAACTCTAGCTTTAGGTATGGGTGACAAGGTCCATTATCAATACCTCGGCGTCGATATTTGCCCCGCCCGCCATGATCGAAAGGCCGTACGCACAACACCCAAAAAAAACCGCCCCCAAGACACCCAGGGGTCCGCAAAATCACAGACACACAGCGCCAACGTTGAGCGTCGTATTTTCCACGGCCTCAGCAAGCTCCGAGACGGTTCCGCTCATTGACGTGATGGTGACTTTGCTGACTGGGCTGGTACCTGGCAGACCGAAAAACAGGGTTGCGGTCTGATCGGTCAGCAATCCCGTCGAGGCGATCATCTGACGGCGCAAGAGCGTGCCGTCGGCCAACGCTACCTCAGCCTTCGCGCCTTGGCAGCGGTGGTCGTCGGCGAAACGCAAGGTCAGGTATCGAGATTGGCCCTGATTGAGAAAGGCCCGCAAGGGACCATCCATATTCAACCAGACCACATCCGGCCTGCCGTCGCCGTTGAGATCGGCGATCATCGGTGACTGCCCGAAATGCGGGTTGTCGAGGCCGAGGGATTCGACGCTCACAAAAGTTGCCGCGCCCCCACCCTCTTCTTCACCATCGAATTGCAACAGGGCTTTGCCGTTCAAGGGAAACCACTTGTGCACCGGCCATTTGATGTAGTTCTGCGCCACCAGCAAATCCAACCGGCCATCCTGGTTGATGTCTTCGAAAAGCGCACCCCAGGCGAAACCGTATTCATCCAGCCCGTAAGTCCCGGCCTGTTCGCTGAAGCTCAGGCCGCCTTCATTGCGAAACAGCCCCCAATCGATGTTGTGGCGCTGATCTTCGCGAATGTCGCCCGTGGTCAGGAATTTGGGAATGGAGTTTCCGGCGTTGGAAATGAGCAGGTCCTCATCGCCATCCTGCTCGACATCGCCGATGGCGATCCCCATCCAAAACCCGAAACCGGAATTCGTCGGGACGGAACGGAAGGTCCCATCGCCTTCATTGGCGAAGATTTCCACCTCCCCGGTATTTTGCGCCAGAACCAAATCCAAGTCCGCGTCCCCATCAAGGTCGGCAAAAGTCGCATGAAAGGTGTTTTGCAGGCTGGCTGTTTTGGACTGCGAAGTCCGATCCACGAACGTCATATCGCCGGTGTTGATCAACAAGATGTTCTTCTTGGCATGTTCTGGATCATTGAATGTGGCCGAGCGGAAGGCCGGAAAGGAAACAAACACGGAAACATAAAGGTCCAAGTCCCCATCCTTGTCCACGTCGGCGGCCGCGATGCTGAGCGGCACCGAGTCTTCCGGTAAGTCCAACGCCACAGCGCTCGATAAAAACCGCCCCCGGTCATTGGCGTAAACGAACACGCCGTTTTCGCGCGCGACGATCAAGTCCACGTCGCCGTCGAGATCAAAATCCGTCGAGAGCGCGCCGTGGGTCGCGCCCGTCTTGTCGTCCAATCCCGTACCTTCAATGCGGTTCACCAGTTTACCGTCTTGCAAGAACAGCAAGGCGTCCCCCTGCCCGGAACCGCCGCCGACAAACAGTTCATCTTTGCCATCGCCATCCACGTCGATCACCGCCGCGCCGGTGAAGGGATGGCTCGGCTCCGACCATTGGTGCACAAACGCACTCGGGATTTCCATGAAGGGTGTCGCGGATGGGTGGCTGCTCACCGAAGGGCCGTTCTCGCAACCCGCCAAAGCCATCACGGACACGGCCACAAGGCCCAACCGGAGGTATAATGGCTTGAACCAGGGCTTCACCTCCCGGGCGCATTCAGAAGATCTCAGGAATCGGTCGGTCATACTCGGTACATCCTTCAAGACTTCGGTTGGCCGACGGCATGCGACCGGATCATGATCGATAGGTTTAGAGGTATGATCCGGAAGCGTAAAAGCAATAAGATATCTGTGTGATGTTGGAAAACCGGAACGGCTGGTTCGTTAAGTTCTCGAAATCCACTCGAACGCACGGCTGACGGCTTCTTTTGCGCCGCCTCGAACGCAATGGCCGTGGGAGATGATGAGATTGTCGAAGTCCCAACTGAGAATCGTCTCAACGCTCTGGCGCATCGCCGCCTTGTCGCGAACGCTGAGCTTGATGTCCAAGGCGGTGCCGCCGTCTTCGCCCAAGACGCCCGCCATGCGTTTGACGGTGCGCCAAATCCAAGTTTCACCGGCCACTTCGTGCTTCTGGATCAAATCCGTGACGATCAGCGTCTTGGAAGGCTTATGTAGAAACTCGACCTCATCCAGGAGGCCGTGCCCATCAATGGTGCAGTGATCGATTTCACCGCGCCACGGGGCTTGGGCGTCGTTCGTGAGCGCTGCATCGACGGCGATATCGGGATGACGCGTGTTGAATTCTGGCGAGGCCCACACCTTGGCCGAGGGGTACAACGCCTGCCAAGGCTCGATACCGAGGCTATGGATTTTATTGGGCGCAACAAGGTGCTCGACCGGTCCCAACCGGTCGACGGCGCGTTGGCGTCCCGGCGTCGGCCGCACGGGAGAGTGAAGCCATACCCCGCCCGTCTCCAAACGGACGACCGCCATCCGCGTTGTGAACGGCAACACCCCGAACATGCGCACATCGTCACCATTCACCGTCCATATATTTGGGCCGAAAGATTGCAAATCATTCATTGCAGAAAGCATTCACACTTCAAACTTGGTGATCCCCACTTACACGCTATTTTTGATTAACCGCCTCGGGCGGCAAATTCAACGGCGATCCGCAACACGAAAAAAGGCCGCTCCGATGAGCGGCCTTTTCGGTGTTCTGCGTTTCCAGCTTAACGCTTGGAGAACTGGAAGCTGCGGCGCGCCTTACGGCGACCGTACTTCTTGCGTTCCACAACGCGCGCGTCGCGGGTCAGGAAGCCGCCGGACTTGAGCGTGCCGCGCAGCGCGGGCTCATAGTACGTCAGCGCCTTGGAGATGCCGTGACGCACCGCGCCAGCTTGGCCGGACAGGCCGCCGCCGGTCACGGTGGCAACCACGTCGTACTGGCCTTCGCGTTCGACTTGGCTGAACGGCTGGTTGATGATCATGCGCAGCACCGGGCGGGCGAAGTAGCTTTCGACTTCGCGGCCGTTGACGGTGATCTTGCCGGAGCCCGGCTTGATCCACACACGCGCTATGGCGTTCTTGCGCTTGCCCGTGGCGTAAGAGCGGCCCTGGGCGTCGATTTTCGGCTCGGCCGGTGCGGCGGCGGTTTCGCCCGCGCCCGCAGCCGGAGCGGCGTCGGTGCCTTCGACGATGTCCTTGAGATCGGAGAGATCAGCCATGGGTTAGACGCTCCTCTTGTTCTTCGGGTTCATGGCGGCGATGTCCAGAACTTCCGGGTTCTGGGCGCCATGGGGATGCTCAGTTCCGGCGTAGACGTGCAGCTTCTTCATCTGCTTGCGGCCCATCGGGGAACGCGAAATCATGCGCTCCACGGCCTTGATCACCACGCGTTCGGGGTGCTTGCCGTCGAGGATCGCGTCCATGGTGCGCTCTTTGATGCCGCCCGGATGGCCGGTGTGCCAAAAGAACTTCTTGTCGGTCAGCTTGCGGCCGGTCAGCTTCACCTTGTCGGCGTTGATGACGATGATGTTGTCGCCGCAGTCGATGTTGGGCGTAAACATCGGCTTATGCTTGCCGCGCAGACGCATGGCGATCTGGCTGGCCATACGGCCCAGGACCACGCCTTCGGCGTCGATCACATACCATTTCTTTTCCACGTCCTTGGGCGTAGCGGAATAGGTTTTCATATGCTCGCTCCGGTTCACGGATGTTTAATCTTTGGTTCGCGGAGATGGCTTAAGCAAAACCGCGAGGAAGCGGCGTTTTAAGCCACCCAGGCACTTCTGTCAAATGGTTTGTTTCCAAGGTGCGGGAAAAAGGCAAATAAAAACAAATAGATAAAAATACGGTATCATTTTACCGTTATATTGAGGTCTCACGCCTTGGTCTTTGCATCGAGTTTCAACGCATCAATCAGGTGATAGATCAACGTCATGTCCAAGATGATCATCGCGGCGCTCTGTTCATTGGCGATGTTCTCGTCTTCACGCAACTCCATCCAGTCGTATTGGTGTTTGGCGGCGAACAGAAACCGCCCTTGGTCGAAGGCGAACTCCATGTTGCCCCTGAAAAAGGTATCGAGCTTCATGAGGCGTTCGAGAAACACGGGCGTCAGCAGATAGCGCGCCTCCACCTGATCGGTGGTGAACACATCGTAACGTTCCTCGAACCGGGGGCTTTCCAACCGCGCGCGCTGGCCGGGCAGTTTGGGACCCGCAACCTTGTCCCAAAACCCTTGGTTCGGCACCGCCACCGTGGTGGACGAAAAGCGCTTGTGGAAATCGATCATGCCGATCAGGCCTTGAAAGATAGTCTCCAGGCGGCGCTCCGGTATGCCTCGATGGTCCAGACGGGTCACGTAATCCTTCAATTCCACTTCCTGGAAAATAAAACCGATGCCGTCCACCGTGCCGCTCACTTCATCTTCGGCGTGGTACGTTTCGTGATCCGGCAGCAATCCAATTGTATGCAGCCAGCGGGTATAGGTCTTCTTCGGGTACCAATGGTAGGTAAAACCCAAAAGCTTGCAGACCCGCTTGACCAGTATCGTCTTCGCCGCGTCGCGCGACGCGCTCATCTCTCGCGCGCCCCATATGCTGAAACCTACACCCGCGACAAACATCAAAAAGCCGATGGCGCGCGCCCAAAGGGGAACTATGCTTTCACCCCTGAAAAGGAGAAACCCCGGAATCCCCAGGATCACGCCCAGCGTCACCAATTCCCCGCCGCTTTTGAGACGGCTCTGATGTTTGAGCAACACCGGCACCACTTCGGCCTGAAAGCGCTCCGCGAAACCCTGGAGCGCCGGATGCGCGCGTTCGAGCTGTTCGAGGGTGATCATGCCGCCCGCCTCATGCCGGTCACTTCATATAGATATCGACATCCACTGGCGCACGCACGGTCTCATTACTCTCCTCGAAATACGGGAACGGGCGC
>JANQJR010000038.1 GCA_028281525.1 Magnetovibrio sp.
CCTGAAGGACGTGGACGAAGCCCAGGCGGCCATCGTCACCATCGCCAAGCAGCTTGCCGACAGCGGCGAAATCGTCATCGCCGGACAAGGCGAGGAAGACGAGCTGATTTACTGATATGATGAACCCAGGAACACCGACAATGACGTCAGATGACCACAAAAAGTTCATGTTCGACACGGACTTTGCCCCGGAGGCGGTCATTAAAGCGCAAAAAGATGCGGAGTTGCAGGCGCAGCTCGAAGCGGAGCGCGCCGCCGCTCAAGCCAAAGCAACCGAGGAAACCGAGGCCGCTTTGGAAGATGCGCCGCCCACCTTCAGCGAAGAAGACGTGGAACGCGCCCGTAAGGAAGGCTTCCAGGCCGGGCACACCGAGGCGACCCAGGATTTGACCTCGGCACTGGAACAGCGCGTCGCCAACACTTTGGATGCAATCAATGTTCATGTCGCAAGCTTGTTCGAAGCCTATGAAGAGGACAAGGAAGAGCACAACCGCGACGCTGTCGCGGTCGCCACGGTGATCGTGCGCAAGTTGTTCCCGGCACTCAACATGGAGCACGCCTTGGCGGAGATCGAACACATGATCATTGAAGCCATGTCGCGCACGTCCGGCGCGCCCAGCCTGGTTGTGCGCGTGCCGCCCAGCATCCGCGACAGCGTCGATGTCAAGGCTCGGGAGCTCTCCGTGCTGCGCGGTCGTGAAGGCACCTTGACCGTAATGGCCGATGAGACCCTGACCGAAGGCGACGCTGCAGTGGAATGGGATGGCGGCGGTATGGTCCGCGACAGCAAAATGATGTGGCAGGTCGTCGACGAAATCATTGAACGCAACCTCGGCAACGAGCGCGCCAATGGGAGGGGCCAAGACGTTGTCGAACAGGTGGATAGCGGAGACATCGAAGCGATTGACGAAGAGCCTGCGCCGCCGCCGACACAAGAGGTTGAGAACAAGACGACAGTCGGGGAAAATACGAAAACCGCGCCGGAGTCGACGGATATTGCCGCATCGGCTGACGCCTCCGCAGAAACTCCTCAGCCCGTTGATACAGAAGAACAAACCGCTCCGACAGAAACACCGGGTACGGACCAGCCGGATGACACGAACGTGGATACACAAACAGATACGGACACGAACACGGGGGACTAACCCCGCTTGACCCAGGAGGTCGAAATGGCAGACGAAACGAGTTTGGAACTGAACGAACTGGAAGATGAAGTCACGGACGCAGCGCCTTCCCCCCCGGCTGATGACGAGCAGTCCTTTGCCGAAAGCGCGGGCTTTTCCGACATGCCCCGCAACGCTCGCGACCTGGAAGCCGTATACGACATTCCGGTGCAAGTTTCCGCTGTGCTGGGCAAGGCAACCATGCAAGTCAGCCAATTGCTGAAGTTGGGCCGCGGCGCGGTGGTCGAGTTGGACCGTAAAGTGGGAGAAGCGATCGACATTTACGTCAACAACCGCTTGGTCGCGCGCGGCGAAGTGGTGGTGGTTGAAGATCGCCTGGGCGTGACCATGACGGAAATCATCAAAACCGATCGCACCTAAACGAATCATCGGCACCGAGCGAAGAAAGCGGATAAAGAGACCCCCATATGGCGGATTCAAACATCTACATCACCAAGCCGCGGTCAGCGACGGACATCGCCACCATCATCGGCCTTATCGGCGGCTTCGGGCTGGTGGTTTCCGCAATCATCTTCGGCGGTTCGGCGGAATCTTTCGTTAACCTGCCCTCGGTCATGATTGTCGTGGGCGGCACCCTCTGCGTGACCATGATCTGTTTCTCTCTGGGTGAAATGGGCCGCACCGTCAAAGTCATGCTCAAAACTTTGTCATACACCGCCCGCGATCCGTCCGAAGCCGCCATCCAGGTGTTGCAAATCGCAGAGTTGGCCCGCCGCCAAGGTGTTTTATCCTTGCAGGGGATTCTCGAACAGTTGGAAGGCGAGCCGCTGCTGTACAAAGGCATGACCATGGTGGTCGACGGCACCCCTGGCGAGGAAGTCGAGACGATCATGCGCAAAGACATGATGTCCACCGTGCAGCGCCACCAAAAAAGCGCAAGCGTGCTGAGAAAAGCCGCGGAATTCGCCCCTGCCATGGGCTTGATCGGAACGCTGATCGGTCTGGTGCAGATGCTCGGCAATTTGGAAGATCCCGCCTCCATCGGCCCCGCCATGGCCGTGGCCCTGCTGACCACGTTTTACGGCGCGGTGCTCGCCAATATGGTGTTCGCCCCGATGTCGGCCAAACTGGAACGCAATTCCATCGAAGAAGCCATGGTCAACAACATCTATGTCATGGGGGCCGCATCCATCGGCCGCCAGGAAAATCCGCGTCGACTGGAAATGATGCTCAACAGCGTCTTGCCACCGGCTAAACGCGTTGAATACTTCGACTGAGAAAGTTTAACTCATGCGACTGCTGATTATCGGAACCTTAGACGGACAGGTTGGCGCGGCCAGCCAAATCGCATTGTCACGCGGCGCCAAGGTCAATCACGTGGAAACTGTCGCCAGCGGGCTGGAATTCCTCCGCTCGGGCCGGGGCGCAGACTTGGTTCTGGCCGATGTGCAGGAAGACTTGGCGACCCTCATCGGCAGCCTGGAAACGGAACGTATCGCCATACCGGTGGTGGCGTGTGGAATCGGCAACGATACCCAGGCCGCCGTGCGCGCCATCAAGGCCGGCGCGAAGGAATACATCCCGTTGCCTCCTGACGCGGAACTGATCGGCGCGGTGCTGACCGCAGTGGCGGAAGAAAACACCGACTTCATCCACACCGACGAGCGCATGACGGAAATCATCAAGTTGGCCGACCAAGTCGCGCCCAGCGACGCCTCGATCCTCATCACCGGCCCCAGCGGCACCGGTAAGGAAATGATGGCGCGCTACCTGCATCTGAAGAGTAAGCGCCGCGAAGGCCCATTCATCGCCGTGAATTGCGCGGCGATTCCGGAAAACTTGTTGGAAAGCGAATTGTTTGGCCACGAAAGAGGGGCCTTCACCGGCGCAGTGGCGCGGCGCATCGGCAAGTTCGAAGAAGCCAACGGCGGCACCCTTTTGCTTGACGAAATCAGCGAAATGGACCCACGTCTGCAAGCCAAGTTGCTGCGTGCATTGCAGGAGCGCGAAATCGACCGGGTCGGCTCCAATAAACCGGTGAAGGTCGATGTGCGCATTCTCGCCACCTCCAACCGCAACATGGAAGATCATGTCACATCGGGTGGTTTTCGTGAGGATCTGTATTTCCGCCTCAACGTCATGAACTTGGCGTTGCCGGCCTTGCGCGAACGCCCCGACGATATCATCGCGCTGGCCCGTCATTTCGCCGCCAAATACGCCGAAGCCAACGGTGTACCGACGCGCCCCTTGGGCGAAAGCGCACAAGCAAAGTTGTTGGGCTACGCTTGGCCCGGCAATGTGCGCGAATTGGAAAACGCCGTGCATCGCGCAGTTCTGCTCGCCACCGGCGAGGAAATCGGACCTGAGGCGATCTTGCTGAGCGGTTCCCCCCTGGCTCCCGGATCAGCGGATGCAGCTGGGGCTGCGGCGGCCTCCGCGAACGGCGCGGACGGTATGGTCGGGAAAACGGTGTCCGAGGTCGAACGCGAGTTGATCATCAGCACGCTAAACCATTGTCTCGGCAACCGCACGCACGCAGCCAACATTCTGGGCATTTCGATCCGCACTTTGCGCAACAAGCTGAAACAGTACAACGACGAAGGGTTCACCGTGCCGTCCCCTGGCGGCGCGGACGGCGATCAAGCCCCGGCATGACATCCACCATCGCGACAACAAAGACAGCTCTAGGCGCTTAAGCACCCAATGGCAGACGAGAACGCACAAACCACCGCCACCGCAACGAATCCGCCAGCCTCACTGCGCGATTTTTTAGGCGCGATTTCCAAACGCGGCGACATCATGATGGCGCTGGGCGTGGTAGCGGTCCTGGTGGTCCTGATCCTGCCTATGCCGACGTGGTTGCTGGACGCCAGCCTGGCCTTTTCCATCACCTTCTCGGTGCTCATCTTGATGACCGCGCTGTTTATCGAGAAACCTTTGGAATTCAACACATTCCCGACGGTTTTGCTGCTTGCGACTATGATTCGTCTGGCACTCAACCTGGCGTCCACGCGCCTGATCCTGGCGCACGGACATGAGGGCACCGACGCCGCAGGCCAAGTGATTCAAGCCTTCGGCGGGTTCGTCATGGGCGGCAATTTCGTCATTGGCATCATCGTTTTCATCATCTTGGTGATTGTGAACTTCATCGTCATCACCAAGGGTTCCGGGCGTATCGCCGAAGTGTCCGCACGTTTCACCTTGGACGCCATGCCCGGCAAACAGATGGCCATCGACGCCGATCTTTCCACGGGCCTGATCGACGAAGACGAAGCGCGCCGCCGACGCAAAGAGTTGGAAGACGAAAGCACCTTCTTCGGCTCCATGGACGGTGCATCCAAGTTCGTGCGTGGCGATGCCATCGCTGGCTTGCTGATCACGTTCATCAACGTGGTCGCGGGCATGATCATCGGTGTCGCCCAACACGACATGAGCTTCGCAGATGCCGCCAACAACTTCACACGCCTGACCGTTGGCGACGGCTTGGTGACACAAATCCCGGCCCTGGTTGTGTCCACCGCCGCCGGTATGATGGTGACCAAGGCCGGTGTCACGGGCGCGACGGAAAAAGCGCTGTTCAGCCAAGTCGGCGGCCAGCCCCGCGCCATGGGCGTGAGCTCTTTCCTGTTGTTCGGCCTGGCTCTCATGCCGGGGATTCCGTTTTTTCCGTTCATGCTGCTCTCCACAATTACGGGCGTGATCGCGACCTTGACGTACCGCGCGCAGCAGAAAGCCATGAAAGAAGAAGAAGCCAAAGTCCAGGAAGCCGAAGTCCAGGAAGCCCAGGCCGTCCCGGAAGAGCCCATATCGACCGCGTTGAAGATCGATTTGTTGCGCCTGGAATTGGGCTATGGGCTACTGTCCCTGATCAACAACCCCCGCGACGGCAAGCGTCTGACCGACCAGATCAAAGCGCTGCGCCGCCAGATCGCCACGGAAATGGGCTTCGTCATGCCATCGGTGCGCATCCAAGACAACATGCAGTTGGACGCCAACACCTACATCGTACGCACCAAGGAAATCGAGTCTGGGCGAGGCGAGTTGCGCCCCAACATGCTTTTGGTGATGGACCCGCGCGGCGAAGAAATCACCTTGCCCGGCGAGAAGACCGTGGAGCCGACTTTTGGTCTGCCCGCCATGTGGATCGACGAGCAAAACCGCGAAGAGGCGTTGTTCCGCGGCTACACCGTGGTCGATCCCGCCACCGTCATCACCACGCATCTGACCGAGGTGATCAAGGACAACATGCCGGAACTGTTGTCTTACGCCGAAACGCAAAAACTGATCGACGAATTGGACACCGAACACAAAAAACTGGTCGACGACATGATCCCGTCACAAATTTCCATGGGCGGCACCCAGCGCGTACTGCAGAACCTGCTGGCGGAGCGCGTCTCGATCCGCGACCTGTCAACAATCCTGGAGGGCATCTCCGAAGCCTGTGGCATGACCCGCAACGTCACCTTGATCACCGAACACGTACGCGCCCGTCTGGCCCGCCAGATCAGCGACATGAACGTCAACGAGCAAGGCGCCATCGTTCTGTTGTCTCTGTCGCCGGAATGGGAACAAAAGTTTGCCGAGAATTTGGTTGGGAACGCCGACGACCGGCAGTTGTCCATGCCGCCGGTACAATTGCAGGAATTCATCACCCAGCTGCGCAACGCTTATGAACGCCAGGCCATGATGGGCGAATTGCCCGTGCTGCTGACCAGCCCCGGCATCCGTCCCTATGTGCGGTCCATCATCGAGCGTTTCCGTCCCGCAACCGTGGTGATGAGCCAAAACGAAATTCATCCGAAAGCGAAAATCAAGACTGTCGGTCAAGTCTAAGGTGGGCTAATTTCGAGCCATGTCTGAGAAAGCTGACGCCCCCTCTCCCGCCAAACGCGGAAAAGGCCACAACATCATTGCCATCGCCTCCGGCAAGGGGGGCGTGGGCAAGACTTTTATGGCCATCACGCTGGCCAGCGCGCTCGCCAATCGCGACCGCAAGGTGCTGCTGTTCGACGGTGATCTGGGGCTCGCGAACCTGGACATTCAATTGGGGTTGATGCCGCAGCAGGATTTGGGCTCCGTCATCGCAGGACGGTTGACGCTGAATCAAGCCGTTTTGCCGTTCCAACCGGGTGGGTTCGATATCATCGCCGGGCGATCGGGATCCGGCGGGCTCGCCAACATCCCGACATCGCGCCTGCAGATGCTCAATGAAGACCTCGCCTTGCTCGCCCAGGCCTACGACCATGTGATTTTGGATTTGGGCGCAGGCGTGGAGCGTACCGTACGCCAACTCACCCACAACGTCGGCACCTGCATCGTGGTCGCGACCGACGAACCGACGTCGCTCACCGATGCCTATGCGTTCATTAAGCTCACCCGCATGGAACGGCCCAAATTGGACATCCGGGTGGTCATCAACGCTGCGAACTCCACCCGTGAGGGGGAACGCACCTACAACACGCTTTTGAAGGCCTGTGAAGGATTTTTAAAGATTTCTCCGCCATTATTGGGGGTCGTGCGCCGCGATCCGAAGGTGCGCGAGACGATCAAGGCCCAAGTGCCGTTGTTGACGCGCTATCCGAACTCGGAAGCCGCCCAGGATATCGGGATCATCGCGCGGAAACTCATGGACTGAACGGCACTTAGGCGCTGATAAAGCCGCCCCCCAATGAGCGGACTGGGGAAGCCTAAGAGGTTACGCCCCGAGGTGCCATATGCCGACCGTACAACCACCCGCGCCGCCGACACCGCCAGCCGGCTCCACGCCCGCTCAAGCCACCGCCACCGTTCAGCAAGCTTCCGAAAGCGTACGCGCCGCACTGGCCCGCATGACGACCGGCCAAAGTCTGCAGGCGACCCATCAATCGTCAACGGCACCCCCTACGACCCAAACCGGAGCCTCTCCGGCTTTCACCCTGCCCACCCATCACGTGCAGGTCCAGACCGCCTTGGGCCCCATAACCTTGCAGACGACGCTGGCAATTCCCAAGGGGGCCGTGCTGACGCTGACGTTGATCACCGTCACGCCGCAGCCGCAATTCCAGATCACAGAGATCAACGGTAAGCCCGTACTCAGCGCACAGACGGCCCTAAAAGGGCCTGAGGGCCAAGCCTCGCCACGGGGTGAGGCTGCACCTGCTCAACTGGCGCCTGGCGCACGTCTCGGCGCAACCCTGGTGCGCCCCAGCATCGCCGCGCCCACCAGCACGATTGGTCAGCCCCAAACAACCGCTTCAGCACAACCCGGCGTGGCGCAGCCGCCGCACGCGACTGTGACCACCGCCCAACTTTCGGCCCCAACGGCACCTGCAACAGCAACCGCCCCACCATCGGCCGCACCCAGCACACCGGCGACGACACCCGCCGCCACACCGCTGCCAACGGCATCTGGAGCACCTACGACCACAACGTCGTCCCCGACACCGGTTGCCGCGCAACCAAGCGCGCCGGCCCAAGCCGGCACCATAGCATCGGGTCCTCCATCCGGCGCATCCGCTGCAACACCGACGGCCACACCCGCCCCGACCGCAGCATCGACGCCATCGCCTGCGCTCCCGACCGGCACCACCATGACGGTTTCCATCGTACGCATCGATCCTCCCGGCGCGGTGCAAGCGCCACCCCTTCCAACCAGTGGCGGACTCGCCCAGGGATCGGTGTTGACCGGCACCGTCACCGGCTCAACGGCGCAGGGCCAACCGATCGTGCAAACCCCGCACGCCACCCTCGTTCTGAACACCACCGCGAAGGTTGAAATCGGCGCGCAAGTGAGCCTCAAGGTGGACAACACCCCAACACCGCCAAACCCGGCGACGTCGACACCCTTGGGCCGAACAGGACCTGCAGACACCTTGGTCCAGGGACGCACCTGGCCGGACCTGGACGAAGCCATGAAGGCCCTGGCCCAGGTCGACCCCGCCCGCTTCCAACAGGTAACTCAAACTGCACTGCCACAACCGGGTGGCAAGCTCACCGCACAAATGCTGTTTTTCCTCACCGCACTCAAGGGTGGCGACTTCAAAGCTTGGATCGGAGAAAACGCCGGACGCATCTTGGAGCGTGACCGCCCAACCTTGACCGGTAAAATAAGCGGTGACTTCCAGATCATGTCGCGTATGGCCGACGAACCGCAATCAGGCGACTGGCGTCTGGCCTTGACCCCGTTGTGGAATGGCGAAAAAATCGAAAAGGTACACATGTACTATCGCGGCGGCAACGGAGAGGAAAACCAGGACGGCACGGATGACGGCACCCGCTTCGTGCTCGACGTCAACCTGACCAACATCGGCCATGTTCAAATCGACGGCTTGGTGAAAAGCGAGCACAAGAAACTCGATCTCATCATCCGCACCGATGAGCCCATGCCGGACCAATGGCGCACCGACATTGGCGAAATTTTCATCGCCGCACAGGAACTCGTGGGGCTCACCGGCGGTGTCGCTTATCAGGCTGCACCCGGCAATTTCATCGAATTCGCGCCCATCGAACCCACCGGACCTCACCCAAGTTTGTTCGCTTGAAAAAAGGGCGCTAAACTTTGGACCAGACTTAGATGAGCATTGGTGAGGAACCCGATGGATTTGCAGGAACGCCGCGCACTGTTGAAGGCCACGGCCAATCCCGATCGCAAACTGGATTATCTGGTGACCCTATCCGGTCACCTGTTTGACGATGGCGGGGCGCGCCAGTTGGTCGAAGTCCGCTATGTTCCCGATAAGCAAGTGCTCGACACCGGATCGTTCGGCACGTATCTGGAGGCACTGTCCAACCACCCCTGGGACAACCCCGAAGACTTGGCCGTCACGGTGCTCACCGACATCAACAACGAAGTGGTGTCACGCTGGGTGCAGGTGAAAGTCGGCCTACCGGAACTGCCCCACCCAGCCGTTGACAGCCACGGCGTGGTGATCGATGACCGCCAACCCGGGTGGGACAATCCCGCGCTGCTTGGCCGCCTCGTAAGGATTTAGGGTGGGGGCCTTGGCAATACCTCCCGCACCGCTTGAATTTTGGTACGAATTCGCAAGCCCCTATTCCTATATCGCGGCCATGCGCATTGACGCCACCGCCCAAAAGTACGGCGTCGATATCCACTGGCGACCTTTTCTACTCGGGCTGATCTTCCGCCAACTGGGCTTTGCGGACAGCCCGTTCAACGAACAGCCGTTAAAACGCGACTACATGTGGCGCGATGTCCAACGCTGCTGCGAATGCGAGGGGCTGCCCTTCGTACACCCAAAACCGTTTCCAGGTCGTAGCTTAAACGCCGCACGCGTTGCGTTTCTGGGTCTTGAGAAGGGATGGGGTATCGAATTCAGCAAAGCGGTTTATAACGCACACTTCGGCCAGGGAAAAAACCTCACCGACGCCGATATGCTCAAAGACCTGATTGCCGAGATCAGCGGCGGGGATGCAGAACACGTTTGGTCGGAAGCTATGGGACCGGACAACAAAGCGCAGTTGCGCAGCCAAACCGAACACGCCGCCAATCTGGGCGTCTTTGGCGCACCGACATTCATACGCAATGGTGAACTGTTTTGGGGGAATGACCGTCTGGAACTGGCCCTGACGCATTCCCCCAAACAGATTTGATCAGGGGCCTGGCCCTAATGATCCGTCGCGTTGCGCGCGATGGTATCCAGCAGCATTTCAATGGCCATCAAGGCTTTGCGCGAGTCCAAGGAACCGCCGGCCTTGGGGGGACGGTAACCCACATGTATGGTGCCAGGCGCATCGGCCAGTTCGAACACCATGATGGAATACGGACAGAACATGATGCTGTTGGAATCCGCTTCCACCGCTTCGCGGGTGTACTTGGCGGAACAAAACATCAGCATGACGGCATTTTGATAGACCTTCTTGGTCGCGCCGACATCCTTGGATGTGCGTTGCAGCATTTCCCCCACATCGGCTTCAAAGTCCACCACCAGGCCCTGGTTGATGATGGCGTCCGTGACGTCAGCTTTGACGTCCGCGAAGGAGCCTTGGAGGCTGTAAGTTTTGAACGGACTCCACCCCGCTTCGGCGGTACCCGCTGCGAACAGCAGCGTCAGTGCGAAAACGGAGAAAATCTTGATTATTTTTGGAGACATATACCCCACCCCTGTTAGTTGGAAAGATTCGTTTTGATAGTTTAGAGATGGCGGGGCCGGGGTGCAAATCAACCCGAAAATCGGGATGTAAACGGCAAACGGCCCCCTCACGGAGGGGGCCGTCGCTTAAGAGGTGTTCGCAACCCGGCTTATGCCGCGCTGGTGCCTGCAATATTGGGGGTCTCGTCGGATTCAACGAAAACCACGCGGCCGATGCCGGCGAGCAAAGAGCGGACCATCAGAGACAAAACGATGGCGCTGAAGCCCAAGCCTAAAGCGGTTACGATCCAAACGAAAAGCAGTTCAAACATGAGTTCGTCCTTCGGGTTTGTTAATTAAGAGAGCTTATTCCCAGATGATCTGCCGAGGCTCTTTATATTAGTTTTTCTTAATATAAGGGAAGCGTGATATAAACGCAAGCCTTATTTTCTATTTCATTGAAAGTTCACATATTTTAAGGATGCGTAAAGATTTTTGCGCTCTCAGCCTTCCGCGGCCCTTTTGCGGCGATGCTGATTGAGGGCGATTTCATCGAGCATGATTTGCTCACGGCGGGCCTGTTCGAGTTCGTAGCGGCGTTGGCGATTGCGCTCCACGATTTCGTACTTTTTGAGCTCCTGATACGCCCCCGACAGCTCGTCCTGGGCGTGGCCGATGACGAATTCCATCTGATCGATGGAATCTTGGAGGTTTTCGCGCCGCTTGATCGCTTGCTCGGCAAATGCGCCATAGGTCAAACCGGCCAGCGTCGGGTCCGCGGCAGCGGCTCGTTGTTGGCGCACAAGGTCTTCCTCCAACTGCTTCATCTGGTCCTCCAGCTCGCCTTGCAAGCGCAAGAGTTCACCGAGTTTGCGGCGCTTTTCGTCCACGTTCCATTCATGGAGACGAATTAGGTTTTTGATGTTCGCTGCCAAGTTTCAAGCCCTCGATTATTTTCGTGTTCCGCGCCATCTCGGTGGCGGTTTTCGGTTTTGTTTTGCATGCGTTTTAAGTGTTGGGGTCCGGTCCGCTCTTCACTTGCGGGGGTGTCGGTATCAGTCCCGGCGCCAGCCCGGCAGCGGCGGGCGCCGCCGGCGTTGGGGGTGCGCCCGGCGCCGCGGGCTGAGGTTGGATGGATGGCGGCTGTGGCGCGGGGCCCTGGGGCCCCACCGCGGAAGCGGCCGCTGACGGCGCCATGGCCGGTTGTGGGACGGGTTGCGGGGCCTGGGTTTGGGCAGGCGCGGCATTGGCCACCGGTGCGGCTCCCGGCGCGGACATGTTCAACACTTGCGCCAGTTGGATATAACAGTTTTCCAGATCGGTATGGTCCGCCTTGGACTGCGACAAGAATTCCTCCAGGGGGCGATTATAATAAATGGCTTCGTCCACTTCCGGGTCGGTGCCTTGCCGGTACGCGCCCAGACGGATCAATTCAGCCATGTCATCGTAGGTAGAAATCAGACGTTTGGCGCGGTTGACCAGGGCGTTTTCCGGGTCCGTATTGCAGTCGGGCATGGTCCGCGACACGCTTTTGAGCACATTGACGGCGGGAAACCGTCCGCGTTCGGCGATTTCCCGATCCAGCACCACATGGCCGTCCAAGATACCGCGCACCGCATCGGCGACCGGCTCGTTATGGTCGTCCCCCTCCACCAGCACGGTGAACAGGCCGGTGATGGAGCCCTGCCCCTCTTGACCCGGTCCCGCGCGCTCCAACAAGCGCGGCAGTTCGGCGAAAACCGACGGTGTATAGCCCTTCGAAGCCGGCGGTTCTCCCACCGAAAGGGAGATTTCGCGCTGCGCCATGGCGAAACGGGTGACGCTATCCATGAGGCACAGGACCTCATAGGTCTGGTCCCGAAAGTACTCCGCCGTCGCCAAAGTCGTATAGGCCGCTTGGCGGCGCACCAGCGGCGGTTCGTTCGATGTTGCAACGACCACGACGGAACGGGCCAAGCCTTCCTCCCCCAAATCGTCTTCGATGAATTCACGCGCCTCGCGGCCCCGTTCGCCAATCAGGCCGATGACGCTGACTTGGGCGTCGGTGTGGCGCGCCATCATGGACATCAGCGTCGATTTGCCAACGCCGGAGCCCGAAAAGATGCCCATGCGCTGGCCTTGGCAACACGTCAAAAACGCGTTCATCGCGCGCACGCCCAAATCCAATTTGCCCCCAACCCTTTGGCGCAGGTGCGCGGGCGGAGGTTCGTTCTGCACGGGATAGGACAAGTTGCCCGTTGGCAGCGGCCCCTTGCCATCGATCGGTTCGCCGAAGGCATTGATCACACGTCCCAGCCAAGCGTGCGTCGGGTAGATCACGGGTTCCGATGCGCCAACTTCGACGCGACACCCCAGGCTCACGCCGTCAAGCGGGCCGAACGGCATCAGCAAAGCGCGCTCCTCGCGAAACCCCACCACCTCGCAGGCGATACGCCGCCCAGCGCGCGCGACGATGTCGCAGTGATCGCCGATGGAAAACACCCCTTCTACGCCTGCGACCTCGACCATCAGGCCGACCACAGCGGCGACCTGCCCAAAAATTTCAAAATCCGGCAGGCGTTCGACTTCGTTGATGATATTGTTGACGTATACGGGCACGTAAATTCCTGGCGTATCCAGCCCGCCCACACCGTTCTCGGCGAATCGTTTGGGCCTAAACACGGCTCATGCGCGCTTCTGCGTCACATCTCAGTCTACACTATGCCCCCCGATCCTTTAAGGGATGGTAAAGCAAATGGTGGGGTTTCAAGACGTTAACGAAGGTTAATACGTAAGATGTACTACCAGCACTTGGCTGCTTGAATGTGCGCTCTACTACATATATGGTTAATAAGCAGTTTTTGGAGGGAGCTACCGGAGCATGCGCGTCCTGCTTGTTGAAGACGACCCAGCCATGGCGCAAAGCGTTGAATTGATGCTGAAGACCGCCGGTATGGTTGTGGATACCACGGATCTGGGCGAGGATGGTCTGGAGATCGGCAAGCTTTATGATTACGACATCATCGTCTTGGACTTGATGCTTCCCGACATGGACGGCCTGGAAGTATTGCGCCGCCTGCGCGACGCCCGTGTGGAAACCCCGGTGCTGATTCTTTCGGGCCTGACCGAGTCCGAAATGAAGGTTAAGGGTCTAGGCACCGGCGCGGACGACTACCTGACCAAACCGTTCGACAAGGAAGAACTGCTGGCCCGCATCCAAGCCATCGTGCGCCGCAGCCAGGGTCACAGCCAATCGATCATCAAAACCGGAAAGCTGGCGGTCAACTTGGATACCGCCACTGTCGACGTGGACGGCCAGGCCATTCATTTGACCGGCAAGGAATACGGTATCCTGGAACTGTTAAGCCTGCGCAAAGGCACAACGCTGACCAAGGAAATGTTCCTCAACCACCTTTACGGCGGTATGGACGAGCCGGAATTGAAAATCATCGATGTGTTCATCTGCAAACTGCGCAAGAAGCTTGCGGATGCGACCGGCGGGGACAACTACATCGAAACCGTCTGGGGCCGCGGCTATGTGCTGCGAGACCCGGAAGAACAGCCGCAGGCCAAGCAGGCTTAGGTCACGGATTCATAAACGTTCCGCTTCATTTCAGTTCATTTGTTCGGCCACACTCGGTGGCGTGTCGGTGCGTTTGTATACGCCCCGGCCAGCCTCGACAGGCCAAAAATCTTCGGTTATGCCGATGGTGGATTCCGAACTGCCCAGAAACAGCACACCGTCCTCGGCCATGGCGCCGCTGATGGCGTGCAACACCCGGGTTTTGGTCTCCATATCGAAATAGATCAGCACGTTGCGGCACATCACCACATCGAAGCGCCCCAAAGGTCTGGGGTCGTCGAGAAGATTGAATGGACGGAAACGCACCCTATCGCGAATGGCGCGCGACAAACGCCAATACTCCCCTTCTTGTTTAAAATGTTCGACCAAATATTGCATCGGCAAGCCACGCTGGACCTCGAACTGGCTGAACACCGCCTCTTTGGCGCGCTCAAGAACGGAATGTGAGATATCGGTCGCAATGATCTCCACTTTCCAACCTTCGAGTCTCTTGACCTCTTGTTCCAAAATCATGGCCAGGGAATAGGGTTCCTGCCCGGTTGCGCAAGCCGCGCACCAGATGCGGATACGGCGCTGAGCGGCCCGGCGTTTGAGCAATTCCGGCAGGATTGTTTCCTGAAACATCTCGAACGGCGCCTGATCCCGGAAAAACAAGGACTCATGCGTGTTCATGGCTTCACAGACTTCAACGGTGAGCGGTTCATCGGGAACCGCCACCATGGCGTCCACCAACTCTTGGAGGTTGCGATAGCCGTGCTTGCGCGCCACCGGCATCAGGCGCGTTTCCAACAAATACATTTTGTCGGGCGTGACGAGCAAGCCGGAACGCTGCTTCAACAAGTCATGTAAGTAGGCAAAATAACCAGACGGCATGGCCGCTCACTTCTGGCGCACCTCGGTCCTTGGACCCTATTTCGTTCGATTCAGGTAATTCATAATGTAACCGGCCAGTTCGCCAATCGGCAAAACCGCGCTACATACGCCCGCCGCCGCCGCAGCACCCGGCATTCCCCAAACCACGGACGACTTTTCATCCTGTGCGATCACGGTGCCGCCGGCATTGACGACATCGACGCATCCCTTGGCGCCGTCATTGCCCATACCCGTTAAAATCACGGTAAACACGCGCGGACCGAAAACGCTGACGACACTTCGCAACATCGGGTCCACGGCGGGACGGCAAAAGTTTTCCGGCGGGTCCTGGGTCAGCTTCACCGCCCGCTGGGGGCCTTTCTGGGTGACAAGCATATGATAGTCGCCCGGCGCCAATAAAATTTTGCCCGCTTCGAGCACGTCGCCGTCCTTGGCTTCCGAACACGGCCAACCGGTCATGCGGGTGATGTGTTCAGCGAGGATCGAGGTGAACGTCGCGGGCATGTGCTGGGTGATCACCACCGGCAGATTGATGCTGGTGGGCAGTCCCTTGAGAAATTCAAACAGCGCCTGCGGACCACCGGTGGAACTGCCGATGGCGAGAATATCCGGCTTGGTCGTACCGGCCTGACGCAACGTGACTTCCCCGCCCTTGTTGATCTTCCAATCCGTTGACGGCGCTGCAGTCGGAGTGGCGGTTTTGGCGGCTGGCGTAGCGGCCGCGGCCCCCGGAGGCGGAGTGATCGGTTTGCCGATATCGGCGCGGTGAATAATGCCGAGGTTCTTAACCTTGTCGGTCAGTTCCCGGCGAAAATCGTTTTCGCCGCTCAGCTCACGCGCGGTGGACGGCTTCGGCACATAGTCGGTCGCACCCAAGCTCAGCGCCTTAAGGCTGATTTCGGCGTTCCGCTTGGTCAGCGTGGACGCCATGATCACTTTGATGTTCTTATCGGCTTTGAGCAGCAGCGGCAACGCCGTCAAGCCATCCATCACCGGCATTTCGATATCCAGGATGACAACGTCGATCTCGCCGGGGTTGCGGGTCAACTGGTTGACCGCCAACTGGCCGTTGCCCACGGATGCAATCACGTTTACATCCGGGTCGGATTCGAGCATTCGGGTGATGAGCCCACGGATGACGGCGGAATCGTCCACCACCATAACGCGGATTGCGTTGCCGCTTTTTGTATTCGCCGTATCGCTCACGCTCGTTGATCCGTTACCGTTAAGTATGTCAAGACTTCGAGGACGAGTTAAAGCAGTCCAACCTGAGTGAACTTCGCCTGGATGATTTCACTGTCGAAAGGCTTCATGATGTATTCATTTGCGCCCGCTTCGATGGCTTCTTGAATGTGTTCGATATCATTTTCGGTGGTGCAAAACACGACCACCGGCTTATCGCCGCCGGGAAGCGTGCGCAGTTCGCGCAAATAATCGATCCCGCTCATCACCGGCATATTCCAATCCAGCAAAACGGCTTCCGGCATGCTGGCTTTGCAGGCATCCAGCGCCTCCTGCCCGTCGGCGGCTTCTTGCGTCTCAAATTCCAAATCCTGCAGGATCTTCTTGGCGACCATGCGGATTACCTTGGAATCATCGACAATGAGACACGTCTTCATACTGACCCTGTTAAACGATCATGATCCACTCGGGTCGCCTATCCATGGATGGCTCACCCCACCCAAAACGAATAGCGCAATATGGGCTGAAAGATAAGCCTTTTTCGCAGAAAAAAGGCCCCGCTGAATGAGCAAACGGGACCTTTTCACGATTTTAGAGCGTTTTTTACGCCTCACACCGTGACACTGTTCACCGTATGGGCCAGGGAACGCACCAACTCATCCCGGTCGGACTTCGCAACGTAGTCGTTGAAACCCACCTCGCGGCCCTTTTCGAAGTCGCTGTCGGTGGCGTGCGCCGACAAGGCGACCATCGGGGTTTCGCCCCAGCGCGGGTCGCGGCGGACCTCCTCGGCAAAGGCGAAGCCGTCCATTTCCGGCATTTCGATATCGCTTATGATGACGTCGAAATTGGAGCCACGATCACGCATGCGCAACGCTTCGTTCGCGGAATCCGCCGTGGTGACGCTGAAGCCCGCAACCGACAGAATGGGCGCCAAGAGGTTGCGGAAGAACGGACTGTCATCGACCAACAGAGCGCTCTTGCCCGCAATCAAGCCGACCGCATCCTCTTCGGACCCGCCGAACCAGTCTGGGAAAGCTTTGGTCAAGTAATATCCTGCATCGATCACATCCGTGGCGCGTCCGTCGATCACGGCAGAGCCGATCAGACCGGAGCGGTCGGCGGTGATTTCCACCTTCAAGCGGTCTTCGACGATATCGACGATTTCATCGACCACCAAGCCCATGGAGCGTTCGCGCTCCGTGAACACCAGAACCGCCTGGCGGCCATCATTCTTCCATTGATGGCTGTCATCGAACGGAATCAGCGGCATCAACTGGCCACGATACTGAACCATGCGCTCACCGTGAGAAACCTCCACGTCGGCCATATCGATTTCTTCCAAGCGTGCGACCAATGCCAGCGGAACGGCTTTGAGCTCTTCCCCGCCGGCGCGGAAAATGAGCATCGAAACCATTTCCTCGCCCGTGGAGCCGATGGCTTCCTCGGCACCGGCTTCGGCGTCGGGCTGGCTGCCGACATCGCCGGTGGACGCCGCGATTCCGTTGGGATCCAAGATCATGATCACCGAGCCGTCACCCAGAATGGTGTTGCCCGAATACACCGAGATGTCGCGCAGCACCGGCGAGGTCGGCTTGACCACGATTTCCTCGGTATCGAACACGCGGTCCACAATGATGCCGAAGCTGTAGGTGCCCACTTGCGCAACGATGATGAAGGTTTCATCGGCGATGTCTTTGCTGCCGCCGGTGGACAGCTTCAACAGATCGCCCAGATGGACCAACGGCAACAAGCGGTTGCGCAGGCGCAGAACCGGGCTTTCGTTGATGACTTCAACCGAATATTCGGAACGCGCCGACGCACGCACCAATTCGAGGACGCTGATCTGCGGAATGGCGAATTTTTCGCCGCAGCTTTCCACGATCAATGCGGCAACGATGGCCAGCGTCAGTGGAATTTTGATGGTAAAGGTCGAGCCCCGGCCCTCGACGGACTTGAGTTCGATGGTGCCGCCGATTTTTTCGATGTTGGTGCGCACCACGTCCATGCCGACGCCACGTCCCGACACGCTGGTGACCTTTTCAGCGGTGGAGAAACCGGCTTTGAAGATGTACTGCTGAATCTGCTGATCGGTCAGCGATTCCAACTCGGCTTCGCTCAACAGGCCGTTGTCGAGGCATTTTTGCTTAATTTTGTCCATCGGCAACCCTTTGCCATCATCTTGGATATCGATGATGATGTGGCCGCCTTCATGATAGGCGTTCAGCGTGATCACGCCGGTTTCCGGCTTACCGGCGGCCAACCGGCCTTCCGGGACTTCCAGACCGTGGTCGGCGGAATTGCGCACCATGTGGGTCAGCGGGTCCTTAATCAGGTCGAGAACCTGACGGTCCAGCTCCGTTTCCGCACCTAGCATCTGCAGATCGATCTTCTTGCCCGTTTCAATGGACAAATCGCGCACGATACGCGGCAGTTTCGACCATGCGTTGCCGATGGGCTGCATGCGGGTTTTCATCACGCCTTCTTGGAGATCGGTGGTGATGTGGCTCAAGCGTTGAATGGGAACGGTGAATTCACTGTCTTCGTGGCCGCGCACCATCTGCAGAAGCTGGTTGCGGGTCAGCACCATTTCAGAGACCAGCGTCATCAAGTTTTCCAACACGTCGACGTTGACGCGCAACGACGCAGACACGCCGCCACCGCCGCCTTCGGCCTTGGCCGGTGGCGCTTTGGCGGTTTCTTTCTTTGCCGCAGGCGTCTTTTCTTCGGCCTTGGCGGGCACAGGCGCAGCTTCTGGGGTGGGCTCCGGCTCCGGTGCCGCTTCGGGTTCGGCTTCGGCGGCTGTCGCCTCCATGGCAGCATTCGCGGCAACTTCCGCGGCGGCTGCCTCTTCGGCAGAAACCTCAGCTCCACCACCGGTGGCCTCTTCATATTCCGCCAGCAGTTCGGCGGCGATGGGGAAGCCTTCATCCGACGTTGTGGGGCCGGATTTATCCGCCGTGGCCTCTTCGTATTCGGCCAACAGCTCTGCGGCGATGGGGAAGCCCTCGTCCGACGTGGCCGGGCCTTCGGCGGCGGGCGCGGCCTCTTGCGCAACAGGTTCCGATGCAGGCGCGGGGGCTTCTGCAGCAGATGCCGCACCGCCCGGGCTTTCACCGGCGGCCAGGGCGTTGAGCTTTGCGATCAAATCACTATCGTCACCTTCCGGCTCGGAGCCGGTTTCGGCCAGGTCTTCGACCAGATTGCGAATGGTGTCGATGCAGGTCAGAACCAGGGACACGCCTTCGGGCGTCACTGGAATCGCACCATCACGATATTGGTCCAAGACGTTTTCACCGGCGTGCGCCACCGATTCCAGACGGGGAAGGCCCAAGAACCCACACGTGCCTTTGACGGTGTGAACCAGACGGAAGATGTTGCCTAGGATCTCTTCGTTTTGTGGGTCCTTTTCGAATTCCACAAGTTGCATATCGACCTCGTTAATGCTTTCCGAGGTCTCCGTAATAAATTCACTTAACAGATCGTCCATGACTCGATCCCCAATCCACAAAGAACACACGCATAACAATGTATGTTACACGATTATCTTTCTAATGTGACCCCCACTTCCCAATATTCAAGATATTAACGCCCGAATTCGTATGATCCAATTTTTTTTCAAGGACTTCGCACCTCAAACGTTGGAATTTCCGCATTTTTCCGGCTCAAAGCAGCGCCGCGAGGCGAATTTCGCCGGCTTGATCGGCCACGACCTCCATTTCCGCCCCCAGTGCCTGGGCCAAAATCGCCGTGAAATGGCCGTGAACCGTGCGCGCTGTGAGCACATCCACGTCCGCATCGGCACTCAAAGCCCCCTCCACGCCGGGGCGCAAGCCCGCACTGTCGCCACCCGCCGCCACGGCGAAGCCCAACCGCCCGCCGATGTCGGTGACGTCAACGCGCAAAACCCCGCCGCGCGGCAGGGATTCAGAGCCGATGAGACACAAGTTCAACAACAGTTTCGCCGCCATCAGATTGATGCGTATGTTGTCCGCACTCCACACCAGCGACAAACGCCCGCCTTCCAGGAAATCATGAACCAAATCCCGGATGTCGTCGGTGGTGATGGTGTCGTCCTCACCGCCACCCAAGCCAAAAGCGACGCGTAAAAACGCCAGACGGTGGGCGGATTGCTTAGCGCTCATGGCAATGACTTTCAGCGCTTCGCCATCGCCAACGACACCGTCCTCGGCAAGCAGCTCCGCACCGGTGCTGAGCGCGCTGATTCCGCCCGCCAGATCGTGACATACGCGCGAGACCAGAAGTTGGGCCACCTTATGATCGATATTCATGATTTTTGTCCCGGCAGGTCTTATATTCTTTAATATTGACTGGGACTTAAGCAAGCCGCAAGGGACGTTGTGACGGATGGGGCAAAAACGCAAAAATAGATCGGCCCGCCCCTTTCCCAAGGGTCGCCAGCCTAAGACGGAAGACATGGCCGCCGTCACGGCTTTGCTCGGCGACGTGCCACCCGGCCGGGGCGAGTTGATCGAACATCTGCACACCCTGAACGATGCGCACGGCAGTTTAAGCACCGGACATCTGGCGGCGCTGGCCCAGGTTTTGAAACTGGCGCAAATCGATGTTTATGAGACTGCGACGTTTTATGCCCATTTCCACACCTTGGGCGAAGACGAAACCCCACCCCCGCCCGTAACGCTTAGAATCTGCGATGGCCCAGCCTGCCGGATGGCTAGCGCGAAGGCTCTGTTCACGGACGCCCTCGATCGGTTCACGGATCAGGTCCGGGTTGTCCCCGCGCCGTGCCAAGGGGCTTGCGACACGCCGCCGTCAGCCATCCTCGGCAAACGGCGTATCGCGCCGCTGCGCCTTGAAAATCTGGTCGTCGATGACACCGCCCCCAATCCTTTGCCCGCCATTGCCCCGGTCGAGATAAACCCCAAGGCCGGTCTGCGTGAAGAGTTGGAGATCGCAAATCTCCGCGGCCTCGGCGGCGCGGGCTTTCCAGTGGCCAAGAAGTGGACGTTTTTCGACGGCGCGAAAAAACCGCGCGTACTGGTGGTCAACGCCGATGAAGGCGAGCCCGGCACCTTCAAGGACCGCTATCTGTTGGAGACAGCGCCCGAAAAGGTGCTCAACGGCATGATGCTCGCGGCCCACGCCTTGGAGGTGGACGACATCTTTTTCTACTTGCGCGACGAATACGCGCACCTGCACGCAGCACTTGCCCCGGCCTTAAGGGACATGGGCGTGATCCTCCGGCGTGGCGCGGGCGCCTATGTGTGCGGGGAGGAAACGGCGCTCTTGAACAGTCTGGAAGGCAAGCGCGGCCAGCCACGCAACCGCCCCCCCTACCCGGCGCAATCCGGCTACAAGCGCCGCCCGACCATCACCCATAATGTCGAAACGCTCTATTGGATCGCCGATATCGCTGAGCGCGGCGGCCAAACATACGTGGACGAAGGCCGCCCCCGGTTCTTTTCCGTGTCAGGCCGGGTGAAGGCGCCCGGTGTTTATCGCGCACCCTCCACCGCCACTGTCATGGACTTGATCGAAATGGCGGGCGGCATGACGGCCGGACACGCGTTGAAAGCCTTCCTGCCCGGCGGTGCGTCGGGCGGCATCTTCCCCGCCCGGCTCAAAGACAAGGCCATGGACTTCGGCGTGTTCGAGGAATATGGCGGGTTCGTCGGCTCCGGCGCACTGACGGTGCTCTCAGACCAAGACGACCTTTGGGCCGTGGCCAAAAACCTCATGGAATTTTTTGCCGACGAAAGCTGTGGCAAGTGCACACCATGCCGGGTGGGCACGGAAAAAATGCTGGGCCTGATCGACGACGCCCAGACGCATGCGGATTTGATCCAAGACCTTTCCACCACCATGCAAGACGCCTCCATCTGCGGATTGGGCCAAGCCGCACCCAACCCGGTGCTGTGTCTGTTGCAACACTTCGGAGAGGATGATTTATGAGCAAATCCATCCCCTTTTTCATCGACGGACAGGCGGTGGTAGCGCGGCCCGGCGAAACCATTCGCAAGTGCGCGGCGCGTCTTGGCATCGACATTCCGGCGATGTGTTCCGGCATCAATCAATACTACCGCCCCGACGGCAGTTGCCGCTTGTGTATGGTGGAAGTGGAAGGCGAACGTACGCTAAGCCCGAGTTGCAAACGCAAACCTGAAGAGGGGATGAAGGTCTCCATCACCTCGAAACGCGCCGAAGCCGCACGCCGGGGGGTGATGGAGTTGCTGTTGTGCGACCGTCCGGATTTCACCGACACCCCTTATCAACCCGCAGACCGCTTTCGCGACCTGGCAAACGCCATGGGCGTGCACACCAGCCGCTTCGCGCCCATGGCGCAGCAACCTGAACCGGACGCCAGCCACCCGGCCATCAACGTCGATATGGCGAAGTGCATCCTGTGCACCAATTGCGTACGCGCGTGCCGGGAGGTGCAGACCAACGGGGTGATCGGCATCGCCGGACGGGGGGAGCAATCGCGCATCGTCTTCGACCAGGGCGACGCGCTGGGCTTCAGCACATGCGTCGCCTGCGGCGAATGCGTGCAGGCATGCCCCACCGGCGCACTACTGCCCAAGGGTATCAGCGACCACAAGGTCGAGACGGAAGCGGTTTCATCGCTCTGTCCCTACTGCGGGGTCGGTTGCCAAGTGCGCTATCACATCGGCGGAAAGGTGGGAGAAGGACACATTCTCTACGCCGACGGACGCGACGGTCCAGCCAACAAAAACCGGCTGTGCGTCAAGGGCCGCTTTGGGTTTGACTACGTCCGCCACCCCGACCGCCTGACCAAACCGTTGATCCGCATTGATGGCGCGCCCAAGGACCCGTCCATCCTGGACGGTGGCGCGGATCCGGAAAAGATCATGGCGCAGTTCCGCGAAGTCACCTGGGACGAAGCTTTGGACCACGCAGCGGCGTGTCTGGAAATCACCCACGA
Source organism: Magnetovibrio sp. (assembly GCA_028281525.1). GTDB lineage: Bacteria > Pseudomonadota > Alphaproteobacteria > Rhodospirillales > Magnetovibrionaceae > Magnetovibrio. Next base: position 22,738 of record JANQJR010000038.1, read on the forward strand.
AACCTACGGCGGCGACGCATTGGCCGGGTTCGGTTCCGCCAAAGGTTCCAACGAAGAAGCCTACCTGTTCCAAAAGCTGATCCGCACCGCGTTCAAGACCAACAATGTGGACCACTGCACGCGGCTCTGCCACGCATCCTCTGTCGCGGCGTTGATGGAAGGCATCGGCTCCGGCGCGGTCACCGCGCCCTTCACGGACGCGGAGATCGCGGACGTGATCATTGTCATCGGCGCACGCCCGTCCCAGAACCACCCCGTCGCCTCGACGTTTTTCAAGAAAGCCAAACGCCGGGGGACAAAGCTGATCGTCATGGACCCACGCGGTCAAGCGCTCACCCGCCATGCGGATCACATGGTCCAATTCACGCCCGGCGCGGACGTGGCGTTGCTCAACGCCATGCTTCATGTGGTTGTGACCGAGGACTTGGTGGACCGCGATTACGTGGACCGCTTCGTCGATGGCTATGACGATTTCGCCCAACACATTCAAGCCTATCCGCCGGAGGAGATGGCGCGGCTCTGCGGCATCGACGCCGAAACCATCCGCACCGTCGCGCGCGCTTTCGCCCAAGCGGATCGCGCCATGATCTTTTGGGGCATGGGAATTTCCCAACATGTGCACGGCACCGACAATGCCCGCTGCCTGATCGCGCTGGCGCTGTTGACCGGCAATGTCGGCAAACCCGGCACCGGCCTGCACCCGCTGCGCGGCCAAAACAACGTGCAGGGCGCGTCGGACGCAGGCCTGATTCCCATGGTGCTGCCGGATTACACGCCCGTCGGGGACGATCACGGTCGGCGGCGGTTCGAGGCGGAATGGAAAACCGCCTTGCCGTCAAAACCGGGGCTGACGGTGGTGGAAATCATGCATGCCGCCCTCGCCCAAGACATTCGCGCCATGTACATCTGCGGCGAAAACCCGGCCATGTCGGACCCGGATTTGAACAAGACGCGGCGCGCCTTGGCGACGTTGGAGCATCTGGTGGTCCAAGATATCTTCATGACCGAAACCGCCGCACTCGCCGACGTGATCCTGCCCGCCAGCAGTTTTTTTGAGAAGACCGGCACCTTCACCAACACCAACAGACAGGTGCAACTGGGCCGCAAGGTGGTGGAACCCCCCGGCGATGCGCAGGAGGACCTCTGGATCATCACCCAGATCGCCCGGCGCCTGGGGCTCGACTGGCACTATGAAAACGAAGTTCAGGTCTTTGAAGAAATGCGCCGCCTGATGCCGTCGCACGCCGGCATCAGCTATATCCGGCTCAAACGCGAAGACAGTGTGACCTATCCTTGCGCAGACGAAGATCAACCGGGCCAAGCCGTCCTGTTCGGCGACGGGTTCCCCACGCTCAGCGGCAAAGCCAAACTGGTTCCCGCGATCCCCGGCCCGCCCGACGAGGAGACGGATACAGCCTATCCTTTTGTGCTGACCACCGGACGCATGCTGGAGCATTGGCACACCGGTGCGATGACGCGCCGCGCCTCAGTTTTGGATGCGATCGAACCCGCACCGGTCATCGCGCTTCATCCCCTGGAATTGGCGCGGCTGAACATCAATGCCGGCGACAGCGTCAAACTCACCAGCCGGCGCGGCGCATTGACGGCGGAGACGCGTGCGGACACCGACGTGCCCGAAGGCGTCGTGTTCCTGCCGTTCGCGTTTCATGAAGCGGCGGCGAACCTGCTGACCAATCCGGCGCTGGATCCATTCGGCAAAATCGCGGAACTCAAATACTGCGCGGTGAAAGTGGAAAAGGTATAAGGCCCAGTCCTTAGACGTCAGGCGTCACTGCCTGGGTCTTTCAGCAATTTTGCGAAAGCTTTCGCTTCCGCCGTAACGCTCGCGGCAGCCTTGGTTTCCATATCGTGATAGCGCTGGATCACATCCAACCCCAAATCCGTGACTTCGGCCCCACCCCCGCCTTTACCGCCGGTGGACGTAATCACCAGATCGGACGTGAAGCAGCGGTTCATGGTGTCCACCAACAGCCATGCGCGGCGATAGCTCATGCCCATCTCCCGCGCCGCACCGGAAATCGAACCGTGCTTTGCGATGGCCTGGAGCAATTCGACCTTGCCGGGACCGAGCGCCGTCGCCGCGCCGATCAGAATGCGCACACGGGGCTGTTTCGGATTTTTACGCTTCGGCGGCCGCTTCGACATACAGCGACGATACCTCAGCCGCCGCCCCGATGGAAATAGCGTTCGAACCGCGCCACGGCTTCCTCGGCCTCCTCATCGCTGTAACCGTCAAGTTCCAACGTCACGTCGGCGCGGGGCACGGAAAAACCGCCCAGCGCGAAGTTATCCTGCGCTTCGAAGGTGATGGCGAAAGTCCGCCCCCCCGCCGCCAAAACCGCCTGACGGCCATCCCAACTGTAAGCCTCGCTGTTCAGCGCACGCGGCAGCGTCGCCAGAAACATTTTCTCGGTGAGCGCCATGGTTTTGGTGATTTTCATCCACCCACCCGCACTCATCCGCCCGCCACGGGCGGCCAGATGGCCAGGGCTTGGCCTTCGGATAGGGTTTTGTTGTCCCGCTCACTGGGGGCAACATAAACCCCGTCCACCAGCACCAGATGGCAGTGTTCGGCCGGCAGGCTGAGGCTGTGGATCACGTCTTGGACGCTGGCGCCGTCGGAAACCTCGATATCGATCTGGTTTTTTACCGCGCCTTCGGGCAAGTATTTACCCAACAGGGCGAACAGCTTGATGGTGATCTTCAAGGGCAGAGTTCCGTGTTATCCATGCAAGCATGCCACATAGGCTTCGGCAATGCGGCTCGGGTCTTGTTTCAGTGTGTTTTTCCATGCTCCCAGCTTGACCCGGCTCTGAATCAAACCACGCAGCACACCGATCTGGTCGGTCCGGCCGATGGATAGTGCGCCCACCAGATGGTCACCGTTAAACGCCAGTTTGACGTAGTTGCACGCGTTCGCATTGACCATCACCGCAACGTCGTCTTCGCCCATCCAATGACCGAAGGACGCCGAAACCAACCCTAAGGTGTCGAGTACGTTCATGATCAAGCTGCCCCCGTACTTGGCGTCCCGGCCCGCCATGTTCAAGGCGGCGATGCGGCCATGGTCCACGGCGGTGGGTTGCACGGCGTGAACTTGGAAACCGCCGCCGAATTCAGGGCCCTCGGCCACGTCCCCTGCAGCGTAGATATTGGGGATACTGCTTCGCAGCCGGTCATCGACCTTGATGCCGGTCACGACCTCGACGCCGGAGCCTTCCAGGAACCCAATGTTGGGTTTGACGCCGACGGACACCACCACCAAATCAGCGGAGATATCGTTGCCTGCGTCGGTGCTGACCGTAAGCTTATCGCCGCTTGCCGCCACACCAGTCACCTTGGTGGATGTCATCAAGGTAACGCCTTTTTCTTCGACCCAGCGCTTCAGCATGGCCCCGCCGGTCGCATCCATCATGCGCGCGATCATGCGGTTTTCGGCTTCAACCACAGTCAAATTGACGCCGCGTTCCACCAAGCTTTCCATGATGATGCAACCAATGAAACCCGCGCCCATCAACACAACGTTGGAGCCCTTCTGCGCACGCGACGCAATGGCCGCCGCGTCATCCAACGTCCAACAATGGTGGACGCCGTCCAAGTCCATCCCTGGAATTGGCGGGCTCAGCGGTGTCGCCCCGGTGGCGATCAGCAGCTTGTCATACGCAACGGCTTGGCCGCCTTCCAACGCCACCATGCCCGCGCCGGGATCGACCTTGCTTACCTGTCCCTGGAGAAACGTGATGCCCTTACGATCGTAATGCCCGTCCGATTTTCGCAGGTAAGTGCCATCCTCTTCGATCTTTCCCGTCAGCACATAAGGAATCGCCATGCGGGAATAGGGTGGTTTACCTTCCCCCCCGATCAAGATGATGGAGGATTCCGCGTCGGCTTTGTGCAGTGTCTCAGCAGCGGCGACGCCCGCCGGACCCGCGCCGATGATGACGTAGTTCATAACTGCCTCCAGGCCCGCACCGAAGCCACCCGGCGCCTACAACGCAAGACGATCCAGCGTTTCATTGGTGGGCACACCGTCGTCGGTCCACCCACGCAAGCTGTAATATTCCGGCAGCATCTTGCCCAGTTCATTAACTTTGCCTTCCGCAGGGCCGGTTTTGGCTGCGTCCTTGAGCAAACGTTTGGGCAGGGTGTCGTCCTTGCCGGTAAAGCCCGCGTCCAAGTTGAACTTGCGTTCCAAGTTCCAGACGCGCTCACCCACTTCGAGGAGCTTTTCGACGCTCCAATCCCCTTCGCACGCCGCATCGATCTGCGGCGCGATGTTGTCCATGGACCACGCGAACGTGGTGAACACGCAAAGCCCCGCGCTGTCCACCGCGCCGGTGGCGTCCTGGAACGCGATCACCAGACCGGCCTTGCCATCGGACGACAACGGATCTGTCTTTTCCGGAATGCCCAAGACTTCGGACGCCACGGTGTAGCTGCGCAGGTGGCACGCGCCGCGGTTGGAGGTCGCGTACGTCAATCCCATACCCTGAATGCCACGCGAGTCGTAGGCCGGGAATTCCTGTCCCTTGACCGACATGGACAGATCGGGATGGCCGTACTTTTCGGTCAACAGCTTGGAACCCAAGCCGATTTCCGCACCGAAGCCTTCGCCCCGCCCGGTCAGTTCGGCCAAAGTGGTCAGCGCTTCGGCGTTGCCCCAGGTGAGTTCGATCCCACCGGTGTCGTCCTTGGTGATGACACCCATCTCATAGAGCTCCATCGCCGCCCCGATCGTTGCGCCGAACGAAATCGGATCGAACGCCTGTTCATTGCAGATGAAGTTGGCAAACGTCAGCGCATCCAGGTCATTCACCCCGGTGGCCGCACCCAACGCCCAGGCCGCTTCGTATTCCAGGCCGCCGGACGCGATCTGGTACTGTTCGCGGTTCTTCACCGTGTAATGGTTGGGATCGATGGTGGCAATCCGCCCACAGCCGATGGTGCACCCGAAACACGCGCCGTTGCGCGTCAGGTTCGGCTTGCCGTCGGAGCGCCGCGGCTCGTGCATCGCTTCGGCGGAAATGTCGGATGCGCCTTCGAACTGCACATCCTTGTGATTTCGCGTCGGCAGCGCGCCGGTTTCGTTGATGACGTTCATCAGCACCTGGGTGCCCATGGCGGGCAGGCCTTCGCCGGTCACCGCATTTTCCGCCAAAACCGCCTTGGCGTCCGACGTGGCTTTCAAGAAGGCATCCGGGTCTTGGACCTTCACGCCCTTGGTGCCGCGCACCGCAATGGCTTTCAAGTTCTTCGAGCCCATCACCGTGCCCACGCCGGAGCGTCCGGCGGCGCGATGCAGGTCGTTGACCACACAAGCGAACTTCACGCCATTTTCCCCCGACTGGCCGATGGAGGCGACGCGCATCTGTGGGTCCTGGTGTTCGGCCTTGAGCCCCTTTTCCGTTTCCCAAACGGTGCGCCCCCAATAATCGGCGGCGTCCATCAGTTCGGCCGCATCGTCCTTGATCAGCAAATAGACCGGCTTAGCGGCTTTGCCTTCGAAGATGATCATGTCCCATCCGGCGAACTTCAATTCGGCGCCGAAAAAGCCGCCGGAATTCGAGCACGCAATCGCACCGGTGAGCGCGCCTTTGGTGATCACCGACCAGCGTCCACCGGTGGACGCCGCCGTGCCGGTGAGCGGCCCGGTGGCGATGATCAGTTTGTTGTCGGGGGACAAGGGATCGACTTTGGGGTCGACCTCTTCGACCAGATACTTGCTCGCAAGCCCGCGCTGGCCCAGGTACTTCTCCGCCCAATCCATGTTGAGCGGCTCTTCCGTGCAGCTCCCCTCGCTCAAGTTCACGCGGAGGATTCGTTTAGCCCATGACATAACTCTATCCTCCCTTAAGCCGAGGCCTGAGCGCCGGCATCGGTCTTCGCCGCCCAAGCTTCCATTTTCGCATACCCGGTCGCGGCTGCATCGGTATAGGTGATGGCCCCGGTCGGACACGCCTTGGCGCAGGCTGGATCGCCGTCACACAGATCACATTTGATGACCTTGCCGGAGGATGGGTTGTAATTCACCGTGCCAAACGGACAGGCGATGGTGCAGACCTTACAGCCGACGCACAGCGTATCGGACACCACCTTCGCGCCCGTATCACCCGACACAGAAATCGCATCCACGGGGCACGCGTGCATACACCATGCTTCGTCGCATTGGGTGCAGGTGTAAGGCACGAACCGGCCTTCATCGTGGAAGTTGAAAATCTTGATGCGCGATTTTGCGGGGTTGGACGCCCCTTCGTGCGTCATCGAACAGGCGATTTCGCACTGTTCGCAGCCGGTACACTTACCGGCGTCCAAGACCAGGGCCATTTCCATAAGCGCCTCCCTTTTGATACGTCCGGTCTCAAAAACTGCGCCGAACTTCAATCCATAATTTAGCCATTGATTTGCAGGGTCATTCAATAACCATTTTTTGTGTAGAACCTTGAATGCGCTTATTTCCGCGTTCGCGCGGGCCTTCGCACACAATGATTGATCTCCCACCGCCCAATCGACAACGTTTGCGCACAACCAAGGATTGGGGAGATGGCGCGTGTGAGAGGCATGACGAATTATGAATGGCTAAAGCCGCAGCCACACGCTTGAAAAAACTCAAGCTATTCGAGCCGGGCGACAAGGAACGAAACGCAACTGCCCGCTAAACATTGCTGTACACGACGGATAGCCTGACTTAATGGGACATCATGCGCTCACGGGGCAGGCGAACGGTGACCGTAGTGCCGACGCCCTTTGCGCTTTCGATCTCCAGGGTTCCCCCGTGCAACTGAACCAGGCCCTGGGTCAAAGGCAAACCCAAACCGGTTCCATGCATGTCCTTATCCGGAGGACGGTCGGCCTGACCGAACTGTTCCATGCATTTGGCGATTTCAAATTCGTCCATGCCGATCCCCGTGTCACACACCGTGAACACGTGGCCTGCTTTCTCGGAACAGTTCACGGTCAGGTCGACGGAACCTTCGGTCGGCGTGAACTTGATCGCGTTCGACAAAAGGTTCAGCAGTACTTGCTTCAACCGCCGTTCATCCCCCTTCAGCCATGATCGTTCACAACACACAGAAGCCGCCAGCCTCACGTTTCGTTTCTCCGCCAAAGGCCGTGCGATGCGCATCGAGGCGTCGATGAGCTCTCCGACGTTCAAATCTTCCTCGCAAAGCTCCAGCTTCTCTGCCTCGATTGCGGAAACATCCAGGATGTCATTGATCAATGCCAGCAGATGTTCACCGGATGCATGAATGTCGGTTATGTACTCGCTGTACCGTTCATGGCCGAGCGGCCCGAACAACTCCGCCTTGATGGAATTGGAAAATCCTATGATGGCGTTCAAGGGTGTGCGCAACTCGTGGCTCATATTGCGGAAAAACTGAGACTTTGTGTTTGACGACGCTTCCGCCTTATCCCGCGCGTTGCGCAATTCCTGCGTCTGTTCTTCGACCAACTGCTGCAAATGATCGCGATGGCGCTTCAATTCGGTTTCGATGCTCACCCGCCGGGTGACGTCCCGAATCACCGCATGCAACAGCGTGCGCCCCTCGTACGGCACCACGGTGATCAAAACCTCCGCTGGAAAATTCTCCCCATTGGCGCGCGTATGGGTCCAATCGAAGCGATGGCTACCCTGTTCCAACGCCAGAGCCATCATCTCATTGGCTTTTTCTAGAGACGGCCTGCCGTCCGACTGGAATGGGGGCGAAATTTGCGAGGGATGGAGATTGTAGAGCTGTTCGGGTTTGTCATAACCCAGCAGTTTCAACAGCGCCGGATTGCAATCGACAAACCCATCCCCCTCATAGACCACCATGGCGTCCGCGGAATGTTCGAACAAAACCTTATATCGATCATCATGACAGGAAAGCATGGACATAATCTTTTGTAATTTTGTGTGATTAATAATGTATGCGCACCACATGCGCGCGCAACAAGTTTTATTTTTTTCAACAAACAGGGTATCGCCCAAACGTAAAAAAACCTCCCTCCGAACGTCAAGTTCGGGGGAGGTCTTGTTTCCAATCCTGATTGGATCGGGAGCGATTTCTTTTAAAAGCGCAACGCCTGAGCACGCATCACCTGCGGCAGGTCGCGTAGCGCGTCCAAAACATTGTCGTCCACCACCTGATCGACTTCGATCAGGGCCAGCGCCTCGCCGCCGGCTTCGCCACGACCCAGATTGAACGTCGCGACATTTATGCCCGCATCGCCCAACACGGTGCCGAGGCTGCCGATGAAACCCGGCTTGTCTTCGTTGGTGAGAAACAGCATATGTTCGCCCAGCTTGGCGTCCATGGTGATACCTTTGATGTCAACGATGCGCGGATCCTTGCCCGCGAACAGGGTGCCCTTGACGCAGCGTGTCTGCGCTTCGGTGGTGACCGTGAGCGAGATCAACGTCTGATACTCAGTGGGGCGTTCGTGCAGAATTTCGGTAATGTCGATGTCGCGTTCCTTGGCGATCACCGGGGCGGAAACCATGTTGACCCCTTCCAGCATGGGACTCAGCAAACCCTGCAGCACCACGGCGGTGATGGGCTTGGTGTTGAGTTCGGCGGCATGGCCTTCGTATTCGATCTCGACCTTTTCGATGCCGGTGAGCGTCACCTGACCCGCGAAACTGCCCAGTTGTTCGGCAAGCTTCAGATACGGAGCCAGCTTCGGCGCGTCTTCCGCCGATACACTCGGCATGTTGAGCGCATTGGTGACAGCCCCGGTGAGCAGGTAATCGGCGATCTGTTCGGCGATCTGCACGGCCACGTTGACCTGTGCTTCGGACGTGCTGGCACCCAAGTGCGGGGTGCAGATCACGTCTTCGCGGCCGAACAGCGGGTTGTTTGTGGCCGGTTCCTCTTCGAACACGTCCAGCGCCGCCGCCGCGACCTTGCCGCTTTCCAAGGCGTCGAGCAGATCGGCTTCGACCACCAGTCCGCCGCGCGCGCAGTTGATGATGCGCACGCCATCCTTCATCTTGGCGAAGGCATCCTTGCCCACGATGCCGCGCGTGCTGTCGGTCATCGGGGTATGCAGCGAGATGAAGTCCGCGCGCGCGAATAGCTCGTCCAGCTCGACTTTGTCCACGCCGATGTCCTGGGCGCGTTCGGGTGACAGGTACGGATCATAGGCCACCACCCGCATCTTCAGACCGATGGCGCGGTCCGCGACGACGGAACCGATGTTGCCAGCCCCGATCAGACCCAACGTCTTGCCCATGACCTCGACACCCATGAAGCGGGACTTCTCCCACTTGCCTGCGTGGGTCGAGGCGTTGGCTGCCGGAATTTGACGCGCCGTCGCCATCATCAAGGTGATGGCGTGCTCGGCGGTGGTGATGGCGTTGCCGTACGGCGTGTTCATCACCACGATGCCCTTGGACGTCGCGGCGGCCTTGTCGATGTTGTCGGTACCGATACCGGCACGGCCGATGACCTTCAGATTGTCGGCGGCTTGGATGATCTCCGCGGTTGCCTTGGTGGCGGAGCGGATCGCCAAACCGTCGTATTCACCGATGCACGCGCGCAGTTCTTCCGGCGTCATGCCTGGTTTGTAATCGACGTCGACGCCGCGTTCCTTGAAGATTTCTTCAGCACGCGGGCTCATCTTGTCGGAAATGAGAACCTTAACCATGGGTTCGATCCTTTTCGTTGGGAAATTTTATCTCAAAGAGGTTGGGAGGCCGCTTACTTCACTTGGCCGTAGGCCCAATCCAGCCACGGCAGCAGCGCTTCCAGATCGGACGTTTCCACCGTCGCGCCCGCCCAGATGCGCAAGCCTGCCGGCGCATCGCGGTACCCGCCGATGTCGTACGCCACGCCTTCATCGTTCAACAAAGAGGTCAACAGCTTCAACGCGGTGGCTTGGTTTTTCGGGTCCTTGACGGTGAAATCCGGGTCCTTGACCTTGAGACACACCGACGTGTTTGAGCGAATGGCCTTGTCTTCTGCCAGGAATGCGCACCAGTCCGATTGTTCGACCCAGTCTTCGATGACCTTCAGGTTCGCTTCGGAGCGCGTCTTCAAGCCGTCCAACCCGCCGATGCTTTCGGCCCATTTGAGCCCATCGATAGCGTCCTCGACCGCGATCATGGATGGCGTGTTGATGGTTTCGCCCCGAAAAATGCCTTCGATCAACTCACCACCCTTGGTCAGACGGAAAATCTTCGGCAACGGCCAAGGCGGCGTATAGGTCTGCAGACGCTCCACCGCACGCGGTCCCAGGATCAGCATGCCGTGCGCGGCTTCGCCGCCCATGACCTTCTGCCAGGAATAGGTCACGACGTCCAACTTCTCCCACGGCAAGTCCATGGCGAAGGCCGCGGACGTGGAATCCGCAATGCTCAAGCCTTCGCGGTCATCGGGGATCCAATCGCCGTTCGGCACCTTCACGCCCGAAGTCGTGCCGTTCCAGGTGAACACCACGTCGCGGGAAAAATCGACCGCGCCCAGATCCGGGATTTCGCCGTATTCGGCCTTGGTGACCTTGACGTCGTCGAGCTTCAACTGCTTGGTGACGTCCGTCGCCCAGCCCGCGCCGAAGCTTTCCCACACCAGAAGCTCCACGCCGCGCGCGCCCAAGAGGCTCCACAGCGCCATCTCCACCGCGCCGGTGTCAGAAGCGGGCACGATGCCGATTTTATGGGTATCCGGCACGCCCAAGATGGCACGGGTGCGATCAATCGCTTCGGCGAGCTTCTTCTTGCCCGGACCGGAACGGTGGGACCGCCCGGTCAGCGCGTCGGACAAAGCGTCCACGGTCCAACCGGGACGTTTGGCGCAGGGGCCGGAGGAAAAATTGGGGTTGGCCGGACGCGTGTCCGGTTTGGCGATGGTCATCAAAAAACTCCCTTCTATGGCTCAAAGGCGAAGGGAGGTTCAAAAACGAAACGGCGGCGGAAGAGACTCCGCGCCTCACGCATCTTCAAACTGTATGCCCTTCGCCCGACGGCAGAAGGGTCGCGCTCCGTTGGGGGAACGTGGCCCGCAATCCGTATACAGGATTCACGGGACCGGGCAAAGGGGATTTAGGGCCATCCGCTGGGGAATCTTTTGGAACGGTTTTGAAATACCGCGCTTTAAATTAGCGCCACCCGGAATAAAACTGTGGCATGCGTCCCGGCCACGCCTGGGCATTTGGGGCCGATGGGTTGGGGGCGGTTTGGCCCCACTGTTGGACCGGCGGCCACCATTGGCGTTTCGGCTGCCCCCCCCAACCCGCCTGAGTCTTGCGGTAAATTTGCGGCGGCAGCGGCAGCGGCTGTTCCACGGCCTGAGGGTGTTGGAAAGTTTCAGCCTGGGCGGGCGCTTTGTCGGGCTTGCGCGCGATTTGTGTCTGGGGTTCCTCTTCGGGTTGATGGATGTACACGTAGCGGGGCCCATCCGCCAGGACCGCCGTGTCGGCGGCTCGCAGGTTTTCGCGCGCGATGATGCCCCGGATTTGTTCGACGTAGTGTTCACCGGTTTGGGCATAGGGCTCCATATGGACCGCCAGGGCATAACCATCCAACGGCTTTCCGTCGGCCCGCATCTCGGCGCGCGCCAGCCGGAACGGTTTGTAGGACCCGTGCGTGTTCAAGTTGTGCATATAAGCATCCAGGGAATCATGCGGGTTGTCGAAGGTCGCCAGGCGCACATCGTTTTCCAGCGCCTTGATGCCGGTCTCGGACGTGGTCCATTGACCGAACACCGCTTGGCCCTGGCGCGCGAAGCGCGATTGCAGCCAGCCGCTTTCGATCGCCGCCTGGGTCACGGCCAAGGATACGGGAACGGCGTCGACGCGAAGTTTCAATTCGGCCACGGCCCCGCGCGTCACCGGCCCCGGCACCTTGTAGCGTTTTTTGAGCCTTTCCAGCCACGCACGGTCCTCGCTCGGCATATCGTCCAAATCGATCGCCAGCATGCGTTCCCGATCCGCCAAAATCTTGGCATTCGCTTGCAACGCAGCGGAAATGCCAAGCCGAATGAATACGGATTTGCGCAATTGAACGTCCTCGCTCCAGTCCGCGACCTCGACTTCCGGCACCTTCGGCACCCAAAAGCGCGGCACCGCCCGGAGCAATTCGGGGCGTTCGCGAATGTCGCCGAACCCAATGCTTTCCATATGCTCGGCGACATCGGTGCCGTTGCGCGCGGTGATGATGGCATCATCCGCCGCCGCCGGACGCCAAGTCAGCAGCGCAATCATTCCCAGAACAATGGGCAATCCCCGAGACATGTATTCTCCCCAGCGGGGCAGTGTAACGGGAATCTCGAGCTTAAGGAAGGTAGCTCACACCTTGCCCCTCCAGCCATGCGCGAAAACGGTCGTTTTTGGTGGTGAGGTCGCAGGTTGGGGGCAAGGTGTCCAGGTAATGGCCGTAAGCTTCGCGCAGCTCCAACTGCCGCTCTACGCTCAAGTTATCCCAAGGGATTAGATCGCTCGCGACCGGTTCTTGACCCATCACCCTACCCTCACGCGCTTCGCCAAAGGCGCACCCTATCACATCTTATCCGCAATCAAATGACGCCGGCTTTCGTCCCGGTGCTTTTTCAGATACGTCATGAACGGCGTGCCACCGGTACCGATGTGCACCGGGTTGTCGCCGCTTTCGGCCTGGGCATGAATATAGCTGGCGGCGAATTCCAAGTGCAGCGTCCGAAATTCCGAAATGTGTTCGACACAAGCGTTATAAAGCGCGCGCAACGACGTGTTGCCATGTTCACGCACAAACGCGCGCAATTGGCTGTGCGTCTCAACATCCTTTAAAAACGCGCGATGCCCGGATGGCATGTAGTCGCGCATCTCCATCAAATAGGTGCGCAGTTCATCCTCTTCGTGCGCAATGCCGAACAAGGCGTCCATGACGGGAATGATGGTGCTTTGCGCGCCGGTCTCGCCGCGAAATTGCCGGGGTGTGTCGTCGACACCTTCATAGATCAGGCCGTCCGGCAGGGCCGGGTTGTTTTTCCAGCCGTGAATGTAGGGGCGGACACGCTGGTAATAGATGTAGGGGTCGCACCGCTCCGTCATCCGCGCGAGGGATTGGCGCATGCTGGCGAGGCTCGCTTCCATCACCAACAGGTTGGCATGAACTTGCCCCCCCACTTGGCGTTCGACCGCCACCAACAGTTCCGGAATGTGCGCGAGCGCCGCCGCCGCTTTGGCTTCGATCTCGACATGGATGAGGATGAACCATTCTTCGTCCTGGCCGCCGAGGAAATTCTGGTGCAACACGATGTTGCCGAGTTGGATCGGCTTGCCGGGGTCGAACCGCCGCCAATTGCTTAAGGCGTAGCTGTCATAAGACAACACTGGCGGGCGGCCCAGATGATCCGCCAGCTTGTAAAACGGCCGCGCAATGTTGGCCGGCAAAACACGCGCCGGCTCTTCGTCTCCCCAGACATACGCGTGCGTCAGATAGCTGTAGGCCCGCATCACCGCTGCCAATTGCGGCGGTTGCAATTTCGCAACCAAATCGTCAATGGGGCTTTCCGGTAGAACGCGGATCAGGTCTCTCATATGCGCGCTGTGCAGCAGCTTGTGCAAGCCCAAGGCCGCGGCGCCAACGGTCCTGTCGAAGTCCGCGTCACCGCTGAGCAGCACCGGGTCGTCGATGGGCAAAAACCCCCGCCCGGGGGACATGGAATATGCACTGAGGTCTTTGAACATCGCACCGACCGCATGTTTCGTCACATTTCATCACGTCCTATACGTGGGGTGACGGGCCTAAATTATCCACCACAAGTGAGCCGCGCTTAAACGCCATACCACCACGGCACGAACAGGCTGAACACGACCCACAAGACCAGGATCAACGGCACGCCCGCGCGCGCGAAATCGGCGAAACGGTAGTGCCCTGGGGCCATCACCAACAGATTGGTCTGATAGCCGATGGGCGATGCGAACGAGCAGTTGGCGGCGAACACCACGGCGACGGCAAACGCCTCCACCGGCGCATCGATGGAGATCGCCAAATCCACCGCAATGGGCGTGAACAGCACCGCCATGGCCTTGGAACTGATGACGTTGGTGAGCACCACCATGGTGAGGAAAAACACCGACAGGATGGTCCACGGCCCCGCGCCCGAGAACAGGCCCATCACAGCTTCGGCCACGAAGTGCGCGCCGCCCGTGGCGTGCATAGCTGCGCCCATGGCCAAGGCCGCCGGAATCATGGTGAGGATCTTGGTGTCCACCGCGCGAAACGCTTGGCGGATGTTCAAAACATTCAGCCCCACCATCGCCGCGGCCCCGGTCAGGCCCGCGATCACGATGGGCACCAGACCAGACGCAGCGGCGGCGACCACGCCCAGCAAAATCACGCCTGCGCGCTTGGCATGATGGTGGGCGGGCAGTTCGGACGCCGACCATTCGATCAACAAGACGTCCTGGTTGGCGCGCAAGGCCTGGACATCGTTGGGACGGCCTTGCACCAACAGCACGTCGCCCGCCTGCAGGCGAATGTCGGTCATGCGCGTGCGAATCATGCGCGAACGTCGCTGCACCCCCAGCACGATGCAATGCGTTTTGAAACGAAAGCCCACTTGCGGCAGCGTCTGGCCGATGATGCGCGATGCGGGCGGAACCATGGCTTCGGCCAAGACCCGTTCCCCGCCATGCCAAGGTGTGCCTTCGTCGTCCATGCTTTCATCGTCCGGCTCGGCCGGAAGGTCATCGGAGAGGTCAATCTCCAGAAACTCGCGCCGTCCGGTCACCGGCACCGCGCCTACACCGGCTTCTTCCAGGTCGGGATACAATCCAGCGGGATCGCGCGCCAGGGCATCCTGGATTTCTGAGCGGGTCGCAGCCACCACCAAAACGTCGCCCGCGCGGGCTTCATAATCCTCGAACGGGGGCAGGATCGCTTCTTCGCCGCGCTGGACCATGCGCAGCGTCATGTTGCCGAGCGCCGGAAAAATGCCGCCCACGGCCTTTTCACCCACCAGGTGCGAATGCCCGCCGACGGTGACTTGGGCGATGTATTGTTTGCCACCGGTACTGCCACGCGCGCCGACCAGATTTTCGGCCATGCCTTCGCGCCGCGGCAACACCCAGGGCGCAACCACCAGCAAATACACCAGTCCCACACCCGCCAGCACCACGCCCGGTATAGTGAAATCGAAGAAATCGAAAGGTTTTTGGTCGATCCCGATGAGCGCGGAGTTCACCAGCAAGTTGGAGCCCGAGCCGATCAGGGTCGTCATGCCGCCCAATATCGCAGCATAGCTCAAGGGCATCATCAGCTTGCTCGGTGCCATTTCGAAGCGCTCGGACAAGGCCTGCATGATGGGAATGAAAATCACCACCACGGGAATGTTGTTCAAAAATCCGCTGACCAGGGTGGCGACAAACAGCACCGCCAACACCGCGAGCCACTGGGTCGCGCCACAACAACTGAGCACCATGTGCGCGGCAACGTCCAGCACGCCCGTGCGCACCATCCCCTGGCCGATGACCAGCAGCGCCAACACCGTGATCAAGGCCGGGTTGGCGAACCCCGCCAGAAGCGCTTCGGGCGATAGAATGTTCGCCACCGGCCCCTGGGGACCGACGCCTTCAATGGGAAAGACGTAATAGAAGATCATCAGGACGCACAGCACGCCCAGGCTGGTGACCTCGATCGCCACTTTTTCCCAGGCATAAAGCGCAAACGCGGCGATGATCACCGCGAATGTCACATACATTTGAAAATCGGCTGCGGCCGTTGCGCTCGCGTGCATAGCGTCCCTTCGTCTCGGCGTTCCCCAACGCAACATGCCCTGCAATTAGGGTCAGGACCTACTATTCTGTTGCGTTTGGCGGTAACGATTTTCCGTTTGGGCGAGGCAACAAGACCGACGTAATGCTATTCATTACAAGGGCTTGATAACAATGTCCAAGCGGAAAAGCGTCCCGTCCACGATACGCTAGAAGGATTTGCGAAAACCGTCCCCTGAACCGCGTCAAAACCGCTTGAAAGTGGTGGCGCACTTCCGGCGCGCCTTTTCCTTGTCAGGAACCGGTTTTCGCAAACCAAACGCAACAGAATAGTAGGTCCTGACCCTAATGTTTACGTTAACAGGGCAAAAAACAAGGGGGAATTAAGAGACTTAGCCGAACAGCCAGCTTTGCGGATGGGGCACCGGGCGGCGGTTTTCCAAAAGCACCCAACCGCGCACCGCGCGGATCAAGGTCCACAAGGGCAACAGCCACAAAATCATCAGGCCGAGACCCAAAATCCACACGGTCATGAAACCCAGGATCACCAATACGACCGCGTACCAGAACGTGCGGATCAGGAAGGTGTAATGGCTTTGCTGCCACTGAGGCGCGTCGCCACGCCCCAGATAGGCGAGAATCAAACCGATGAGCATGGGGAACCCGGTGACCGACGAAATGGCGTACAAGCCGTAGGTGATGCGCGGCATGGTCATGGGGTGATTGGCGAGATCCGTTAAATCGTCGAGGATATCGTCCGCCGCACCCGGACGCGCGCGCGAGTCTCGGCCGGTTTCGGGGCCGGTTTTGGAGCCCGTTTCGGCCCGGCTTTCCTCACCCGGCGGAATGATCTCGACTTCAGGTTCCGGCTGGTTATCCCCCTGGTTATCACCGTTGCTGCGCGCGGCCTTCATAAGATCACCTCTTCCCTTGGCGCCTCATCCGTTGGCATTTCAACAGATATAAGCGCGTTTGGCCGGGGCGGAAGGGGCGGCAGCGAAAAACCGCACTTTGATGTCAGCTTTCACGCGATTTACGCCGGATTTCCGCGATTTTTCCCTTATCGAAGCCCAACATGGCTAGGAACCCGTGATGCACCTCGGGTGCGTCCCGCTCGAACGCCCGATGCCAGCGTTTGCGCCCCGCCTCATCCACCCCGGCTTCTTCGAGCATCGCAACCCATTTGTTGGCATCGACGCTCATGTAGCCCGCTTTTTCCTGGTCGCGCTGCAACAACCGGGCGATCAGGCGCTGTTGGGCGTGCAAGGCGGCCATTTCCGCGTTCAAGGCCACCAGTCGTTTCTCCAGGGCGTGTTCCAACGCGTCCCCGCCGTCACCATCGAGAATCTTTTGGATGTCTTTCAAGGACAGGCCCGCCTGGCGGAAGGTTTCGATGCGCATCATGCGCGCGACCTCGTCGGGCCCATAGAGCCGGTAACCGGTGGAGGTCTGCTCCGCCGGTTTCAACAGACCGATGCGGTCGTAATAAAGCAACGTCGAGCGCGACAGCCCGAAGCGCCGGGCAAAGGCCGAAACGGTCTGGTGTGTCATGGTCCCTCTCTAAACGATCGGCGACAAATCCGGCTCCACCCAGGATGACCGGGCCTCGGCGGAATTCAAGTGCGACGCGGAATAATAGCGCGCCAACACGCCTTGGGCGTCCTCGACCAGATCTGGGTTGGTCTTGAGAAACGTTTCGAAGTCCTGCTTTCCCGCACGGGCCATGCGCAGGGAAATGATCCGCATCAGGGCTTCGGTCAAGGTGTGAGAGTATTTTTCCGGCGCATCGAACTTTGCCGCCAGGTCACGGATGCCGTCGCACATCCTGCGGTTGGCCTCTTCCAGGCCGTAACGGCGCAAATGCACCCAGGCCATATAGATATGGCCTGGGTGGTCGAAAAACTCGGGCCCCAAATCGCGGGTTTCGAAACGGGTGAGAAAGGTCTCTGCATCAAGGTCCACTGGATCCTCCTTCATCTGTGATGAGGGAGACCTTGCGCCGTGAAGCCGTAGACGGGTCAAGCCCGGATTTCGGGTGATCAAGCGGCCTTGGAGAAGTGGTCCTGCAGGGACGCCGCGTAGGCCTGATCCTTGATCATGATGTGGACCCACAGCCAATCCAGCAGGAATGCGCGCACTTCGTCCTGCATCCCGGCGGACACCGACAGCATCACCTTGCGTCGCATGCCTTCCAATTGTTCGATGATGGTCTGATGGCCCCGGCGGTGCTCTTCCAGGTCCGGGTATCCGGCCTTGGCCATCATCTCTTCTTCGCGGGCGAAGTGATAACCGGTGTAGTCGAAGAACTCACAGAACAAGCTGTCGAACACGAACACACCCTCATCCGCGTCGACCGCGTCGATGTAGTCGTTGAGCAAGACAATGAGACGTCTGTGATCCTCATCGATGATGTCGATGCCGACGCTCATCTCTGGCGTCCATTCGATACGCTGCATATTTCGCCACCCGTGTGAAAATTCAAAAAATTATAAAATGATCAATAACTATATGATTTATGGGTATTTATACATCATTTTGACAAATTCGTCACGACTTAATGGTGCTCAGTTGCGTGCGATTTGACACCGCGCGCGCCGCGATGGGGCTAAACTGAAACCCCAAATCCTAACCGCCGCCCCCGAGGTACGAGTGGCACCATGAGCGATGCAATCCTGGCCGACATCATCGGCGTGATCCACGCCCTGATCGTGCTGTTCGTGGTGGGCGGACAGGCGCTGATCCTGCTCGGCTGGGCCCTGGGTGGAACAGGCGGCTGGCTGTGGACGCGCTACGTCTGGTTCCGCCGTGCGCACCTGGCCACCATCGCGGTGGTGATGAGCATCGCGGCCATGGGTGAATGGTGCCCGCTCACGGTGTGGGAATCGGAGCTGCGCATCCGCGCCGGACAGGCCGGTTACGAAAAGGGCTTCATCGCCACGTGGCTGGACCGGCTGTTGTACTACGAGGCGCCGCTGGAGGTGTTCGTCGTGCTCTACGCCGCGTTCACCGCCTTGGTGGTGTGGACGTACTGGAAGTATCCGCCGAAAAAGCGCGGTGAGTGATGAAGGTCAGCGCGGGGAATTAACCGTAATCCACGAAAAGCCTACAATTTACGACACATGTCTACACAGTACTTTGCAATCGTTAGTGCAGCTTTCGCGACATATTCATCACTACCCTCGACCCCCTCGCTTTTTTCATCGTCTACATAAAGGCTTCGATTCTTTATCACGTGCAACTTTCCCGTCCTTAGCCATTTTTCATAAGTCGCAGCTTCTCGAAGCTCGTTTTCATCAACCTTCCCACCAGTCTTAAAGAATAGATATTGACCTAACTTCTTTCCTCGAGATTCGTCGGTTTCACCATCAGAATTTGGAAACAATAATTCCGCCAGTTCATCATCAAGTTGGATCTCAGTCTTCTCACCTGAGCAAGGTAATTCCAAGTTCTCTCCAATGACGCGACTACACACTTGCGCAGTAATGACTAGTGAGACATTAAATTGCTTCTTGATGTGCCACTGCTTCTTGGCAGAAGGCTCTAATCCCCAAACAACATCTTCGATTATCTTACCAACCTCTTCTATGCAGGTGACTGACAAGGCTGTCGAAGAAAGATAGCGATCCGCTGCAAATAGGATTTCTGCATCCTTGAGAAGGCGGCGAGCGTTATCAGCAATTTTTGATCGCACAATTATCACTCGGTCAGAGGTGGGTGGTGCGGGCGGCCGGACTTGAACCGGCAAGGCCTAACGGCCGACAGATTTTAAGTCTGTTGTGTTTACCAATTTCACCACGCCCGCTTAAAGATGGTCGCGGTCCCCTAAAAGCGATATTGCCGCCTGTCTGTCAAGACACCTCTTCCAGGGCGGTCGCCCAAAAAATACGCACCCCTTCACACACCCCCGCAAATGCCCAAAAAAGAAGCGCAAAACCGCGTGGTATCCTTGTATTGCCCTATTGAGAATGCTATAGGGTGAAACAGAGTCTACAACTTTAGTTTGTAATACTTTTGGGTGGCGCCATGTTTATTTCTCACCATGTTCGGTCATTTGCATGTGCGGTTGCGCTGTTCGGCGGTTTGCTGGGCGCAACGCCCATGGCGGCAGCGATTGAGTTGACGTTCGATCTCAGCAATTACGCCTATCGCGAAACCGATGACGAGGGCCGATTCTTTATCGAAGACAATTCCGAATCGGTCTTTTATTCGCTCGGCATTCGCAATTGGGACCGGCCAGAAGCCAACGATGAGTTCGGTTTCATGTACACCGGCGAAGCAACCTATGGCCAAGTGAACTATAAGAGTGTCTCAACCGGCACCATGGATAAGAGATATTACAAGGGCCGCGTGGAAGCTTATGGCGCTTATCGCTTCGACGACAACGTGACCGCCATCGCCGGACTCGGCTATCGCCATCTGCGCGACGACAGCGGCGGTAAGTTCACTAACACAGGTAATTGGTACTATACGCGACGGTCACAGTACTTCTATATGCCGCTCGGCGCCCGTTTTGATCCCATGGACGACCTGTACATCAAGGCGCAGTACAACTTATTCCTTCTGGGCAATCAAACCTCGTATCTGAACTCCGCGCAGCCGGCTTATCCGGACGTCATGAACGAACAGCATGATGGGTGGGGACTCGACATCGCCGGCAATTATGAGTTTGCCACGGATTGGTCCGTATACGGTTTCTACCGCTACTGGAGCGTTGAAAAGTCGGAAATCGCCAACGGCAACACGCAACTCGGATATGTCACATGGTTTGAACCCGACAACACCACCAACGAATTCGGCCTGGGAATCGCCTACAGGTTTTAGTTATTTGAGTTCGTCGCCTTCGGTTTCGCCGTCGATGGGCTCGCCCCCGGCGTCTTCGATCAGTTGGCGCAGGTCCGCGCAGGCGGCCTCCACGAGCGCATCCGTCTCGCCGCGCACCACCAGATTGGTGCCGAACTTGCCCATCTTGAGAAACGGGTACGAGCCGATGTCCACGTCGGCGTGGGCTTTCTGCACATCGCCCAGTTCCACCGCGATCATGCCTTCCGAAATGCCGATGGTGGACACGGTCTTGACCACCAAAAGCTTACCGCCCGCAAGCGTCCCTTTGACGTTGTCGAACATGGCGCGCGCAATCACCGGCACGCCCGCCATCACATAGACGTTTTCCACGCGGAAACCCGGCGCCTTGGACACCGGGTTGTCGATCAGCTCCGCGCCCACCGGCGTCATCGCCATGCGCATGCGCGCGTCGTTGGCTTTGTCGCCGTAGTGATCCAGCAAGATGCGCTCCGCTTCCGGGTTCATGCCGAACTCCAGACCGAACGCCTTGGCGACGGAGGCCGCGGTGATGTCGTCGTGGGTGGAGCCGATGCCGCCGGTGGTGAACACGTAACTATACTTGGCGCGGCAATGGTTCACCGCGTCCACGATCTCGCTTTCGACGTCGGGAATGACCCGGCATTCGGCCAAGCGGATGCCGAGCTTGGTGAGCTCCGAGGCAATGTAGTTGATGTTGGCGTCCTGGGTCCGTCCCGACAGCACTTCGTTGCCGATGACCAGGACGCAAGCTGTAGCAGTTGTATCTGTCATGGCTTTGAATGTAAGGACTTAAAGATAGTCCATCAACATCGCAACCAGGGGAATGTCGGCGGGCGGCATGGGCAGCGTGTTCAAGCGCTGGGGCTTGACCCACTGCAGGGTTTGGCCTTCGCGCGCTTCCACCATGCCCTGCCATGTGCGGCACAGATATAGTGGCATGATCAGGTGAAAGTTTTCATAGGCGTGGCTCGCGAAGGTAAACGGCGCGAGGCAGCTTTCCGTGATGTCGATGCCGAGCTCTTCCTGCAGCTCGCGCACCAGTGCGATTTCCGGCGTCTCGTCATCGTGGACTTTGCCGCCGGGAAATTCCCACAAGCCCGCCATGGACTTGCCCTCGGGCCGCTGGGCCACCAGCACCCGCCCGTCCGCATCGATCAGCGCCACGGCCGTAACCAACAGTTTCGACTTGGCGTCCTCGCGCGCCTGCCAGTCCTGGGACCGCTGCACGAACACGCGGGCCTCCACCTCCGCACACCGCCCCGGCAACGCGTTGCTGGTGTGGCTTTCGACGAACCCGGCCTTTTCCAGGACACGCGCGGACGCGGGATTGTCCGGATGCACGGCGGCGGCCAAATCGCGCTTGCTCGCACGCTGAAACGCGAAGCGGACCATGGCTTGGGCGGCCTCGGACCCATAGCCCTGCCCCCAGAACGGCATCCCGATCCAATAGCCGAAGGTGTCGTCGCCGTCGCCCATGTTGACTTCGATGCAGCCGATCAGATCGCCTTCGATGCGCCGCTCAATCCCGAACACGTGGCGGGTATTGGCGTTCCGATCCAGCATCGCGCCTTCCAGAAACGTCCGCGCGTCGGCCTCGGCATAAGGGTGCGGGATCAAGGCGGTGTAACGCGCGACCTCCCAAGCCCCGGCCAATTCGAGCAGGGCGGGAATGTCGTTCTCGTCCAAACGGCGCAGATGCAGCCGGGGCGTTTCCAACACCCCGATATTGACGGCCTCCAGCGCCGACATGCAACCGTGATCAGATTTTTGCGCCATTACCCTTTTCCTCAACTCACTCCAAAAGGTTCGCAGACGGTCCTGCCGCTAGGAAAGGTCACGCAGGCGATGCGGAACATCGTCGAATGGCCTTGACGACGCGGAAGGTCCTTATGCGGGCCTTTAGGACCTGTAGTCCGCGTTGATGGTGATATAGCCATGCGTTAGATCGCAGGTCCACACCGTGGCGCAGCCGTCAGAAATGCCGACATCGACGGCAATATCGATCTCCTGGCTCTTCATGTGTTCCGCCACCGGCGTTTCGTCGTAACCGTCCACGCGCTGTCCGTAATCGGCCAGGCGGATGCCGCCGACGGAGATGGACATCTTGTCCCGGTCCGCCGCCTCCCCGGCCTTGCCCACCGCCATGACGATGCGCCCCCAGTTGGCGTCTTCGCCGGCGATGGCGGTCTTGACCAGGGGCGAGTTGGCGATGGAAAGGCCAATGCGCTTGGCAGCGCCGTCGTCTTCGGCACCCGTAACGGTGATGGCGATGAACTTGGTCGCGCCTTCGCCGTCGCGCACCACTTGATGGGCGAGGTCGAGCGCGACCTCGTCCAAGGCGCGCTTGAAATCCGCCAGAACCGGGTCGTGCGCACCGGTGGGCACAGCGTTACCCGCTTGGCCCGTGGCGAACAGCATCACGGTGTCGCTGGTGGACGTGTCGCTGTCCACCGTGATGGCGTTGAACGAGGCGTCCGCGGACGGCGTCAGCAAAGCCTGCAACACATCGGCGGGAATAGCCGCGTCGGTGAAGATGTAGCCCAGCATGGTCGCCATGTCCGGCGCAATCATGCCGGAGCCTTTGACGATGCCGTTCACGGTCACGGTCGTATTGCCGATGGTGGCCGTGCGCGTCGCGCCCTTGGGATAGGTGTCCGTGGTCATAATGGCGGCGGCGGCGTCTTCGAAACCCGCCGTACCCAGCTGCTCCACCAATCCCGGCATTTGGCCGGAGATATGGTCATGGGGCAAAGGCTCACCGATCACCCCGGTCGACGCGGTAAAGACCTCTTCGATCTTGCAACCCACGGCGTCCGCCACGGCGGACAGGATGTGGTCGACGGATTCCTCACCCCTCTTGCCGGTGAACGCGTTGGCGTTGCCGGAATTGACCGCCAGTGCGCGGGCGGTACCGCCGGGTAAGTATTCTTGGCACTTCAACACGGGCGCGGAGGCCGTCTTGGATTTGGTGAACACGCCGGCAACGGCCGTGCCCGGCGCGAATTCGGCCAGCATCAAATCGGTCCGGCCTTGATATTTCACCCCGGCCGCGACGGTGGCGAAGCGCACGCCTTTGATCTCCGGCAAGTCGGGAAAAGCATCCGGCGCCAGGGGAGATTTTTCGAGTTCCATCTGTGTATTCCAGTTAGTCTTGGAGAGCTTTCACAACCTCGGCAAAGCTCTTCTTTTCAATCTTTGATTCGCCTCGCAGCGTGGTCATGAAGTTGCCGCCGATTTCGGACAACAATTCCTTGGCGATGACCTCGCGCGCTTCCTGATAGCTGGGGACCGGGAACGGTCGTCGTTCCTCCACCAAGATTACGTGCCAACCGAATTTGGTCTGAACCGGCGCATTGGTGTATGCGCCCACGTCCAACGCCATGGCCGCCGCCTCGAAGGGTTCGACCATCTGGCCCGGACCGAACCAGCCTAAATCCCCGCCCCGGGACCGGCTGGGGCCGGTGGAGTGTTCAGCAGCCAGTTCGGCAAAAATTTGACCGTCATCGAGCATGGCGATCAGTTCCTTGGCCCGGTCTTCGCTTTCGACCAGAATGTGGCGCGCATGAATCTCGAACTGGGTCCCGGCCTTTTGCGCCAGCTTCTGATAGCGCTCCAATATCAATTCGTCGGTCAGATGCTGTTCGATGTGGCGCGCCATCATGATGCGTTGGAGAATCTGATCCGAAACCTGAGCCATGCGGTTCTTGAATTCCGGGGTTTCGTGATAGCCCAATCGGGTCGCCTTATCGGCGGCCAAGCGCGTGTCGATCAGACTTTCCAGCAACACCGGGTAAATGTCGCGCAACGGCGCGTTCTGCAACTGTGACGGCAATTGATTGCGCGCGTTTTCCACATCGCTGAGCCGTATCTCATGGCCATTCACCGTGGCGACCACGGGATCGGTGTCCACGGCCCAGGCCGGGCCCGTGGACAGCCCCCAGACCAAAGCGCTCAACAGTGCGGCATGTTTGACGTTCATGATCCATATCCAAGCGGTTGAACCTCCGCATTAAGCACATCGCGGCCCCAGGCACAAGGCTTCGCGCTTTTGTGACGACCTTTTTCATACAGCGGCGCTTGAAAATGGCTTATGATGCGCCAACTTTGCATCACTTCATGGTTGCATCAGGTTCATCCATGCCTTTGACGCCCCGACACGCTTGGTTCCTCGCCGCCGCTTTGACGCTGAGCCTGCCCATGGAGGCGCCGGGCGGCGACTTTCTATTTCAGTGGGACAATGACAAAATCGCGGATACCGACCGTCACTACACCAACGGCATGCGGTTGAGCTATGTGCCCGACGAACCCTGGCGGGAAATCACCGACGCGTCCCGCTGGCTTGCACACAATACCTGGTTTTGGAACCCACAGGGCGCACGGCCCGGTTTCGTGATGGGCCAGGACATGTACACCCCCGAAGACGTGGACGCGAAAATTCCCGACCCCCGTGACCGGCCCTATGCAGGGTGGTCGTACATCGGGCTGACCGTGCAAAACGAAGTGGATCAAGGACTTTGGGGGCTTGATCAATTCGATACCTTGGAAATCGACATCGGCATCGTGGGCCCCGAAGCCCGCGCGGGTGAAACCCAAAACTGGTTTCACCGACAGATCAACGTTGCCGAATCTCAGGGTTGGGACAGCCAGATCGGCACCGAACCGGGTCTGTTGATTTCACGCACCGTCAAGCTACGCGCGCCTCTGTGGGAACCGTTCGGCCGAGATGAAGACGGCAATTGGGGGGCGTTCGATGCCATTCCCCATGCCACGGCGCAACTGGGCAACATCAAGATCGGCGCGGCCATGGGCGGCACGCTCAGGTTCGGCGGCAACTTGAAAGAGGATTTCGGCCCCATCTACGGAACCTTCGCCCTGCCGCGTCACCGGCCTCAGAAAACGACGTGGTCGCTTTATATGGGAGCCGAAGTGCGCGCCGTGGGCCGCGATATCTTTTTGGACGGCAACACCTTCAAGGACAGTCCCGACGTTAAACGCAATCCATTCGTTTTGGAGCACCGCGCCGGAATCGCCACCCATGTCCCGCTGCCCAAAGACTGGTCTGTCACAGGGGTGCGGCTGGACATCAGCCACGTGATGCGGACCCGCGAATTCGAAACCCAAGACAAGGCCGACCGCTACGGCAGTCTGAGGATCGGCATCAATTTCTAGAGAGCGATTCACGTCTTAATCTGCATCGCTAAAGCGATTTAGATTAAGACGATCCGGTTCTAGGGCCCATGCCCCAGACACAGCCGACGGCTAACCCACGGCCACAGCGGCAACCTCCATTGGAGTCAGGGCCTTGCGGGTCAGATCCTTGTCTGCTTCGTCGTTCACAATACTAACGCCGCGCGCGCGGGCCCTGCGGTGGTAATCGGCGGCCAAAACATCGCGTTCCGGATTGAAAACGTAGGCAACGATTCCCGCCATGCGGCCCATCAGCTTCACATCCTGATCACACAAACCCTTGCAGGCGGCTTGATTCGCCATGCGCGACAGGGTCAAACACATCTCCGCCACGTGCGCGTAACGCGTTCCCTTGATACGCGTGCACATGTCCTGCGCCACGTCGCGCAGGCGTTCCAAGTTTTCCGCATCGCCATCCAACAAACCCTGGTTCATGGCTGCAATTTCCGGCATGACGGAATCCAGCAGCCAACCAACTTGGTAGGCGTGGCGTTGGACCTTTTGTTCGTTGATTCTCAGGACGGCAGCATCGACGTTGCGCTTGATTTGATTGTCGCTGATCTGGCCCCCCAAACGATAATGCAACGGGTTCGGCACATCGATCAGGGGAATTTCCATGCTTCCCGTGCGCTTCATCGCGCGGCGGTCCGGTCCAATGTAATCGCTGGTGACGACAAAACGCTTGCGCGCCTGAACCAACTCGTTGAGCTTGCCCAACAACGCTTCGGCATTGAACGGCTTGGCCAAGACGTGGTCGGTGCCGGAATTGATGGCCGCTTGCACCGCCGTGCGCGACGGTTCGCTGACCAGGGTGACCACCACCAAGAATGGGTTCAGCCCCCGGTGGCCATGGCGCAATTCGGTCACGAAACTATTGAAATCCCCTTCCGGCAAGGACGTGTCGGCAATGATCATATCGACTTCGTCGTGTTGAACGGCATGGGCAATCCGGGACATGTTGCCGGTCGGAACAGCATCTCGAAAGCCCAGATCGTTCAGGCAGTCCAGCATGGAATCGCGCAACTGAGCATTCGGTTCGGCCAGGATGACGCGAATATTGCTAAATTGAGACATCGACATGAGTCTTGCTCCATCGTGAAGCCTTCACCACCATACGAAGACTTCCCTATGCGATCAGCGCCCGTTTTGATCGCGTTATCGCCAAAATCCCCAAAACCGCAAAAACAGCACTCACCCTTGACTCAATCACAAGCGTTTTTTGTTTCGATCTCATAACGAACAGCCCTTTTTATTGCCAAAGCGGAACGAAAAAGACCTTTTTTTAGGGGCGGTTAGACGCCCCTTCGCGATAAGAACAACTTTCCGCCAATTGCCCCAAAAAGTCAAATGACATTTTTTTTATGCCGCCTAAAGACTCTCTTTTGAGCGCAATGTGACGCCCCCCCGGCACAAAAATCCCCGGGGCGGGCGGGCATGCGTTGACAGACGCGCCGGGCGTCTCTAATTCTTGGGCACCACTGGGGACGATGTGGCGCAAAAATCCGCCTTTCCCGCTGCTTCAACCGCTGTTTTTTAAGGTAATCCGCAACCATGTTCGGCGCACTCGCGAAAAAAGTTTTCGGCTCGGCCAACGAACGTTACATCAAAGGTCTGAACAAAAGCGTCGACGCCATCAACGCGATGGAAGCGGACCTCGAAAAACTGAGCGATGACGAGCTCAAAGCCCGCACCCCTTGGCTGAAGGAACGAATCGAGGCCGGCGAAACCCTGGATCAAATCCTGCCCGACGCCTTCGCCACCGTGCGCGAAGCCGCGAAACGCGTGCTGGGTCAGCGCCACTATGATGTCCAGCTTATGGGCGGCATGGTTCTGCACCGCGGCCAGATCGCAGAAATGCGCACCGGTGAAGGCAAGACGCTCACTGCGACCCTGGCGGTATACCTCAACGCAGTTGGCGGCAAGGGTGCACATGTGGTCACGGTCAACGATTACTTGGCCAAGCGCGATGCGGAATGGATGGGTCGGGTGTACAGCTTTCTGGGGCTCACCACCGGGTGCATTGTGCATGGCCTGTCCGATGCGGAACGTAAGGCGGCATATGACTGCGACATCACCTATGGCACCAACAATGAATTCGGCTTCGATTATTTGCGCGATAACATGAAGTTCACGCTGGAGGAAATGGTCCAGCGCGAATTCAACTTTGCCATCGTTGACGAAGTCGACAGCATCCTGATCGACGAAGCCCGCACACCTTTGATCATTTCCGGCGCGGCGGAAGATTCGTCGGAAATGTACAAAACCATCGACAAGCTGATCCCCAACCTCACCGACGCCGATTTCGAAAAGGACGAAAAGTCCAAGTCCGTGACCCTAACCGAAGAAGGCAACGAACACGCCGAACAACTGCTGCGTGACGCAGGCCTGTTAAGCGAAGGCGGCATGTACGATTTGGCCAACGTCGGCTTGGTGCAACACGTCACCCAGGCGTTGCGCGCGCACAAGATGCATCTGCGCGATATCGACTACATCGTGCAAAACGACAAGGTCGTGCTGATCGACGAATTCACCGGGCGCATGATGGAAGGACGGCGTTATTCCGAAGGCTTGCACCAGGCGCTGGAAGCCAAGGAAGGCGTGACCATTCAAAACGAAAACCAGACTTTGGCTTCGATCACTTTCCAGAATTATTTCCGCATGTACCCGAAGCTGGCCGGCATGACCGGCACGGCGATGACCGAAGCGGGCGAATTTTCGGAAATCTATAAGCTCGACGTGGTGGACATTCCGACCCACCGTCCATGCATCCGCGACGACCAGAACGACGTGGTTTACCGCACGGCCAAGGAAAAATACGACGCCATCATGGACCTGATCGAGGAATGCCAGGCGCGCAAGCAGCCGGTTCTTGTCGGCACCGTGTCCATTGAAAAGTCCGAGTTCCTGTCCACCATGCTGAAGGCCAAGGGAATCGAGCACAATGTGCTGAACGCGCGCCACCACGAACAGGAAGCCTATATCGTCGCCGATGCGGGCCTGCCCGGCAAAGTCACCATCGCCACCAACATGGCGGGCCGCGGCACCGACATCCAACTGGGCGGCAACCTGGACATGCGCATCCAACGCGAGCTGGGCGAGGACCCGGACTCGGCTCAAGTGGATAAAATCCAGGCCGAAATCGAAGAAAACAAGAAGATCGCACTCGAAGCGGGCGGTTTGTTCATCGTCGGCACCGAGCGCCATGAAAGCCGACGCATCGACAACCAGTTGCGTGGCCGTACCGGCCGTCAGGGCGACCCGGGCGCATCGTGCTTTTTCCTGTCGCTGGAAGACGACCTGATGCGCATCTTCGGCTCGGAACGCATCGACAACATGCTCGTCAAGTTGGGGCTGGAAGAAGGGGAAGCCATCGTCCATCCGTGGATCAACAAGGCTCTGGAAAAAGCCCAGCAAAAGGTCGAGGCGCGCAACTTCGAAATCCGCAAGAACTTGCTGAAATTCGACGACGTGATGAACGACCAGCGCAAGGTGATCTTTGCCGAACGCAAGGAATTGATGACCGCCGCTGATGTCTCGGACGATATCGTCGGCACCCGCCATAACCTGATCGACGCCCTGGTCGCGCGCTGCATCCCGGAAAAGGCGTATGCGGAGGAGTGGGATACAGCCGCGCTCCACGAAGAAGCGCTGCGCATCTTCGGTCTCGATTTACCGGTTGACGACTGGGCCAAGGAAGAAGGCATCGCGGACGAGGAAATCCGCCACCGCATCACCGACGCCGCCGACCGCAAAATGGCGGAAAAGGTCGCGCAGTACGGTCCCGAAGTGATGCGCGACGTGGAAAAAAACCTGTATCTGTCCATCCTGGATCAAATGTGGAAGGACCACTTGTTGACGCTCGACCATCTGCGTCAAGGCATTGGGCTCAGGGCGTACGCACAAAAGGATCCGCTGCGTGAATACCAGCGCGAGGCATTTGAACTGTTCAATGTGCTGCTGGACAACATCGGCGAACGCGTCACCACGCTGCTCGCTCATGTGGAACTGCAAATCATGCCGCCTCAGGGCATGCTGCCCCAAAGCAACATGACCATGACCGAGAGCCATGAAAACATCAATCTGATGGACGGCGAGTTGCCCGAGCAGCCAGCCTTGGCGACGTCTCCGCCCCCCAACGCCCCCCAAGTGCTGCGCAAACCCACAGCCGCACAGCGCGACCCTGAAGACCCCAGCACCTGGGGCCGGGTCGGACGCAATGAAAAGTGCCCTTGCGGATCGGGCAAAAAATACAAGCAGTGCCACGGGAAGGTGGCTTAAACGCTCTCGACGCGCCCAAGCAGGCTCACAAAAACGTCCCACGTACGCGAAATGGCCGCAGCCTTTCGCGCATTCGCCCTTGCCGCCCATGACTTTTGCACTTATATGACAAAATGGGGCTACGCATACGCATGGATGTAATGCGTAAAGGTTGAGGGAAAATGTCATGGCGGATGGCAACGGCTTCCGCAAAGCCGCTCGCGCAACGGATAAAAGCCTTGCGGAACAGCTCCAAATCACGGATCGGGAAATCGAATACCGTAAGTCTTTGCTCGGCATCACCGAAGAAGACGTGACGATCCTCAAGTCCATGAAAAACGACATCATCGACGGCGCGGACAAGATCGTCGATCGCTTTTACGATATTCAACTGCAAACCAGTGAAATCAGCCTGTTGATCGGCGATGCGGAAACCCTTGAACGTCTGCGCGTGGCCATGCGCCGCTATATCCTGGAACTGTTCGAAGGTTATTACGACGCCGAATACGTCAATAAGCGCCTGCGCATCGGCAAGGTGCACCAGCGCATCGGCGTATCGCCGAAGCTGTATGTTTCCGCCGTGAACCTCTTACAGACGGTGATCGACGATTTCATTGCACAAACATCTGACGCCGATCCCCATGACTGCAAAACCTGCGACACAAAGCGCAAGGCCGTGCACAAGCTCATGATGTTCGACATGCAATTGGTGTTCGACACTTACATCTCCTCTCTGGTCGCCGAGGTCGAAACTGCCAAGGCTGACCTGGAATCTTATGCCGCCAGCCTCGAAGACACCGTCGCGCAACGCACCCGCCAGTTGCAGGAGCTGTCCGTGCGCGACAGTCTGACCGGTCTTCTCAACCATCGCGCCTTCATCGAAAACCTGCGCCGGGAGTCGGCCGCCGCGGAACGCACCAAACGTCCGCTCAGTTTGGTTTACTTCGACTTGAACGGTTTCAAGGAATTCAATGACACCCGTGGTCACAGGGATGGTGACCGGATTTTGGAACGCGTTGGTCAGGCCGTAACGGAGTGCATCCGCGACGTGGATTTCGGTTGCCGCTACGGCGGTGACGAATTCTGCATCATCATGCCATCCATCACCAAAGAGCAGGCCCACAAAGCTTGCAGCCGGCTCATCGGCATATACGACCAGATGAATGTATCCGACATCACGTTGAGCATCGGCATTGCCCAAACCGGCCCCGAAGACTTCGTGGATTCCGACACCCTGGTCAAATTGGCGGACCGCAAAATGTATCTCGCCAAGGCCAAATCCAAGGACGCGCCCGGGCATCACATCGAGCTATAAAAGGCCCTTCTCAGCATAAACGAGATTGGAATTTTCAAAACCTTGAAGGTCATGCCCGGACTTGTTCCGGGCATCCACGCCTTTAGGCTCTAAATGATTTGATCATATAGATCGTCCCAGGTGGGATTGTCGGCGTGAATGGTGCGCACCTTCCACACTCTCGGCCAATGCTTGATAGTTTTTTCCCGTTGAATGGCGGTTCGGATATCTTCATGGTACTCCGCATATACCAAGCGCTTCAATCCGTGGCGTTTGGTGAAGCCATCTCCTGCGCCTTCACAATGCTCCCGGATACGCCGCGCGAGATCGGACGTCACGCCAACATACAACGTGCCGTTGGGCCGGTTGGTCATAAAGTACACCCATCCGCCAGTCATACGTTCACCAGGACACCTCTAAGACATGGATGGCCGGGACAAGCCCGGCCATGACAATTATAGAAAATGCTGGTGGAGCAAGTCACGCCCCGAACCAACACCCATGACGGAAACGGGGAACGCATCCTAATCTATAGAGCGCTCCCAAATCAGATAGCCACCTTCTTCACCAAAATACCAAACACGGTCGAACTGGCTGTCCTCCCAGTCCGTACTTTCCTTCAAATTCAGAATAGCTACATCATCAGGGGTGATTGTTCTTCCCTCAAAATAGATCAATAGCTCAATGGGATAATCCGTATCATATTGTTTAGAAAATTTTTTCTTCGCTATTTGGGATGTTGGGTCAGCCCCGCGAATGTACTGACTTTGATTTGGATCATCAGCTTTTTTAATTTTATCAAGGAATTTGGCTAGGTCCTGGTCCGCATTTCGGACCAACTCGAACGCAACATATTCACCATTATCCCTTCCGCACAACAGGTCAGGCTCCCGTTGCTCGCGCTTTGTGATTAAATCTGGGTTGATTGCCCCACCATGAGACGCAAGTTGATCTCTTGCTATTTCAGCAAACTCTTGCATCACACGTATCTCATGCTCACCTTTTTCAGCTTCCGTACCCATGCTGCGCTCCTCCACAAACAGGCTCAACTATAAAGCAGCTTGAGTTGGGGACACACACCATATCCGTCACCCCCGGGCTTGTCCCGGGGGGTCCACGACTTAAAATCGGTTCAATGAGAAGGATTTAAAACGTGGATGGCCGGGACAAGCCCGGCCATGACAAGTATGGGTTTGCAGTGCGGATCAGCCCAGCCCGACCTTGCCCATGTCCAAGAATTTTTCGCGGCGTTTGGCCCTGAGCTGCCCGCCATCGAGTGGCGCGAGAATTTCGAACTGGCGCTGGATTTCATCGGACACCGCCTGCATGGAGGCTTTGGGGTCGCGGTGCGCACCGCCCAAGGGTTCCGGCACCACCGCGTCGATGACCTTGAGCTCGAATAAGTCCTGCGCGGTCAAGCGCAACGCTTCGGCGGCTTCTTTGTTCATCGCGCCGTCACGCCACAGGATCGAGGCGCAGCCTTCCGGCGAGATCACCGAATAAATGGAATGCTCCAGCATCAACACGGCATTGGCGCTTGCCAACGCAATCGCGCCGCCCGACCCGCCCTCGCCGATCACCACGGAGACGAACGGCACACGCAATTGGAAGCTCACTTCGATGGATTTGGCGATGGCTTCCGCCTGGCCGCGCGCTTCGGCGTCGGCGCCGGGAAACGCACCGGACGTATCGACGAAAGTGATCACCGGCAGCTTGAAGCGGTCCGCCATCTGCATCAGGCGCTGGGCCTTGCGATAGCCTTCGGGTTTAGCCATACCGAAGTTGTGCTTCACGCGGCTTTCGGTGTCCTTGCCCTTCTCGATCCCCAGCACCATCACGGAACGGCCGCGAAACCGCCCCAGTCCCCCAACCACGGCGGCGTCTTCGGCGAACAGACGGTCACCGGCCAAAGGCGTGAAGTCTTCGATCAGCGCGTCGATGTAGTCGAGCGCGTGCGGGCGGTCCGGATGGCGGGCCACCTGGGCCTTTTGCCAGGGTGACAGTTTGGCGTACAGGCTCGAAAGTTGTTTTTCGACCTTGCCCTGCAGCTTGCCCACTTCCTCGGCGATGTTGACCTCGGTCCCCGTCAAATGGCGGAGTTCCTCGATCTTGCCTTCCAGTTCGGCGATGGGTTTTTCGAAATCGAGATAATGATGCATCCGCGTTTTCTAGCACGTCGTTTGGGACGAAAGAAGGGCAAAAAGAAACGGCGGCGATGGTTATCGCCGCCGTCCCAACGCCTTGAAAGGTCATGTGAATGCGTCGCTCAACGGCCCTTGATGGCTTCGGCGGTCTTGACCATGACTTCGGCCTGCTTAATGGACGCAATATCGATCAGGCGGCCATCCAGGGTCACCGCGCCCTTGCCTTCTTTTTGCGCCTGCTCCATGGCCTCCAAAATGGCCTTGGCCTTGGCGACTTCTTCGTCCGACGGGCTGAACACCTCGTTGGCGGCGTCCACCTGGGTCGGGTGGATGGCCCATTTGCCTTCGCAACCCAGGATCGCGGCGCGCATGGCCTGCGCCTTATAGCCGTCCAAGTCCTTGATGTCGCCGAACGGCCCGTCGATGGGACGCAAACCGTTGGCGCGGGCCGCAACCACCATGCGCGCGATGGCGTAATGCCACATGTCGCCCCAGTGGAAATCGCGCGTGCCCGCATCGTCCAAAGCATCGGTCAGCACACCATAGCCCGGGTTCGGGCCGCCGATGGCGGTGGTGCGCGCCTTGGTCGATGCGGCGTAATCGGCGACGCCGAAGTGCAGCGATTCGTTCCGCGGGCTGGCGGCGGCGATTTCGTGCACGTTCTGCATGCCCAGCGCGGTTTCGATGATCATCTCGAACCCGATCTTGTTGGCGTGACCCTTGGACTCGCAGATTTGCGTGACCAGCATGTCCACCGCATAGATGTCGGACGCGGTGCCGACCTTGGGGATCATGATCAGGTCGATCTTGTCGCCCGCCTGCTCCACGATGTCCACCACGTCACGGTACATGTAGTGGGTGTCCAGCCCGTTGATGCGCACGGATACGGTCTTGCCCGACCAATCCAAGTCGTTGAGCGCCTCGATGATGTTTTTGCGCGCCTGGGGTTTATCAGACGGTGCGACGGCGTCTTCCAAATCCAGGAAAACCGCATCGGCGCTGCCGCCGGCGGCCTTTTCCAAAAAACGGGTGGAGGAGCCGGGCACGGCCAGCTCGGAACGGTTCAAACGCGCCGGGGCCTGTTCGGGAACGGTGAAACTCATGAGGGAGGTCTCCAGTTGGTCTTGCCAGTATGGTTTATGGTTTTGCGTAAAGCCTAGGGTCGGATCGTCTTAGGTGGACCCACTTTTGTGCTTCCACCTAAGACGTGAATCCGCCCCTTATCAATATGTTAGAGGGCGATTCACGGATAAGGTTGACGCTCATATGCGCCAACCTCATCCGATCGCACTCTAGCCCATTAAAACCAACGTAGAGACGAAAAGCACGCACTTTTTGTGCAGGTGCGAAATGGAGCTATTGTTCTTTGTATATCAAGGGGTTTCCGCCAATGGGTGGGCGGTGTTGACGAGACGCTTGAGCCGTTCGTCCAAAACGTGGGTATAGATTTGCGTCGTCGAAATATCGGCATGGCCGAGCATCTGTTGCAACGCGCGCAAATCCGCGCCATGGGCCAGCAAGTGGCTGGCGAAGGAATGACGCAACACGTGCGGCGATACGCGCCGAGGCTCCAGCGCCGCTTCGATGGCCAGCTCTTTGAGGGTTTGTGCAAACCGCGCACGGGTCAGATGGCCGTCCTTGGCGCGGGACGGAAACAAAAACGGCGCGCTGGCTTTTTGCGCCTTGGCCGTCTTGGGCACGAAGCGCTCGCGCACTTCCAGGTAATCGCGAATTGCCTCGGCAGCGGGCTCGCTCAAGGGCACCATGCGCTCCTTGCCCCCCTTGCCGCGCACCATCAGCATCAGGCCATCACGGGACACGGCGCGCAACGGCAGGCCCACCAGTTCCGAGACACGCAAGCCTGTGGCGTAAAGAATTTCCATGAGAGCCACCAAGCGCTTGCCCTCCGCGCCCGCGTGTGCGGCGGCGCAGACGAGCAGGCGGTCGACCTCTTCCTCGCTTAAGTACTTGGGCAGCGCCCGGCCGATCTTGGGACTGTCGATCACGGCGGTGGGATCGTCGCTTCGCATCCGTTCCGCATACAAAAAGCGGAAGAATTGACGCAACGCCGACAAGCGGCGCGCCTGGGTGCGCGCGGCCATGCCGGTGCTGTCCAGGTGCCTGAGGTATTGACGGATCAGATCGGCGTCCGCGTCCACCGCATTTTGCCGTTTGGACTTGGCGAATACGGTGAAATCACCCAGATCGCGCTGATAACTTTCCAAGGTGTTGAGCGCCGCGCCGCGTTCCGCGGCGAGCATTTCCAAGAACATGTCCACTTGGCGCGGCAGCGGTTCCGTGAATTTCTTGCGCCGCCCCATCGCCAAACGTCTCCCCTTGGCCCCTTAGAGCCCGGAGGCGACCACCGCCTCCAATGCCATGGCGCGGGCCTCTTGGTCCATCCCAAGGTTGCGCATGGCCTTCAAAACGTGATCGAGCACAATGGGGTCGGCGCGCGCCGGGCCGCCGTCGCCGAGACTGACGAGGCTGAGCAGCACAGCTTCCCCCACCCGTCCACGTTGGGACGCGCTTTCCAGCAAGAACCAATGCGACGGATATGGAGCCATCAAGGCGGTGTGGGTGGTGCCCTCGACCAAGTCGCTCCAGATTTCGTCGGGCACGTATTCGCCGACGGCATTGAACGCCACGGCCAAGGCGGCAGCCTTATCGCGCGCGCCTTCCGTACCCTTCACCGCTTCCCACCAACCGCGCATCCGATCCACGGTCCAGTCCACGGCGCCATCGAACCCCGACAAGCGCGCAACCGGCATCAAAGCCTCCAACTCCACCGCCATTTGCGGTTCCGTCCTGGCGCTATCGGACAGAAGCTCGAACCAGGGACCGGCCTGGGTGTGGCGTCCGGTAATCAAAAACGCGCGGATTGCTTCGGGCGCAAACCAAGCCAGTTCCTGACTGACCGGTACGCGCGAGAGCTGGGGGAGAAACGCCCGTGCGGTGGAAGCATACCGTCCGCCTTGGCGCGCCATGTCGAGCGCGCGTTTCAAGGCTTCGGCCTGCGCGGCGGGCACCGTTTGCATCAAGGTCGCGCGATACAGCAGCGCGCGGCTCATGGGCCCGCTCCTCTGCGCCGCATGGGTCAGCGGATTTTTCAGCTGCTCATCGGAGAATTCGATGCTGGCATAGAGCTGGCGCAAAGCATCCACGGGCAAGGCTCCCGCAACCTCGGCGCGCTCCGCCGCTTCCAAGCGCAAATCCGCAGGAGCGTTGGGGCTGATGGCGATGGCGCGCAGCACGCCCGGACGGTTCGAAGAAATCACGTCGGCGGGCAGCTTGACCTTGGCAACCCGCGTCAGCGCCAGATGCAAAGGCGTCGGGTCGGCCAGAGACGCGATAACCGGCGCGCCGGCGTCAGGTTGCCCCATCCGCACCAGAGCATCGACCAGTTCGAAAAACACCGGATCGTCCACGCCCAACTCTTCCAGCAGCGAAATGCCCAGCAGCGCTGATTCGCTGTCGCCTTCGAGGGCTTGGCAGAAAATAAACGCCTTTTGCCAGTACGTGCTCTGCTGTTCCTGAATATAGGCATGCGCCAAGCGGCACGCGCGGGCCACATCGCCGGTCAGAAAACGGGTGTCGACCTCAACACGCAGCAAATCCAAATTATCGGCCCGGCCCGGCACGGCGCCAAGCAGCGCATTGACGCCGCCAAAGTCACCCATCGCCGCCAACAATCCGGCGCGCAACGAAATCAAAGAGCCCGGTTGAACGCCCTCGGGCACTTCCGCTCCGGTCAGCAGCAAACGGCGCATAAGATCGCGCATCGACGGCGAGGCTGTGGTGACCGGGATTTGCGGCAGCAAGTTTTCGATGACGCTCTGTTTCGTGTCCAACCACATGGCATCGCCGAAACCGCCTTGGGCTTCGCTCAACCCCCCCGCAACGTCCGGGTTCACCGCGCCGAGGGTTTGCACTTCGACCGCACCGCCAAAGAGCGGGCTTGAATCCATGCGCACGCCTTCCGCGCCGATCACCGACGGCTCGCCCCCGATCGGAGCCGGCGTGGCCGGCATCGTAGGCTGCGGGCGCGCAGGCGCAGGCGCAGGTTGCGCTGGCGGCTCCAAACGCACCGGCGGACTTAAGTCGACAGGGCCGCCCTGGGCGAACGCTAAACCCGGCAGCACCAAGAAGGCCGCAGTCAAGAAGCCCTTAGCGCGGGAAGCGTTCATCGGGAATGACCTTTTCAACGGTGGTCACCGGCGCGGGAATGTCCCAGGTGGCGAGCCAACCGGCGCCACCGCCAATCAGCAGCACCACCAAAACGAGGAGAAACAGAGGCATTTTACGCATGAAAAAAGATAAACCTTCAAATACAGCCGCCCTGAACGTGGCGTTTTCTTGCGGTTCCAGGGCGTTATGTTAGGTTCCGAGTATGGCGACTTTTCGGCATTTTATCGCCCTCGCCACGCCAACAATAGCCCAAAAGGCTTAGGGTCAGGACTCATTAATGTATTGCGTTTGGTTTGCGAAAACCTTTTCCTGGCAAGGAAAAGGCGTGCAGGAAGTGCGACACCACTTTCAAATGACTTTGACGCTGTCCA
>JANQJR010000039.1 GCA_028281525.1 Magnetovibrio sp.
TGGCGGAGTCTACGCCCGGGACGGGAGCGGTTGGAAAAAGATGCCGGGCGGCGGCGTTTTGGATATCGGCTTGCAACCCTCCAAGTCGTGACCGTCAAAGCCGCTGCCTCCGGCAGTCAAAAAGACCGTCAAAGAGGGCCTTAAGGTGCTGTGTTTTTAATGTGGTCATGCAAGTCACTTGGATGACAAACCTTGGTGTCGGTTACACTTTGGAATGTC
Organism: Magnetovibrio sp.; assembly: GCA_028281525.1. GTDB lineage: Bacteria > Pseudomonadota > Alphaproteobacteria > Rhodospirillales > Magnetovibrionaceae > Magnetovibrio. Next base: position 220 of record JANQJR010000039.1, read on the forward strand.
GCGCAAAGCCGGTTTTACAGACGTCTGTAACAGCTCACCGTGCCGTTTTTGCTTGCTTGGCCTATCTGAGCTTTTCGGGACGTTCATAAAGAAATTCCGGCTCCGCGTTCGCCTTCCAGGAAAAAACGGCCTCTCTCCTCCCCATAGCTTGTGCAGTTTCGTTTTCCCGATCGCAGGAGGCAGAAATGCACAGCACCCGAGCCCGCTCTTCATGGTTCATTGTGGAGGTTTTCGCGGTTCTTTTCACATTGAGCTTTTCTGCACAGGCACGGGCGTTCGACATGCCGCGCGTGCTTCTGATCGGTGTGGACGGCGTGCCTGAGGCGATGTTCCGCGATCAGCGCCCGTTCCTGGAATTATCGGATGACCTCGCCGCCGAATTGAGTGAAACGGGCTATCGGGTCTTCATGGAAGACGCGGTCGCCGAAGGGGCGGGGCGCAAGACCCGGGTGCGGCGCACCACCCAGCAAACCCTTGAGGCTGTCGAGAACCTTCCCGATCGCGCGTTGGATTACGCAGTTCTGTTGACGGTTCGCCACGACGTCGAGCATAGCGACGGTCATATTCTCTTCGCGCTCAAAGTCGTCGCGCAAATCGTCGACGCGACCCAGGGAGAAGTGCTCGAAACCCTGAAAATCAAATCGTCCGAACGGCAGATCGACAAAGACTACTGCAACGCCATGTGCCTGCGCCGCGCAGCGGCGCGCAGCGGCGAAACCCTGGCCCCGTATCTGGCCGAGCGGTTGATGGAAGAGTTCGAAGCGTTGGAAGACGAACGCTATGCGGCCTTGAGCGGGCCCCGACACGGATAAGGAGGCGGCCATGATCCACGGCGTACAAAACAATGCCATGGCGGAAATCGCCTTGGCGCTGGCCATGGGCTTTTTTTCCATCATGGTGCTGGCCCTGGTGTCCATGGGCAGCGGTTTTGCCCCTGAAACGGACGTCACCGATCAAGCCGCCGGTGTCCGTGTCCAAGACAGCGCATCTGCAGATCCCCACACCCAACCCACCGCCCCGGACGTCCAGGTGACGGCGGAAGAATTGGTGATCTATCACGCGGGCCAATATCTGGATGCCGATCTCAACCCCATCGACCCGGCCAGTCTGGCGGGACGCGAAAACATGGTGTTGGCCGTGGACGGCAACTTGTCCATGGCCGAAGCGCTGAAGGCCCGCGAAGGGGTGCCGATTGCGAACCTGACCATCGCGCCCCTGGATTCACGCTGGCAAAACGCATTGAAGGAGAAAAAGCCATGATACGCGCACCCATCCGGATCATCTCTTTGGGATTGATTGTTTCTGCCGCGTGGCTGTCCGCCGTCGTCCCGGCCCATGCGTTGAGCCGCGTCGACGTCAAGCGCATGGTCGTGGAACAAGCTCTGGATCATGACGTTCCACCGTCTCTGGCCTTGGCCGTCGCCAAAGTGGAATCGAATTTCGATGACCGCGCCTTGAGCCCTGCGGGTGCGCGCGGCGTGATGCAAATCATGCCCCGCACCGCCGAAAGCGAATTCGACGTTCAGGCGGAGCGTTTGTGGGATGCGGAAACCAACATCCGCATTGGCGTGCGCTATCTCAAACAGCTCCATGCCCAGTATGGGCAGCGTTGGGAACTGGCCTTGTCTCACTATAACGGCGGAACCTTGAACGGCAGCGGCAACCGTGCGCGGCCCCATGCCTATACCCGGCGTTACATCGAAGCCGTGATGAAGTGGCGGGACGTCTACGACGAACAAAATACCGTGTGGTTGGCGCTCATGGAGCGCGGGCCCAAACCCACTTCGGAGACGGCCAAGATTTTCCGGCCCGTCAGCACCACACCGCCCGCCTCATCCAGCGCTTTGAGGCCCAACGCGTTGAGGATCGTCGAGTGGCTTCCGGATGAAGCGTTCGAGGACGTCGAAATGATGGAATGGGAAGTCGTCGATGATGAACCGTTGGCGCGTTATGCGGCACTGGACCGCCGCCCACCGCCGCGTCACCATCGGCTCCGTCCCGATCGCCGTTCGGACTTCGACCGTGGTCACTTCCGCGGCCATGACCATTGGGACGGTCCACCGTCGAGCTGGGATTAAACCCTGATGTGTTTGCCTCGCTTAGGCCTTGACCGTACACTCCCTCGAGGGCGTTGCAACGACAAGACTGGTAGGGAGGCCGTCAACGTGAACACCGCGCTCAGCAGCCTCGTCAAGTCCGGCGGCCGTGACACCTTGATCCAGGATTTCCGCGCTGTCGCTGAAGCGACCACGCCGGAGGGTGCGCTGCGCTACGCCGAAGCGCCGACTTTGCAATGGTTGGCGAAGTTCGCGACGGGTGCCGCGGGTGGACCCAACAAGGATGTCCCGCTGTTCGAATTGTGCCATCTGATCCTGGCGTTGGAGCTTTGCGGCGCGGGGCGGGGCGATCAGCGTGCGACATTCTTCCTCGGTCTCAATCCGGCCAGCCCCGTCACTTTCAAGGCTTTCTTTCAAGAGCGGACGGCAAACAAACCCCTTACGATCGGTGCGCAAGAGGTTGCGATCGACTATGGCGAAACCACGTTCGCCATACGCTATGGGCGGATGGTGCGTCTTGTCGCGCTTTATGAGTTTCTCGCCGGGTTGGATGCGTTCGCCTTCTTTGGCGAATTCAACGCTATCTTGGACAAGCTGGTGAGCGATCCGCTATCCATGGCGGCGGTCAAGACCGCATCGAACGCGCTGGCCGGCCACATGCGCCAGTACCGAAAAGCCCATCTGGTGGCGGCGGAACACGACGGCAAGTTCACGACACTGTACACCTTCCTTCTGGATCGCGGCGAAAGTGAATGCATCACCATCGACGATGCTGCGATTTTTGACTTCTGGGCCCTGCATAACCAAAGAAACGATTTCAAAGGGTATAGGACCGTGTTCGACCTGTTTTTCAAGTTCATGCTGTCGCTCGACGAAGTCACGTCGCGCCGCGCCGCCCAAGACGCCGGACAGTTGGGCGTGGAGCGGGAGCTTGGCGAAATCGATCCTGCGCCCATGGATATTCAAGACTTTTCCGGGGAATGGGAATCGCCCTTGCACCTGTTCGAAGAAACGCCCTTGGACGCCATCAAGTTCTTCAAGAAAAGCTCCGAGTTGAAACCGCTGGAACCGCTCATGACCTACGGCCCGAAGGTTCAATCCCTGCCACTGGCGTTTTTGCGTTACGAAGTCTTCGGTCGGATTCAGTCCGGTATCACCAACGATTTGCAAATCGGCCGGGGTGCAGCCTCGGTCGAAAACCGTATCCGTTGCACGGATGCGGAGCCGTATCCCCAACGCCGGGAGCTCTACGCCGGTCTTCTCGGACATGTGCGCCAGCTGGTCCAAGCGAGCCTGTACGTCCTGACCCAGGCGGAACGGGACAAAGACAGGGACCGGGACAGGGACACAGGTAAAGTGATCGCCTTTCCTGGCGCGTCTTTGCCCGAGGGCGAAACCGCCGCCGTTGCGGACGACGGCGCCAAGGCTTTTAAAGCGCTGACCCGAAAGGGGTTTGAGGATGGCGTCCTGGGCGACCCAGAACGAACCCAGGCGTTCAAACGGGCCGCGGATCCTCTGCTTGCCGTCAGTGTGCGATTGGAAGGGGTGCTCGGTGCGCTCGAAACGCTCGACCTGGACGCCTTGTTCGCCGCAGACGTGGATGCCTTCCGCCAACAGTTCACAGCCCTCTACGGAGAGAGATCATGACCACCTACACCCTCACCCCCCAAGAGCGAGAGGCGGCGCAAGAGAACTTCCGCAGACGCGATCGCGCGGACGCGTTGCTGCAAAACACCGGCGGTGGCGTTTCCGCCAGCCGCTTGCATGCCTATGCTCAAGGCATGTTGACGGGTGATACCCAAAACATCGAAGCGGCCTTGGACAAGGATGCAGCGTTGCGCGCGGCGTATCGCACCATGGTGCGCGATGCCGCCCTGTTCATCCTGCCGGAAGCCATGGCGGCGAGCAGCGACGCATTGCCGGTGCGCGAAACCCGGGGGTGCAAGGTGTCCCTGAAACCGTCGCGCGCGGAAAAAACGCAGCTCTATTTGATCGTCGAGTTGGGCGACACCACCAAGGGCGAGCCGAGCACCCTGGCGGTTTGCGGTGCGGATAACCGCACCCACCAAATTGCCCTGCCCCCGTCTCGCGGCGGCATTATTCAGGTGATTGTCGAGCGGGACTCCGATATCGTCCGGTTGTTGAGAGATCCGAAATCAGAGGCCTATCTCAGGTGAAACGCATTGCCGTTCATGTCGCCACCACCGGCGGTCCGGTATTGATCCAGCGCATCACGCCGGAATACGCGCCCCAATCCATGATGTGCCTGGGGCGCTCATCCGACGTGCTGCCGATCAGCGGCGACTACGACGATTTTGTCAAACCCGGCAGTGGCGTGATCGTGCGCGAATTCGGCCCCTTTGAAGAAGACGCCTTCCGCTTGGACGTGTCCGGCCCCATCGGCGCGGGACGCAGTTGGCAGTTGGGCGTTTTCACCGCCCACGCGATCGAACACACGGATGGCTTCAGCTTGTGCGACCCGGAAGACGCCGACATTGTGTTATGGATGACCGGCATGGTGAACTACGATCTGCACGTCCGGGCCGTGGATCACATCGCCGAAAAGGTCCAGGCCAGCCGGAAGGATTTCGCCCTTTGGCAAGGTGCGGGCAGGAAGGTATTTGCGGTCGTCCCGAAGGGCAACAACCACAACGAACTGCTAGGAGCCGGTCTGCCCGAAGGCGTTCGGATTCTGGCGGTGGGTGCAATCGAAGACGCTTTGGCCGCTCTCAATCTTACCTATGCCCCCACCAAAACCGCGGACAACGGTGAAATCCCGTGGCACCGCCAAGCGGGATTGGGGCTGTTCGCCCTTGTCGCCGCGGCGTTCGCCGTGATCGTGTTCAACCTTCTACAGCCCGAACCCGGTGCGCCCGGCCCGGCCACGCCCGTGGTGGGCGCGCCGGGGGCCTTGACCACAGAAGTGCCCCTGCCGCTCCCGGGTGTTGCCGAAGAAGATGTGTTCGCAGAAGACGGATCGGACGACGTTGAGTTGAGCCTGATCCTCAGCGCCGGTGAGGACGATGAGCCCGTTTTCGGGTTCGGCGACCATCTCGAATTCACCCTCGAGCTCAACCGCGACGCTTGGCTGAACTGCTTTTATTATCAAGCCGATGGCAAGGTTGTGCAGCTGTATCCCAACCCATTCGTCGAAGAAATCTTCCGTTTCGAAGCCAACATCGTCTATGAAATGCCCAGTGAAGAATTCTTCCCCTTCCGGTTGCGTTTCGCCCCCCCGGCTGGGGAAGAGGCCGTTGTGTGTTTCGCTTCCGAAGATGACCTGACGGAAGATCTTCCCGAAGTCATGCGGGGCAATTCGACCGAACCGTTGCCCCCGATCTATGCCGTCGATATCGCGCGCATCTTCCACGCCGTGGGCGGAGAGGCACTGGCCGTCGACGAGTTGGTTTTTATGGTCGAGCCCTAATCTTTTTTCGCTCCCACTCCCAAAAAACGCTTCTCACCCCTCCATAACCCCTTCAGCTAAAGCTAGAAGAGGTTCGAAGCCATGCCGACCGACACGAAAACCCTTGAAACCTGCGGGCGCAACCGGACCGCACCGCTCGTGGCCGCAGTCTTGTCCACCGCGCTGCTTTCGGCCTGCGTGACCACCCAGACCTTCGACGAAAGCATCGGTTATCGCGAAGCCCGGTTCGCCGAAGTGTCCGCGATGCGGGAATTCCGCCAATGCCGGGACGAAGCCCTGGAGCTGGACCGCCAGGCCCGCGCCAACAGCGATCCCGCCAAGTATTTGGCCAGTGCGCGAATCTTGGACAAATGTGAGGCCGGCGTCGGTCCTGCCGCCACCACCATCGCCCAGGACGGACGCATGCGCGCCTACGCCCTGAGCATTCAGAACTATCTCAAAGGCGGGGACGTGATCGCGGCGCGGTCCAACCTGGACAAATTCACCACCGCGTATCCGCAAATGGACATTTATTACCCCGATGGCTCGTCCTTCATCGACACCATGGAAGTGCTGCTCGGCACGCGTGAACCCAGCGCCATCGGCCGGTATTCGGACGCCAACGTGAACACGCAGTTGAAGGCCGAATTGCGCCGCGTGCGCCATTGGCAAACCCACTAGAAAACCCACGAGAACCTGACGCCAGGAGGGCGACATGACACGCACACCCAGCTCCCAAACCCGATGCGCTTTCGCTGCGGTCTTGCTGGCGGCCACGGTGCTGAGCGCCCCGCCGGCGTTGGCCAGCCAGATCAACTGGTCGCCCCAATCGAGCGAACGGTTGGTCAAGCTGCCGCCCAGCTATTTGAAAAAATCCCTGGATCACGACTTTCAGAAGTCGAGTCTGGGTGAAGCGCTCAGCACCACGGAAGAAAACATTTCCCTCAAAGGTGCGACGCTTTCCGATCTGCAAGACGCCATCGCTTCCTCTGATGGCGACGTACGCCTGGAATTGCGCCACCAGTTCCTGGGCGAAAAACGGGCGTATCTGGATATGATGTCGGAACGCAACGCGTTGCGCCGTCAACAGCTGGAAACCAAACGCCGCCTGTTCGAAGACATGCTCGCGCATCTGGCCCGGGACGAAGATTTGAGCCCCGCCGCTCAGGAATTGATCAAAAACCAGGATGCAGCCGCGGAACGGTTCGAACGTACCTACGCCGACGTGGACCGCAAATTTTTCACCTCCACCATGGCGACGGAAAGCCGCTACGCCCAACAGTTCAACCAAAACCTTCAGGCGATCGAACAACTGGTGGCGCGCATCGAAAGCCACAAGATGAGCGCTGCGCCCACCGCTGAGGACGATCTGCCGATGACGCGCAAGGAACACCTGCGCCGTCTCTCCGCCGACGTACAGGCGGAACTGTCCATCATCGAACAGGAAGAAACCATGCTCGGCTACATGGCGAAGCTGGTGGCGTTGGACGCCATGGCCTTGGCGGAAGACGGCATGGACGCCGAGTTGGCCGACAGCGATGCGGCGCGGACGCTGCAGCCCGCAAAATCGGTGAGCTTCTTCTTAGACAACTGATCAACAGCAGGAGACATCGTCATGTTGAAACGTTCCCTTAAAACCGCAGTGGTGATGTGCACCTTAAGTATCGCCCTGACCGCCACCGCCCAGGCCGGAACCCTGGAGAATCTGGAGCGCGAACGCTCCACCACCATCAACTATTTCTTGGATGCCAACATGGAGCCCAATGAGCGCTTGGCCCGGGTCGAGGCGTCGAAGCGGCGTCTGCTCGACATGGAACGCATGGTGCTGCGTGACAAGAGCCTGCGCGGCAAAAGTACGCCCGTGGTGCGGCGCGCGTTCAGCAATTACGACGTGACGTTCCTGGCCCACGCCGCCACTGAAAAGGATCTTAGCATGGTGGACAACTGGTTGGAGCAGTTCGATGTCAGCACCGACGCCCTGATGGCCGCCAAGGTCGGGAGGCGTTGAAATGCGCCGCGCCCTGCATATCGCTGAAACCGGTTCGCGCACGCTGAGCTACGTGTTGGGCATGGGCGTCATCGGATTGGCCATCGCCGTCGGCGCCACCTCGATGGGGCCGGACGCCATCGCGCGCTGGACCTTGGAAGTCTTCGGCCTGACGTTCATCTCGCTGTTCGCCATGCTGATCTACGCTGCAGTGTACTGTTGGACGCGTATGAACCAGAGCCATGGGGTGGAAGCACGCCGCACGTTCTGGCTGGAAAGCGGGCTGCATGCCGCCAACGGCGTTTCGACCCTGGCGCTGACTTACACGCTTCTGGGCATCAGTCTCGGCATCGGCACTCTGTCCGGCCAGGAATTGACACCCAGCACGGTGCAGTCCGTCATCAGCCAACTCACCGACCATTTCAGCCTGGCCTTCATGACCACCGTGGTCGGCCTGCCCACGTCGGCGGTGCTGCGCGCCTTGTTGCTGATTTCACATGCGCGTATCGAAACGCAAAAGGAGGAGCTATGCGGTTCCTGATTTTCAACATCGTCGTCGCCGGCGCCGTGGCGTTTTTGGTCATGGGCAAACCGGATTTATCACAGCTCGGTGCGCATACCAGCACCCAATCCCTGCCTTTGAGCGTGCCCTTGGAACAATCCGCACCGGCCTCGGCGTCCCAAAAGTCCGCCCATGAGGTGCCGCCGCCGTTGCCGCCCGAAGCGCCAATACCAAAACCAAAAGCCGCCGCCCCGGATGCGCAAGAGGCTGTGTGGGAAACGGCGCCGAGTACACCCAAGCGCGCGCCCGAACGCGCCCCCGAATTGCCCCCCGCCAAAGAGGTTCACGAACTGACGGCGCACAAGGCCCCCAGGGGGGAATCGCCTGGTGTCACGCGGGAACCTGCAGCGCACGCACAGCTCAGCGAACCGGTGGTGCAAGTAGAACCGGCCGAAGTCGCCACGTTCAGCGAAACGCCGCCAATTGCAGAACCGCCGCGCCCGGTCAGCCGCCGTCAGGCCCTGTATGATCTGGCCTCCGACATGGAACGGATGTTCACCGAAAAAATGATGATGAGGTAGCACTATGTCTGGGCGCGACACATGGATGGCCCGCCTTTCCTTGAGCGTCAGTGTGATGCTGGCGGTGTGGATCGTGATGGTGCTCATCGCCGTCGATCCCATTTTAAAACGCCCAGCCCAAGCCACACCGCCAGCTCCCCTGAAACAGGAACAGGGCCGGGAGAGTGATCAGCCTCCACCGCCTTTGGTGTTGCCCGCTCCGCCGAAACCCGTTGCGGAACCGTCATCGAAGCCTGCGCCCATGGCCTTGGCCAACGTCACGCCGAAAGAGCCCCCGCAGGACAAGGTGCAAAAGCCGCCCGCGAAGCCGGAACCGCCACAGGCGAAAACGAGAAAGTCGCCCCAGAAAGCCGCCGCCAAAACCAGCCCAAAACAGGCGCCCAAATCCGCACCATTAGCCGAAACGGTGTTCGTGCCCGCCGCCGGGGAGGTTTCCACGGGCCGGGCCTTGCTCAGAACGCTTGAGCACGGACAAGGCCCCGTTATCGAAATCGCATGGCCCGACGACCGCTCCCAACATGGGCGGTTGTTTCAGTACATGACGGCGTGTCTCGGTATGCGGGTCGCACTGATGGATGGGCAATCGCACCTGTTCATCGCCGAAGGCACATCCGGTTCGGTTTGGGACATCAATATGGACCGCTACAGCGGTTTTTTGCGCCAACCCGCGGGATGGCTGTCCCCATCGGAGAAAAACGCGGAACACGCGATCCGCAAGCATCATGACCTGAAGTCCGAAGCGACGGGCGTGCGCATCTTCCCCCGCCGGGTCGATGCTGCGCTGCTAGGGGGACTGCGCAAATACATCGGTGAGGGATATGGGCAAGCCAAGTCCATCCGCGCGCGCTACCAGTTTGCAGGTAACGCCGTGATCGTCGATGGTTTGATCGTCGATGGCCATCCCGTAGCGGGCCGGATCGGCCTGAGCAGTCGTACGGCCCGCTGTGCATGGAGGTCCTGAAAAATGACAGCGTCAACCCCGAACACGCTTTGCGGCCTTCGCATGCTTGCCATTTTGACCCTGTCGCTGACCGCTAGCGCGTGCGTGCCGGCGCATGTCAAAACCGTGCAAACCGGGGCTACGGACGATCTGGAGGCCAATGACCGTGCCGTGCTCTATCACACCAGTCCGGCGTATTACCGCAATGCTCCCGATTGTGTGATCGTCGCGCCCATGGGCGGGAACAGCCCGGCGCAGCTGAATGCGTACGTGGAACGGAACGTCGCGCGTCAGCTCACCGGCAAGGTGGAACGCGTCATCGATCCTTTGCGCCGTGACCGCGCGGCCCACGAACTGGCGTACAACCTGAACCATGCGGAGGATTTCGCAAGTTTCGCCCGTCATCAGCGGTGCGGCTACGCTATGAATATCAGCCTGCAAGGCAGTGGCGATCAGTTTGCGGTCATCTGGTCCGACAAGAGGGTCGGTGTGAAAATGGAGCTCATCAAGGTGCAAAACAAGCAAGTCCTGTGGCGGGGTGCGCACGTGGCCCGGCGTGGCAATGGCGGTGTGCCGTTGTCTCCTTTGTCGGTTTTGACCAGTGCAGCGGCGGCGGTGTCCTTCAGCACCGATCAAGGCGTGGTCTATTCCATCGCCAACGACGCCGTGCGGCGGATCTTGACGACGTTGCCGGACATCCGGTGAGAAACGCCGGTTCGATTTAAGTGACTCTTTTTAAGGGATTTTGCGGCATAATTCGTTGAGCAGAGCGTGAAAGCGCCTCTCTTCCCGCCATAACCCGGGAAGAACGCTGGCGAGACGCCGAAGGGAGAGAGTGACCATGATCCAGCGCTTAAGAGCTTATATTTGCTCTAGCCTGATCGCTTTGACCTGGGTCGGCTTTTGGACCGCACCAGCCAACAGCGAGACGGCCGCCGTGATCATCGGGAATTCGCAATACGGCGCCGGTCTGCCCGACGTGACATACGCCGAGCGCGACGCCGACGCGATCCGCGCTTACCTGACGGACGTCTTGGACTTCGATGCGGACAACATCATCGATCTGCGCAACGCCACCAAGGCGCAGATGGAAACCGCGTTGGGCACCGCCACCAATCCGCAAGGCAAATTATGGCGCTACGCCGGGGCGGAAGACGGCGAAGTTTTCGTCTATTATTCCGGTCATGGGGTGTCCGGTCTCAGCGATCAACGCCAATACCTGTTGCCCATCGATGCCTTGCCCGATTTTGCGGAGCTCAACGGCTATCCGCTCGCGACGTTGTACCGGAACCTGCAAAACTTCAAGCGCGCGACGGTGGTCATCGATTCCTGCTTTTCCGGTTCCAGCGCGGGCGGCACGCTGTTTCCTTCCTCGTCCGGCGGGATCATCGTGCCCTTGAGCGAACCGGTGAACGAACGCCTGACCGTCTTGACGGCCGCAGGGTCCAACCAGTTGGCGAGTTGGGACCACCAAGCACGCCTGGGCCTGTTCACCGAATACTTTCTGCGCGGCGTCTATGGCGGCGCGGATGAAAACAGCGACGGCGTGGTGTGGGCCGACGAGCTGAAAGCTTATCTGGACGACACCATGACCAAAGCCGCACGGCGCGAATATGGGCGTGAGCAAAACGTTTCGCTCACCGGGAACGTCAACCGGGTGTTCGCATCCTTCACGCCGGATCGAAAGCCGGTCCGTCCCGGCATGTCAGACTCCGGCGTTTCCGGCAAAGCAGAGGCCGCGGCCGAGCCGCCGCCCACCACCACTGCCGCAGCTCCAACCAACGCCGGCCTGGAAACGGATCTGCAGGGCGACAGGGAAGGGCCGCGCATCCTTCATTTCACTCAACGTTACGGTGTCGCGGTGCATCGCGCCCCCGTCTTTGACGCGCCAAAAAAAGGGGCGCAAACAATCACCTTTCTGCGCGAGGATCAGGCCTTGATGCTCACGGGACGTACCCCCAACGGCAAGTGGCTCGAAGCCGACGTCAACGGTCTTGTCGGATACGTACGGCGCGCCGCCGTCGCCGACTTGGAGCGGGGCGAACTGCGCCACTGGCAGGCCGCCAACAGCTCAGGACAACTGAAGGACTACCGCGTCTATCTGCGCAAATACCCGAACGGCTATTTCGCGGAGCGTGCGGTGGAACTTATTGAAGACGACACCGTCTACAGGGATGACATCACCATCCACCGCCCACCGCCCCCACCGCCGCGGAAACGCCCGCCGCCGCCGCGCGACCGCCTCTTTATGCCGGAACACAGATGATCATCGTCTGCTTATGAGGCATAAGTTGTTTAAAACCCCTGGGACTGAAAATGTCCGCTTTTGACCCACAGCATACGTCTCTCGTCAAATTCAGATAAGACCATATAAGTCTCTGAATGCATTCGCATTTCGACGCCGGATTACCAAATCTGGCGCGAAAGGCACGACAAAATTCAGCGTGAACCGGTCATCCAGATGCGGATCATGAGCGTAACAAAGTCATGATGTCGAAAACGCGTATCGCCAGACGCAGCGTCCTGGCGCTCACAATCCTCAGCATGGCCATGCTGATCAGCGCCTGTTCGCCATTGAAGATGGTGAATGCTATCGCGCCCGATGACGGAATTGATGCGATCACCGGCCTTGCCTATGGGCAGAACCCGCGCCAAAAGCTCGACCTATACCGCCCTGCGCAAGCGGATGGCCTATTGCCGACGGTCTTGTTTCTCTATGGCGGCAGTTGGAAACGCGGCAGCCGTGACAGCTACGCCTTTGTTGGCCGTGCGTTGGCGCGCCATGGCTTTTTGGTTGCGGTTGCCGACTACCGAACCTATCCGGACGTGACATTTCCCGCCTTTGTCCACGATGGTGCCATGGCCGTCGCCTGGTTGTATGAACATGCCCCCAAGCATGGCGGCAAATCCGATGGCATTCACATGATCGGTCATTCCGCCGGCGCGCATATCGCGGCCCTTATCGCGGTGCAACCGGAATACCTGAGAGCGGAAGGCCTCTCCCGTGACATCCTGGGACGTTGGATCGGGCTTGCCGGGCCATACGCGTTTTATCCTTCGCAGGTACGCTCTGTCAGGGCGATCTTCGAAAAGACCCGCGAGGACGACGCCCGCCCCGTCACGCAGGTGGTCTCCGGAGCGCCGGCGGCGCTTCTTTTGCACGGCAAGGATGACCGCACCGTCGATCCTTTCAATAGCGATGAAATGGCAGCTTCCCTGCGCGCCACAGGTTCAGAGGGACATGCGCACCTCTATTCCGGTGTCGGCCATGCGACGTTGGTGTTGTCGTTGGCCGAGCCGTTTACCGCAATCGCGCCGACGCTCAAAGACAGCGTCCGTTTTTTCAAGACAGGAATCAAACCCGGCACACAATAGACGGCGACGCAGTAGCTTCCCACCACACTGTCAACCCAGCACCCATCGGGTTCACGACAATGCCTTGGTCGATGAAGGGGGCAAGGAAGGACTGAAACGCTTCCGTCTTCACCGTGAAGAACTGAGCGCCGTGATCGAATTCAAAACGGTTACGTCGGCTGTTCTCGCTAATTTGTTCGCGGCGATCGACCCGGCAAAGCCCGCACCGATGACAGCGATGCGGTTCATCCTCGCCACCCGGCCGAAACCAAAGCAGCGACCACCAGCCCCGTAACGAGGCCGCGATGTGTGGCGTATGACCTGTCGAGTCGCCGGCACCTCGCAAGCGTGAGATCAAATGCCAAGATTGCAGCAAACAATGCAGCTGCGGTTAGGAGATATGTTTGGAGCGGGAGGAGTAAAAATGCGAACCAGAACCCAAGCGCCACAGTGTTGCTAAACAGCGCCATAACATGAGGCGGCACCGGCGGGCGCTCAAGATGTTGACCCCAGTGAGCCCCAGCCATGAATGCACCGATCAAGAGCGCATAGGAACTCAGGACGGTTTCCACATTGAGGCCAAAGGGCATACGCAGGCCATCCGAGATCATCAAGGCGGCGCAGGCCATAAAAGGCATTGCGCCCAGATACATCAAAGTATAGCGAAGCCTTGTGTTCCCGGTACTCACGGATGTTCCCCAACTGAGTTCTGCGTCATGATGCATATTTACGCTGAATTCGTTTGTTTGGATCAGCCTTGCTTAAGGCGTTTCAAAGTTGCCAACGACGCCAAAGGCACCGTCTTTTGCGACGCGCAAGATCAGTACTTCGCCCGAACCTGGAAACACGCCGGTGAGGCTGGTGATGTTCACCTGGTGGGTGACCAGTATGGTGGGGTAGCTTAAATCTTGGGTGCCCAGCCAATCCCGCAATGCGGCGGTTTGAGCAGGCCCATCGCCGCGTCTTTGGAAAAATGAATTCAAAATGGGGAGATCTTGTACCGCACCCAAATTCAGGTGTTGTGCTGTTTGGCGGCACCGGCACCACTGCGACGTGTACACCTTCGCGGCGCCGATACCCTGGCTGCGGAATGCCTCTCCGACGCGCTTGGCCTGCGTGCGGCCGGCATCGGACAAGTTACGCTGGGTTGCGCAGTCATCCAGCCTGAAGTTGTCGGGGTCACCATAACCAGGCGCGAGCGCGTGGCGCATGATCGCGACGTGTCCGCCTTGGGTCATGGCGCGCAGCACCGTTTCGTCATTGGCGGCTTCGCTTGAAGCGGCGCCAAAACCAGCGATGAGGGCAAGTACCAGGAGGGTCAAAGAGATCTGTCGCTTTAACGCTAACATGGTGCTTTCCCCTAATAATTTCGTCCCGTTGGATAACTCGGCAATCCAAGCGTGCTTATTTCTCTTACGCGTTCGAAGTCTCCTTGGATCTGTGGTCCCAAAGGGGCGTGATCCCGTTTTATTCTACGCAAGTCAGAACACATGAGATCATTCTGATGGGCCAAAAACCTAGCAATGACGGGAGAGCGATACTGAACCGCTGTGGTGAATTCCGAAGAGGCTCCGTGATCCGATGACGAGACGCGAACGTATATACGTTTACACAGTCGCAATAACTCACAGAAAGGTTGCCATAATGGCCAATGTACTTTCCCCCAAGTTTTTCCTCATCGCCATCTTCGCAGGTTTTGCGATGCTTGTATCGCCGTCGGTCAAGGCTGGAAACTACGGCTACGCCAAGTCTGGGAACTACGGTTCCGCCAAGGCCGGAAACTACGGCAAGGATATCGTCGATACGGCCGTCAAAGCCGGTCAGTTCAACACCTTGGTTGCCGCCGTCAAGGCGGCCGGTTTGGTTGACACCTTAAAAGGAGACGGCCCGTTTACCGTTTTTGCGCCGACGGATGAAGCGTTTGCGAAGCTACCGGCAGGCACCGTCGAGGACCTCCTTAAGCCGGAGAATAAGGACAAGCTTGTTTCTGTCCTTACCTATCACGTGGTTCCGGGCAAGGTGATGTCGGGCGATATCAAGGGTAAGGTTCTATCCGTCGAGACCGCACAGGGCTCAAAAATCGACATTAATGCCACTTCTGGTGTGATGGTGGACAACGCTAACGTTGTGACCGCCGACATCACGGCGGCCAATGGCGTCATCCACGTCATCGACCAGGTCGTCCTGCCGAATTAATCGTTTGGCGCTCATATCATTGACTTGTGAAAGGCCCGGTACTTCGAGATACCGGGCCTTTCTTATTTCGAAAAGCACTTGAAGATATAGGGATGCAATCCGCACAATCTGTCCTTCCGGGGCGGGCCCCGACATAACCACGCCACAGCACTGTAAACACAGGGCGATTGATAATCATTTGCAATGCGAAAGCGTGTCGTTTATAGAAATGAGCACCGCGCTCGCATGGGGAGCTTGTTGGGGCAGCTTTGATCAGAAGCGCCGGACTTGTCGTCCACACAAGCTCCTCCGCTCCGACCTGCCCCCACAAAGTGCTCCACGGCCTATCAAGGAAAAGCCTCTCTTCAAGTCGTCCAATTTTTTGAGAATCAGGCCAAACTCATTTATGCAGGTTTATTGAGTATCGTTTTTTGGACAGTATGATTGTTAATAAAGCCCCCTGTCGCGGTGATAAAAATGAATACCCTTCAATCCGTTTTCTCATCGAACGCCACCTCCGCAAAAAAAATCAAAATCAGCTTTCCGACGGTTTTTGGATTGTTCGCGATTCTGATTGCCCTCGTTTTATCCGTTCCTGTCCTCGGCATCGTCTGGAGCTTGTTTCAGGAAGGGCAGGGTAACTGGCCACATTTGGTGGATACGGTTCTACCCCGTTATATCCGCAACAGTTTGATCCTCATGGTCGGGGTTGGGATCGGGGTGACGCTCTTTGGGGTTGGAACGGCCTGGCTGGTGGTCATGTGCCGCTTTCCGGGCAAACGGATTTTCGAATGGGCCCTGATCCTGCCCCTGGCGGTCCCGGCTTATGTGGTGGCCTATGCCTATACGGATATTTTGCAATCTTCCGGCCCCATTCAGGTGTTCATTCGCAATGCCTTCGATGTCCGTTTCGGGGAATACTGGTTCCCCAATGTCCGCTCCATGGAAGGGGCGATCATTGTTTTTACAGCGACCCTTTATCCTTACGTCTATCTTCTGACGCGGGCTTCATTTTTGGAGCAATCGGTTTGCGTTCTGGAGGTTTCACGCACTTTGGGCCGCACGCCCACGGGTGCGTTTCGCTCCGTCGCCCTGCCGCTGGCGCGGCCCGCCATTATTGTTGGGGTCTCCCTGGCCCTGATGGAAACGCTGGCGGATTTCGGCACGGTCTTTCACTTTGGCATTCAAACGTTCACCACCGGAATTTATCGCACCTGGGCGTCCATGGGAGACCATGTCGCCGCTGCCCAGCTTTCGGCTGTTTTGTTTACGTTTGTGTTCGCCTTGATCCTGGCCGAACGCTTCAGCCGGCGTCAGTCCAAATATCATCAGACCACGGGAAAATATCAGCAGATCAAGGAATTCCATCTGACGGGCTGGAAACGTTATGGCGCCGTCTTGTTCTGCGCCTTGCCCCTCACGCTTGGCTTTGCCGCCCCGCTTGTCATGCTGCTTTACATGCATTTCACCGCCGGTCACGACCTGCTCAACCCGCGCTACATCGACATGATCCAAAACAGTGTGTTTCTGGCCGCCGTAACCGCCGCGCTGGCGGTGCTGGTCTCGCTTTACTTGGCCTACGCGGCCCGTGTTGAAAAATCGCGTTTTGCGTTCGCGGCCAACCGTATTGCCGGTATGGGCTATGCGATTCCCGGCACCATGATTGCGGTCGGAATCCTGTTGCCGGTGGCCGCATTCGACAATGCATTGAACCGGTTTTTTCAAGAGACCTTCGATATCAAGCTTGGCCTTGTGCTGACCGGCAGCGTGTCCGCGCTGGTCCTGGCGTATCTGGTTCGGTTCATGGCGGTTTCGCTTAACACGGTTGAGAGCAGTCTGGCCAAGGTCACCCCCAGTATGGAAGGCGCTTCGCGCACCTTGGGACACGGAAAGATCTCAACGGCAACCAGAGTCCACGCCCCGATCATGGCGGGCGGCCTGTTGACCGCCGGTCTCATCGTGTTCGTCGATGTGATGAAAGAGCTGCCCGCAACCCTGATCATGCGTCCTTTCAACTTCGACACCTTGGCGATCCAGGCCTACAACCTGGCCCAGGACGAACGGCTGACCCAGGCGGCGACCCCCTCGCTCGTCATTGTTGCCGTTGGCATATTGCCTTTGATCGTCCTCAGCCGGGCGATCATGCGATCCAGGCCCGGCAGCACGTCGAAAGAATAATCCACGTTTTGCTGCATAAAAAACACCCGGCACAATCATCTTGTCCCGGGTGCTTCTTTACGAGAATTTGCAGTCAGGCTTACTTGTAACCGACGCTGTCATAGGTGCGCTGTGCTTGAGCTTGGTTTTCGCCCAGGGCAGAAAGGTTCAAGGTGTCTGAGCGGAAGATGCCCAGTTTGGCGACGCTTTCGGAAAGGCCAACACCCATCACAGCCGGATATTCATCATTCCCGGCAGAGAAGTATCGCTGAGCTTCGTCACTCGCCAGATACTCCATGAATTTGATGGCGTTTTCTTTGTTGGGGGCGGTTTTCACGATGCCAGCACCGGAAATGTTGGCGTGCGCTCCGGTGGTGGCTTGGTTCGGGAAGACCCAGCCGATACGGCTCATGGCGGCTTTATCCAGGCCGCTCACATCTTTGCGGAGCGCCCGGGCGAAATAGTATGTGTTGGACACACCGATTGCGCACTCACCGGAGGCGATGGCGCGCAGCTGGTCGGTGTCGCCGCCTTGCGGATCGCGGGCACGGTTGCTCCAAACCCCTTCGGCCCATTTCTTGGCTCCGTCTTCGCCTTTGTGTGCGATCATGGACGCCATCAGAGACAACATATAAATGTTGCCGGAAGAGCGGGTGCAGACCATGCCCTTGAATTTCGGGTCGGCCAAATCCGCGTAGCTCGTGAGGTCTTGCGGGTTCACTTTGTCCTTATCGAAGAAAATGATGCGAATGCGCTGGGAGAACCCGTACCACTTGCCATCGGGATGGCGCAGCCATTCCGGCACACGGTTTTTCAGATAGTCGGATTGAGCGGTTTGCAAAATACCGGCCTGATCCGCACGCCACAGACGACCTGCATCCACGGTCAGCAGAACGTCCGCTGGGCTATTGGCGCCTTCCGACTTGATCCGTTCGATAAGCGCATCAGCCTTGCCTTCGATACGATTGATTTTAATACCGGTTTTTTTCTCGAAATTGGAATAAAGACGCTCATCGGTATCGTAGTGACGCGAAGAGTAGAGATTGATCTCACCCGACGCATGGGCCTGCCCGACAGCCAACATCGCGCCAACCGTTGCTAAGCCAAAAAGTCTTCCGAACTTCATTTCAGTCTCCAGTGTTTGTTTCGTGTTCAAATGCTTGCTTCGTGTGTGTGTTGGCCACCCTGTGGTTTTTGGCCGAACAGTTTAACCATGCGCGTGCACATTAATGAGAATGAAAGTCATTATCAACAAAGATTTTGAAATTTCCAATGTGGCCGTGCCGCAGAACCGCTTTGCAAAGATATCGGCGTGTTTTGACCCATGGCATCGCGCGGCCGAACTTCGTTGTCGTCTCAATGCCATGGAGCACCATGGCCGACCATCGATGAGGCCGCGCATAGGGTGGGCTATAAGAGCGCAGTGAATTTGTCGACGGCGTTCAAAAAAATCCCAGGATGCGAGCCATCTGAACACGAAACATCCGTATAGCCGTGAAATAGCCTCCTTCAAGGACGTGTCTGAAGCTCCCCCGGGCGTGCCTCTTCGTCAGTTTTGCTCTTCGTCCGCGTCGTTGCGTGCATCCAGGGGAACGGCAAAGAGCTCCATCTTATGGCCCACGAGGCGGTATCCCAATTCCGCGGCAACTTGTTCCTGCAGCGCTTCAAGCTCTTGATTGTAGAATTCAATGACCTTGCCGGAGTTGACATCGATCATATGATCGTGATGTTCGCTCCCCGCCTCTTCATAGTGTGCCCGGCCGTCACCAAAATCATGGCGTTCCAAAATGCCGGCCTCTTCGAATAGGCGAACGGTGCGGTAGACGGTTGCGATGGCGATGCTCGGATCCTGCGCATTGGCAAGACGATGCAGCTCCTCAACATCCAGATGGTCCGTTGTGTTGGACAGAATACGCGCAACAACCCGGCGCTGACTGGTCATCATCATGCCGCTCTTTTGGCAAGCTTCTTCAATGCGTGAGACGTGTTCTGAAGACATAGTTTTTCCCAGTATGAGTTTGATGCGCCACGCCCTGAAATACCGACATGCCCCCTGTTGGGGCCTCATCTATCGTTTCATGTCCTTGGCGCAAGATTAAGATATCCACTCTCGCTATTGTGGGTTTTACATTTACGCGCGCGCCGTGTTTTCTTTTGTCAGAACAGCCAGCGCGCAAAACACCAAAGGCTTCATATTGCGAACAACCATCATAAGCTAATGAGAATCATTCGCATTTATTGCGGTGGATGTCAAATGGCGTTTAACTTGACGATGAGAATTGGCTCCGGGGGCGAAATCGGCCCTATCCGGACATCAGACCAACGCCCGCGCGCGAACCTGTATGACCTGCACGCAGGCTATCCGCCCGTGCGCGGGATTTCGGCTCAGAATTCGGATGAGAACAGGCCGTTGGCGCGCTTTCTTCACGTCTCCGGGTTTTTGAAAGTTTTCTGATCTTTCGAGCCCATTGTGAATCCCACGGACCGTTCTCAGAGCATCAGACATGTCCACTCTTCTTAATCATGAGCGACTGGAAAGCGCGGGTTGCTCAAAAATACATTTTTGATCCGATGCAGATATTGAATGCGGTCTTATTCAATGCGTCGTTTGATTGGAAGCATCGCATAAACCCATGCTTCGTACGTCAACGTGGCTTTAGCCATTGTTCTTCATGAGACTCGTTGAGCCAGCCTTGACGTGCTCCTCGTTGCGGAATCGTGTGATTGAGAGAATCTCTGGAAATTATCAAATTATATGATTACTATAATAGGTAAAATATAGAAACATCACCACCACCATAGAATTCATTTATCATAAGGTGTTAAGATAACTAATATTCTTCCATAGGATGCGATATCTGAAGGAGAGAGATTTGGTCGTCGTTTGGCTATGGCAACTGGGCACGAACCCTTACCGGCACGGCCGGGGCAATCCGCCTCATCGGTGCTGGGGCAGTACATTTGGCCGGTTTCGAAGCTTCAAGCGGCCCGAAGACGTTCGAAGGTACGGCGGACTTTTCACGGCGGGAAACGCTCACCAAGGCGGTCAGGCTATGCGTTTTCAAAGATTTGGACTTGGACTGATCGCGCGCAGTCGATGAGTGATGGGGTTGGAAAAGGCCAGTAACCAAGGGAAGGCAAACGCAACAGAAGGGGGGCGGAAAGAATAAGAGGAAGACCAAATGAAAAAGGTACTGGTCGTCGAAGACGATGGGGATGTGCGTGAATTCATTGAAGTTGTCCTGAGTACTCTGGGGTATGAGACGCGCCTCGCAGAGCGCGGCGAAGCCGGTTTGCATATCGCGCAGCGTGAGCATCCGGACCTGATTCTCACCGATGAACAATTGCCCGGCATGCGGGGGGTGGAGATGCTTCAGCGCCTCCGCGCAGCGGGCGACAGCACACCGGCCATCGTCATGTCGGGGCGGAGCGTGCCCATTCCTCCCGAAGTCGCCGCGGGTTTCCTAAGCAAACCTTTCAGCAGTGACGGGCTCTCCGCTGCAGTCCAGGAACTGCTCGACAGGGCTGCCGAACGGAGGCGCTGATGAGCGGCGAGATGAGCAACAAGGCGTCGACGCGCGTGCTCGTTATCGATGATGATCCACACTTCACGGCCACGTGCCTTGACCACCTGTCCGGATTGGGTTACCGCGCGCGCGCCGCGCATGACATCCAGGAAGCGCTCACGGTTCTGACGGAACTGGACGACATCGCCGTTGTGCTCCTTGATCCCTATCTTTCCGAAAAAACGGACGGCAGAGATGTATGCCGCCGTATTCACGAACAGCGCCCGAAACTCCCGATCATACTGACGACAGATGCGCGCGATGTGAGCGACTGGCAGGACCTCATCGCCGAAGGGTGTTCAGGGTTTGTGTCCAAGAAGCCTTTTTCGCCGGATGTTCTGAGCTTTGAGATACGCCGTGCGCTCGAAGGGGCACAGCTGCAAAAAGAGCACGATCATGCCCAGCGCGCGTACGTCAAGAAAGCCGGAACCATGATGGCCGTCTTCGCGACCGTTCCTCAAGGGATTATCCTGACGGATGACCGGGGAATCATCACGCACGTCAACCCGGCATGCGAGGATATATTTGGCTACCTTGTGGGGGAGCTTGTAGGGCGTGATGTTTCCATCCTGATCCCCAGTGGCCGGGTGGACGATCATGCTGCGCACGTTTCAGCCTTTGAACAGGGCAGCTTCAGCACTTTTATTCACAGAACCAGAATCGAGCAAGTCCAGCGCAAGTCGGGCGAAACCTTTCCGATCGAACTCAGGGTCGTCGAAACCACGATTGACGGCAAACCCGGCTTTCTGGCCAGTTGCCAGGACATCACCGCCCGCATCCGCACCGAGCACGAGCTCGAAAACAAAGTCGAAGCGCTCCAGGAAATACTCCATAAAAAAGGCAAGGCCGCCGGAACTGTCGAGCGCGTGAGACGTGCGCTGATCGGCCGGACATCGATCGCACTGCTTGTCATGGGGTTCGGTCTGGCGGCGGCGAGCATCTTGCCGCTGCGTCACGATCTCCAACTCAAGAACGAGGCGGAAGTCCGCTTTATCGTCGATGAGCGTGTAACCGCGATCAATCAATTTTTCTCGAAGATCAAGACGGTGGCCGAACAAGTTGCCACCCGAACCGAGGCGCGCAGGCAACTCATACGTTTCAACAAAGGGGAAATCGATAACGCGGAGCTTGTCGCGAACTCGCAGCATATCTTGCAAGATGCCCTGGAAAGCTCTGAAGATCTCGTCAGTATCACGCGTCTCGACCATGAAGGCAAATTGGTCCTGGCCGTGGGGGCGCCGGTTTCAAGGCCGTTGCTGGCACGCCTCGATCACCAACATGCATCGATGCATATTCACGATCCGATTCTGGTCGAGGATGGACGGTATATTGCCGTGACCGCGCATATCATCGACCGGGAACAGGGTTTCGTCGGCAAAGACTTGTTTCTGTTTCGCACCGACGATCTGCGCGCGATTGTCGAAGACGATGTCGGATTGGCGCGGACGGGCGAGATCGCGTTGGTGCACCAGCACGACGGAGAGTTTGCTTCCATATTCTCGACACAAAATCAGTCCGGGTTGGAGATGTTCGCACCGGTGTTGACCGACTTCCAGGCGGGTGCGTTTCGGGTCGATCAAACCCGTCACGATGCCTGCCCGGGGTGCGTGGTGGCCATACGAGAACTTTCAGAGCATGACTGGTATCTGGTCTTCAATATGCAGGTGGATGAGTTCAACAGCCTCATCGATGCGACGGTTGGGCGGGTCGTCCTGATCGTTCTGGCAATCATCACCCTTGGTATGGCGGGTGTCTATGTTTTGACCTATCCGTTGCTGCGGTCTCTCTCTTCCGAACTGCAAGAACGGATTCGGGCCGAGGCGATTTCTCAGCGCAACGCAAACATGTACCGTTCGCTTTTTGAAGGCGCGGGCGACGGTATTTTTTTGGTCGATCCGAAAGATCAGAAATTTATCGAGGTCAATGAGATTGCCTGCAGTCGTCTCGGCTACACGCGCGACGAACTGCTCCGGATGGGGCCGGTGGATATTGCCGATCCTCAACAGGGTGTCGATCCCATCGTGATCATTCAGGCCTTGCAAGAGAGTGGAAGCCACACTTTTGAGCATGTGCATCGTTGCAAGGACGGAAGCACTATGCCGGTGGAAATCACCGCGTCCTTGGTGCAATGGGATGAACGGCGTGTCGTTCAAAGCGTTGTGCGTGACGTCACCGCGCGCAAGGCTGCGGAAGACAGGCTGCGCAGAAGCGAAGCGCAGCTCAGCATGTCCCAAGCCATTTCTCATTTGGGGAGCTGGGAGTGGACCATCGACGACGATATCCTGGTTTGGTCGGATGAAATGTACCGCGTCTTCGGCTATGAGCCGGGCGAGGTCATACCAACCTATAAGGGGCTGTTCTGCAACGCCGTTCCGTTCGACGACCTTATCCGCATAGAGGAAGCCCTGGATGAGAGTATGAAAACAGGCCAGACCTACCATATTGAGCATCGCATCATACGGCCCAATGGGGCGTTACGCTGGGTCGAAGAACGGGCGCAACTCGAAACCGACAGTGAAGGGCAGCCGTACCGTTTCCATGGAACGGGAATGGACATTACGGAACGCAAGCTGTCTGAAAAAGCCGTGAGAGACAGTGAAGCCATGTTGCGCGAGGTGGTAAACCTTGCGCAGGTTGTCATCGCGGTGAAGGATGAGGAAGGATGTTACCTGTTCGCCAACGCCTATATGGCCGACCTCTACGGTATGCGCCCGGAAGAGTTGGAGGGTAAACGGCAGGCGGATCTGCATCCGGTTCCTGAGCAACTCGCCGACTTTAAGACAGCCGATCGGCAAGCCCTGTACGATGGTGCGACGGTCGTCATTCACGAAGAGACCTTCACCGATATCCGGGAGCAGAAGCACATCCTGACCACCACCAAGATGGGGCTGCGCTGGAAAGGCATACCCGCGACCTTGGTCGTGGCGCTCGACATCACGGACCGCGTTGAAGCGGAACACAAACAACGCGTGGCCGAGGTTATGGCGCATGCCGCCGAGGAGGCCAGCCGCCTCCAAAACACGTTCCTCTCGGCCATGAGCCACGAACTGCGCACGCCTTTGACCACCATTCTCGGCTTTCCACCGATCTTGGAAATGACGATTTCCGGTGAAATCGCAAAAATCAAAGACGGGCGGATGCCGGATGACAAGAAGCTTGCCGAAGTCCTTGGCTTGGTTTTGCGCATTGAGGAGCGTGGCGAACGGCTGCTTGCGCTTATCAACGACATTCTCGATATGGCGAAAGCTGAAGCGGGCGAGCTTCGGCTGCAGCCGGAAGCGCTGGTTGCGGAGCCTGTCATCCGCAGCGAACTCGACGGGCTTCAGACACAAGCTGCCGCAAAGGGTCTGCATCTGGACATCGACGTCGAACCGGGGTTGGTCGTACAGGCCGATCCACACCGGCTGCGGCAGATTGTGACCAATCTCGTCGGCAATGCATTGAAGTTCACGGAAAAAGGTGGCGTGACGTTAACCGCGCGGCGGGACGGGCGTTTTGGCGTCTTCACCGTGCACGACACCGGCATCGGAATCGCCGACGGCGATCTCGATGCGGTGTTCGACAAATTTCATCAAGTCGGAGACCGTACCAGGCAACTGGTGGGCACGGGCCTGGGTCTCGCCATTTGCCGGGAACTCGTACAGCGACACGGCGGCACGATCCATGCCGAAAGCACGCTCGGTCAGGGTTCGGAATTCATCTTCCAAATCCCCATTCCCCAACAAGAAGGAGAGTGAGTCATGGCGCGAATACTCATGGCAGAAGACGATCGGGACACCCAGACGGCGGCGAGGATGTATCTCGCGCACGTAAGCGGTCATGATCTCACCATCGTGGGAAACGGACGCGCTGCGGTCGAAGCGGCCCTCGCGGGAAATTTCGATTTGATTCTCATGGATATCCACATGCCGGAGATGGATGGCTACGAGGCCATACGTACGCTCCGCGCGCAAGGTTACACGGGCATGATCCAAGCTCTTACCGCTTCGGTCATGGCCGATGAACAGGGGCACGCCATCGATGCGGGCGCCGACGGTGTTCTCTCGAAGCCCATCAAGCGCGGCTTCGATCAGGAGATCGCAAAAATCCTGAAGGGAGTTTAAGTCATGGGGCGATGCACCACCGAATGCGAGGTCACGGACATCTGTGCATGTAAACAGACGGATCCGGCCACGATCCTTGTCGTCGACGATGACGAAACTATTTGTTTTTTGATCAAGCGATTGCTTTCGGAAAGAGGGCACGCGGTTCTCACCGCGGGTTCCATCCGCGAGGCCCTTGACACCATTCATGGCATTCATATCGAGTTGGTTTTGCTTGATGAGAATCTGCCCGATGGTCGGGGCAGCACCTTTCTTATGGATACGCAGGGCCAAAGCCGCGTCGATGTTCCCGTCATGATGATGACCGGCGATACCAGGCAAGGCCTTGCCGTGGAGTGCCTGAAGGCCGGAGCGGTCGATTTCGTGGTCAAGCCGTTCCGTCCGGAACTGCTGCCGACTCTGGTCGACCGTGTGCTCGAAACCGTGCGACTGGAACGTGAACGCGACGAAATTCGGGTCCGAGCCGAGGCGGCGGAAACGGCCAATCAGATGAAATCCGAATTTCTCTCCTTGATTAGCCACGAATTTCGCACGCCGCTGACTTCGGTCTTTGCTCTTGAGCAATTGATCGGAGATTCTGAACTGCTTGTGGAGAGCGGAGAAGAAATGATCCAGCGTGCCGTGGTTGCGGCCGAGCGCATGGAGCACATGACGGACCGTGCGCTGAAAATCGCTCAGATTCGGGATAAACGGCTCCAGCCGACGCTCACCCGGATCAATTTAAGGGAAGTTTTTGACGTTGTCGGAGCCGAATTTGAAGGTGCGACGAAGGAGAAGGAACTTACGTTCAGCGTCAAAATCGAAAACGACACCTTGCTTGTCGATGCAGATTTCGATTGGCTGGCCGAAGCGATGGAAGTTCTGCTGAGTAATGCCGTCCGCTTTACTGAGCGGGGCAGCATTTCTATTTCCCTGCTCGATCGGGGCAATTTGGCCATCATAGAGGTCGCCGATACGGGGTGCGGTATCGAATTGGACCGCCTCAACGCAATCTTCGGGCTTTTCACCCAGGCGGACATGTCGAACACGCGCCACTACGGAGGAACAGGCCTCGGCCTGACTCTGGCTAAGGAGTTGGTCGAGGCCATGGCCGGCGCACTCCATGTCAGCAGCGATGTCGGACATGGCAGCCGTTTCACCATTTCATTGCCAAAAGCCGCGCAATAACGGGAAGAAAAACAATGAACAAAATTAAGGACGATCAACTTATTCTCGTTGTTGATGATGAAGAGACGGTGCGGGCCAACGTATCCGGCATGCTCCAGCGTGCCGGGTACCAGGTCGAGTGCGCGGAATGCGGGGCGGCCGCCTTTGCCTTTCTCACACATCAAACCCCGGATCTCATCTTGCTTGATATCATGATGCCGGGCATGGACGGATTCGAAGTTCTGGAGGGGCTTGCCGAGTGCGGACACACCATGCCTGTCGTGATGTTTTCCGCTGCAGACGACGGGCAGAAAGCCATGGTTGGCCGAGCCTTTGGCCTTGGGGTCGTGGATTACGTCCATAAAACCAAGGACGGTTTGCGCGAATTGGTCATGCGGGTGGGCTTGCGCATTGGCCAACCCACTGTTGCACAGGTCGACGCGGCATGGATGGACGCACTCGACGCCGGCGCCCACTGGATCACGAGTCCGCTCGGACGCGCAAAGGAGTTGGCGAACGGCCTGTCTGACGGAAACCGAGTCTGCGCCGAGATCGATCAGGTCTCCCAGTATTATCGGGATGGCATGTTGTACGCCAAGCTCAAAAACTTGCCGATGGGTCGGCAACCTGTTTCTCTCGCCGATTTGCTGAAGGAGATGCAGACCAACATGGCCGGGAGCCGTACCTTTATTTTGAGCGATCCGCGCTATCTGCGTGCAGAGATCTTTATACCCGGCAGCCATAGATTTCTGGCGGATGCGTTGGATAAAATTCTACGCCGGGCCGAGGAATACACGTCTGCGAACGCTACGATCACTTTGGATATCGCCGATGAGCAGGATTTTGTGAAGCTCGCCTTTTCATTTCCTGGGGAAATCGCGCCCGAGGTGCTCGCACAGTTGCTCGACGACAAGCCGCACACCCAGGCGGGGGGGCGCAATTGCGGACTGCAATTGGCGATCGCCGCTTTGATTGCGCAAAAACACGGGGGTGAGCTTCTCTGCCAATCGGAAAAGGGCAAAGCATGTTTCACCCTTTCCCTACCGAAAGAGTGAGGTGGAGAGGGGCCAGGAAATGGAGAATACGCAAAAAAAGAAGGGGCGCATTCTGGCCGTCGATGACGATGAGCACCTACGTGCTTCGTTGCGCTCGCAGCTTGTCCACGCTGGATACGAGGTGCAGGAGGCTGCGTCGGGGGAGGAAGCGTTGCGCCTCGCGCCGGCTTTGCAGCCCGATATCATTTTTTTGGATATGAACATGTCCGGCATCGATGGTGTCGAGACCTGCCGACGCCTCCGCCAAGATCCGGCCATGAATGTCGTCTACATCATCATGCTCACCGGCGCGGACGTCGAGGCGGAGAGCCTGGGCATCGGCGCCGACGACTACATCAAGAAGCCGTATCGCCCCGGTACGCTTCTTGCGCGCCTTGAAAGCGGCCTGCGCACCGTGGCGCACAACCGCAACATCATGGCTCGTGAAGAAGCGGCCTATTTGGAATTGGTCGGGCGATTGGTCACCGCCGCGGAGTTCCGCGATCCGGAGACCGGGATGCACATCCTGCGCATGAGCCATTATTCCCGGATCATCGCCGAGGAAATCGGTCTGCCGACCCAGCAATCCGACCTCATTCTCCGCGCGGCCCCCATGCATGACATCGGAAAGATCAGTACGCCCGATGAAATTCTCCTGGCGCCGAGAAAACTCGATGCGGAAGAATTCGAAATTATGAAGCTGCACGCCGTACATGGTTATGACATCTTAAAAGACAGCCCCTCGCCGCTTGTGCAAATGGGGGCCGAGATTGCTTACACACATCACGAAAAATGGGACGGATCGGGCTATCCCCGGGGATTGTGCGGCGATGATATTCCGCTTGTCGGGCGCATTGTCGCCGTTGCCGATGTTTTCGACGCACTCACCTCCAAACGGCCTTATAAGGAGGCCTGGGAAACAGATGCAGCCTTTGATTTTTTGCGCGCTCAAGTTGGTACTCATTTCGAACCAAGGTTGGTTGAAGCGTTTCTCCAGAATCAGTCGGAAGTTCTACGTATCCAAGCGCAACATGCGGACGAGAACTGATATTGGGCAACTCATCTTGTGATGTCGCATTTCATAATGTTTTCGACAAAGACTGTCGGTTTCCTTTTGGAATGTCGCGCAAAGCCGGTTTGGGGGGCGTTTTTGCTCCAAGGCATACGTGAACTCATAAAACAACAAGCGCCCTTAGGTGCGTTTCAACGGTTTCGGTTAAGCGCTGTCTTCAATAGCACCTGTCCATGCATTCAGGTGTTCCGCAGCACGATTGAAATCCAAAGTCTGAAGATGCTCACCGACTTCGTTTAGTGGAGCAGGAATAGGACGCCCGGCGAACAGATCGCGGATTTTATCGAACTGTTCGCGCGCTTCTAAATCGTGCAGTTCGACCGATTTCCGTAAAGCATCGAGCCGTTTTGACAGTTCAACCTCTTCCGCCGCACTCAATGGCTCTTCGGAATATGTCGTGGGTTTGGTGTTGCTCAACTCATGCGTATTCAGGGACGAGATGGATTCAAGCACCTCCGTCATCGCCGTTTCAATCTTTCCCAGTAACATTTCAAGATTTCCGGTATTTCCGTTGGCGGCGGCATCCTCGAGTTCGGCTGCGGCGGCCTGAACCTTGTACGCAGCCGCCATAGCCGATGTGCCTTTAAGTTTGTGTGCGGTTTTTCCGACTGCGGCACCATCGTTGCGCGCGACGTCCCCTCGAAGATCGCTCAAATACGCAGGGCCCCACTTTGGAAACTCCATGAGAATTTTGAAAAAGGCTTGGCCATCTCCCTGCATCCGGCTGATTCCGTCCTGGAGATCGATTCCGGCGATACTGTCGGGAAATTCCGAATTTGTTGAAAAGCGTTTCGGCAAAACCAGATCATTGTCCCCCGCGCCAAGCCATTTTGTTACGACCCGCCACAGTTCGACCAAGGCAACGGGCTTGGTGACATGATCGTTCATGCCGGCGGCATAGCAGGCCAGGCGATGTTCATCCATGGCGTGCGCGGTGATCGCAATGATGGGCAGGTCCGAATGGGTTTCGCGAATCAGGCGGGTGGCTTCGTAGCCGTCCATTTTTGGCATCTGTACGTCCATCAGGACGATATCGTAGTTTTCACGGTTTACATCATTGACGCGGTCCACGGCGTCCCGGCCATTGTCGACGACATCGACAACCAAACCCCATTTCCCCAAGTTCTCAAGCATGACCTCTTGGCTCAAAACAGTGTCTTCGGCCAACAAGACCCTGGCGCCTTGTATGCGTTTCATCGCCTCTTGCGTGAAGGCGGGGACAACGGTTTGTTCGATCTCATCTTGGGCCGCCAATGCGAACGGCAGTGTGAATCGGAACGTGCTGCCGACTCCCGGTTCACTTTCGACCCCGATTTCGCCCCCCATCATTTCCACCAACCAGCGGCAGATCGCCAATCCCAAACCTGTGCCGCCGAAACGCCGGGTGATCGAGGTGTCGACTTGGGAGAATTTCTCGAACAGCTTGGCCTGGTCCTTCGCGGCGATCCCGATGCCGGTATCGTGCACAAGAAATTCCAGATCGGTCCTGCCCGGTCCACCATTTTGCCGGCGGATCGACAGTTTGACGTGTCCCGTATCGGTAAATTTGACCGCATTGCCTGTGAGGTTGGTCAGAATTTGGCTCAAACGGGCGGGGTCGCCTTTGAGGTACCTGGGGACGTCATCGGCCGTATCGACGCTGAACGTTAAACCTTTTTGAGAGGCATTGATCGCCGCAACGCTCTTGATCTGCTCCACGACGGCATCGAGATCAAACGGAATAAGGTCTATATTCAGTTTTCCCGCTTCGATCTTCGAGAAGTCCAAAATGTCGTCAATGACGCCGAGCAACGAATGGGCGGACATGTTCGTCTTTTCCAGATAGTTGCGTTGCTTGTCCGTCAGGTGCGTGCCCAACACCAGATTGGAAAGGCCCAAAATGGCGTTCAACGGCGTTCTGATTTCGTGGCTCATGTTGGCGAGGAATTCGCTTTTGGCGCGGTTGGATGCCTCGGCCTCTTCCCGGGCGTGCTGGATGTTCTGCTCGTAGGTTTTTCGCTCCGTGATATCCCGGACGACGAATGCCACACGTTTGTTGGGCAGGGGCGAAATACGGCTGTCGAACCAGAGCTCCGAGCCGTCGATCTCCATTGAATACAGGAGCGAAACCGGTTCTCCGGTTTTGATGCATTCTTGAATGGATCCCAAAAAGCGGTCTGCGGTGTCCTGGGGAAAGATCTCATGAAGAGTTTTACCCAATAGCTCTTCCTTGGGGCGCGGCAACAGGTTTTGTGAAACCGTGGATATTTTGTGATACCGTCCTTCCCAATCCAGAACGAGGACCAGGTCCGCCATCCGGTCAAGCAGGGCCAGCTCTTCTTCCGTGCGTTTGCGTTCCGTGACGTCGCGGTCCGTGCCGCGATATCCCAAAAGCGAATTGTCCTCGCCAAAAACCGGCGTTCCGCTGGTTTCCATCACCAGCAGATGGCCGTCCTTGTGGCGGTTCTTATTTTCCACCTGCTCAAACGAACTTGCGGAGGTTAAAGCTTTGGCGAAAAGCGCGCCGACACGTTTCGCTTCATCCGGGGGCATGATGTCGAAAGGAGTTTTGCCGATCAACTCGCTTGGCTCGTAGCCCAGGATATCTTTGACCTTCGGGCTGACGTACGTGTACCGGCCGTCGGCGTCGATTTCCCAGATCCAGTCATTGAGGTTTTCCACCAATGTGCGGAAACGGTCTTCGCTTTTGAGAAGCCGGTCGTCGATGACTTTGTTTACCGCAGCCAGCTTCCTATTCCAGAACACAAATATGAGAATGACGGCGCTGCCCCCTGCCATCACTTTCCAGAGCAAGGTGTAGTCCAGCGCGGTCTCATAGGTTACGGCGACCCACTTGTCGATCAGGGTCTTCATTTCTTTATCGCTGAACGAAGCGATGGTTTTGTCCAAAATGGAAAGCAGTTCGGGTTTTTCCCCCTTACGCAATGCCATGGCGAGATCAAGGGAGATGTCGAAACGGCCACCGATCTTGAGGTTGGGCATGCCTTCCCCACGAATTACATAACTGATCGAAGCGACGGTATCGACAAAACCGAACAACTCACCGGCTTCAACGCGCTTCAAGCCGTCGACGACATTCTCGACCTCTTGAACTTTTAAATTGGGGTAGCGTTCGTGTATCAGGTCAGCATGTGCGTAACCTTTGACCACGCCTATGGTCTTGCCCTGGATGTCTTCGATGTTTTCGATAAAGCGCTCCTCGGACCGAAGCGCAATGACCAGTGGGAATTCCAGGTGCGGGCGGGTGAAGTCCAACCATTCGCGGCGTGGGCCGGTCGGCGCTGCGGCTGAGAGGATATCGCAGGATCCTTGCTTGATTTCATTCAGGGTGTGCGTCCAGGATGCCGTGGGATGAAGGCGGAAGGGCACGCCAATCCGATCACTCGCCATTTGCACGAAATCGGCCATGATCCCTTCGACGCCTCCGGCTTCGTTGATGCGTTCATAAGGCATCCAATTGGGATCGACGCAAAAGGTTATAGCTTGTTGTTTGGCAAGCCATGTTTTTTCTGCCTCAGAAAAGACGACCCTTGGCGCCGTGTCCGTCTCTCCGGCGTGTATCCACTGTTTGATCCAGCTTGCGCGTTCTTCTTGGGTCACCTGGTTGAGGGCCTTGACCATGATGCTGTGAAAAATGGGCCAATCCTTGCGCACGGCGGCATACAGGTCGTTGTCGCGAATATCGAGATAACGAAACGTCGGATATGCGGCTATTTTGAGATTGGGCAGGGCATTGGCGTCGATGTGATAGGACAGCAGCGCGGCACTTTCTACCACCGCGTCCGCCTCGCCGACCACAATGGCCTTCAAGGCATCCAATGCGTTTTGAATGGGCGCGCCGTTGATCTCGTGCACCATGATCACGTTTGGAACTTCTTGCGGAAGCGTTTCGCTCAGGGCGTAATATTTGGGCAGGGCGACCCGGCGGCCTTCCAGGTCGGAAAGTTTGCGGATTTCTTGCTCATCCTTGCGGGTGATGATCGCAGGCGGATTGTTGAAATAGGACTGGGTGAACAGCGCGAAATTCTTGCGTGATTCCGTTTTTGCAATAGCGCTCATCACGTCGATGCCGCCCTTGTGGTCGGGATTTCGAAACCGTTCCAGCAGTTCTTTCCATGTCAGACCGTTGACGTATTCGAACCGGACGCCAATGATCTCGGCCACGCGGTTCATCAAATCAATGGAATACCCGGCTGGCTCGCCATCTTCGACAAAATCGAACGGCGGCCAGTCCATTTCGTTGCTGACGCGAATGACAGGATGATCGAGCAGCCATTGCTGCTCTTCCCAGGTGAGTGGGAGCGCGGGGCCCATTTTGTTTCCAAACCACTTGTCTTGCAGTGGTTGCAACTCACTCGGCGTAAGGAAATGCAATTCTTTTTGCATGAGGCCAAGCAAAATGGGCCAATCGCTGCGAACGCCAATGGACAGTTCTTGTTTAATATCCGTAACGGCCTGCTTTAAGGCGGAATGAAAGTGTACGCCGACGAGGGTGTGGGTTGAAATCAGGTAATCCGCGATGACTTTGGTGAGGACGATACCGTCAGCCGTGCCATTCGACACGAGTTTCAATCCCTCCAGCGCATTGTCGACAAAAATGACATTTATATCCGGATATTTGTTTTTGATGCGGTCCGAAAAGGCATGCCCTTTTTGCAGAGCAATATCATAGCCGCCCATGTCTTGCAGCGAGCGGGTGTCTTTCAGCCTGTCTGAAACGTACAGTGCCTCCCGTATCGACATGTACGGTTCAGTGAAAGACAGATAGCGGCGTCTTTCCGGTGTATTGATAACCACTGGGAAAAGATCGATCTCACGTTTCTTTGCTTTTTCCAGCAATTCGTCCCACGAGTGTCCGTTGACGAATTCGATCTTCAAACCAATTTTCTTGGCCAACAGTCCGATCAGGTCGATGGAATACCCATGCGGCTTTCCATTTTGAACGAAATCCAGCGGCGGCCAGTCCATCTCGTTGGCAACGCGAATGACCGGATGGTTTTTGACCCACTGGCGTTCCGCCTCGGTCAGGTGAATGGCATGGTCGGAATGGACGACGTCTTGCGCCTTTGCGAAGCCCGCCGGAAACCAGGCAAGCAGAAGCACCAGAAGTAGCGTCTTAAAGCGTCCGGTCATATTCCCGGCCATATTCCACGTATTCCGCAACGCCATGACAACGGCGTTGCACCGGTTTATCCGGTTTCCTGAAAGCTTTAAACGTAAGCCGTATTCTTGATGACGACAAATTCAAAACCTGTAAGGTCCGATAACTCGCCCAGTCGGCTGATCAGATGTTGGGTCAACGAAGTTCCTGCCGTCAACAAAGTATTGCCGCGAGACGTGCGGATGTCACGTGCCAAAACATTGCCGGGCTCCAATTCATCCCACCTGACGGTGACGGTGTGATTCGGCAACGGTTTTTCTTGAGGACTTGTATCGTTCACGTTTTCCGTAAGATTGGTGGGAATGACCTGATAGGCTTGTGGGGCGCGGACAACCGGCTGCACTGGAACGAGAGCCGCCCAGATTTTTTCCGCGACCGCATGCTGGGAGCTCGGTTTTAGAAGAAAACCGTCACAATCAAACGCAAGAGCGGAACCCAACATCCGCTCATCCCCGGTACTTGTCAAAACGATGACGGGCAGGTCCCGGCGCACGCCGGCTTGGCCGGTCCGAACGGCTTTGAGAAACTCCAGTCCGTTGACGGGTTCCATATGGATATCGAGCAGAACAACGTCGACATCGATCCCTCTCAGCACATTGAGCGCCTCGCCGCCGTCCTTGGCTTTGTGGATGTGCTGAATGCCGGTCATATCCAAAAGTTTTTGGATATAGTCCCGCGCGAAAACGTCGTCATCGACGATCAAGACGCGTGTTGTGTTGCTGACTAAGTAGGAATTTTTCATGGGCTCCACTCCCGATACATTTCGCCATTGCTTTTATCGATACCGCAATGTGCAGTTTTTTTGCCGGTCAAAAGCGGGCGATCGAGAAGCCGACCGCCCGTCTTTAATCTTCCATTACCGTGGACGGCGAACTTTCAAGGTCCAATGATCATTGGCGCCCGGCAGGCGCTGAAGGTCATGAATGTGCATGCCGTTGAGGCGGGTTCCTGCATTGAGAAGCATAAAGCCATCCGAAGTGTACAGCGGTTCCTGCAACACATCGCCTGCGGTCAAGTTATGCGTCTTGACGACTGTGTGTTGTTCACCGCGGTTCTGTGTCACAGGGCGGTTCCAGTCGTCGTTGTCTGGAGGCGCACGGTCGTAATCGATGAATGGAGGGAAGACCGTCTCATCCTCTTCCCCGCTCAAACCCCGCGGTGTCTCGGAGAGCCAGGATTTGATCTTCGCCATAATCCCGTTTTCGGCCTTTGCAGTCTCTAGGTCGGGCAGTACGGTCTGGCTGTATGCGCGAACCGGACGGGGGGAGATTTGCCGGTGCAGAACGTTGAGGATATTGTTCGCGACCTGCTTGGTGGACGCGGGCTTGGTTAAAAAGGCGCTGCAATCCAGTCTTCCGGCGGCATTGACCACCGCAATATTTTTGTTGATCGTCATCATGATCACCGGAAGATTCCGGGGTGCGGCTGTAAGGCCCATGCGCACGGCTTTTAGAAACTCCAATCCGTTTACCGGGGCCATGTTGACGTCGAGAAAGACCAAGTCCACGTCATGCCGTTTGACTTGATCGCGCGCCTCATGGCCATTGGCGGCCTCATAGACCGACGTGATTCCGATCTTATTCAAAAGATCGCAAACGTACTCCCGGGCGAGGGAGTCATCGTCGATGACAAGAGCGCTGTTTGGGCTTCTCATGGTCAAACGGCCTCACTGAACTAAATGGTCGTGAAGGTCAGTGTAACGGCGCGCTTTTGCAAAGATGTAAATCGGACTGTGAACGGATTGTAAACCTGGGGGCGTCGCCTAATCTTGGGCTTTTCCGGTGAAGCGATAACCCCGGCCTGAAACGGTTTGAATCAGTTCCGGCGCCCTTGGGTTGTCATCCAACTTCTTTCTGAGGCGGCTGACCAATACGTCAATCAGACGGTCCGACGCACCATCCTCACCGGGACTGACCGCATCGAGCAAGAAAGCTCGCGTCAGCACCCGGTTTCGCGCCCGAATCAAGGTATGAAGCAAAACGAATTCCGAACGCGTGAGGGGAATTGCGGCCCCATCGGGACCGCTCAATGTTTCCCCGGACACATCTAGGGAGAAACCCGCGAACGTTTCGATTTCCGCGGGAGACAGCAAATCTCCCGCTTTGCCCGGCGTTGCGGAACGGATGATCAGATTGCGAACGCGCAGCAGCAATTCGTCCGTGTCGCAGGGTTTGGTCATGTAATCATCGGCGCCCAAGTGTAACGCCGAAAGCCGGTCGTCGCGATTGTTGCGCGAGGTCAAGACAATGATCGGAACGCTGGAACGCGCGCGGATTTGACGGGTCAAGACCAGCCCATCCTCGTCAGGCAGGGTCAAATCCAAAAGGATCAAATCGACATCGAATTTATCCAGGATGCCGAACATTTCACTGCCGGACCTGGCGAGGCTGATGGCGTAGCCGTCCTGACGCAGGCATTTGCCCAACAATTCCAGGATGAAGACATCGTCTTCCACGATCAGCAGGCGCCGGTCCATGAAACGGTTCCTTGGCTAGAGTTTTAATGGCTCCTTATAGCATCCCCTCCGATCCGATAACCACAACCACATGCGCGGATTTACAACTCGTTCACAACGCGTTTGTAATCGTACAACACCCACCCGTTACCTTCGATAGGGCAACATTGGTGTGCCATCAAAAGCGCACCGGTCCGCACCCAACGCTTTATCAATCGAAGGTTTGTCACCGATGGCACCGGACATCCCACAGATTCTGAACACCGTGAATCCGGGGATTGAGCTCGCGCCGGATCGACCCGTTGCGACGGATGGAACCGTCACGGTACCACCCCATTCAGCGCCCATCGTCGTGGCGCAAAACTTCGGTAGCATCGAAATCGCACAAAGTAACGCCCTGCCCGCGCCCGGGGTTGGGGCGCCGATCGGCCAAATCAGCGAAAGCATCGGCAGTGTGAGCGTGACGCGTGTCGACGGCACCACCCAAACCCTTTCCGTTGGTGCAAACATCTATCAAGGCGATGTGGTGGAAACGGGTGCGGAGTCCAGCACCAGCATCATCTTTGTCGACGACACCATTTTTTCCATGGACGATGACGCCCAGATGGTCATCGACGAAATGATTTACGATCCGGCGACGCAATCGGGCAATTTCAGCGCCCAAG
The DNA here is from genome assembly GCA_028281525.1 of Magnetovibrio sp. GTDB lineage: Bacteria > Pseudomonadota > Alphaproteobacteria > Rhodospirillales > Magnetovibrionaceae > Magnetovibrio. The sequence continues at coordinate 36,581 of JANQJR010000039.1, forward strand.
TGGTCAAAGGGGTGTTTTCGTTCGTCAGCGGCAATCTGGCCAAAACGTCGCCGGACGGGATGATGCTGAGTACGCCGACCACCACCATCGGCATTCGCGGCTCGACGGTGTTGGGCCAGGCCGGACCGGAGGGTACGGAGAACAAAATCACGCTGGTCCGGGATGTGGACGGCAACGTTGGCGAAATCGTCATTTCCAATGCGTTTGGTTCGGTGGTGCTGAGCCAGGCCGGTGCCACGACATCCGTGTTCAGTCTCAACGACGCCCCCGGCCAGGTGGTGATTCTCTCGCCGCAGGATATTCAGCGCGATTTCGGCTCGACCCTGACCAAGTTGGTCAAGACCGTTGCGCAGAAGGCCCAAAATGACGCCCAGGCGGCGCAGGACAACGCGAACCAGGCTCAGGCCGATGCCGAGGCCACCGCCCAGGACGCGCAACAAGCCCAAGAGGAAGCTGCCGCGGCGGAGCAGGCCCTGTCCGAGGCTGAAGCCGCCACCGCCCAAGCCGAAGCCGAGGCCCAAGCCGCCGAGGCCGAAGCGGAGGCGCTCGCCGCCCAAGCCGAGGCCGCCCGGTTGGCCGCCGAAGCCAGCGGCGACCCGCAGGCGCTCGCCGAAGCCCAGGCTTTGGAAACCGAAGCGGCCCAAGCCTTTGCGCAGGCGCAGGATTTGCAGGACCAGGTTGCGCTGGAGGCCGCGCAAATCGATGAACTTCAGCTCCAAGCCCAAAATGCGGCCCTGGCCGCCCAGGAAACGGCGGAACTTGCGGCGCTGTCCGAACAAGAGGCCCTGGACGCCATCGCATCCGCGCAGCAACAGCTTCAATACAGCGGCCTGGCGGGCGCCGCGGCGGAGTTCCAGGAACAGGTTTTCACGGATTTTATGGAGACCGGCGTTTTGGACGTCGAATTCCTGCCGGGCGACATTGGTCTCGACGGCTTGGCGGGCGAAGCCGGTTTGGCCGACACCATCCTTGACGGTCCCATCGGCCCGGATGACGATTTTGATTTCGATCCGTTTCTGGATTCATTTGTAACGGATCCCTTTGGGGGGCCTCCATTTGGTTTTGGCCCCTTTTCACCGGAGGAAGGTTTCGGGTTTTTCGGTTTTGGGCCGTTGGACCCGGATTTCTTGTTTTTTGGGGGGTTCTTTGGTGAGTTTGACTCTGGAGAAGGTGAGTTTGAAGACCCTTTCCCTTTCCCTTTCGGTGACCCACCAAGTGGTGTGATTCTGTTCGGGACACCCGGCAACGATACCCTCGAAGGAGGCGCTCAGGATGATGAGCTTTATGGAGATGAAGGCAACGACACTCTGATTGGTGGCGATGGGAATGACAAGCTATTCGGTGAGTTTGGCGATGACACCCTGAATGGTGGCAGTGGGAATGACGAGCTTTATGGAGATGATGGCGATGACACCCTGGATGGCGGCAGCGGGAATGACATCCTGAACGGAGGAAATGGTGCGGACAACCTGACCGGTGGAGCGGGCGCCGATATTTTCGTTTATGAATATGAAACGCATAGCCAATCGGGTTCTGGGATCGATCACATCACGGACTTCAATGCCGGCGGCGATGGTTCCGCTGGCGTGGACGTCATCGAAATTCACGATGCGTGGTCCACCGGTGGCTTCTCGTTCAACAAATCGCTCACCGATACGGGCGGCAATACTATCCTCTGGACCGGAAATGGTTCGATCGAGGCCATGTTGGATACCAACGGTGAAACGACTCTCAAGTTCGACATGGACGGCGATGGAACGTTTGACGGCAATGACATGGAAATCGATGTCAGCGGCTACACGGGTACGTTCGACGACTCCGATTTCGAATTCATCGACCCATTCGCCATATAAAGAAAGCTGTATGGGAACCCAGGTCCGGATGGCCGTAACGCGCGTTGTACAAGGTTGATCCGCCATGACGCTCTCGACGATCATGACATGAAAACCAATGTGAGCGGCTATCCAGGTACGTTCGATACGACGGATTTTGCGTTCGCCGCATAACTCTTTGTGCCAGCATGGGACGCATTGCGAACATGATGACCACGACATCAAAACGTCCGGTTTGTACTGATCGGCCGATGTGAAGGATAGCGAATACGCTCAAATCCGACCCGAAACCCGACAATCGCATAACGCTTTGATTGTTCAGGAAGGTGCGTGCAGATTGTCGCAAGTTAAATGCGAAGTTTCGTAATTCATCTTGTGATGTCGCATTTCAAAATGTTTCCGACACCGACTGTCGGTTTCCTTTTGGCATGTCGTGGAAAGCCGGTATTGGCGGTGTTTGCAGCGGTTAAGGGTGTCGTTTGTGGCAGCTTAGCGTGTCGCGAGATTGCAGAATCACGGCTTAGTGTGTCGTCAGTTTTTGAGATTTTCTTTTTATTTCAACCTCTCTTCAGTGGTGCGCCGCATCATCGCGTACTCGTCAAGGCACAGCTCACCCCCACAGATCAGAGCAAAACGGCATCTAAAGATGTCCCCACCCACGTCGTTTAAGCGTTTTGTTGCGTCGCGCGTTAGTGCAACCTTTTAATTTTAACGGGTCGCGCATGAGTCTTTATGGTTGTGTGCTCACGTTCAATGCTTGTAGTTTGTTGGCCGTTGTAAATGGCATGCATGGGGACGTAAAGCTTGCCTGTTCACGGGCTAAAAAAAGTCCGGCAGTTTGCCGGGCAAAGGGTATTCTTTTGCGTTATCATGGTCTTGGCGGTCAGCCCAGCCCGGGCGCAGACGATTCCCGACCAAGATCTTCCCGCCATCCAACAAAAGCAAGACAGCATCCAACGCCGTCACAGTGACGATGTCCGGCAACGCGGAGTTGAGCGCCGCGAGTTCATCGACAAACCGCCCGACGGCATGCAAACTCCGCGCATCGAAGCACCCGCGGGGCTGGAAGACGGGGCCTGTGCAGATATCGATACATTCGACGTGAAGGGCGCGGAACTGATCTCCATTGAGGTCATGAACGTCATGACCGGCGAATATGCGGGCCGGTGCTTGATGCTGGAGCAGATCAACACGTTGTTGGCGGACATCAGCAACTGGTATCTGGATCGCGGCTACGTCACCACGCGGGCGTATCTGCCGCCCCAAGACTTGACCACCGGCACACTACAGATCGTGGTGGTGGAAGGACGTACCCAGGACATCCGTTTTTCGCCGGGTCAAACGGAACGGGGCGGCTTGGCGACCGCTTTTCCGGAGCTTGAGGGGCAGCGGCTCAACATCCGCGATCTGGAACAAGGCCTGGATCAGCTCAACCGTTTGCCCAGCAACAACGCTAAGCTGACCTTGGAGCCGGGCGAAAAAACCGGCGAAACGGTGGTGGTGATCGAGAACGCGCCGGACAAGCGCATGCGTTTCACTGGGACCGAGGACAACACCGGATCGCGGGCCACGGGCTTGCACCAGCGCACCCTTGAGGCGGAAGTGGACGATCTGCTCGGCATCAACGACATGTGGTCCGTTTCCTATAAACACAGCCTCACCAATTTCGAAGATTACGGCGCTAAAAATGTGAGCGGTTCGTTGAGCGTGCCCTACGGCTACTGGACGTTTGAGTATTCGGACAGCTGGTTCCTTTACGCCAGCACCATCGAAGCCACAACAGACTCTTATAAGTCCACCGGCTCCAGCCGCCAGAGCGAACTGAGCGCCGAGCGGGTGGTGCACCGCGATCAAGACAGCAAAACTTCTCTTGAGGGTGCGCTGACCCTCAAGCAAGGACGCAACTTCATCGCCGAGACGCTGTTGGAAAGCCAGAGTCGCAAGCTGAGCATCGGTGCGCTGACGCTCCATCACGCGGATCGGATTTGGGACGGCGCGCTCAGCGGCTCCGTGACGTACAACCTGGGTCTGCGGTCGTTCGGCGCGAAGAAAGATCACGAAATCGGATCGAATGATGCGCGCGCGCAGTTCAAGAAGTGGAGTTTTAACGCCAGCTATAGCCGCCCGTTGCCGATTGCGGAACAGGCCCTTAACAGCTCCTTGGCGTTGATCGGCCAATGGACGCCGCACACCCTGTTCAGTTCGGAACGCATCAGCATCGGGGGTTTGAGCAGTGTGCGCGGCTTCAAGGAGGACAGCCTTTCCGGCGACGTGGGCGGATATGGGCGAACTGAGCTGAGCTGGACCTTGCCGGGCACGGATTGGGAGCCGTTCGACAAAACGTTCGGGCGGTTGACGCCCTATGGGGCGTTGGATGCCGGCTGGATCAAGGCCGACCCGGGGGAGGTAGGCGAGGGCGGCGTTCTGGCGGGCTGGACCCTAGGCCTGCGCGCGTCCAGCGGTGTGGTCAGTTTCGACGTCGCGTGGGCGGAGCCGTTGAAGCGCCATCACAACCTCATGCGCCGGGGCCATGAACTGTATACGTCCTTGAGCATTGCGTATTAGGAGAGAGCTTTGACGTATATCCGCAATGCGATTGTCTGGTTTGTGTCCTTCTTGCTGACGCTGCCGTCTGAGTGGGTTTTGGCGGCGGACCCGATCGTGGTGGACACGGCGGCCCCCGGCGCCAACCGCGCAACTGTGGCCACCACGCCCAGCGGTAAACCAATGCTCAACATCGCCGCGCCCAATGCGTCGGGCGTGTCGCACAACAAGTTCGCCAATTTCAACGTCACCTCGCAGGGTTTGGTGATCAACAACGCAACAGCACTGGCGAACACCAGTCTGGCGGGCGTGATCGAGGCCAATCCGAACTTTTCCGGCAGTGCGGCCAGCCTGATCCTCAACGAAGTGACCAGTTCCAACCGCTCGCTTCTAAAAGGCGCGACGGAAATCGGCGGGCAGGCGGCGGATTACATCCTCGCCAATCCCAACGGCATCACGTGTGACGGCTGCGGCTTCATCAACACGCCGCGCGCGACGCTCACCACCGGCACGCCGACGTTCACGGGAACTCAACTGGCGGGTCTGTCGGTTGATGTGGGGGATATCTTAGTGGAAGGCCTGGGTCTCGACGCCACCAAGGCCACCAAGTTCGACATCGTGACGCGCGCCGCCATCATCAACGCACAGATCAACGCGGCTGATTTGGGCATTCACGCGGGCCGTCAGAACTTCGACTACACCGCACGGTCCGGCACGGCCAAAACGGACGACGGCTCCGTCAAGCCCGCCTTCGCCATCGACTCGACGGCGCTTGGCGGCATGTACGCGGGGCGCATCACGTTGGTGGGCACCGAAGCCGGGCTCGGCGTGCGCGTTGCGGGCGACATGGCGGCCAGCACCGGGGACATGGTGTTGACCGCCGCCGGCCGGTTGGAGCTCAAATCCGACATCTCGGTTGCCCAGGACATCCAGTTGGCCAGTCTCAGCGACGACATCGTCGCCGACAAGGCGGTTTATGCGGGCGGCAATCTGACGGCGACGGCCAATACGGGAACCGTCACGGCCAATGCGAGCGCGTCCTTCGGCGCGGCTGGCGACGTGACGGTGAAGGCCGCCAACGTGACGGCCAATGCAACGGGGGGAACTGGCGGTCAGTTCGTCGCGGGGATGGACGACAGCGGCGCGCTAACCACAGACGGCACGCTGGACATTCAGGCCACCACGCAGATTGCCACCGGTGACGGATTCTTAGGCGCCGGGCAGGCGGTGAAGCTCAAGGGCCCAACGATCGATTTGTCCCGCGCGGCGGATGACAGTTCGGAGACCGTGCGTTCGCGCGGCACGCTCACCATCGAAAGCGGCAATCTCAGCGCCTCGGGCGGGCGTATCGCGTCCGACGGGGCGATGACGCTCACGGGCAATTCGCCCATCGTCATCGGCGCAGGCAATTACAGCTCCGCCAGCGCCATCGCGCTCACAGGCGACAGCATCACCACCGCCGCGACCATGACATCGGATCAATCCATTACGCTCACGTCCACCGTGGGTGACATCACTAACACCGGCTCCATCGCCGCAACCACGACGACGGAGCTCAACGCCGCCGCCAACATCACCAATTCCGGTACCCTCGAATCCCAGACCGGCACCACCGTGACGGCGGCGGGGGACATCGACAACCAGACGGGCGCGAAGATCAAAAGCGCGGCGACGACCAATGTCACTGCGGGCGGGACGCTGACCAACGTGGGCTCTATCTTTGCGGAACAAGCCGCCACCATCACCGCGCCGACCATCGCCAACACCGGATCGCTGGCGGGCGGAACGGACCTGAACATTAACGTCGGCTCGCTCAGCAACACCGCAGGCGTTCTGCACGCCCAAGACAACATCACCGTCATCGGCACGGACGGCGCGTCCAACGCGACCCTGTTCGACAACGCGTCGGGGGTCGTCGAAACCGTCAATGGCGACATCGCCATCACCGCCGACACCATCCAAAACCGCAAGTCGGTGTTTACCGCCGGAAGCATCCACAGATGGACAAAGCAGTATAGGGGTAGCAGCGATGGCTGTTATGAGGGCGATGGAAAAATCTGCACGTACAACCTCGTGATCGATTCGCCCATTGGTTCTTTGCAATTCGCGTACAGGGGGCCATTCTTCGGGCGTTACCACGAGGGCTATATTTCCGCCGATTCAGCGGCAAGCTTGATGCATGCGGGACGCAACATCTCGCTCACCGGTGCGACCATCACCAACGACAATTCCAACATCCACGCCGTGGATGACATCACCCTGACCGGCACGACCGTCAACAACCAGGGTGCGGCGATTTACAGCCGACTTTATTACAGGGGCATTCCGGGGGGAGAAAACCGGTGGTTTCTGGGGCTTGAAAAAACCGTCTCCACCACCGATTCCGTTATCCAGGCTGGAGGCGCCCTCACAATCGACGCCGCCGATCCGGACAGCAGTGTGCGAAACGGCACGGAGCTGTACGATTCCGCGCCGCCCCCAGGCACACATCCCATCGGGACCAATGAGTTGGCGACGCCGCCAACGCAAAGTGCGCTGCTCGACACCTCCGCCTACGTCGATCTGATCCCGGGCCGCAACGCCCTGTTTCTGACTAATCCTTCGCCCACTGCAACCTTCGTCTATGAGACCCGCGCCGATTTCATCGACGTGGCCAATTATTACGGATCAGATTATTTCATCGGCAAGCTGGGCGTCACCCCAGGCCAAGTCGCCACGCGGCTCGGCGATGCATACTTCGACACCACCCTGGTGCGCGAGGCGATCGTGCGCGAAACCGGCAAACGCTTCCTGGACGATACGGTCGACAACGACATCCAGCAGATGAAAAACCTACTGGACAACGCCGTCGCCGCCAGCGGCGGCCTCAATCTCGCCTTCGGCATTTCGCTCAGCGCCGAACAAATCGACGCGCTCACCACTGACATCGTGTGGTACGTGGAGGAAGAATACAATGGCCAAACTGTTCTGGTGCCCAAAGTCTTTCTCGCGTCCGCCACCCGCGCAACGCTGGACGACAGCGGCGCGATCTTGGCCGGCGACAGCGCTACCATCAATGCCGCCAGCATCGAAAACGACCGTGGCGTGATTCGCGCGGACAACGACATCCAACTCACCGCCAGCAACGACATCACGTCGCGCAGCGGCAAAATCAAAGCGGGCGGCGACATCGCGTTGACCGCCACCAACGGCTCCGTCGCCATCGAAACCCAAGTCGATACCTATAACTTGGCTGCGGACGGAGTGCGCAGCACGCACAGCATCCGCCACGCGACTTCTACCGTCAGCGCGGGCGGTAATTTCACCGTGTCAGCGGCGAACGGCGACATCGCGTTGCGCGGTGCGGACGTCCAGGTGGGGGGCAACGCCACTTTGAACGCGGGCGGCGACGTCACCGTCGGTAGCCAGGAAATCGAACAGGGTATATCGAATCGGCACGGTGTTTACCAATCCACCACCCACATCAATTCGACCTTGAACGCGGGCGGTACGCTCGACATCACCGCGGGCGGCGACGCCAAGGTGCAAGGTGCGACCGTCACCGCCGGGGGCGACGTGACGCTGGCCGCCACCGGCGACGTCACCATCGAAGCCACGGCGGACACCATCGACGCTGAAGCCGAAACCGGCGAAGTGTTCAAACGCACCGACAACACCGCCGCGACTTTGACCTCGGGCGGCGCACTGTCGGTTACGTCCGGCGGTGCGGCGAAGCTCAAGGGCGCGCGCCTTACTGCTACGAACGATCTTACCCTCCAGGCCACCGGCGACGTGGTGATCGAGTCCAGCGCCGATCAATATGAATTGAACGTCAAGACCTATAAGAAAAAGACCACCACCCAAAACCGCTCCGGCCTGACGGCGGGGGGCGACGTCACGGTGGGCTCGCTGATCGGCAACCTGTCGGTGATCTCGTCTGAGCTCGAAAGCGGCGGCGACATTACCCTCAACACCCCGGGCGGTTCGGTCTATCTGGGCGTGCGCAAGGACTACTTCGAAGAACGCGAGATCCAGACCAAGTCCAGCGGCCTGATGATGACTGTGATCAACCGCGGGCGCATCGACGAAACCGTGGTGCCGACCTTGATGACGGCGGATGGCAATCTCGCCATCGTCGCCGCGAACGGCCTGGTGGTGGACTACAAGGATACGGGCTCGCTCAGCGGCTCCATCGATCAGCTCAGCCAATCCCCCGGCCTTGCGTGGATGAAGGATGTCCAGGCGCGCGCGGACGTGGACTGGAACGCGGTGGAGGAATATCACCACAGTTGGGACCACCGCTCCCAGGGCATCTCGCCGGTGGGCGCGGCTCTGATCTCGCTCGCCGTGGGCGTTGCCAGCGGCGGCGCGACCGCCGGGATCGACGGCTGGGGCGCGAAGCTGTTTGGCATGAACCAGTTCACCAACCCCACGCTGATGGCCGCCACCAACGCGGGTTTCAGCTCGCTGGTGAGCCAGGCGGCCGCCGCGGTGGTGGGCAACGGGGGGGACTTGGGCGCGGCGCTCAAAGACCTGGGTTCCATGGATGCCATCAAAGCGCTCGCAACCTCCATGGTCACGGCGGGGCTGATCGAAGGACTTGAGATCACCGATGCGCTGACCACCCCCGGAGCCGAATTGGACAAGCTGACGGACACCGTGCGCCAGATGGCCGAGTTCACCGATAAGCTACAGGTCGCCATCGCCGAGGGTGCCATCTCCGCCACCGTCGATTCCGTCATCAATGGCGCACCGCTGACCGACAATCTTAAGAACGCGCTGGCCAGCGCGGCGGTGACGGTGGTGTCGCAGACCGCGTTCAAAACAGTCGGTGATTTAGGCGTAGAATACGGCCTGGAAGAAGGCAGCCTGCAGAAAATTGCCATGCATGCGCTCACCGGCTGCGCTGTCGGAGAAGCGGGCAGCGGCGGCTGCGCCGCCGGTGCAATGGCGGCGGGCCTGCAGGAAATGCTGGGCGATGGCTTCCAGGAGATCACCAGCGATCCGGAAAAGCAGGTCAAGCTCGCGGGACTTATCGGCGCGCTGGCGGTGGCGGTCACCGGTGGTGATGTCAATGCCGTCAACGCGGCGGCGAACATCGCGGAGACGGCGAGCGCATATAACCGGCAGCTTCATACCGAAGAAATCCAGGCCATCCGCAAGAAGGCCGAAGAATTTGATGGCGTTGATGGCCTGAGTGCTGCTGAGTGGGAAACACGGCTGGGCCAGGCAGCTTTGCGGCGCGTCGACCTGCAAAGCGCGGCAAAATTCGATGAAGACGCCATCGCGGATGGCGCGATCGGTGAGATCATCAATGAGTATGGCACACAGTTTGCGGACAGTCTGGCCGCGTCGTTCAAATTTCTCGAACGCGATGAGTATTACACATCATCGGCGACGTTCTCCCCCGGTCTGATCGATCCCGCCACGAAAGGGTTCTACGACAACGTCTATGCCGACTGGGCCACGCAAACCTATGGCCCGGATGTCACGGGCAAGGTTGCTCCGTCGCAGTTGGCTTTGCTGAACGCCGTCGCGCCAAGATTTGGCAGCGCCTGCGGTTCCCACGTGGGATGTGAGTTCCTATCGCCGGAGTTCGCCGACGTGATCGACCCCACCCAGGCACGGGCGATGAACGCGGTGATCCTGCACGGTATGCGTCGGCAGGTCGGCGAAGTGTATGAAACCTTGAAAGCCGCCAACGGCACTTCGCCTCAGGCCACGCAAGCGTTCAATGACAGTAGGCGTGCGTACATAGACTTGACGGCGGCAGAGGGTGTGCAGACCTTGCTCGGGTCGCGTGGGGCCATCGGCGCGGCGGCCAAGGATACGCTCAGCGCCACCGCCAACGCCGTGGAGATCGTTACGCTTGCTGTGCTCGGGGACGAACCTTCCCAGGCTGCGATTGGAGATACGGTCACGGCCTTGGTCGATGTGCTTTCCAGCCCACAAGACATCCCGCCCGCCATCCGGGATTCGATTGTCGCGCAGTTGAACGAAGCCCAGACGCTTTATGAAGCCGGGGACCTGCAAGGCGCCGGCAACGTTGCCGGGAAGTTGCAGTTGACGCTCTTTGGTTCAATTGCAGGAACCACAGTCATCGCTGGGATGACGGACAATGGCGCAGAGCTTTTACGAAAGATTGGTGGGACAAAGGATGCGCTGAAAACGCCCGCTCAAGTTTGGGAAATCTCACCCATGCAACGCGGGAACATCATCGAAGACAGTTTGGCGAAATCAGACTACAAGGACTGGTACCATGTTGGGGAAGAGAGGAATCGTAAATTCCCTCTGGTGGACTTCCAGAATGGCAAGACTCTGGTCAGCCTCAAGAGCGTGGACACGACCGGTTCGACGTGGTTTACGAGAATGAGCGATCATATCGTAGATCTTGGTACGCGCGGGGCAATGGTCGACGGCCAGCCTGCGGATATGGTTCTGGATTTACGGGTGCAGCCGGGTGGGCTTGAGGCGGCAAAGGATCTGCGCATTATTGCCGAGAAGCGTGGGGTTCATTTGATTATCAAGGAATTCAAATAATGCCGCTTTACGATTTCGAGGCAATATTTCAACTTAGTTCAATTGACAAGAATCAAGTGTGGAGCCTGATCGCCACGGTCCTTGAACAGCAGGGTCTTATCGACCCCCTGTATGACCAAATGAACCGGAAGATGACGTTTGATCAGGTCGCAAGCTCAATCCGCCGGTATCCGAAGCCCCATTTTGGAATTTATTCGGAACGGTTTACGTTCGATTTCGGCCCAATCGCCAATCCGCAACACACCTTATTGTGGATTGATCAGAAGTCGCCATGTGACGTCAATTGGACGCATTGGGCTGAACATTTATCGACTGTCGATGGCTTTTTGCAAGCTTTCTATCTAGATAAGGAATATAGCCGCTGGCAAACCACCGACAATATTCAATCCTATGAACTTGCTGGGCGTGTACACACGCACCTGCCCAAGGTGAGCAACAATTTGCCGCCACCGGTCGAAAAAACCATTATCGACGTTACCGATAACCCCGGACGGAGGACCATACGTCTCGGTTTCGTTGAGGTGGTCGCCGCCGAAATGTGGTTGGGGCCCGGGTTCTGGGAATTGACCGGCGCCGACCGGGATGAGGTCGAACAATGCGATTATTTGCAAACCGAAGCTTTGGCGCATGATGTCCTTCACCTCACCGCCTGGCCGCGCCCATTTGCTTCCGACCAAGGTGAGGAAGGCGAGGTTCAACATAAGATGAGACGCTTGCTATACCCCAACAGCGTTGATCGCCCGATTGATGAACTGTGAGAACATGACAGGGACCGTTTTTTAAAGACCTGCGCATTACGGTGGACCACGGTGACAGTGCACGAAAATCATGTTCTCCGCCCTGCAAAAAGAGTATGGGCTCCTCCTTTTTTTCAAATGCCGCCTCACAGTCGTGGCGCGGTGTTATGATTCCACACGCGGCTGGCTCGTGCATGAACGAACGCACCAGAGGGTTCATGCATGGTGGCGGATGAGCTCACGGAGCTGCTGAGCAACCTTTCCAACCACGCTTGGCCAATCGCCTGCCTCAGGTTGCCTGAACAGTCTTGCGCCTGGATACCACGGTGTGTCTTCGCGATCCAACATCCAGCGATAATCCGGTATATGGGGCAACAGAATCCATACGGGTTTGCCGATCGCTCCGGCGACATGGGCGACGCTGGTATCGACGCTGATCACCAAGTCCAGGCATTCGATCAATGCCGCGGTATCGGCGAAGTCGTGCAAATCATCTTGGTGTTGTTTGATTTCCGTATGCCGTTCGAGCAGCGCCAAGTCATGTGCGCGATATTCCTTCTGTAAGGAATGCCATTCGACCGGCAGGTCGAAGAGCGACAGCAATTCTTCCAAACGGATGCTGCGGTTTGCGTCATTGACGTGCGCTTCGGACCCGAACCACACCAGTCCGATCCGCATTCTGTCCGTGTCGCCCAGCTTCGCCCGCCACGCCTGAACCCTGGTTTCATCGCACGACAAGTAGGGCGTCTGAGACGGTACGGTTTCCACAGTCGTTTGAAACGCGTAGGGCAAACTCATCACCGGGCAGTATGCATCGAATTGCGGCAAGGCATCGCCCTTGGCGACCAACGTCATCGGGCAGTTTAGCGTAGAGATAAAGGGGAGCAACATGTGGGGTGCTTCGAAAACGATTTTCGCGCCCAATGTCTCGATTTGGGGCAAGTATCTGCAGAATTGGATGACGTCGCCGTATCCTTGCTCCGTATGCACGAGCAGGGTCTTGCCCGCGATGTCTTTCTCGCCTCGCCAGGAAGGCTGGAGGAAATCGTAGTAATTGTCTTTCGTGTCCTCTTTTCTTAGGCGCCACTCAAACAACTTCCATCCATCAACGTAGCGGCCCCTAAGGAGCAACAGCCGGGATATGTTCCAATGCGCCTCTGTATAGTCGGGATCAATGGACACCGCCTTTTGGTAACTTGCCATCGCTTCGTCCAAGCGCATGAGATCCCGCAAGGTGTTGCCCATGTTGCTGTACGCTGCGGCATAATCGGGCTGGATAGACACCGCCTTCTCCGAATACGCGAGCGCTTCGTCGAACCGCCCGAGATCCTTCAGGGCAAGCGCCATGTTGCTATGGGCCATAGCATCGTCGGGTTTGATGGATATTGCCTTCTGGTAACTCGCCAGCGCCTCTTCCGGTCGCTTGAGCGCCCTGAGGATATTGCCCATGTTATTGTAGGCATCGGTATATCCGGGATTGATGGACACCGCCCTCTCGGCACTCGCCAGGGCTTCGTCGATTCGGCCAAGGTCCATCAACGCCTTGCTCATGTTGCTATACGCCTCGGCGTATTCGGCTGCGATGGACACGGCCTTTTCAAAGTTGGCCAGCGCCTTGTCCGGCCGCTTAAGGTCCATCAGGACGCCGCCAAGATTGTTGTAAGCCACGGCATAATTCGGCTTGAAGGCCAGCGCTTGCTCGTAACTCGATTGCGCCTCTTCAAGCTGCTTGAGTTCTCGAAAGGCATTGCCCAGGTTGTTATGCGCCTCGGGATTTGCGGGGTTGAGCGCAATGGACCGACGCACGAGCTCTATTCCCTTGTCATGCTGCCCAAGCTGTAATCGGGCCGTTCCGGCGACAAACAGTAGTTTTGGATTGTGCATTTGTTGAGGCAAAACCAAGTCGTATCGATCACACGCTTCTCTTACGCTCCCGGATTGATGAAGCTGCAGCGCTTGATTGAGCAGGTTCTGTTGCTCGTCGGTAAGGGGCGCCGTCAGGCGGTGTTCAGGTTTATCCGCCGGTTGAGCGGCCGCTTCCTTCGGTTGATGCCCTTTTGCGCTCGACATTTCGTCTATGGCCTTGTGTGGACGATGGTTGCTACGAGTCACAACCATTCGTTATGTGTAATGAATACGATAGTCATGGGTTGTGTATACTCATTAAACCATAAGAGGTTCGGCATCAACCGGCACTTCCTATGTTTGTGAGGGCCTCTCTTGAAACAATGGAAGTTGGCATTGATATTGAGCGGGAGAATCTAGGCCGTGTCGTTTCTAAGGGGTTTTGAGGTCAGCCAGAGGTTGGTCGTGGTCGGTACGCGGCACGTCCAGAGTGCCACGTGTCTCAAGTAGGAAGGTGCGTGCAGGTCACAACAGCCTTGAAGGCGAGGCAAATCTACGCAGCTCGGGTTGGGAGGCGATATGGGAGCAATATGCTTCTCTGTGTTGACACGGCTGCTGGTGGTCTGCACTTGAATTCACATCGATTGTATTGGGTTCATTTCTTGCCACGCGCTCGCGAGGACACGTACGGCTGAACGCAAGAAAAAAACAAGGAGTCTGATGGCACAATGCAACGCCTTCTAGAACGTCATTCCGTGAGCACTCCCAAACCGACGACATGGCCACGTCACTGTTGCGATAGGGATGCAGCAAGTGCAAACAAACTAAATTGGCGGTTAAATTGAGGAGTGCCGCTGAGAAACGAGTCGGCGATCATCATCAGAAAGGTCAGGAGATTGATCGCCAGGACCCATTTTAGAACACGGCGCTGCCGCGCTGAAATATTCAAGTCCAGCTGGCAACAACCGTCGTCCATGCATGTGGTTATTGTTCATAGGCCGACTTGTGTCCAACGTCTGTCAATGCGCCTTCGGTCCGGCAAAATCCATGAACGAAGTGGTGGCGCCGCTTATGAGTCTCCCGACCACGGCATGGGAGATGCGGCCGATTGCCGATTGAGGCAGAGAAAGAGGCGTATTTGACCGGTGTTCGCGATGGGCGGTGAGCGGTGCACGATGCCGGAACCCGAACCGGCGCAGCTCCCTTTGAACATTCCGACTTCGTGAGAACGAAACCGCTCGACCGGACCCTGGAATTGCTTCTGAGTTCGTAACGCCTCTTCGGCATATTGTGGCTTAACCCATTCGGTCGCCGGCCCCAGGTATGTCGTGAGCAGCCGCATTTCAACGCAATCCAAGTGAAACTTCCAGCACGCGTCATGATCGAGGCATTCCAGGCGAACATCGACAAGGTCGGTCTGCGCGATGTCGGCGAACACGGAAACGAGTCCATCGATGTCATCGATGAAATTCGATCGCATCTCATCTTTTGGCATGCCGCACGCATCGAGCAATTCTTCCATCGTGGACCGAAGTTCCTTCGGTTGAAGCAGAACCCGCAAATGCGGCAAACACGACACGTCAAGCTGTTCCAGCCACGCCCGCAAAGTTCCATCTAGCGCGCGCTGCCAAGTCACAAGCTGAACGTCAGGGGATCGGATGGTGCTCAACCCTTGCCGTGTCTGAGCCTGTACAATTTCCGCCTCGTCGTTAGCGGCATCGGTGTCAGGTTTTGGGATGGACCGGTCTTCAGGCTGCGTAAGCAAATCGATTTCCGTCAAAGCTGTGTTGGATTTGGTGCATCGCCATAGACTTCATGGGGATCGAAGGTTCGGCTTGTTTCCGTAAATGTAAGTTGGGCGGGGTTCTCCGACGGCGCTCCAAACTCCACAGCGCGATAGAAACAGGAACGGTAACCGACGTGGCAACTGGCGCCCGAGCCGCCGACACGCACCCGCAGCCAGACGGCGTCCTGATCGTCGTCAACACGCAATTCGGCGACCTTTTGAACAAGCCCGCTTGTATCGCCTTTGCGCCATAGGCATTGGCGGCTGCGGCTCCAGTAATGGGCTTCGCCAGTTGCAATCGTGCGTTGGAGCGCTTCCGCGTTCATGTAACCCAGCATCAACACGTCTCCGGTGTCGGCATCCGTGGTGACGCACGGCAATAGGCCGTCGGCGTCGAATTTCGGGGCCAACACGTTGCCTTCCTCGACCTGTTCGACGGAGACGCGCGGGGCAAACAGTTTGGAGGCGGGCGTTGTGGAAGGGGTGCTGCTCATCTTGACCTCCCGTTGTTTTCCACCATCGACAGAAACTCCCGGCGGGTAGATGAGTCGTCACGAAAGCAGCCAAGCATACGACTGGTCACCATGCTGACCCCCGGCTTTCGAACGCCGCGCGTCGTCATGCATTGGTGCGCGGCCTCAACGATGACACCGACGCCACGCGGCTTTAGAACTTCTTGGATGGTGTCGGCAATCTGCGCCGTCAGCGCTTCCTGGATTTGCATCCGTTTGGCAAAAACCTCGACAAGGCGCGCCAGCTTTGAGATGCCGACAACCCGTTCCGACGGCAAATACCCGATATGAACTTTGCCCAGAATGGGAATGATGTGGTGTTCGCAATGTGTTTCCAGACGGATGTCACGCAAAACAACCATTTCGTCGTAATCGTCTGTTTCTTCGAACGTTGTTGCCAGTAGCGCAACCGGATCTTCGTGGTATCCGGCAAAGAAATCCTCGTAAGCGCGAACGACCCGTGCCGGAGTTCCTGTTAGGCCCTCACGGTCTGGATCATCTCCGGCCCATTCGATGAGCGTGCGCACAGCCGCCTCAGCTTCTGAACGGCTGCGTGCGGAACGACCAAGTCGGTCCGGACGTTTTTCTTCTTCTGGTCGATTAAAACCTAAAGGCTCCATGTTGATCCCAATCGAAATTTGTATGTGGCGGAGGGGGAGCGCATTCCCCCCCCCAACAGATTGCGCGGTCGGGGGCTAGCTTGCGCCGCCCAGGCAAGATTCGAACGCGTGCGCCATGTTGTGCAAAAGCTCGAAATACAGGTCGGGCCCATCTTGCAAGGAAGCCCCCAGAGGATCGAGCACGCCGCTTCGGGCGTCGCTCCCCTCGATGACCGTGGAGACCAGCTTGGGTTCGAACTGAGGTTCGGCGAACACACACGTCGCACCGAGCTTTTTGATGCGGTTTTGAATTTCGTTGATCCGTTCCGCGCCCGGCATGATTTCCGGCGAAACCGTGATCGCCCCCGATGCCTGGAGTCCGAAATGCTCTTCGAAATAGTGATAGGCGTCATGAAAGACGATAAAGCCCTTGCCCTTTACCGGCGCCAATTCCTTCGCGATTTCTGCCGTTAAAGCGTCAAGCTTGGTCATCACCTTCTTGGCGTTCGCTGCATATTGTTTTGCATGCGCCGGATCTGCGGCGGCAAGGATTTCTTCGATCTCGTGCACGAAGGCCTTGGCGTTTACGGGATCAAGCCAGACATGCGGGTCGATGCCATCATGGCTGTGGTCATGTTCATCAGCGTGATCCTTGTGGTCGTCGTGGTCACCGTGCCTTTTGTGATCGTCGTGATCCTTGTGATCGTCGTGATGATCATGCCCTTTATGATCGTCGTGATCCTCATGATGATCGTGGTCGTCAGCCTTGGCGTGTTCGTCATGATCATGTTCATCATGATGCGCTTCGTGCTCAGAATGGTCGTGCGCTTCAAAATTCCCACCCTCGCGGAATTTCAATGTAATAAGGCCGTGTGCGTCCATAAGTTCAACCGTTTTGGCCTTTGACGCCAAAGCTTCAAGCGGCTTCTCCAAAAAGGTCTCCAGTTCGTGCCCGACCCAGAAAACCACATCTGCGGATTGGAGCATGCGCGCCTGCGACGGCTTCAGGGAATAGGTGTGCGGAGAACCAGCCCCTTCCACGATCAGGCCGGGAGTCCCGACACCCTCCATGACGGCGGCCACCAATGAATGCACGGGCTTGATGGAAGCGACCACATTGAGTTCGGCTTTGGCCGGGACATTGGACAACGCCAAAAGCGTTGTCGCAACCAGGAGAGTTTTTACGAAGCGCATGGGGGGGTTCCCTTTAGGTGTTTACGATATCAAGGGCGAGTGATTTTGATGTGTTATGTTATAACATACTTGTGTTGCTGTGTAACATTTGGGACAATTCGTTGCAACATCATAAATTTCAACCCCGATCCCTTTTGCAGTATCTATGCTCAAACACTCCATGCCTCTCGTTTCACTCGACAATGCCGGAATCTATCGCGAAGGCCGTTGGTTGGTGCGGGGCGTGTCTTTGACTGTCCAACCGGGTGAAATCGTGACCTTGATTGGACCGAACGGTTCGGGCAAATCAACCACGGCCAAGATGGCGTTGGGTCTTTTGAAATCCGATATGGGGACGTGCACCCTTCGTCCGGACCTTGTCGTTTCCTATGTGCCGCAAAAAGTCAGTATCGACTGGACGATGCCGCTGAGCGTTCGGCGCTTCATGCGCTTGACGGGTTCCGTTGGGAAAGCCGATGTCGCCCAGGCGATGGACCTGACCGGCGTCGATCACCTTGCTGATGTAGAAGTGCGAAACCTTTCGGGCGGTGAATTCCAACGTGTTCTGCTGGCTCGCGCCATTGCCCGCAAACCGGATTTTATGGTTTTGGACGAACCGGTCCAAGGCGTCGACTTCACGGGTGAAATCGCCCTTTACGACCTCATTCAGCGTATTCGTGACGAACTGAATTGCGGTGTTTTGCTGATATCGCATGACCTCCATGTGGTGATGGCGGCGACGGATCGCGTGATTTGCTTAAACGGCCATGTTTGTTGTTCCGGTACGCCGACGGCCGTTGCCGAACACGCGGAGTACAAGGCGCTTTTCGGCGCACGTGCAGCTCCGACCCTGGCCGTTTACCAGCATCGCCACGACCATACTCACCTGCCGGACGGACGTGTGCGCCATGCGGACGGCACCGTGACGGATCATTGCCACCCCGACGATGGACATCATCACGAAGAGATGGAAGACGATCAAGACCGTGGAGATCCACATGCTCGATGACTTTTTCATGCGCGCACTTCTTGCGGGTGTCGGTGTTGCCTTGATTACAGGGCCGCTGGGTTGTTTCATCGTCTGGCGCAGGCTCGCCTATTTTGGCGACACCCTCTCTCATGCGGCGCTTCTCGGCGTGGCTTTGGCTCTTCTGTTTGAGGTCAATATCACGCTTGCCGTTTTCGCCATCTCGGCGACCGTGTCTCTCGCATTGTTGCTTATGCTGCGGCGGCGCACCTTGCCGGGTGACACCTTGTTGGGCTTGCTCGCGCATTCCACCTTGGCGGTCGGCTTGGTGGTTCTCGCATTCATGACCTGGGTGCGTGTCGATCTGATGGGTTTTCTTTTCGGGGACATTCTTGCCGTCACGAGGTTCGATGTCGCCGTCATCTGGATAGGCGGTGGCGCCGTTCTCGTGGCGTTGATTGCGATCTGGAAACCCTTGTTTGCCGGTACGGTCAACCAAGATCTGGCTGTCGCCGAAGGGCTGCCCTATGAGCGTGCCAACATTGCCTTTATGCTTCTGATGTCGGCGGTGATCGCCATTTCCATGAAAATTGTCGGTGTGCTGCTGATCACCGCGATGCTCTTGATTCCGGCAGCGACAGCCCGGCGGTTTGCGACCGGGCCGGAGCAAATGGCCGTTTTTGCTGCGGTCATCGGTGCGGCCTCCGTTGTTGCGGGATTGTTCGGCTCCCTGCAATGGGACACCCCTTCGGGGCCGAGCATTGTCGTCGCCGCGATGGGTTTATTTGCTCTCAGCATTGTTCCATTCGCCGGGTTTATTCGACCCAATGCGCGGTCTGGGCAGCCTTTGGATAAAGGGGCAAGGAAATGAGTGCGCCTGACCATGATCATCCAAGTGTGGATCTGACAAAGAACCAAGCACTGGTGATGGAAGCGCTTTTAGCGGCGGATGGACCCCTCAGCGCCTATTCGATCCTGAAGCTGTTGCGGGATCATGGTTTTTCTGCTCCCCCACAGGTTTATCGTGCGTTGGACAAACTGATGGCGTTTGGCATGGTTCATCGGTTGGAGAGTCTGAACGCGTTTATGGCCTGCCGTAACCCATCTTGTTCCGCACACGCGGCGGCGGCGTTTTCGATTTGTGATCAATGTGGCCGGGTATCGGAGTTTTCGGATGAGAAACTGACCGCACATCTTGAGACCATGGCCCATGAATCGAACTTTTCTCCGAGCAAAACCACGATTGAGCTTAGAGGAATCTGTGCGCGGTGCCGGAAGGCATAAAGAATACAGCCTGTTCTCAAGCGCGCAAGGAACTCGTGGTGGTGGTGTCAGTGGCAAATGTTCGCTATTGGCTGGAAGCGGACGATACGGCGTCAACGTCAAAGCGTTCGGTTTGTGGTGTGCAGCGGACATGAGGCACTCAAAAATACCGTTTTTGATTTGAAATCCGACAATCGCGTAATGTTTTGATTTTCCAGGAAGGTGCGCGCAGGTTGTCGTTTGTGACAGCTTAGCGTGTCGTCGATTTTTGAAAGTTGTCTGATTTTTCAATCCCTCTGTAAAATTACTCAAGGCGTGAGAGGAACGGCAAGGTTGCCCGTTCGGAGGGCTTGTCAGATTGGATATGTGGCGATATGGTCCATGCCCATAACTTAAGTAAGGTCTTGTCCGAGAGAGCTCTGAAAGAGCCGCGATCAAGACGCAAGGGAACGCATACCGATGGCGCACACAACGCGCTTCAAGTGGACACTGCCTTTGTCCGTTCAGGCTTTCCGTCATTACACGGCGTGGCTGACGGCGTTTGCTTTGTTCGTACAGGTGTTTGTGCCGTTCGGGCATGCGTTGGCCTTTGATCCCGACAGCGGTCTCGAATTCCAGGTCATCTGTACGCCCACCGGCATTAAGCAGATTCCACTCAATGTCGACGGCACGCCCGCTGATCCGCAGGATGTCGAGCCGCCGTGCCCGTTTTGCTTCACGTATACGGCACCGGCCTTGTTGCAACCCGATACGGTGGCAACGGTCTTTGTTTCTGCGTCCCAGCCTCCTTCATTCACGCATCCCGGCCATGCCCGATACGCCAGCATCTGGCGGGGCACGCCGTGTCCATCGCGCGCACCTCCCTTGAACGTTTGATGTCTTCTATGGCGTGAAGCGAACAACCGGTCCGCAAAAAGAGACCGGTGTGCCGTTTCGCGCGCACGCAAAAGTCAAACGAACACACACAATCAAACATACAAGGGGGCGCCCTGCCTGAAGGGGCGCAATGAAACCAATGCATACCCAAATCCCGCCGAAAAAAATCGGCGTGGCTTCCGGCGCGTTCTTGCTGACCGCGACCATGGCCTTGCCGCTGATGGCGCAAGAAGGCAGCGCCGTCAAACTGGACGAAGTATCCGTCACCGCAACGCGTTCTGAACGCGGTACCAAGGAGGTTCCCGCTTCGATCACGGTCATCAGTTCCGAGCGCATCGAAAACGAGAAGATGTTCAACATCAAAGACGGCATCCAGGGAACGCCGGGCGTTCAGATCAACTCGAAGAACGGCGGTTTCGATTCACGCCTGGTGATCCGCGGCGCGGGTCAAAAGGCCAATTACGGCGTTCGTGAAATCATGGTGCTGCGCGATGGCGTGCCGATGACCGACCCGGACAGCTTCACGCGTTTCGATTTCATCGACACCCAGGATATCGAACGCATCGAAGTCACCAAAGGACCGGGGTCCATTTACGGTGGCGGATCCGCCGGCGGCGTGATCCAGATTCTGTCGAAATCCGTATTCGACGAAGAAAGCCGGGTGCGTATCGGTGGCGGCACATCGGGCACCAGCAACGCGCATGCACGGGTCAGCGCCATGGCGACCGACAACGATGCGTTCGCCGTGACGGTTTCGCGCCGCGCCATCGAAAACAAATGGCGACGGCGCAACACGTTTGAGAGCACGCAAGGCAGCGTCAAACACGGCCACATGTTCGAAAATGGCGGCGTCTGGGAAACCGAAGCCAGCTTCTCGGAAGTGAACATGAATCTACCTGGCTCCATGAGTCAGGAACAATATGAAGAGTTCCGGCGCACCGGCAAGCAAAACGACAACAGTGACGCCTTCGATTTTTCCGCGCGCGATTCCAACAGCTACTTTTTCAATTCGAAGTACGAACTGCAGGACGGCGACATCACCTACAAACCGCGCATCTATGCGACCCACTGGAGCCACTACCACCCCGTGACCGGTGCCATCAACGTCAGCGAAGACAACATCATCGCCGGCACCGACGTCGAAGCGCATATTGAGCATCAACTCTGGGGCCCGTCGACCCTGGTAGCCGGCATCAGCCTGCGCATGGACCAGACGGACGATGCCCGCAAATTCCAGTACCGCGATGTCACCACCGGTTTCGCCAGCCGCATCACGTCGGTGAATTCCGCCCAGCGCGGGGCGTTAATGGAAACCGAAGATATGTTGAATACATTGGTGGGGGCCTTCGCCCAGGAAACTGTGCGACCCAATGACAAAACCCTGGTCGATGTCAGCTTCCGCTATGACCGCTCCGTCTTCGATATCACCACCAATGAAATCACCCAGTACGATTATTCCTCGGGCACCTATGTCGCAGGTGATGGTCTGACGCAGGTCGACAAGACCTTCGATCTGATTTCGACCCGCATCGGCGCCAGTTACGCGTTGGATTCGTCGACCAACGTCTATGGCTCGTTGGCGATGTCCGACCAGGTTCCGTCGGCGAGCGAAATCGGCACCAACACGTCTTTGAGCAATTCGACCACCTCCACCGCCGAAATCGGGCTGAAAGGCCGCCGGGCGGACTTGAGCTATGACGCGGCGGTTTACTACTCGATGGTCGATGACGAAATCGTCTCGGTCTCGGAAAACAGTCAGACCACCTTCAGCAATGCGGGTGAAGTCCGAAAGATGGGTTTGGAATTCGCCGGAAATTACGCCTACAGCGATAAATTGTCTTTCGGCGCGACCTATGCCTACAGCGATTTCGAATTCCAGAGCTTCTTCGAACCGGTCAACAACGTGAACCAGGATCGTGCCGGCAACAAGATGCCGTACGTTCCGCGTCATCAATATGCGCTTTCGGCGAACTATGACAGCGGGAAGGGGCTTAAAGCCGGGGTGCGCACCGAAACGTGGAGTGCGTACTTCATGGACAACGCCAACACCGAAAAATACAGCGGCTTCAAATTCATCACCAACGCCCATGTCGGCTATGACATGTCGGAGCATCAGGCGTTTTCGCTGAATATCGAAAATATTTTCGACAAGCACTATGCGGTCGAAGCGAAGAAAAGCACGCGTGGGGTACAGACCTATTCCGCTGGCCAGCCACGCACCTTCGTCGCCAGTTATCGCCATAAGTTCTAAGGGGGAAACCATGAAGTCATTCATTTTAGTATCTACACTCACCTTGATGTTCAGCGCATCCTTCGCTTCGGCCCAGCATGCCGGACATGCTGGTCACGGCGGTCATGGAGGAATGCCCAAGGCCACCAAAGCGCCGGATTGGACGGCCTATCCCGTGCTCATCGCAGGCGGCCGTTACAGCCGGTCTGAGGCCAAGTATCAGTCCTTCAACATGCATGCCATGGAGGGGGTCACGTACGCCTCGTACGACGGCGATGGACATGTCGCGCCGGACGCGGCGGTCCGCAATTTGTCCATCGATGACAACGGTGCGCTGTCGTTCAAAATCGGCGAAGATGGCAGCTATTACCTGGTGCGCGCCGTGGGGCACGGACCGGGTGGCGAGGAAGCCATCGCCAGCACCTTCAAGTACTTCTCCAAACCCGGTCCAGCGCCGCGCGATCTTTTGAACGCACGGCGCCCGGGATTTGAGATCATCCCCGCGATTTTGCCGCGTGAGCATTCGCGCTACCGGGAAAATCAAACCTGGGCGTTTCGCGTGCGCATGAACGGCGCGCCCGTGGCCGACACTCAGGTGGTATTGGAAACCTCCAACGGCACGCGCGCAGAATTCGTCACCGGCGCGGATGGGATCGTGGACGTCACGTTTCCGCGCGACTTCAAAGACATTCCGAAAGACCAGTGGAACCATGGCCGCCCGCTGGCGTCGCAATTTGTCCTGGCCGTGCGCCATGGCGGCTTACTGGCGACGTTCAACGGTGATTACAGCCTGGATGCCTATGGTGACAAGAATGTTTGGGCCGGGGTCGGCTTCGCCGTGTTGGGCATGGCCGTCGCCGCGCCCCTTGTGCGCCGCCGCAAGAAGGCCTGAGGGGAGCTGATATCATGACAAACGCACTTACACTTTCGCGCCTGCGCATGGCCGTTCAGGTCGTCATGCTGGTGTTCACCGTTTATGGCGGGGCCCTGATGGGCCATTACCTGGCCGACAAGGTAACCGGTTCGCTACCGGCGCTGTCATGCGCCTACGATCAACAAAACGCGGGCTATTGCGTTCTGATTCCGATGCAGCATCAGCTGCACCACCGAGTGGGCGAGAGCATCGTGCGCGCCCAACAGTTCAGCGTCGACTACATCATTCCCTTCGGCTTCACCATGCTGACGTTCCTGGCGTTCTTCTTCGTGTTGAACAAAGCGTTTTGCGGCTGGATCTGTCCGTTGGGCACCGTACAGGAATTCGTCTACAAGCTCGGACGAAAATTGAAGCTGGGCATCCGCCGTTTCACTCAGGATTCCGTGGGCCGGGTGCGTCCGGTCAAGTGGGCGGTGTTGATCCTGATGGTCTTGGTCCTGCCGTTGGCGGCGGGGTTGGGCTACACCAGTTACGTCACCGGCGACGCCTATTGCCAAGTCTGCCCGTCGCGCGTGGTGACCACCTTGATGACCGCCGACCCAAAACAGATTGCCGTCAATACGGCGGACACCACGGCGTTTGCCTTCAGCGCGGCGCGCAGCGCCATTTTTGGCTTCGTTCTGATCCTGGCATTGGGCATGCGCCAACCCTTTTGCCGGGTGTGCCCGATGTTGGCGCTGCATGCGTTGTTTCGCCGCATCGTGCCGTTGCGCCTGGCGAAGAAACAATCCGGCGATCAATGCGGCAAGTGCAAGGCCTGTTATCAGGCCTGTCCCATGGACATCCATGAGGTCGCGTTCGAATTTGGATCCAAGGCGTTTCATGCGGACTGCACCATGTGCGGGCGGTGTGTGGAGTTCTGTCCGGATGACGGCATGCTGGCGCTGAAGCTCGGCCCGGTGGCGTTGTTCCAGTCCTCTAGCGCGTACATGAAGCGCCGTGCGAAAATCGACAAACCGGATGGCGCACCGTGCAAGCCCAAATCGAAATCGGCGGCCAATCCGGCCCCGGCGGAATGATCCGATGGGACCGGAATACTACGGACATGATGTCGCGCCGCTGGCCGTCAGCTTGGCATCCATTTGGGTGCTGGGCTTGACGGTTGGGTTGACCGCCTGCACCGCCACCTGCCTGCCGTTCATGGGTGCGCTGGTGGTGGGGAATGGTCAATCCGCCGCAGGGGCCTTTCGCCAGACCGGCGCGTTCGCGCTGGGCAAGGTGTTGGCTTACGCCGTGCTGGGCGCGGCGGCCGGTTACCTGGGCGAGGTGCTTTTGGATGTCGTGGAAGGCGACCTCGGCCATTGGATGATCGGTGGGGTCAGCATCATCGCAGGCCTTCTGTTGGTTTATGGACACAAGGCCGCTCATGGGTGCCGGACGTCGCGTTTACTGGGCGGCGCGCCACCGCTGGCGTTGGGCTTCGTGCTCAGCTTCGTGCCTTGCGCGCCGTTGGCGGCGTTGCTGGCAGCGGCGGCGTTGGGTGGCGACGTGGCACACGGTCTCGCCATGGGCGTCGTGTTCGGCCTTGGCGCGGCGGTGACCCCGCTGTTTATCGTGATGCCATTGCTTGGACGCCTGGGCCGGGAGTTGACGGCGGAAAATCCAAAGTTGTTATCCATCTTGCGTTGGACCGGCGCGGCCGTTCTGGTGGTGCTGGGTTTGCGCCGCATTCTGCTGGTGATATGAGGCGTAGGGGCGAACCATGACCGCACAGACGTTACATCCCTTTCTCCGCGCCTTCGCCGCCCTGGCGTTGGCGTTGGGCGTGCATGTGACGTTGGCGTGGGGGGTGTTGGTCATGCCACGCATGAACATCACGCCACCCCAGGCCGTGGGTGGGTTCGAGGTCGTGGATCTCTCCGCGTTCGGTATCGCCGCCGTGGCGGACCCTGAGCCGGCCGAACAAGAAACGCCCAAAGAAAAACCAATCGAAGAAGCCAAGGTCGAACCGGAACCGGAAGTCGTTCAGGAAACAAAGCCAGAACCGGAACCGGAAATCGCCGCGCCCCAACCCGTTCCACAGCCGGTGGCGCAACCCAAGTCAAAACCAGAACCGAAGCCGAACCCGGCACAGACGGCGGAACCCAAATCCAAGCCTGTGAAACAACCGCAAACGGCGACGGTGGGCAGCCAAGAGGCTTTCGTCCCGCCGTCCAGCACGGCCGCTTATCTGCGCAACCCCAAACCCACATATCCGGCCCTGGCGCAACGGCGCGGCATGGAAGGTATTGTGTTGCTGGTGGTTGAGGTTTCGGTACAGGGACGCCCGCTGTCCGTGTCGGTCAAAAAAGGAAGTGGGTATTCGATTTTGGACAAAGCCGCGTTGCGTGCGGTGCAGGCCTGGCGGTTCGCACCGGCGACACGCGGCGGACAGCCCGTCGCCGCCAGCGTTGAGGTGCCGATTCGTTTTATCTTGAAAGACGCTTGAGAAGGAGCGCATTTATGGAAATCAGCCATACGCAATTGTTGTCATGGTGGCCCGAGGCCGATTGGGTCGTGCGGGGCGTGTTCATCCTTCTGATCATCCTGTCGGTGATCAGTTGGGCCGTCATGTTCTACAAGGCTTGGCAACTGAACGCCGCGTACCGGGGGGAGGTCGCCTTCCAAGGGCGCGGCCTGCCCGCCAAGGGATTGCCTTCGGCGTATGTGGTGGCGGGGCTTGAAAATACCGCTACGGGCGAACGCGAAACCATGGCCGGAGTGCTAGTGCGTGAAAGCCGCCTGCATTTCGAAGGGGGGCTCACGCCGCTCGCCACCATCGGCAACACCGCACCGTTTATCGGCCTGTTCGGCACCGTATGGGGCATCATGCATGCGCTGCAAGGCCTCAGCGGTGCGGAAGCCTTAAGCATGGATTTGGTTGCCGGTCCGGTGGCCGAGGCCTTGGTGGCGACGGCGGCGGGTCTGTTCACGGCAATTCCGGCGGTGGTCGGTTACAACCTGCTGCTGCGTCAATTGCGCCGCTTGTTCGGTGCGGTGGAAAGCAATGCGGTGCGGATCTTGTCCGCGGCAAGCGGGGAGGGATGAGCCATGGTGGGCGGTGTTTCCGGGGGCGATCCCGATCAGCCATTGAGCGAGATCAACGTCACCCCTTTGGTCGACGTGATGTTGGTGTTGTTGGTCATTTTCATTGTCGCCGCGCCCTTGATGGCGCAAGCGCTCCGCGTCGATTTGCCCCGCGCCCGGGCCGAGCAGATGACCGAACCCAGGCTCACCACGTTGGAGGTGATGACCGACGGCGGCCTGTCGTTGGACGGCGAGGCCATCACGGATGCCGCCCTGCCCGCACGTCTCAAAGCCATTCAACACGAAGATTCGGATCGCGTTTTGAAACTGGGCGGTGACGGCGCGGTGCCTTATCAGCGCATTGCCGAGGTCCTTGCCCTGGTCAAGCAAAGTGGGATCAAACGCATCGCCTTCGCAACACAAACGCCGTAAGAAGAAATCGTGAGCGGTGGGCATGAATGCCCTTAAAATCAGTTCTTTGCGACATTTCGAAGAGGAACCAACACGTCATTTCCCTATCACGGTTCTGAGCGATAAAACACCGCCAGCCAGATTGTTGGCGTATCGGGATCGGTCCATGCGACTTTGTGTTTTTTGTGTGCGGGAATTTCTATGTAATCCCCAGCGTGAAGTGTTTCGCGAGCACCATCAACAAACGCGATGACGGCGCTGCCTTGCAAAACCATCACCCATTCGGTTTCGGCCTGATCGTACCATCCGGTTTTGGGCGAAGTGTGCCCCTTGGACACGATCCTTTCAATCCGCATCCCTGTGCCTTTGGCAATATCCTCGAAAACTTCCAACGAAAGATCTTCTGGGATCAAATTGAAAATGTTTTCGGCAGGCATCGCTTATCCGATTTCAAAAGATGTGAGGCCGAACGTACGTGCCCATGGCAGTTCCGGCGCCGGGCCCGTATACATCCGGGCCGTTTCGAAGAATACGCGCATATCAAAATCTTCGGCCATGGTCACGGCCATCGCGTTCAATTGAGGAACATCAAGAAAGATTGGGACTGATTTGGGCACTTCTGCTTTCAGGGCGCGGAAAAGCAACTTGGCGTTTTGCGAGGTGTCGGCGAACAAAGGGCCGACCTTATAACCGACGCGGCATGGGCGCAGAACGCCGTACCCGGCCAGTTCTCCATTTTGCAATACCCCAAATGCTTTCGCCTCCGGTTGATTGATCCAAGCCTGAACAAAGTCGGTGCGGTCTTCGGGAAAAAAAGGACGGCTAAAAGATGAAATGCTTTTGAAAGGCACTTCGGACAGATCAACAAGACTTGCATCGGTAAAAGCTTGCCCATCCCCCTCACCTTCGTAGCGGACATTGCGACAGGCAAACGTAAAGCCGGATTTTCGATAGTTGTCCTGTTGTTCCACGACCCCATCCAGGGCGATGTTGCAACCTTTCAAATACGCCAACGCGGTGTTCCAGATTTTAAGGCCGTATCCTTTGCCGCGCTGCTCGGGCTTCACGATGTAAAAACCGATGAACCCGAAGGACCTTCCGTATTTGACCGCAGAAATCGTCGCAATGGGTTCTTCCCCCAGATAACCGATCAGAAAACCATTTGGATCAGCCGTGTAATAGGTGTCTGTATCGTGAAGTCCCGGATTCCATCCTTCCGCCGCCGCCCATTCAACCGCGATGGCCAGTTCATCCCGGTTCATGGTTTGGATGGTGAATGTATCGTTGGACATTATACGGAAACCTATTTTTTAACAGTGATCGGCGTGCCTTTTACACCTGCGTAAAAAACGATGATTTCTGCGGGTTCGTTCCCTTCATTTTTTCCGTAGTGCCATTGCCCCACCAGTTCGACGATAGAATCCCCGGTTTTCAGGTGCAAGGTCTCTCCGGTTTCCTTCACGACGGTCAATTCCCCGGACAACAAAACCCCGGCATTGATGACCGGGTGTTTGTGCACCGGCAATTCCGTCTTAGGCGCAACGGTGATCCTGAGGATCGTTATCTCCGGTTCGCCATCTGGATATGCCGGCAAGGCGTCTCCATTCCAATTTGCACCGGTTTTTGCCAAGGTCTGAACATCAACGCCAGAACCATTTTGTTTGGAAACCACGGGAGGATCACATTTGGCTTGTGCACTGATAGAGATCCCGAGAAAAAGCACCATTAAAAATGAAAAAATCTTATGCTTTGGCATGGCTCTTGATGTCTCCTTATGTTCGCATCCGTTGGTGTTGACGTGTCATCGGCTCATGGCTGCACAATTGCGCTGAACCCGAACATCGATGACAGTGATTAACGTGACAAAGCCCTTTTGAGAGCGATGTCCGAAATCCCGTAATCCATCTCAACCTTGATCATTGGTCTTTTCCAGACCCGCTTGAATAGTCAATCACGTTAAATCTATTGCACAGGCTCGTACATCAGAGCTACCATCCGTGTTAAATAAAAATTAGTGGCGCTATCTCAATTTTGCGTCGTCGTTTGAGGGACATAGAGACGTTTGAGGAAATAAATGCGTTTAATGGGGTAGGGGTTGAGATATGACGATTGTCCCACGGTTTCAGTGGCGTTCATTCATGGCCGTTGGAGCGATCGTGGCATCGCTTTCATGCGTTCAAGCCGATAGTGTCCGGGCGCAGACGACGACAAGCGGGACTGGCCAGCCCGCGACAAGTGCTTCCAGTCCACAGCCAGCACCGACGCTCGCTGCTTTCGTTCAAGAAACGCTCACGCAGATGGGGCTGTCGAGCAGTTCGACACTGCCCGGGCTTTCCACGATCGACACACCTATCGGCAACCTTCAACAGTTCGGTACGAGTTCAGTTACAACGATTACCCTCCGAGGTGTCTCGTTCGATATCATGCGCTACACGCCGACGGGCGCGCAGTCGCCTTACCTCGTTCTTCGTGCCCCGAAGTTGAATCTCGCAAGCCTGATGCCAGCGTTCTCGGGAACCCCGCTTGCCGCCCTTGGTGAGCTTGAAAATGTGACCTTTGTTTTTGCGCCGCCGTCCGCACCCTCGACCTTGCCTGCACCGCAATCGCCAGCGAATGCACAGACACGACCCTCCGTGCTTACCGATCTCCAGGCTCTGGCGCGAAGCAACATGGCGATCCAGGCCGGGATGAACTTTTCCGCCGATTTGCCACTCAATGGTCTCGGACAGGAATTGTCGGGCCTGATTCGGGCTGTCGGTCTCAACCCAGCGACGAAACTGCCACTTCGTGGCGGTATCGGCACCCAGGTCTTTGCCGAGATAGCGTCGAACGCAACGACGTCGCAATCCACGTCCATGGGATCAGCGGCGCAGATCAAGACGGCCCTTACCAACGCCGCGCGGACCTACGGAAACGACTTCCTCAACAACCTTAATATCGTTGCGGCAGTGCCTGCGACCAAGACCATCGGCCCGTTCTCCATTAGTGATGAACGCTTTGAATTGAAGGGAGACGGACAAGGCGGCATTTCCGTCGGACTTTCGGCTGCCTCGCTTGCCGCCTTTAATGTCGCTGCAACAGACGTGCTGTTCAGCTATGACAGCGATAGCCGGGCGGTTGTCGCGGAAGGTGCTGTCGATCTTCAGTCATTGAGCGGTGTGTTGACTTTCCGCGGACTGAGCTTCGACAGCGTCGCGCTTGCATCGACCTACCAGCAAACCGGGTGGGCCTTCGCGTTGCAAGGCTCCGGCAAGATTAATGGCAAAGACGTCTCAATTGCCGTCGCAAGCGAACGGACGAGCGAAAACCAGACAAATGTCAGTGCAAGGCTCACCGGCGGTCAGGGTGGCATCACCGCCCAGGACGTCATCGGGCAGAACCTGCCGGGTTTCAATCAGTTGGGATTGACCAAAATCGAGGTATCGGGCGACAAGCTCGTCGCGGACTTCACGTTTGGCCCGAAGAAGACGCCCGGTGAAATTGCAGCGTTTCACGTCGGCAACCAGACAGCGCCGACACTTGCATTTTCAATCGATAAGATTGCGTTCGGCGACCTCGTGCCCGGCGCGGTGGGAAGCGCACTGGATGGGGTCGAGATCAACGGGATGTCACTCGTCGTCGTGCCACAGGGGGGCAACGGATTGAGGCCGGATGACTCCGCTGTTCCCGCGCACATCGCGGCGAACCTGAAGAAAGTCATTGCCGACGCCGCGACCCATGATCCCTCAAAAACCGATCATACGCTGTCGGCGGGTTTCAACCTGCTGGCAGACCTTGATATCCAAGCTTCGCAGGGCATGGGCGACATGATGAAGTCCGCAGGCCTTACGCAGAGCGTCATGCCGATTATCGGCACAATCAGTGCGAACACGTTCGCTCAAAGCGCGTCCAAGACTGATAGCCTCAAGGGACTCGACCTGACGGTGGCGCTACCCGATCTCCGGATTCCCGGTCTGCCCGACACCATTAAGATCACGAAACCGGTATTCGCCGTGAATGAGACACCGCCTGCCGCTTTGCAGGGCACTTCGATTGGGTCGCGCAACCCGCCATCGGCTGGACCATTCGTGACCATCGGCATGGACCTGCAAATGCAGGCCAACCAGAGCACCCATGATTTTGATGCCTTATTGATGACAGGTCAGAATGCGCAGGGTCAACGTGTCATCAACCTTCTTGGTTCGGCAAGCGATCCCAAAGACCTTTTCGAATTCAAAGGGTTGTCTGTAAAGACAGTCGAGCTGGCGTCCGCGTATGATGCGGGTAACTGGGATTTCCGATTGAGCGGATCGGCTGATCTCAACAATTCGGCCCTGACGTTCGACACCGAAATCAAGCGCGTCGATGGTCAAATTCAATACGTGGCGACCCTGGATGGCGGTCAGGACGGTATCTCCGCACGTGATGTCGCAGGACGGGATATCCCCGGTCTTGATTCGGTTGGCCTGACGAAGGTTGAAGTCAATGGTCGGCACTTGGTTGCGGATTTCGTCTATGGCGCCAACAAGACGCCGGGTGAACTTGCGGCGTTTCACGTCGGGAGCCAAACGAGCCCAACTCTCGCCTTTTCACTGGATAAGCTGGCGTTTTCCGAACTCGTACCGGGTTCCGCCGGCTCCGCCCTCGATGGCGCCGAGATTGACGACATGTCGCTCGTGGTCGTGCCATCGGGCGCGGCGGCTCTTGATCCAGGGGATGGCGCCGTTCCGCAGCATATTTCAGACAACCTGAAGAAAGTCATCGCCGATGCGGCGACACACGACTCATCGAAGGCGAACTATGCGCTTCCGGCTGGGTTTAACTTGCTGGCTGATCTCGATATCAAGGCGTCGCAGGCAATCGGCGGCATGATGCGGTCCGCCGGCCTCACTGAGACTGTCATTCCGATTGTCGGCACGATCAGTGCGAGTACATTTCAGACCAATGCGCCGAAAGCAAACAGTCTCAAAGGGCTGAATCTTGAGGTGGCACTGCCGGACCTCAAAGTACCGGCGCTTCCGGATACGATGACGATTGCCAAACCGGTGTTTGCAATCACCGATACCGAGCCCGCCGCGCTGACTGCGGCCGCTAGCGGTATCGCCAAGGGTGACCTCCAGGTTCCGTTTGTAACCATCGGTGCCGACTTGCAAATGAAGTCGGGCGACAAGACTCACGACTTCGCCGCGCTGATGATGACCGGCAAGGATTCACAGGGCAAGAACGTTATCGACCTGGTGGGATCGGCAACCGATCCGGCTGGTCTGTTCGCGTTCAAGGGGCTGAGCGTGAGCAGCCTCGATCTCGCCAGTGTCTACGATGCGGGCAACTGGGACTTCAAATTGAACGGCAATGCCGCGCTTAATGGTGCTCAGGTTACATTTGAAACCGATTTCCAAAAGGTGGACGGAAAGACGACTTACATCGCCACGCTTAGCGGCGGTGACAGTGGAATTTCGGCCCGTGATGTCGCTGGACGCGATGTACCTGGCTTTGACACGGTTGCGCTCACCAATGTCGTCGTGACGGGAGAGAGCCTGGCGGCTGACTTCATCTTTGGCGCGAGCAAGACAGGTGGCGAGATTGCGGCGTTCCACCCGGCGGGTGCGGACCATGCTGTGATGGCAATGACCCTCGACAAGCTAGCGTTCAGCGATCTGGTGCCTGAAACGGCGGGCTCGCCTCTCGATGGCGTGGAAATTGATGAATTGTCGCTGATCGTTGTGCCGGAGAAAAGTGCCGGCCTGAAACCGAACGACGCATCGATCCCGGCGCATATTCAGACCAATCTCCAGAAGATTCTGACCGACGCGAACAAGGGTTCCGATTTCTCCCTCGCCCGGGACATCAATATGTTCGCTGAGCTGGAGATCGGTGCCTCGACGGCTATGCAGGACCTGATGTCGTTTATCGGTCGTGATGGCAAGGCCCCGCTTCCAATCATCGGGTCGATGAGTCGGGATCTTTTCAGCCGGACGGCGTCGAAAGCTCAGAAACTGGCCGGGATGAATCTCGGCGCCCCAATGCCGCGCCTCCGCCTAACCGGACTCCCCTCGGCATTCGCTCTCACCAACACAGAGTTCAAAATCACCGATACCACACCGAAGGGCAATGCCGGGCTATGGGTCGGACTTCAGTCGGACATGGCGGCTGATCTTTTGGGCTCGAAGGTCGATTTCAAAACAGATGTCGGCTTCGCAAAGGGAGAGATTTCTCTCTCAGCAACAAGCGAACAAGAGCTTAAACAGCCGTTCGGGATCAAATGGGTCGACCTGCAAAACCTCGATATTCTCCTGGACTTTGACAAACAGGCGAAAAGCGGCGAACTGAAGTTCACTGCGGAACCGACGAAACCATTTGGCAAGACCACGCCGAAGATCGAAATCGATTTGAAGGAAGACGGAGGAAAGCTGACGGCGGGCGTTCTCAAGATTTCAGAGAAGGTCGCCTTCGCTGATCTTCCGATACTCCATCAGGTCAAACATGCCGACAGATTTGATTTCACATTCCTGGATATCTCGACGGAAGGTGTCTCCGGAGGGTCGGAGCTTCACGGCGAGCAAGTCGATGTTGCGGTGTTCGAACACAATTCCAAGTGGACATTTGCCCTCTCCGACAATGGTGGTGGCCAAGGCTTCAAGTTCGACCGCATCATGCCGGCACTCAGCAAGACGCCGCTCAAGGACTTCCACCTGAACGATGCCGCACTGATCTTCACGCAGGAAGATACCACCGGCAAGGTTTCCGACATGCCCGAAGTCGGTCGTCAGGTCCTTCGCGAAATCTACGGCAGCTCCAGTGCGCAGGTGAACCTGAAGAACGGCATCACGGTCGCCGCGAATTTCTCGCCGGGTGCATCAGCCGGGTTTGCGGCTAAGGGGCTCAAGGGAATCGGCATTCATGATGACGTTTTGATCGAAGGTACGGTCGAGGATATTTTCGGTTCCGGGACGCCGGGGGTCGATATCAAGGTCGACATTAATCAAGGGCCGGGGGGCGGCAAGGGCGCAACCCACACGCCGAAAATGGCTAAATTCCCGGGCAAAGTCGGATTCTTCATTCAGTACAAAGCTGATGAGTTGGATGTGGGGTTGGACGCCGACGTTCTCCTAACGGTGCCGAAGAAGGAGCAGTTGGAACTCGTTACCAAGCTTGAATTGGAGCTTAACGAAAAGGGCTTTGCGGTCGATATCTTCATGGACCTCGCGGGTCAGTGGAAGGATCCATTTGGCGTCCGCGGGATTGAGCTCGACGAAGTCGATATCAAGTTCGGTATCGATATGGAGGGTGAAGCGCTCTTCGGTTTCAAGGCTGTAACGGTCCTTGGCAAGGGTACAGAGAAGATCGACATTGCCGCCGAGATGGACTTCGATCTCGAAGCCGTCGGTCTGCCTGATGGCGTTGCCATGAAGGGCACGATTTCGGACCTGGGTATCCCTGTGATCATCGAAATCGCGGAACAGCTTGCAGGTGGCAAGTCGCAAATCTCGATCAGTAACGATCTTCCTTTGCCGGAGTTCCGCGATGTGACGTTTGCGTTCGCGACGCCGGGGGTTTCAGATCCGCAACTTGGCCTCATCGGCTCGGGCTTCATGCTGAACGGGGAGCTGTTCTTCCTCAATCGCGAACTCGGCAAAGTCGATCTGAACGCCGGCAAATCCGGCGTCAAGATGGATGCCTCGATCGATCCGATCGATTTCAAGGTCATCAAGCTTGAGAAGAACACGATGAACCTCGACCTTGGCTTCAAGTCATTGCCGAAGCTCGAGATCGATTCCGAGATCGAATTCCTGGGTGCAAAGCAGACGGTCCTCGCGAAGTTTGAGAAGGGCATGATGAACATGACCTTCGAGGAAAAGATCGGTGGAGGAATTTGGGATTCGAAGTTCACCCTCGGTCTTGGCGTCGATGCGGCGCATCATGACGAACCTGAGATTTTCGTCGAAGGGGTAATCAAGGAAGATTTCTTTGCCTGGTTGCGCAATCAGGCTCCGCAGAAGGTGCGCCAGTTCTTTAACGAGCTAAATGCGAAACTGGATAAGGCGAAGGGTAAAATCAATAACGCCGAAGCGGTGGTGCGCAGCTGGAATTCCCAGATCGCCGCTGAGAAGGGAAGAGTCCAACGACAGCGTGCCAATGCGGATGCCGCGGTCCAGCGGGCCGAATCGAAGGTCAATTCCGTTCGCAACGATGCCAATAGGGTCCATGGAACCTATGAGTACCATAAGCACCGGTGTAACTGGCGCCACGTCGGGCATTGCATCCAAGAGGGATATTACTGGGGTCGCTATAAAGTCGAGATGGCGGCGTACCACGTCGCCGAGGGTGTTCTGCATGCCGCTCAAGCAACCGTGGACCACTTGCCGTCCGAACTGATGGACCCCAAACTCGATTGGCTGGAGGTCAAACAAGGTGCCGCCATGGCGGCTCTCGAACTCGCCAAGGGGGCGATCAATGGTGTTGAGGACGCCGACAGATGGATTGCCAGCGGGTTGGCATCTCTGTTGAAGGCAGTCGGCGATAGCAACGCCCTTGTCGTGAAGGAGATCTTCTTCGAGGCCGATCTCGACGGAATGATCAAAGGCGAGCCGGCGATTCTGACGATGGACCTTGAAGTTTTCGGTGCAGATCTCGGAACTCAGATGTTCGCCTTCAAGATCACCGATCCAGTGTATGACGCGGAGCAACTCGCCTTCATCCCCCTCCATATGGTTTCCGAGCTGTTTGAGAAGCATGTGCCGAAGTCGCTGAAGAAGCTTCTCGGGCCGGTCCTGATCGACATCAACCATGCGATCAACAAGGCGGAGCAGAAGGTCTACGCGGAACTCAAGAATGTGCCGGGTCTTAACCTGCCGGCGGACGTCAAGGAGATGCTTGAGAGCGCATCTGTGATGTATGGCGATGATGCTTGGATGCATGCGAAGATGGAGCTCCACCGTCGCGCCGTGAACACCATGCTTGCGAGCAACCGCCATGCCGAAACGATGAATGACGCGGGGCTGATCCGGTTGGCCCAGTTAACGACGCCCGTCGCCAATGATGGCGGGCAGCCTGCGGCGGGTGCTGCAGGGACCTCGTTTGAGAACGCCTTGCCGAAGGATTTGGACCTTTCGCGAAATCAGGACGCCCATGTGTCTGATCGCCTGAAGGCGTTCCGAGAAAAACGCAAAAACCTGCTGGTTCATATGATTGCCCGCAGCAAACCTCTTGCCGAGAAACTGGTCAATTTCGAACAACAGCAACTGCAGGAGCGTCTGGCGAAAGAGAACGATGAGTTTGTCGCCTACACCGATGTGCATGTCCCACCAGGTGAGTTGTTCTCCGAACGCCTGTTGGTG
Organism: Magnetovibrio sp.; assembly: GCA_028281525.1. Classification (GTDB taxonomy): domain Bacteria; phylum Pseudomonadota; class Alphaproteobacteria; order Rhodospirillales; family Magnetovibrionaceae; genus Magnetovibrio. Next base: position 73,132 of record JANQJR010000039.1, read on the forward strand.
GCACGGCATGCGAAGTTGTGTCTTGGTCAGAACGGCACCGGCAAAACGACCTTCCATCCTTGCAGCGAAAACCCTGGTGGCCTGTTGTGGTCGACCAAAAGGGTCATGATCGACACGGGCGGCAGAATCGTTCAATACACCGATGCATTGGCCAAGAAGTGGCCAAACCGCGTCTATTCCCAATTGCAGCATAACGGTCTCTGCTTGACGACGCCGTTCCACCTTGAGGCATACGACCAGAAAGCGCGTAAAGAACATCAGGCGCAGCTTGTAAGCATTGCCCAGGGTCACCCGAGCGAGCAGGACGCGCATCTCACGCTGTCTGCATGCCGTACCGATGGCAAGGGGCAACTCTGGAAGGTCGTCAAGGATACCCATGATGAGAGCGGCGTTCATGGCTTCAAGATCCAGGAGCGCGACTCTGCATTTTGTCTGCGTCCGAGCTCGGTCAAGGCGAACACCAAGGACAAAAACAAAGAGGTCAACGGTGTCTTCTATCCGTGCACGGGTATTGCCCACGGCACATTCGAACTCACCGTGCCGAACGACAGTATGCCCGTCTGGTACGACCACAACGGTGTCATCAAGTCGGACAATGGCTTCTGCCTGGACGTGCCGAACGACTCGAGCGCCGCGGCGAATGAGACGGGTAGCGTTGTTTTTCTGAAGGAATGCGCCAACGATGCTTACGACCGATGGGATTACGTTGTTCTTTATGACAAGTCGGTGAAAATCATCAACGACTACACCGGCCATTGCCTGTATCCCTATGACAAAGAAGAGGGTGCTATCCCGACGGCACAGGCCGGGCAGCTTGTGCAGCGCCCCTGTGATGCCCGATATGGCCAGGGCTGGAAGATGCGGATCATTCCGAAGCAGAAGTGGTTCCAACTCGAGGCCATCAACTCCGAAAACAAGGGGACCAATCAGTGCATGATCGCCGATCAGCGGAACCCAGGTGACACGCAGACGAATGTTTACGTCAAGGCGTGCAACCCGCAGAACCGGGGCCGTTGGGCGTTCGATCACTGGAAAGGGACGTACCAGTGGGCCGAATGGACGCGCTCGAATTCTGTCACCGGAGGTTCGGAAGATCTTTCCAGCGTTTACTGGATCTCTGCAGATAGTCTTCAAAATGATCAGAAGATCGGTGTCTGTCGGGTTGTGATCGGTAATCATGACGCCGCCAACCACGCGGTGTATCCGGGTACGTGGCGCGGATCGCAATGCAGTTACTTCGCTGACGGTGCCGTCAAAACATTCGATCCGTCGACGACGACGAATAGCAATACCATCGTTGAGGTGCTCACCGGCTTAGACATCGGCGTTAGCGGCGCGACCGCGTCTTGGATGGCGAGTACGGCAGGTGTTCCAACCGATACACAGGGGCAGAATTCGATTCCACCGGCGCCACGGTATTCCGCATTCCTCGTCGGTGGTGATGCAACCCATGCGGCGACATACTTGTGTCGTGTCAATGCCGGTGGTCTGTGGCATTACGGATACCAGGCGCAGGGGCTTGGATGTATGACGGACGCTGGCGCGAATGTTCGCACGAACATGGAAGTCCTTGTATTTGCGACAGTCAAGAATCAGGCTACGATGAACTGAAACTGGGAAATCAGGGTCAGGGCTGAGCCGGGGGCAGTTAAAGGATGATATCGAAAGTAAGGACAGCACCACTGGTGTGGTCGGTGGGCGGTAAGACCCGTTTTGTCGGGGTGTCCTTTTGCGCGCTGTTGCTTGCCAGTTGCGTAACCAATTCAGATCATGGACAGGCCTTGAGCGACCGCCACCTCGAGGTGGCTTCCTACACGGTCGATATGGCATCGCAAGACGTTGATGCCCTCGATCGCCATGTCAAGAATGCCGGCACCAACAAGCTGAGCGCACCGTTTGTGGTAGACGGTATGCGCGCCATGCTGGACGAAGACTACGTTGAGGCAAACCGACACTTCCAGCGAGCGCTGAAGTTGGACCCTCAGAACTCGTACCTGCACATGTTGAACTCCCTCGCGTACCAATTGCGTGGCGAAGCGGGAGATCCCGAACAGTTCGAGCTTGCTGAGGTCGGGTATCAACTGGCAGCCAGCATGGACCCGGGTTTCAGTCTTGTACCCTACTTTCAGGGGGTCATGAAGTTTCGCCAGCAGAACTTCTTCGAAGCACGCGAGCACTTTGCCCGAGCCGTTACGCTGGATCCGGACAATGTGGCGTTTCTGACGGGACTGGCATCGACCGCTTATTACCTCGGGGAAATGGACGTCGCGCAAACCGTCGTAAAACGAGCAAGATATCTTGCACCTGGTGATCCCGAGGTGTTGCGAACACACAGTATTGTTTCCGCCGCAATTGGTGACTTCAACGCAGCACGGGCAAGCCAGAATGACCTGATCGGAGTCAGCAACACGCGCTATCGGTATGTCGACAGCCGGATTGAGGATTGGGAACGCTATTATACGAGCAACGACTTGATGGCGGACCCACAGGTCGCGCAGATGCTTGCGCAGAACTTCGACCCATTCGGCGTTCCCGACGGCGGCATGTTCGACGCGCAAACCGGGAACAATGAAGACCCGGTTATGACGGGTGACGATCTGAAAGAAGCGACGACCGACGTAACGGACCCCAACTTCGTTCCGGACACACCATCGACAACCGGTTCAACAACGAACAGCAACGCCGCTACAACGGGTACGTCAGGTACGACGTCGGCTACGAGTCCACCCAGTGCTACTCCTGCACCAACCACCCCTGTGACGACGGTTAAACCACCAGCCCCCGGTTTTTCCACGGGCACCGAACCGGCCACAAATACTGCCGGTTCCTCGGCGAGCGGCGCTATCCCGGTTGCTCAAGCACCGAAGGTCCCACTGCCCAGGATGGCGCTTATCGACGTCGCTATCATCCGAACGCAGGAAATCTATCGATCCGGCAAAGGGGTCAACCTGCTGAATGGCTTGAACCTCTTCTTCTCCGGCAATTCCTTTCTTGAGTTCAAAACGCCGGGTGGTGTTGGGCACATTCGGACTGCGCAGACCACGAATGATGTGATTACCCTCCAACTTGGGACTGCGGGCGCGGGCCTGACGTATTCTCTCAATATCTTCAACGACAACTACGACCGTAACGAAGTGATTGCCCGCCCCACGATTCTTGTTGAGGATCAGAAGAAGTCATCATTTTTCTCCGGCGGGACACTTCACATCGCTCTTGAAGGCGGGGTCGCAGGTAGCGGCGCCGTCCAGCCGATTAACACAGGCGTCAATTTGGAGGTTACGCCGCAGTTCCTTGATGAAGACACCATCGACATGAGTGTGTTCGCACAGCGTATTTTCCTGGAATCGAGTCTGTCGCAGGTTTCTGATACGATCACCGGGACGTCGTTTGCTTCGACTTCCAAAACCTCAATCACGGCCAACTTGACGCTGCGCTACGGTGAAACGATGGTGCTTTCGGGTCTGTCTGATCAAGAGAACGAAAAACTCGATGACAAGACGCCTGGGCTCGGCGATCTTCCCTTGATCCAGTACTTGTTCCGCCGCCAGACGGAGACATCAGCTAAAAAGACCGTCTTGATTCTCCTGACGCCGCGCCGGGCCACGCTCAATTATGAAGAACAGGCCCGGGATACGACAGAGTTACAGGCCCAACTCAGCGATCCCAATCTGAAACGTCTCGCGCGCAGTGCAGCTTGGATGAAGCCGGCGCCACACTTGAAAGCGCTGGTAACCCATCTCAGCAAGTATGAGTACTTCAATCATTTTCGAGCCGGCGATATGCGGCTGGAGAACTGGGCCGGTGAGGGCACAGTGCTGGACGCAATCAAACGCACCCTGCGCTATCTCTATATCTACTATGATTTTGAAAAAAGCGAAGAGCCATCTCTCAAGTAAAGTTGGTTTTTTGAATGGACATCCAATTGTCTGCGTTGTCCGGGACTCGTCCCATCCGACAGGACGATCAGCCGCGCCAAACTCAGGACCGTTGTTTGACCGGAGTAGGTGGGCCACGGATGATGAACAGGTCCTTTAGGACGGGATTTGGATTATGGCGCGTGGCCGCCCTGATGAGGGCACAGCTTTGCCTTCTCAATCAAATCCGGCCTGTGAGCGTTTCCGAAAAAACGGGTGGATATTTTTGATGCGGGCTAGTGACAAGCGTTTTTGCCCTAAGGCACGCACAAATCCATAAAAGAAAAAAGCCCGTACCTGGCGGATTTTTTTGAGTGGCTGCGGGGGCAGGTCAAGATGATTGATCGTTGAAACAATCCTGGAGAAGTTGGCGGACCGCACGCATTTTGGTCTTGTGATTGCGCAGGTTGAGCGTGCCGACGATCAGACGGTCGACCACATAAATGACATCCTTGTCGATCTTGTCGTGACTTTCGCGCAGACGCAATTGCACGTCCCAGGTGCCGCCGGGGAACGTGACGTTGGACAGGTCGATATCGTAGCCTCCGCCCCAATCGACATCCATGTCCGCACCGTCGTTGGTCAACGCAAGACAGGCGAGGAAGTCATAAACCTGCATCATCTGGCCGCTGTCTCTGTGGTTGGCGTAGACCCAATCGTTGCCGACGGCGTAAAAGCGCATGTCCTGCAATTCTGGCGCATTTTCGATGTAGGCTTCAACGTTGCCCTTCATATCCGGCGCAATGCGCCAGTGCTCGGGCGCTTCATCCGCGGCCTGGGCCCCGCCAATCAGCAACGCCAGTACACCCGTTATGATCATAAGCGTTTTCATGGACGTTCTCATGCTTGTCTCCATCACCATCCCGAAACATCCGGTTTTACCCGCAAATTCCGATTCTTTTCTCTCCCATCAAAGCTCGAAAGAATTGTTTTGCGGCGCCCCGCCACCGCACTCCCCATATTGCCGGGAATTGAAGCTACAATTCGGATGTTGCTTATTGTACTGGTCCTTGGTGCAGGTGCCTTGCAAGCTGTATGTCTGATAATACTTCTGCACCATTTCATAGGTACACGACGGCGCTTTCGGCTTGGCAGGCGGCGGTGGCGCGGCCTGGGTGTAACTGGTGGCCAACACGTCGAAGTTTTCCGTTACCGCGCCCGCGGTCCCATTGACAATGTGACAATACTTACCGCCAATGGTCCAACCGACCTTGGTCTGACGGCTGACCATGGCGCGGCACGAATACATGGCCACGGTCTGGCCCGTCAGGTAGCTGTACTTCGGGTTTTCAACATCGAACTTGCCATCGGATTTGTCGATGTTGATGCGCCCCGTCACCACGGCGGATGACGGTAGGTAGCCTTTGCCCGCCGGTTGCCAGAAGACGTCCGTACCAGTTCCGATCACCTGGAAACCGCTCGAGGTGTATTTCTGGGAACCTTCGGAATAGACACAAGCGGTCTTGTTCACCACCACGCCCGGAATGAACATAAACACATTTCCATCGTTTACAGGCGTGGTCGTCACCCGACAACCGAACCATTTGGGTTCCGTCGAATAACTGATGGTGGGCAACTGGTTTTTCGCTGCCAGCGCATAGTCATCGACCACAATCTGCGTTCCGTCGGTCAATTCGACGGGTGGTAGGGGCTCGGTCTTGGTGGTGGGCACAGGGTTCGGCTGCCCCGGCGTCGGTTTGGGCGTCACGGTGAGCGTTGTCGAGCGCGGCTTGCCCTGATAGCCGGTCTGCATCCCCAAGCGATAACAATACGACTTTTTGCCGCTGGTTACGCAGGCCTGCTTGCCCGCCGCCAGATCATCTGCTTTCGTCGCCAATTTGGTTTGGATGCTGGTCCATTCAGCCGCCCGGGCGGTAATGCCGGATTTCGATTGTTCCCCAGGCGTGAAAGCTTTGTTCAAGGCTTTGCCCGAGTAATTCGAAGTTTGATTAGACCACGTGATCCCCGCCTTGGGGTTCAGCGGCATGATGTACATGTTCCAGGGATCGGGGAATTTGTCACCGCCTCGTATCTTGGAATCGGTGATGGTTCCCGAATTCGCTTGGTTCACCAACGTCAATCCGCCGACGGTTTCGGTTGTCGTCAACCATTGCTCCGCAGAGTTCGCATCGCACGTCCTGTAGCCCCAACCGTATCCGCCGTCTTCCAAGGAGACGCCGCCGACCAAGCACTTGTTGGGGAACTTGCGGCTGGCGAAACGGCGCCGTCCCAAGTCGTCTTCAAAATAATCGAACAAGTCATACCCTGTGGCATTGGGATTTTCGGGATCGCTTTTGTAAGGTTTGTCGCAGCTCACGATTGTGCTGGGCTGAGTTCCGTATTGTTGCGGACTGGCATTGGTCAGGCACACACCGGAAAGCGCCGGATTGGCGTCCACCGAGGAATAGTTTTGGCTGCCGTAACTCGAGTTCGTATCGGACAGCATCGCAAAGGCGGTTTTCAACGGTAGACCGACCTGGTGGAACACGGCGGCCTTGGGCTTGGCGATGCGGAACACCCCGGTGTTGGCGCCGACGCACGGCACCATCGCCAATGCGTTGGTCACGTCCCCAAATTTATCGGTGGTCGATTGCAGCCATGCGCAGGTCTGGGTGGCGCGATTGTGCAGCTGGTAATAATCTTCACCGTGCTTGAGGATTTTCCATTGGTATTCCGGGGATGTTTTACAATCCCAGGCGAACCCAGGCGTGTCCCCATCTTTCCCTGGGTGGAAACGTTCCTGTTCGACGATCTTGCCGTCGAAATCCACTTCATCGAACTGCCATTTGCCATCTATGAAGAGACAGCTATCGCTGCTGGATCCGCTGCTGCTGAACGTAATGTAGACATATCCGTTCGGCTGGCCCTTCTTTTTACCCGATGCGTGGTACGCAGGCAGCGTCGTCAGCTCTTGAGCGACGTGAGAAATCCCGTAGGTTTCGTAGTCGTTAGTTGCACTTGTCGATGCGCAGGCATTGTACCCTTCTTCTATTGTTGCGGTATCGAATGCGGCGCCCCGCGTCAAGCATAGCCCGGAAGACGCGATTTCAAACTGCGTTTTGGTAAACGTTGCGCTGGCCGGTTCCTTATCCAACAACGTCACAGGCGCATGCATCAGGCTGGCCACATAATCGTCGGAAAACACCGCGCCGTCCTTCATCAGTTTCTGCGCATTTTTGCTGTAGCCTGCAAACAACGTCGCGTCTTGTTTCAACTCCGTGGCCAACGCCTGTTGCGCTGTGTGAATTTTATTGCCGACATTTTCACGCAGTTGGCGTTTGAAGGGTCCCGGAATGTCGCTCAATACCTTGTTGAACATGTGATCCACGCCGACAAGGCCCAACAGCGACAGGTGCGCGAAGTCCTTGGCCCCTTCCTTGCCCAGATTGGCCAATTCATCGGCGACATTTTCCAGTTTGAAAGCGAAGGTGTCCTCGAACGTGGAGCCGAACAGTTCCACATCGATCAGCAGGTCCACCGGATCGTCGTGTTCGATCACACCGGTGAGCGAGCCGTTGAACGACGCTTTCTTAAGGTTCACCGAACCGCCCACGGTTTTTTCGATGGCGTCGAGCCCCTTGATCAGAAGATTGTCCAAATCCTCCAACCCTTCGATGGAGTATTCAGCCAGTTTCAGAACACCCATGGCCGTTTCCTTGGCGGCGATCAGCGGCCAGATGCGCGGGTCCAGATCGATGGGGAAGTGCTTGACCAGTTCTTCGACCAGTTTCAGGACTTCATCGGCAATGGCCTTGGCGGCCTTTTCAAATCCGATGGTGATGCCCCAACGGATTTTACACGGCCACGGGAACCAACCGCCGCAATGGTGGTACTTGTGCCAGGCGTGATGAATTTCGCCTTCGATCTCATCGACCTTGTGCTTGGCGGCTTCCACCTTGTGTTCGACCTTGGCGCGTTCGGCGCGCACGATGGCGCGTTCGTGGTTGATCTTCTTGTTGAGGCGATTGACATTGGCCTCGGCATTCTTGACCTTCTTTTTGCCATTCGCGTATTTCGCATTCAATTCATTGAACGCGGTATTCAACGTGGCCTTCATGGACGTTTCGATGAAGGTGCCGAAATCTGCCTTCAATGCGCCGGACATGGCGAAGTCGGCGTGCTTGATGCTGGGGTGCGTGATCGACAGATCGACGCCCGTCAGATCCATTTTGATGGTTTCGGAAAAATCCTTGAACAATGTGTTGGTGACGGAGAACGACAGGTTCTTGTTCGTCACATCCACCTTGATCTTTTCATCGATGTCGATCAGCGGCACTTCCAGATCCGCGTTCAGCTTGAAGTAGCCGTTGAGCGGGTTCTTCGGCGGGATGGGAACCTGGAAATCCAGATATGTGTCCTTGAACTCGATCGGGCCGAGCGTCAGGTTTCCGGCCGTACCGTCGGGCTTGGGATCACCGATGGTGCCGTCAACTTTGATGCCGACCTTGGGGCCCACCGCCATGTCGATGGAGCCCAGGTCCTTGCCCAGCCAGGACATGATGCCTTTGAGCGCCACGCCTTCGCCGACGATGTGCAAATCCGGATCGGTCGCGCCGGGTGTGACGAACGCGAACTTGACGTTCTTAAATTCCGGCTGCGGCAAGCCGTTCATCATAGTGGAGATGGCTTCGATATCCGTCCCACTGATGCCAAGTCCCGCTTTTTTCGACAGGTCGGTCGCCACTTGAACCGCCAGATTTTCCGGAAATTCAAAATCGACCTTGTCCGCCGCACCGATGAACGCGATGTCTTGGGGCACCAGCGCATCCGTGATGTCCACATCCGTGGCGACGCAGAACCGATCACCCCCGACCTTCGCCCCACCGGCAAAGCCCAAGTGCAATCCGTCTTCATCAAGGCCTAAGTCCATCGCCACGTCATAAAGGGTGAAACCCGGAATGCCGAACGGCTTGTGCCAACCCGCCGGACCCGCCTTGACTTTGTGTTTCGGCGTGTTCGTGAGCGCACAGACCAGCCCGTGGTCTTTGGTGCCGCCGTCGGACACGTTGCCGTTCTTCAAGTCCATGACGAACTTGATGTCGGCTTTTTCTTCTTCCAGCTCCATGGCGAGTTTGCCTTCGAAGGTCAGCAAGTCGTCATGGACCTTGGTGTTGACGTCCATGGCGATGCCGATTTCGATGTCGAAGTCATCGCCGCTTTCAGTGGCGATGATGGAAAAGACGAAATCGATGTTGTCGGCAAACGTCATCCAGCTGGGCATATTTTTCGCACGCCCATGAGAATCCAAAACCACCGACAGATCGGCGTGCGGATTGGAATTGCCCAGGATGCCGCCGATGTCGCCCACCAGCACCACACGGTTTTGGTTCATGCCCATTTTGGTGAAGCCGCCTTTGGCTGCGCCTGTGGATTTGCCGTGTTCGAACGCGGCGACCAAGTTGAGGCCTTGGCCCAAGGATACATCCGCATCCTGACCAGTGCCGTAGATGGTGCCAAACGCATCCTGCGCCACTGGACCGAAGTCCGACAGGGTGCCGTCCACTTTCGCCTGGGTCACGACGATGGCGGCCTCGGACAGTTGGATGTGTTTGAGCGGTGTGTCGGCCAGCGGCGGCACGATTTCTGTCAGGGTGAAGTCGTTCTGCTCCAGCGCAATGACCCATTCCTGTTCGTATTTGAAAGCGAAGAAATCGGTCTGCTTGCCGTTGTATGTGGTCTTGGCGTCGATGCCGTGTTTGGACGCTGTGATTGAGGTGACCGTGAAGCTGTTGACCTCGGGGATGTCTTGGATGCCCGGCACTTCGGACAAGTCCAACGGACCGTCCAAGGTGAACGTGCCGTCGGTCAACGCGCCGTTTTCTTCCGTGACGCTGACGGTGACGTTCATGTCGGAGTGCTTGCCGATGGTGGTTTTGGCGTCCACGGATACATCCCAATCGGTTTCGCCGTTTTGGGTTTTTTCGTCAAAGGTGACATCCAGACTGGTCAAGTCGATCCAATCCATGCCGAACGGATCGTCCCAGGCCTGGGTGGTGTCGCCGGTGATCTTCAGTTCTTTTTGCGTTCCGCCTTCGGGTCGTTCGTAGGTGATGTCGAAGGCGAAGGCGAGCGTATCGTCGGAGCCGAACTTCACATCCGCATCGCCGGAAACTTCAAGGGATACGCCCTGGGTTCCACCCGGCAGTTGACCTTTGACGACCATCTTGGCGTTGCTGAAGGTCAGCGCTTTGTCCAGGCCCGGAATGCTCGGCGTCGGCAGCGCAAGGTTCAGATCGAGATTTTTCATGATCTCGTTCTTGATGGCCGTCGTCGGATTGCCGTGGAACATGGATTTGTCGATCTTGCCGTTCAGCGGAATTTTGAAATCCGTAATGCCGATCTTGCTGAGATACGTCTTCAAATCCCCGGACGTCGTGACATCCATAAAACCAAAGATGTTGAGCCCCGGCTTGATCACCGCGTCGGCATCCGCCTTTTGAATCTGGGACACCGATGTGAGCGGCCATCCTTCATTGTGAAGCTCATAAATGGATTTGGAGGTTTGGCCCGGCATGTAGACCGCCATCAAGTTCTCAAAGCTGACGTCTCTGAGCGGGCTCGATCCGGAATCCGGAATGAAATCGGTCAAATTCATGCTGGTCAATGTCGCCGTGACAACAGGCTTGGAGATGTCTGCAAATTTTTGCACTTCCAGAAGAATTTGCCCGCTTTTGTATTGCGCGTACAAAGACCATTGCGTGTTTGTCAGCGTAACGGTCTTAAGCTCGAGATCGTTCAGCCCCGGAATACCGTCCGCGCCGATCAGTTTACCTAAGGTCAACCCCGATGGGGAGACGGCCAAATAATCTCCGCCCCCCGCGACTTTATTGAACCACACGACAAGGGGCGTGCCGTTGATGGAGCTTCTCGCCGACACCGTCGCTTTCCAGCCCTTCGGGTCGTAGTTGTCCATTTCCAGGGACATGGCGGACAGCGTGAAGGTTTCGACCATGTTCAGCGAAAGCGTCGACCCGGGGACTTCATCGGCCGTGAACTTGATTTTGGCCTTTTGACCGGCGGCCTTGTCCACATCCAGATCGAAGTCGAAGGCGGCGGTGCTGGAACCTTCCGTCAAGTCCAGTTCACCCTTGAACGCCACATCGACGGAGCGCGTGCCGCCATCGTTCTTGCCCTGGATGTGCATGTCCGTCTTTTTCAGCGTCACCGCATCGGGCAAGCCGGAAATGGAAACGGCGGGCAGCGGGATGTTCAAATCCAGATTGTCCAAAATGGCGTTCTTGATCGCCGTCGTCGGATTGCCGTGGAACATGGACTTATCGACCTTACCCGTCAGCGGCAACTTGGCCTCTGTTACGCCGACTTCCGACAAGATGGATTTCATTTCGCCGGACGGTGAGACGTCTATGAATCCGAAAACGTTCAGGCCGGGCTGCAGCGTTACGGCGCCCGTTGCCCGGACTTGGGATTCCGTGGTCACCGGCAAGCCCAAGGTATAAAGCCCCTTCGCCTCTTGCCCTGGCAAGTAAAGCGCCATCATGTTTTCGAACGTCACATCTTTAAGCGGCGTGGACCCAGAACCCGGAATGAAATCAGATAAATTGAAGGTGTTCAGCGTCGCCGTGACAACGGGCTTGGAGATGCCGTCAACTTTTTGCACTTGCAGAAGAATTTGCCCGCTTTTGTATTGCGCGTACAAAGACCATTGCGTGCTTGTCAGCGTAACGGTCTTAAGCTCGAGATCGTTCAGCCCAGGGATGCCGTCCGCGCCGATCAGTTTGCCTAAGGTCAATCCCGATGGGGAGACGGCCAAATAATCCCCGCCCCCCGCGACTTTGTTGAACCACACGACAAGGGGCGTGCCGTTGATGGAACTGCGTGCGGACACCGTCGCTTTCCAGCCCTTCGAGTCGTAGTTGTCCATTTCCAGGGACATGGCGGACAGCGTGAAGGTCTCGACCATGTTCAGCGAGAGCGTCGATCCGGGAACCTCATCGGCGGTGATTTTCAGTTTGGCCTTTTGACCGGGTGCCTTGTCCACATCGATGTCGAACGTGAAGGCCGCCGTGCTCGAACCTTCCGTCAAGTCCAGCTCGCCTTTCAGGTCGATTTCGATGGAACGTGTACCGTTGTCGTTTTGACCTTTGATGGTCAAGTTGGTTTGTTTGATGTCTACGGCGTCGGGTATGCCGGGGATGGAGACGCTCGGCAGCGGAATGTGGAGATCGAGGTTGTCGAGAATCTCATTTTTGATGTTCGCCGATGCGTTCTTGCCATCCTTGAACGCCTGCTTGCTGAAGGTGCCTTTGATGGGCAAGGCCGCGTTTTCAGGAAGACCGACTTCTTTCAGCAGGCTCTTGATCTCACCTTGCGTGGTGATGTCCAATTCGCCGAAGACATTGAGGCCCTGCTTCAAGGTGAAGCTGGTGTTGTTCGTGCCCAAACGCGTTTCCAAGGTTTGCAGATGCCATTGGATTTCATCCGGCAAATCTGTCAACGCAACCGTTTCCGTGGTGGGCGTCGGTTTGTAGATGAACGCCAAATCCTTAAACGTCACATCCTGCAGCGGCGTATTGTCCGTGTCTGGAATAAAGGCCGTGGGCGAAAAATCGCCCATGGCGACGCCCAGATAATACTTGTCCGAGCCTGAGGGCTTGTACATGTCCAGGTCGACGCGCACCCCTTTGACGTTCATATCCACGCGCACGGCGCCGGGCAGGATGTAGACCCAATTGCTTTGGATGTCGTCCAAGCCCGGAAGCGAAGGCGAGCCGACGATGTCGGCCAGGGTCATCTTGGCGCTGACCAGAAGCGTTCCATTGGACTGATAACTGACATCCACGTCTTTGGCGCGGAACGTCGTCTTCCCATGGACCTGCCAATTCCATTTGCCCGATGTGCGTTTCACATCGATGTTGAGATCGTTGACCGAATAGGTTTCCGCCAACGACACGCTCAGCGTTTCACCCGGTGTGGACGCGCCTGTGAAGTGAAGGTCCGTTCCGCCGCCCGTTGTCTTGATGACATCCAGATCAAAATCAAAGGCAACCGTCTTGCCGGCAGCACTGACATCCAACTTGCCCGCCACATCGACGTCGAGCGTGCGCGTGCCGTTGTTGTTCTGCCCCGTGATAGAAACGGCGGCGTTTTTGATGCTGACAGCATTCGGCACGCCGGGAATTGCCAATTCCGGCAACGGCAAGGACAGGCTCAGGTTGTCCATAATCTGGTTTTTGAAGTTCGCGGCCGCCGTTTTGGGATTTTGCGAAAAAAGGTTTGTCGGAAACCCGCCATTCAGCGGCAGTTTCAATTCCGTCACGCCAATGGGTTTCAACACGGTTTCGACGGTCGAACCCGTGACATCCACTTCGCCGAACAGGTTGATGCCAGCTTTGAAGTTCACCGTATCGCCGCTTGGCGTCAGCGCGGCGCTGACCTGGCTCGGCAAACCGGAAACCGCCACGTCCGTCTTCGCACCGCCCTTGGATACAACGATGAACGCCATGTTGGAAAAGGACACATCGTCCAACGGGGTGCCGGACGGAATGGGGGTGAAGGTGGTGAGCGTGAAGGTATTCGGAATCACGGCGGCCATCTTCTGGTCGTCCACGCTAAACCCGATGAGGGTCACGCTTTCGCCGTGCAGCGTCACATCGGCGGAAGTGTGATCGCTTTCGATCTGCACGTTGGAAAGGGGCAGTTGGTCGAGGCCGGGAATACCCCCCAACGCGTTAAAGACGTCACCGGCCACCTGTGAAGCTTGCGGCATGGATTGGGCTTGGCCCATCCCCGGCTGGGTGATCATCACCAAAGCACAAATAACGGCCCAAAGACACGTTCGCAGGTCTTTATTTAAGTGGCTAATTCCAAACATATTTTCGCCCCCAGGCGAAGACCCCTAACGACGCTAACGTCTAGGTCCGTTGCGTACAAGACGCGTCCGCGACTCTTAAGTCATTTCGTCACGGATGCGACAATTCATACATAGTGTCCTGGCATTACAGGTTGGGGTCAACGAAGCGGAGGTTTCTGAAATGTTTCTGATAGGGAAGGGGTATGCGACGTGTCTGCTTCTGGCTATGAGCAGACGTTATGACTTCGACTTTAAAAAGTTCAGTTTGCGCTGTTCTGTGGGCAGGAATTGCCAAAAAAACACCGTTTTCGATCTGAAAACCAACGACGCCACAAAGCTTTGAATTTTCAGGAAGGCGCGTGCGGGCGGCTGCAGATTAAATGCGAAGTTTCGCAATTCATCTTGTGATGTCGCATTTCAAAATGTTTCCGACACCGACAAAAAGTGTCGGTTCCTTTTTAGAATGTCGCAGAAAGCCGGTTTTGGGGACATTTGCGACACTTAAGGATGTCATTTGTGACAGCTTGGCTTGTCGCAAAGCTGCAAAATCACACCTTAGCGTGTCGTCAATTTTTGGAAGTTGTCTGATATTTCAAGCCCATTGTGAATCGCAGGGACCATCCTCAGGGCATCAGACATGACCGTTCTTTTTGTCATGTACGATTGGGAGCTGTGAGTTACTCAAAAATATGTTTCCGACAAAAAATGCCGGCTCCATTGTGGAGCTTCGCGGAAGACTGGATGATAAGCATGAGCACGGGCATTATCCAAGAACGTGTTGAGCAAGGTCCGGTATATGTACAGATGTTTAAGGCAGCAGGGTGGATTGAACCGAGTAACGGAAAAATCCGTAAAGCGATTTTAAATTTCTTCCGACGCTTCCCAGCCGCACCTGTAACCAACCTTGGAAACAGTGATTATGGCTTTCTTATCTATTTTCTTGCGCAGGCGACTGATTAGAATATCAACGGCACGCACAGATACAGGCCCATCTCCTGCAGAAATGGCATCCACAAGGTCGTCTCGTGAGACCGCCTTTCCGTCGCTGTTCGCGAGCACCCATAGGGTCATGAACTCCGCTGGGGTAAGATCAATAACTTCCCCTTTGTCTTTCACAACGGAACGGCGCGCATAATCGAGGGTAACGGGCCCGATTCTAATTCGCTCAGAATTTTGAGATTTATCTTGGACCCGACGCAACGCCAATTGCAGTCTCACTTTGAGTTCGCGAGGATCCACAGGCTTGACGATATAATCGTCTACACCCAATTCAAAACAGATGAGTTTGTCTTCGATCCGGTCTCGTCCGGTCAGAACGATAATAGGGACTTGTGAACGGGCGCGCACTTTGCGTACCAAAACAATTCCATCCTGGTCAGGTAAACCCAAGTCGATAATGAGGCCGTCATAAGCCCTGGCATCAAGAGATTTGAAAAGGTCCGCTCCCGACGACACGATATCGATAGAAAAGTCGCTTTTCTCTAAATAAGCCGCAAGTATCCGAGCCAACGAAATGTCGTCTTCAACAATGATGACCTGTCCGTTGCCCAACGTGCCGCTCCTGCGCCAGGGAATTGCAATCGATCTTTTGGAAAGTAGCGGCGGGCAAATGGACCAACAACCTGACGAATGTACTATCCGGTCTAGAAAGATAAAAAATCATCTCCTTAGTACATTTGGCTGGTACTCGACATCCAATCGGTATGAAACGATAATTGAATCCGATAAACCTCCAGCGGAACCCGGCCATGAAGGTACTTGTTGTTGACGATCACGCACTTTTTCGCGAGGGCATGACGTTTATGTTGCGGGAACTTGCAGACAGCGTTGAAGTCGTAGAAACAGCAACGTGTGAACAAGCACTTGCTATGGCTGGCGATCATCGGGATTTAGACCTTATTTTGCTCGACTACATGATGCCGGGAACCACTGGGGCGCAAGAGGTGTCAAAATTTCAGATGGCATGGAGAAGTACGCCGATCGTTATTATTTCCGGCGTGGCCAACGACTGGGATATTGCCCAATCTTTCCGCCATGGTGTTATGGGGTTTATCCCCAAGGCCTACACAAGCGCTCAAATGCTTTCTGCCCTTAGAAAAATTTTAAAAGGAGAACGTTTTCTTCCTCCTGAAGACGCTAAAAAGGTAACAGCGTTTTTGAACGATCAAGACGGCAGCGTTCACATTACGGAACGCCAAAGAGAGATACTTGGCCTGCTTTCTCAGGGAATGACGAATAAAACAATTGCCCGTCAGTTGGGCCTTTCCGACAACACCGTTCGCGTTCATCTTGCCGCGATCTTCCAAACGTTGGGTGTTTCGACGCGCACCGAAGCTATATTTGCTGCGCGGCGAGAAGGTATTCTTCATGACTAAAGAGGGCAGGACCGATGTTCTGCGAGAGCAACTCCTTTTACTCGAAAAACAACTTCCCGGCACTCAGGTCGGCGCAACCTTAGGCGGCCCGATTTTAGCTGTCGGCATATGGGATCAGGAACACGCCACGACTTTGATCGCTTGGCTGGTGATTTTTGTTGTCACCGTGACTTTGAGATATTCCCTATTCAGAAAATACAAAATTGACGACCTTACGGACGATCAACTTGGAACCTACGCTTGGTGGTTTTCCGCAAGCATGGGCGTGGGCGGTCTGGTTTGGGGGATTGGAGGCGCCGTTTTCAGTCAACACATTGACGGAAATCAGCTGATGTTTTTGATGATCGTTTTCGCCGGTATGGCGGTCATGGCCTTTTTGTCGATTTCAGCTCTTGTGCGGGCTTATCAAATGTTCATTGCAGCGGCTTTCCTGCCATTGTCGGCCGCTCTCATTTATTCTCAAAACCCTTCCTATCAAATGTCTGGCATCGCAGCATTTCTATGCTTTGCCATTATGTGGCACGCCTCAAGGACCCTTAAAAAATACATCTATGACGTCATTGAATTGCGTCTCGAACGCGCGGAGCTCATTGAAAAACTCTCCCAGGAAAAAAGGCTGGCCGAGGAAAGCGGTAAGGCAAAATCAAGATTTTTCGCGGCGGCGAGTCACGACCTCCGCCAACCCTTGAATGCGCTACATCTCTTTGTCGATGCTTTGATGAAAAACAAAGATCCCACGCAGCAACGACACCTCTGCAATAGGGTCAATCAATCCACCTTGGCGTTGAACGCTATCGTGGATGGCGTGCTCGATATTTCCAAAATCGAGTCCGGGACAATTCGAAAAAAGGTTAGAGCCGTTATGGCTTCAGACCTTTTTTCAAAGGTGGTTGCAGAGTTTTCCCTCACGGCGAAAGCCAAAGGATTAACGCTAAAGACCGTTTCGTCATCGGCCGTTTTCAGAACCGATCCGGAATTGCTTTTGCGTGTACTTCATAACCTTGTTGCGAATGCCATTCGATATACCGACGCTGGCGGAGTACTTATTGGATGTCGCCGATCCGGACCAGGTTATCGAATTGAAGTTGTCGATACAGGCAGGGGCGTTCCCCTGGATCACCAGACCAAGATTTTTGAAGAGTTTTATCAAATTGAAAACCCGGAGCGTGCCCAAAATAAAGGACTGGGGCTTGGTCTCTCCATTGTCAAAGGCCTGTGCGAACTTCTCGGTCACGACATAACCGTCAAATCCACACTTGGAAAGGGAACCGTTTTTGGAATTTCGGTACCCTCTGGCACTTCCCAAGACATCGAGCAAGAAACGCCCGAAGACACCACCATGCTGCTCGATGTTCCCAAATCTGTCCTGATCATTGATGACGACGCTTTGTCTTTGGAGGCTTTGACAAATACGGTCAGTTCTTGGGGGCACATTACAGCCTCTGCATCTTCCGTGTCAGCCGCCATTCAAGTTATTAGTGATAATTTTTCCCCAGAAATCGTGATCACCGACTTCCGGCTTCAAGATGGTAAAACAGGGCTCGATGCATTAGCCGTACTTCACGAGATCATGAATGAAGACATCCCCGCTATCATTGTTACGGGCGATACAGACCCGGAACGTATTAAAGAGGCCGGCAGCTCGGGCCTTCCGCTCCTCCACAAACCCATAAACCCGGCAAAGCTGAGGGCTCTCATCAATTCATCCAATGTTGGCAAGGGCTCTTCCTAACGAGCTTCAGCTTTCAAGATACGAAAAAACAAGACCCCCCGTTCATCGACGGGCTGAAATGACGCTGATCTCGCCAATGCCGACCTCAACATATGAAACGGCATTTTGGGGTGGGACTTCACCCTCGGTGCTGTCAACCATTTCAGTTTTCACTGTCATAGCTTCAGATAGATCAATCCACGATAAGAAAATTCCTTCCAGAAGTATTCCTGAAACCATTTTCAGTTTTCAAACTGCTATGAAGTTTTTGGAAGTCCATTCCGAGATGAATCGGGATGAGCATTTTGCCGACGAGACCGTCCTTGTGCGGAGCTTTTACCAAAACTCTACATCATAGACTATCTGTACTATGGGGACGATCCCGCCCGGTGATTAGGCTTATTAGGACTGCATAGGAAATCTTAGCCGGGGGCCGGATCATGACACGCTTAACGAAGTGGATCGCCAAAGTAGGCATTGTTTTCGGGCTGCTGTTGTTGGCCGGTACGCCGCTGGCGCAAGCTGCATCCAAAGCGCAACAGGCTTATGAACTGATCCCGCTGCTCAAAGACATTCCCGGCATCTCGAAGCTGCCTGTGCGCAATGTGCACAAGCATGGCGGCGTCTACACCTCCGCCGACGTGACCTTGCACGGTCGGAAAACCACCATTGTGAAGTTCAAGGAAAACGGCATTCAAATGGGTGCGGTGGTGCCCTCGGACTTCAAGCTGACAGATGTTCTGCCGATCCCGTCCGACACACCCTTTGACGGGGTGCGTTTCCCGCACGTTGCCGTCATTTACCTGCCCGCAGGCCACCAAAAACAGACTCTCAACGTCAGTGCACTGCCCAACCCGGTGCGCATCGCATTGCAGGGGCAAAGCAGCGTGAGCGTAAATGCGGGGCTCAATCTCTTGGGCAAGGCCGACTTTTCATCTTCGCGTGCGGTGAAACAAGTTCTGCAGGCGGTCGGCGTGTCGAATTTCAGTTTGCCGTTGAGCGGTACGTTTTCCACTGACCTGTTCAAAGCGGACCTTAAACAAGCCGATCAGTTGCTGGACAACCTGCATCTGAATTTCACGCTGCCGCAACTGCGCATCCCCCATATGCCGTCCTCGGTGGCGGTCAAGAAGGGTGCGCAGTTTTCGATCGTGGCGAAGAAACTCAAGAATGCGACACATCGCGAATACTTCGCAGGCGTGAACGGCGACCTGACGGCCAAGATCGGTACCAAGACCGTCGATTTCGATTTCTACGTCTTGGCAGAGAAATCTTCGGCGAACAAGAAAGTCACGCTCAAGGGTGACACAGACAAGAGGAAGACCACCGTCAAGGTGGGCGACTTCACGTTGGACTCCTTGAACTTGACTGCGGTGAAAGACGGCAACAAGTGGGACGTTGCGGTGAATGCCACGTCAGAGCTGAAGAACAAAAAAATCGGTGTATCCGCATCCGTTCCGGCCCACGGCAGCCCGAAGATCACCATCACCTCTCAGATGACGCTGGCGGAACTGACGTCGTTGAACGTGCCCGGCCTGACGGACGTCAAGCTGGACAGTATCGAAGTTGAAAAGGGGTCGTTCCAGGCGAAAGCGAAGATCAAAAAGACGGAAGTGGACATCGCCACCTTCAAAAAGAACGGCCGGACCTACATCGCCGTGGCGACGCCCAAACCGATACATATTTCCAACCTCATTCCGCAAATCGGCAAGACGCCGCTGGACGACGTGTCGTTCGACCACATGTCGTATATCTGGGCGCCCCAGGGTGGAGCGCTCAATGAGCTGCAGGTTTCCGAGCTGCCCAAAAACGTTCAAGGCGTGATGAAAGAGAACAAGACCAGCTTCGCCGTAAAGGTGGGGCTGAATGTTCTTGGCCAGTTGGGGATCGAGAAAAACGGCGATCTGGGCAAGATGCTGTCCGCCGTCGGCGCGTATAAAAGCAGCCTGCCCTTGCAAGGCGTGCTGAGTCCCAGCGTCTTTACGACCAAAGGCAGTGCGTCGCAAATCAAGAACGACATCCTGGATCATCTGCACCTGAACATTCCGTTGGATGTATCCGCACTGCATTTGCCCAAGGCGGTGACGCTCAAGACTGCGGACCTCAAGATCACAGGCGTGAACAAGGGCGGCACGCGCACCATGGACGTGAACATTTCGGGCGAACTGGATGTCCAGGCCCACAATGAGAAAGTGGCGTTCACTTACGGCGTGGATATCCAGAAGCCTTCCGGTCAACTGTCCAAGGTCGTGATCAGCGGCGGTACGAAGAAAAAAGGCATGTCTCTGCACCTGCCGCTGGTGAGCAGCTTCCAGCTCACTGACATGACGTTCAACGCGGAAAAATCAGGCTCGAAGGCGTGGGATTGGGATATCGAAGGCAAGTCCACGTTTAGGAATAAGGCGGTCGATGCCAGTTATGCACACGACAAAAATGGCCAATCGCTGCTGCAAATCACCACCAAAATGACCTTGGCCGACATCGTCGGGCAAAAGAATCTGCCCGGTCTCGACGACATGGAGCTCGATTACATTGCCGCCCATTCCGGGTTGTGGAATGTCCAGGGCAAAGTCAAAGGTGAGAAGACCTACATCCAGGTCCAAAAGCCCAAGGGCGGAACGGACCATCTGGTTGCAGTGCATTTGGATGACTTGTCCTTGGCGAGTCTGATTCCGGGCGGCCACAGCTCAAGCTCCCCGCTCAACAGGGTGAAGTTTGACAACATGGTCGCGCTTTACAACCCGGGTGCGAAAACCAAACTGTCCGCGTCCGGCCTTTCGGACGATGCGTTGAAATGGGTTAAAGCATCCAGCGCCAACCCGGAACTGAAAAAAGGCCTCAATATTTTCGGTCACATCGACGCACAAACGTCTGGCGAATTGAAATCCATGCTCAGCCAGGTCGGCGTCAAAGACCTGAAGTTGCCCTTGAAGGGTGCGATCAGTCCGGAATCGTTCTCCCAAAACCTCTCATCGGCGAAGACGGCCGTTCTCAATGCGCTTGATGTCAATGTACCCTTGAACTTCAGTATTCCAGGCGCGCCCAAGTCGGTGAGCGTCCAGCGCGCCAATCTTGAGATCAAAGGCAAGGACGCCAAAGGCAATCCGGCGTTGAACGTGGATGTAAAAGGCATTCTTGAGTTCGCTCAAGGGTCCTCGAAAGCCGATTTCAAATTCAACGTCGACGTCGTCAAGCACGAGGGCCATGACAAGATCATGATCAAGGCGAACGAGGTCAAGGGCGAGACGCTCAAGATCTCCATGATCGAGGAGTTCGAGCTCTCTGAGATGACTTTTGCCGCAAACAATATCTACGGGACGTGGGCCACCTATGTCGGAGGATATGCAACGGTCAGAGGCACAAAAATCGGTCTTGTTTTGGGCAAGTTTCCGGGCAAGGCCGACGTGATCGGGATCAATACGAAAGGTCTCACCCTCGCCGAGCTTATTGGTGAAAAAGGCTTGCCCGGCATCGACGGCGTTGAGTTAACAAAAATCGACATTTATGGCGCGTATAACAGTCTTCCGGCTCGCATGATCGTGAAAGGCGATATCAAGGGGCATCCGGCCTCCATGCAAATTCAGAAAGCTTCGAGCGGCAAGCATTTCATCGCCATCGATCTTGGCAATTTCAATCTTGGCAGTCTCATTCCGGGCGCGAAGTCATCGCCGCTCAAAGACGTCGAATTCTCCAACATGGTGATGGTCCACAACCCGACGAGCGCAGCCGTGAAACTGAAGAGTCCGAACATCAGCGGCGACGCACAATCGTGGATTCAGCAGAGCAACCAAAACCCGACCATCAACCCCGGCATGAACGTTTTCGGCCACATGCATCTTAAGACAAGCGGTCATTTGAAAACGCTGCTCCACGATGTCGGCGTGCGCGACGTGAAGCTGCCGCTGAACGGCAGGCTCAGCCCCAAAGCCTTCGAACAATCGATCCTTAAGAACTTAGACATCAAGGTCAACCTGCCAAAGTTGGCGATTCCGGGTGTGGGTCAGTACCTGACGCTCACCCAAGAACGCCTGGAAATCAGCGGTAAAAAAGGCCTTGCGGTGAAGGTCAAGGCCGACGCGGACGTCAAGGTCAAAGACGAGAGCCTCGCCTTCGACATTGAGGTGGATTACAACGAAACCAAGAGAGAGCTTGATATCAATGGGTCCAACACAAAGGTGTGGCGCAAACCCTTTGGCATTAGCTATCTGGATCTGGATAACCTGACGCTCGGTCTTAAAAGGAAGAAGACCAACACGGTTGAATACGACCTGGACATCGGCGCCAAGGCCAAGGTCGGCCGGCACTCCAATCTGGATGTGCAAATCAACATCGTGGAAGACGATGGCAGGGTCACCGACGCCACGTTCCAAATCGACGGCCCCATGAAACTTTCCGACATTCCCGAGGTGAACAAGGTTCCGCACGCCGATAGGTTTACCCTGAACAAGTTGATTATTTCCGAACATGGGCTTGAAGCCGACACCACGTTCAACAACCACAAGACGGACTTTTTCGCTTTCCACGGGTCCGGTTGGAACGTTGCGTTGACGCAGACGGACTTCAACCTGGGTGAATTGATCACAGTGCCGGGCGATTTCTTGAAAGAAATCAGTTTCCCATTTGCCGCCGTGATGCTCAGTGAAAGCGGGCTGAACAAGCCCTACAACGAACTGTCCAAGGTCGGTCGGGACGCGATGAAGGACATCTTCTCCGGCACCGACAACATCAACATCAAAAAAGGCTTGGCCTTTGTCGCCGGGTTCCACCCGGCCCACGCCGGTTCTTTGGGCAAACCGCTCGGAAAAATGGGTGTGGGTAGCGGTATTGCCATTATGGGTGAAATCGGCGGCCTGTATGGCGGTGCCGCGTCCGTTACTTTGGCGGGTGAATTGGCCAATGCGGGTTCGCACAGCCTGCCGTCCTTTATGGACTTCGCCAAAAATGAACAGATTGATTTCTTCATCAAATCCACGAAGACGGAATTGGATATCGGCATCCAGATCGATATCACCACCAAGATCAAGAGCGACACCCTGACGTTTGATACCTCCATCGCCGTCGCAGACGTCGATGGGGGAGAATTGGGCCTAAGCCTCAACGGGAGCATGGACGGCTCTTGGCACAAACCCTTCGACATTCCCGGCTTTACGATCGACGGCGTGACGATCAACGCCACCGTAGACGATGCCGGGGTGGAGCTGGGCTTCGGCGGCTCCACCACTATCGACAAAGACAAGTTCGTACTCGCTTCCGAAATCCAGTTTTCCGAAGCCTTGGTTCCCGACGCTGGCGCTTTCACATTTAGTGCGGACAGCGTGGATATCTTCTTTGTTCAGGAAGTCTTGTTGAACATGCTCGGTGATGAGTTCAAGCTCGACATTCCGGCCGGTATTTTCCCGACTTTCGACAAACCGAGCATTTCCTTTGTTTCGCCGGGCGCGAAACAACTGAAAGTGGGCAAAAAAGAGGTGTTTACGAAACAGGGCTTCCACATGTCCGGTGGGTTGGATTGGCTTGGTCACAAAGATCTTGGCGAAGTAAAATTAACGATCGATCCGACAAGCGGGATCGATGCCGCCGGTGATATTTCGCCGATGAAAATCGGGCCGCTGGACCTCAAAAAGAACGACTTCAAGATCGACATCGACATCGCTGATTTTGCAAAAGGAGATTTTATCCCGACGATCAACCTTACCAGCAACATCGAAATCGAATATTTGGACATACATGATGACTTCGAGATTGCGCTGAACAAAAACGGCATGTCGTTCGAAAGCAAGGTCAATGCTGGCAGTGACTTTTCCTACGATGCAACGTTCATGTTGTCCGGCGTTGACCTTTCAGCCGCACACCCCGGTTTCAAAGACGCCGACTTCGCCATGGAAGGCGACATCAAAATGGACATCGGCGAGTTCATCGGCAAGCCGATGAAAAAAGCAGTGGATGTTGTATTCAATGAACTCAACTCAGGCTTCGCTGATGCGGAAAAAGCGTTGGATAAAGCACAAGCGAAGGTTGACCACCTGACTGGCGAAATCAACGCCGAACGCGAAAAAGTCCGCAAAGAACGCCAAGCGGCTGAAAAGAAGGTGGATGATGCGGAAAAACGGGTTGATCACCTGCGAAGCAAAATTGATGACGCCTGGAAAAGTTATCATAGCTGTCACGGCTTGTTTAAGTGGTTCTGTGAAGGTGCATACGCCATTGAAATTGGCATACTAAAGGCGGCGATGGACGTTGCGGAAGAGGCTTTGAAATTCGCGGCCACCCTGATCGATCACTTCCCCATCGATTTGGATCCGAGGGTGGGAATTTTGATAGCCGCACGCGATGTGGCGGACGGTGTCTTGGAGCTTGCGAAATATGGTGTCGAAGGTCTGGATGTGATCACCAAGATCCAGAAAAAAGTCGACGGTTATATCGCTGATGAGATTGAAAAGTCCGTCAACATCAGGGATGCCCGTTACGAGGTTGACTTGAGGAAGATGATCGAGAAAGGGGATCCGGCGATCGTGTCGTTGAATGCCGAAATCTTCGGCGGCAACATCAAACAAACCCTGCCGCTTTATATCAATCCCAAGGACATCGGCAAAAACGTGGAAAAGATGGCCATCGTCGGCCTGCATGGACTGTCGCATCTGGCCGAAAAAGTGATCGACGAGGTGAGCTTTATCGTTCCCGGATCACTGAGGCACAAACTGCACAATCACATCGCCAGCCACGCCAATGCACGTGCAAAAACAATCAATGGGGAGCTGGTCACATATAAACAGGAGGAAGGCCTCTCTGACGCAGAACTTGCCGCATTCAAGAAAGTACTCAATCAAAAGATCAATGTGTCGAACAACGCTTACATGAAAAGGGACCGTATGGTGTCCGTTTTGCTGCGCAATGGGCTGGATAACTTGACCACAAAAACGTTCACCAGTGAGCTCCTCGAAGCAGGCCACACCGGTCTGTGCCTTGACAACGTTAAAGGGGATATTCGTCAAGACAACTGTACGGATGCAAGCGCCACGCGTTGGTCGACGGTCAATCTCACTAAAAAGGATACGCACACGTATGTGAATATTATCGACGCCAAAAGCAAAAATTGTGTTGCGCCGGTCGGGACGTGGAAAAAGGTTACAAAAACTTACTCTGACGACAAATTCGGCAGCAGCGCTTCCTTTACATTTAAAACGAACGTTTTCACAGGCGACGGTGAAATAACGGTTCGCAAATGCGGCAGTTCATCGGAATTTGCATGGAAAGTTCTGGACCACGGCACAAACTGGATGTTGATGGCCAACCAGGCGACCCAGAAGTGCGTACACTTCACTGCGTCAAGCGCCATCCCTGGCCATGCCAAGGCCGAATGGAAACCGTGCGTTGGCTCCGCCAATCAAGTGTTCCGCATCATGGACAGCGCCACGCCCAAATACTACGCCAACCAAATTGCGCTAAAAAATGATCAGCTCGGCCTTTGTGTGGGTGAAGCGAACAAGGACACGACAGTTCCCATGACCACGTGCGACAAGGCTGCGTACTACGACTACATGGTGGACGACCGCGGGTATGCAAAGTTCATCAATCACAAGACCGGCAATTGCCTGCAGCCTGACGGCTACAAGCTCGGCGCCGAAATGATCGAGGTTCCATGCACGCAACTGGACTATCAATGGTGGGATGGCATGTCGCAGGCAGGTGGCATCATCATCAAGAACGCCCAGACGAAACGCTGCACAAACCCGCCGTCTGAAATTGAAGATGTGCCGCCGACGCAAGTGGATTGTGATGCGCGCAACAATGCGGTCCTTACGCCGCTGAAGGCGATGTACCGCTATACCGGTCCGACCTGGAAGGTCGTTACGTCCACGACGATTCCGCCAAAAAGCGATCTTTTCAAAACTGGAACTTCTGGATACGTTTGCTCGTTCAAACACAAAGGCAGCTTTGTTCCTGGTATCTTGATAGATAAATCTTGCATGACCACTCTGTCTGGGACGCTGTCACAGTTCCACAGCACAGGAAAATTCCGGGTGCTGATGAATTCAGAAGCCAATGATATGGTCTGGCTGCGGAACGCAGGTAAGAAATTGCAAAGGCTCAATATCCCCACCGGTGGGTTTGGCGTCGGAACCAAGGGGGGGGCGGCAAATATCTATACCTGTCGTGCCCCAGGAAGAAAGATTACCGTGAACACGACCAATGGGTTTAAGAAAATTCCCATGCCGGCAATCATTGGTTGGACCGCAGACGGAAAACTATGTCATGCGATTGATTCCTTTGAAACCATAGGCATACCACTCACCGTGGATGTGCCCCCGGCAACCGAATTTGATATCCTGTCACGTTGGGACAAAGCTGCCTTCGTGCTTCAAGGATCGGCCGCGGAGACCATCCAACAACCAACCGAGGTCCCGGGAACCCCGAAACCGAAACCGAAACCGGTAAGGAACCTTGCGCTTGTCAAACACGCCCCGGTCTGGATCGTCGGCACAGATAACGCCCCCTATGCCTGGAACGCTCAACGCGGTCACTGGATGAAGCAAAAAGGGTGCC
>JANQJR010000050.1 GCA_028281525.1 Magnetovibrio sp.
GCGCCACGATAGGCCGCCACATCTGCGGTGAAGCTTTCATAAATAGATCGGATTTCCGCCTGCATCGCCGCCCGCGCAATATCGTCCAGCGGCTCAAACGGGTTGCCCTCAACCTTGCGCGCCCCTTCGTAAATATATTCTGGAACAATGCCAAGGTCATCGCACATTCCGGCGACGCTTTGATGAAGCTGAAACACGCCGATAGAGCCAACGAAGCCTGACGGCGTCACCACCACCTGATCAGCCGCGCTCGCAATCCAGTAGGCCGCAGATGCGGCCATTGTGTTGGCAATCGCAATAATCGGGCGCCCGCTCTTGCGATAACTACGGATCATGGCCGCCGTTTCCTGGACCATATCCACCAACCCGCCAGGGCTGTCGATTTCCAACAGAATGGCGCCAACGCTTTCGTCATTGGCCACCTGCTGAAACTCGCGCTGAAACCGCACCAAGTTGACCGCCCCGCCGCCGCTCATGTCCTCCATCATATCGCCGCGCGGAAACACCATTCCGATCAAAGGAATGATGGCGATATCCTTGATGTTGTTGGTCTTCCCCTGCGGCGGCATCGGCACCCGCCGCACCTGGGCGCGGGTTGCGTTTTCTTCGCGCTCGGCTTCGGTCAGATATGGTTCTGCCCGACGCCCATGTTCCAGGCGCATCAAAAAAGCATCGGCGATCATCCGGCCCCGGCGCGGCTCAACAAACCAGATACCGGACTGCACAAGCGAAATAATACGGCTGTAATCAGGCATGGCTGCCCCCCACGACTTTGAGATTTGGCGTCTGCCGATCTGCGGTCAATAGCTCGCCATCAAGCGCGCGCTCAACCCCCGCGCTGGTGGATCGGACACGCGGCACAGTGGCATGCAAAACGCGCAACGCCCGCTGTGTCTCGCTCTGCCGATCCTCATCCGGGTCTGTCCCGGCCTCCATCATATTGACCGGCTCAATATACCGATCCCCGGCGGGACCAATGCTATTCATATTTTCCATTGCCCGGATTTCATTAACGCTGATCCATCCCCATTGCCGCGCTTTGGCATACGCATCAAACCGGGCCTTGGTATCGCCGCGCAACAGCGATGAAACATTGAACTGAAAATAGGTGTCATCACCCTCGGAAATCAGCCATTTCTGCACTGACCGCTCGATAAGGCCAAGCCATGGCATGACGGTATCCACGACGTATTCAAGCGACTGCTGTTCAATGTTGGTGTAAGTCGCATTGTCCAGAATGCCCACCTTGTGCGGCGGCATGCGCCAGAGCCGCGTAATATCCAAGGCCAATTCTTTCCGCGTTTCCAGGAACTGGCTAGCCTCATTGCTTTGGCCCAATTGCTCAAACTCGATACCACGCTCAAGCACAGCGGGCCGCCCACGGTTGCGGCCTCCAAATCGCCGCGTCCAGGCATTCAAAAAGTTGGACTTGCTTTCTTCGCTGTCAAATCGGCTGCTATGCTTGAAGATGATGGGCGGGGTCGCGTCGTTTGCCCAAAACGAATTGGCATAATCGTGCATGCCAATCATGGCCGCGATTGCCTCTTCGCCATCGTGAAGAATGGCTGACCGGCCCATGTATTCGTCGATTTCAGGTGGAACTGGCAAATACCAAACTTCATCGTGCAACAGCACTTTTTGCGGAAGGCCCGGCTTACGCACCGTAAACCGCAGTGTCATATCCGGCAACTCTTCAACCAATACATATTTTGGATCGTGGCGCCGAACCTTGAGCGGCACACCCATCCGGTCCCGCTCAAGGACTTCGCCCAGGAAAAACCCCCACGCTGCCAGATCATCGGCAAGGTTGAGCAGAAATTCATAAGTCGTATCGCGCGGGTTCGGGTTCAGAAAAAGCTGCATGACGGGGTGCTCATCCACCCGCCGCCGATCCGTTTCAGAGACGAAGCGATAGGCGCCAAAAGACAGCCCGGCAATGGTCTGCGATAGTGTTGCCAAGCAGTCGCGCACCACGGGAACCCGGCGGGCGCTCTCAACCGTCACATTGACCCGGGCGGCGTTTTGCCCGCGACCGCGCCGCGTATACCAGAAATCATCCAGGGGATCGCGCTTCCACGAAGCGGGAAGGTCGCTGACCTCTTGACCGAAGACCCGGCCCCAAAAGCCCATTGTCTGCCCCTATTTGCCCGATGCCTGCAAGCCGCCCCTCATGGGCTTGGCGCCAACTATAGGCCACCAAATAGATAAAGGCTACCCGCTTTTTCTGGCCGCTTTTCGGCAACGTTGCGCGCGCCGCTCAAGCCGTGTAATCAGGACCAAACACAAGCGGCCCCTCAACATCTTCGGTCAAGAACCGGCCCAGCGCCATAATAACTGCAACTGGCCCGTCGATTTTGTTTTCCGGTTTTTCCTTGTCTGGGCGGTGCAGATCAAGCGACCCCCGGCGCGCACCGTTCACCACGTTGCCCAACATCCATGTAAACGGTAGGCCGCCGTCATGAATAAGTTTTTCATTGGTAATCAGCGCGTCTAGCTCACGCATGGGCTCATTCATGTTTGACGGGCTGTTGCGATACTCGACACACAGGGCGCCCTCTTCGGAAAGCTCAACCGCCATCTGGCGGGAATGCCATGGGTCAAAGATCACTTCCGCGATATCAAATTTTCGGATCAAATCAAGCGCATCATCTTTGATCAACCGATCATCCGTAACAGCGCCAGGGGTCTCTATGAGCAACCCCTTATCGCGCCATTCTTGAAAGTGTTCATTCTCTTCAAGGTCAATGGTCTTTTCCGGGCAATAATACCAACCGAAACGGGCATAGCGCGGGCTCTCTTCAACCGGCTCACGAAAGACCAATTCAAGCGCCGTCAAGTCGCGCTTTTCCGCCAGGTCAATTGCCAATCGAGCCTCCCAATCGGCAAAGTCCTCAGGCTTTGCTTTTTTGTCCGCTGCCTTTTTAAATTGCTGGACATCAAAATATGCTTCGCGCGACTGAACCCAAATGTTTAAATGCTTTGTTTTAAAAACCGCCTGCTTGCGCGGGCTCACCATCGCCTCTGCTTGACGTGTCCGCAAAAATTCACCACTGACACTGACATCGATGTTTGGATTGGCTTTATGTAAAGCCTCTTCACTTTGCCAATCGTCCTCTGGGTCTGTAGTGTAGATCAGCGCAAAAAGGTCATTGGCGGGCCGCGTCCCTTGGAGCATGGATTGGCAGCGCTCTTGCAACGCGTAGCACGGCCCGGCAATGTTATCGCCCGCCGTTGTGATCACCAGCATCATCGGTTGGTCGCGAGCGCCCATCCCGGTTTCTAACGTATCAAATTGATTATCCGTTTTGTGCTCATGATACTCATCAACAATTCCGCAGGTCGGGCTGGCGCCATCGCCCGGATCGCCGATGATGGGCTCGAACTTCGAAGCATTCGATTGGATGCTGATATTTTTGGCGTTTACTTCAATCCCAAAGCGCTCGCGAAACTTGGCGTCCTTCTTGCACATCAATCGCGCGGGGCCAAAAACCTCCCACGCCTGACGTTCAGTTGTGGCACCGCTGTAGACCTCCGCCCCATGCTCCCCGTCCGCCGCCATCATGTAAATGCCAATGACCGCCGCTAACGTAGACTTGGAATTTTTCCGGGGCACCAGCAGGACCACACGGCGGAACCGACGGAAGCCGTCTTTC
Source organism: Magnetovibrio sp. (assembly GCA_028281525.1). Classification (GTDB taxonomy): domain Bacteria; phylum Pseudomonadota; class Alphaproteobacteria; order Rhodospirillales; family Magnetovibrionaceae; genus Magnetovibrio. The sequence continues at coordinate 3,654 of JANQJR010000050.1, forward strand.
TTGCGAACCCAGCCAAAAACATTACAGACCAAAAAAGCCTGCCAAGGCTCCAGCTTAATCGTTTGGCCTTTCGCTGCCCAGCGGCCTTTGATATGCCGCATGCGCTCAATAAATCGACACGCGCGCTCAGCACTTGCGGCGTCATAGACATAGGCAAAATTGTCATCATCCTGCCAATGCAGATCATCAAGAAATCGCTGTGCTGCTAGCTTAATCCACTTGCAAGCTGGAATAGCACCGTCGCGAACGCTTTCCGCGTACTGAACGGCCATGACGCTGAACCGAAGATCGGCGGCGGGCTTTGTCACCTGATCTGTTCCCGCCGACCCAACCGCACCTGCAATGCCTTAAAGCACTCCTGTTTGATGCCCTCTGGCCCCATGCGCATTTGCAACATTGCCCAATTTCGGACCTCATACATATCATTGACCATAAGCATCAGGTCATCGTCTGTTAGGTCCGCGCCGCGCGGAATGGAGTCAATAGGATCGGGTGGCGCATCCATGGCCCGGTGTTTGCTCATTTGAACTCATCCCAATCATCATCAGCGTTCGGCATTTTAGCGCTGACCCGCGACCGAGACGCTGGCGTTAAGCCGAACTCGGCGGCAAAAGCCATCATATCTTTCCGGTGCTCCCGCATTTGAATCATATAGGGATGCGTCCGCACCATGCCGCCGACCGTGCGTAGAACATTGTGCGACGTCGGATTGGCCAAATTGTGAGCTTCGAGCAAGCCCCGCGCGGTCAACATGTCATCATAAGCCTGACAATAATTGGCCAGCGTCTTCGTATCGATGCGCGTCAACACCCCCATGTCATGCAATTCTTTCGCAATGCGCTTCCACTCCGACTTAGCCTTTGTACCAAGATAGCTGGGCGCCGACGGAACTTGCGCTGTTTGCTTTGGTTTCGGCTCATGCTTTGGCGCACGATCCTTGCGGTAAGTGCCTTCGATAAGTTTCAGCGCAGTAGGTTTTCGTTTGCGACCGGCCATGGGAACACCTCACAAATGATAGGCCGCCCAATACTTACCGCCCCTGCGCCTGCGGTCAAGATACTTCCTATAATATGATTTGATTTTGACAGTGTAAAAATTTGACTACCCGCCGCC
>JANQJR010000051.1 GCA_028281525.1 Magnetovibrio sp.
TCGGCGCGCGGCGTACCGTGGAAGGTCATGATGATCAGACGCCAGCTGTAGAACGCGGTCAGGAACGCCGCCGCGATGCCGAGCCAGAAGGCGTAATTGCCGACCGCCGTGTGCGCCGCCCAGGCAGCCTCGAGCACGATGTCCTTTGAGAAGTAGCCCGCGAACGGGAACACGCCCGCCAAGGCCAGCGAACCGATCCACATCAGCACGTAGGTCACCGGGATCAGCTTCCAGGTGCCGCCCATCTTGCGCATGTCCTGCTCGTCGGACATGGCGTGGATTACGGACCCGGCGCCCAGGAACAACAACGCCTTGAAGAACGCGTGGGTCATCAAGTGGAAGATCGCGGCCTGGTAAGCCGACACGCCGATGGCGAAGAACATGTAGCCCAACTGCGAACAGGTCGAATACGCAATCACGCGCTTGATGTCGAACTGGGTGCAGCCCACCGTCGCGGCGAAGATCGCCGTGGATGCGCCCACAATGGTCACGATCGCAAGTGCCACATCGGAATATTCGAACAGCGGCGACATGCGGCTGACCATGAACACGCCCGCCGTCACCATGGTGGCGGCGTGGATCAAGGCCGACACCGGGGTTGGACCTTCCATGGCGTCCGGCAGCCAGGTGTGCAGACCCAACTGCGCCGATTTGCCCATGGCGCCGATGAACAGCAGGATGCAGATCACCGTGATGGCGTGGAATTCGCCGCCGAAGATAGACATGGTCTCGCCGGTCATGGTGCCGGCTTGGGCGAATATCTCGTCCAGGTTCACGGTGCCGAACATCACAAACGCAGCGAAGATGCCCAATGCGAAACCGAAGTCGCCGACGCGGTTGACGACGAACGCTTTGATCGCCGCGGCGTTGGCCGTCTTCTTGTTGTACCAAAACCCGATCAGAAGATAGGACGCCAAGCCCACGCCTTCCCAACCGAAGAACATCTGCACCAGATTGTCGGCGGTCACCAGCATCAACATGGCGAAGGTGAACAGAGACAGGTAGCTCATAAAGCGCGGCACGTCCGGGTCGTGATGCATGTAGCCGATGGAATAGACATGCACCATGGCCGAAACCGTGCACACCACCACCAACATCACGGCGGTCAGCGTATCGACTTTGAACGCCCAATTGAGGTCCAGATCGCCCGACTGAATCCAGCTCAACACCGTGACGGTGTAGGCGTCACCCGAAAACCCGATTTCATAGAACACGATCCACGACAGGATCATGGTCACCAGCAGGAAGCCCGACGTGACCCATTGCGCCAACAGATCGATCTTGTGTTTCTTTTCCTTGTCGTCGCCGCAATCGACAAACGCCAATGCGCCCGCGATCATCGCGCCCAAAAGCGGCAGGAAGACAATGGTCTTGATCATGCTCATGTCCGTTTGTCCCCTCAGCCCTTCATGGCGTTGATGTCATCGACGGCGATGGAGCCGCGGTTGCGGAAGAACACCACCAAGATGGCCAAGCCGATGGCGGCTTCGGCGGCGGCGACGGTCAAGATGAACAGGCTGAACACCTGGCCCACCAGATCGCCCAGTTCCACGGAAAACGCCACCATGTTGATGTTGACCGCAAGCAACAGCAGTTCGACCGACATCAAGATGACGATCACGTTCTTGCGGTTGAGGAAGATGCCGAACATGCCGGTCGCGAACAGGATCGCGCCGACGGCGAGGTAATGCCCCAGCCCGATATCCATCAGATGCCCCTCCCCGTTTCGACTTTCTTGAGCACCACGGCCTCCTTCGCATCACGCGCCAATTGATCCGCGATGACCTGCTTCTTGCTGTCGCGGCGCTTGCGGTGCGTGAGCACGATCGCGCCGATCATGGCGACCAGAAGGATCAAGCCCGCCGCCTGGAACAGGTAGGCGTACTTGGTATAGATCAGTGCGCCGAGCGCAGCGGTGTTGTGCACCTCCGCCGGATCCGGCGTCGCGGCTTGCAGGTTCGCCGCCGCTTCGGGCGCGGCCTGCCAGGCGATGGAAGCGGCGAGAATCTCACCAGCGAAGATCGCCACCACCAGCAACCCAATGGGCAGGTAATTCGAGAAGCCTTGCTTGAGTTCCGTCACCGTCACGTCGAGCATCATCACCACGAACATGAACAGCACCGCAACCGCGCCGACATAAACGACCACCAACAGCATGGCGAGGAACTCCGCCCCCGCCAGCACGAACAGCCCGCCGGCGTTGAAGAACGCCAGGATCAGGAACAACACGGAATGCACCGGGTTGCGCCGCGTCACCACCAACACGCCGGAAACGACGCACACGATGGCGAACATATAGAAAACCAGAGCTTCGATCATATCCCCCCGGCTCCTCAGCGATACGGCGCGTCTGCGCGCAGGCGTTGAGCGATTTCAACCTCCCAGCGCGCGCCGTTGTCCAAAAGTTTTTCTTTGTCGTACATCAATTCTTCCCGGGTTTCGGTCGCGTACTCGAAGTTCGGACCTTCGACAATGGCGTCCACCGGGCAGGCCTCCTCACAAAACCCGCAGTAGATGCACTTGGTCATGTCAATGTCGTAGCGTGTGGTGCGGCGCGACCCGTCGTCGCGCGGCTCGGCTTCGATGGTGATGGCCTGGGCCGGACACACCGCTTCACACAGTTTGCACGCGATGCAACGCTCTTCCCCGTTGGGGTAGCGACGCAACGCATGCTCGCCGCGAAAGCGCGGGCTCAAGGGTCCCTTTTCATATGGGTAGTTCAGCGTCACGCTGGGGCGGAACATATAGCGGAACGTCAGCCACATGCCCTGCAGCAACTCTGCCAGCAGAAACGAACGGAGATGACGGTCGATGAAGCTCATGTCTCTCTACCTCCTCAACCCGCGGCCGCCGCGTTGGGCACCATGTCGAACGCCACCAGCACGCCCGAGACGATCACCACGGCGGCCAGCGACAACGGCAGGAATACCTTCCAGCCCAGACGCATCAGTTGGTCGTAGCGGTAACGCGGAAAGCTGGCACGCACCCAGATGAAGATGAACAGCAGCGCCGAGATTTTGAGCGCGAACCACACTGGTCCGGGGATCAGGTTGAACGGCGCGATGTCCAGCGGCGGCAACCATCCGCCTAAGAACAAGATGGTGGTCATGGCGCACATCAAAATCATGTTGGCGTACTCGCCCAGGAAGAACAGGGCGAAGGTCATAGCCGAATATTCGACGTTGTAGCCCGCGACCAATTCGGCTTCCGCTTCCGGCAGGTCGAACGGATGGCGATTGGTTTCCGCCAACGTCGAGATGAAGAACACCACCGCCATGGGCAACAACGGAATGACGAACCACATGTCGCGCTGGGCTTCGACGACGGCGGTCAGGTTCAACGAGCCGACACAGATCAAAACCGAGATGATCACGAAGCCCATGGAGACTTCGTAACTGACCATCTGCGCCGCGCTACGCAGCGCACCCAAGAACGCGTACTTGGAGTTGGACGCCCACCCCGCCATCAACACGCCGTAAACGCCAAGAGAGCTGATCGCGAACAGGTACAATAGACCGACATTGATATCGGCCAGAACCAGCCCCTCGCCGAACGGGATCACCGCCCAGGCCACGAGGGCCAAGAAGAACGTCAGCATCGGCGCGACCAGGAACACCGCGCGGTTGGCGCTGGAGGGAATGATCGTTTCCTTCAAGAACAGCTTCGCGCCGTCCGCCAACGGTTGCAGCAGACCGAACGGCCCCACCACGTTGGGCCCCTTGCGCAGGTGCATGGCGCCGATGACTTTACGCTCGGCATAGGTCAGATACGCCACCGCCAGCAGGATCGGCACGACGATGACCAGGATCTTGATAACGATCCAGATCAGCGGCCACAGGTAGTTGTCCCAAAGCTCAACCATCGGTGCCGGTCCTTTCCGCCTCGCCTGAGAACTCCGCCGTGCAGGCCGCCATGGTTTCGGACGCGCGTGAAATCGGGTCGGTCATATAATAGTTCCGGATATGCGACTTCAGGGGTTTCGATTGAATGTCGCCGCCCCCAACAGTTGATGGGCCAAAGTCTTGCCAGTCGGCAGGTTGGATTTCATTGACGGTGGCGAACACCGGATTGATTTCGGCCATGCGCGCGCGCACTTGGGCCAGCGTGTCGTACGGTAAAGTCTTGCCGAGCACACCGGACAACGCACGGATGACCGCCCAGTCTTCCTTGGCCTCGCCCGGCGGGAACACCGCAAGGTGACCTTGCTGCACGCGCCCCTCGGTGTTCACGTACGTGCCATTCTTTTCCGTATACGCCGCGCCCGGCAGAATCACATCCGCCAGATGCGCGCCGCTGTCGCCGTGGTGGCCTTGGTAAACGATGAAGGTGTCGCTAAGCTTCGCCGCTTCCATGCCGTCGGCGGCCAACAGGTAGAGCAGCTCGACCTTGCCATCGCCGCAGGCATCCAAAATGCCCGCCGTGTCCAGGCCACCGTCTGTGGGCGCAAAACCGATGTCCAAACCACCCACACGGCTGGCCGCGGTTTGCAGCACGTTGAAGCCGTTCCAGCCGTCCTTGATCATGCCGGTGGCGTCCGCAATGGTCTTGCAGGCGGCCAGGATCGCCGCGCCATCAGAGCGCATCAGCGCACCCGCGCCGACGATGATCATCGGGTTTTCGGCGTTTTGCAGGATTTTACCGAAGGCGTGTGCGCCGGACGCGATGTCTCTCAACATCGCCGGGTCGTCGCCGTAGTGTTCGGCCTTGTAGGTCAGTTCGGTGTTGGGGCCGACGACGCCGACCTTGAAGCCGCCCATCAAGTAGCGCTTGCGGATGCGGGCGTTGAGCACCGGCGCTTCGATTCGCGGGTTGGAGCCGACGATCAGCAGCGCATCTGCTTGCTCGATCCCGGCGATGGTGGTGTTGAAGATGTAGCTTGCACGCACGTTCGGGTCCACGGTGCTGCTTTCCTGGCGGCAGTCCATGTTCTTGGAACCCAAAGCGTTCAGCAGGTCCTTCAACGCCGTCATGGCTTCGACGTCCACCGTGTCGCCCGCCAGCGCGGCGATTTTCGATCCGTCCAGGCCATCGGCCTTGGCTTTGATGGCAGCAAACGCTTCGTCCCAGGTGGCGGGTTGCAGCTTGCCGCCTTTCTTCACGTAGGGCTGATCGAGACGCTGGCGGTTCAAACCGTCGCAAGCAAAGCGGGATTTGTCGCCCAGCCATTCCTCGTTCACGTCTTCGTTCAAACGCGGCACGATGCGCATCACCGCGTCGCCACGCGCATCGACGCGTATATTGCAGCCAACCGCATCCAACACATCGACGCTTTCGGTTTTGCTCAATTCCCATGGGCGCGCCTTGTAGGCGTAAGGGGCCGAGGTCAGCGCGCCGACCGGACAGAGATCGATCATGTTGCCGGACAATTCCGAAGAGATCGCCTTGTCCACGTAGGTGCCGATTTCCAAATGCTCGCCGCGGAACACACCGCCCAGTTCAGATGTACCGCAGATTTCATTGGCGAAACGCACGCAGCGGGTACAGTGGATGCAGCGCGTCATCACGCCGCGGATCAACGGGCTGAAGTCCTTGTCCGGAACCGCGCGTTTGCTTTCCACGAAACGCGACATGCCCGCACCGTAAGCCATAGCTTGATCCTGCAGATCGCATTCGCCGCCCTGGTCGCAGATGGGGCAGTCCAGCGGGTGGTTGATGAGCAGGAATTCCATCACGGCTTCCCGCATCTTCTTGACCTTTTCGGTGTTGGTGTGAATCACCATACCGTCGCCGACCGGCATGCAGCACGACGCCACCGGCTTGGGCGCGCGTTCCATTTCCACCAGGCACATGCGGCAGTTGCCGGAAAGCGGCAAGCGTTCGTGATAGCAGAACCGCGGCACTTCCGCGCCCGCCTGCTCGCAAGCCTGCAGCACGGTCATACCCGCATCGACTTCGATTTCCTTGCCGTCAATGGTGAGCTTTGGCATGGCTCGCCTTACCTTTCTTCTTCAATCATTCCGCCGCGTCAGCGGACGCGTCGGCATGGGTGCCGGCCTTTGCTAAAATCTTCGCTTCCATTTCGTCGCGGAAGTGACGGATCAACCCCTGGATCGGCCACGCGGCCGCATCGCCCAGGGCGCAGATGGTGTGGCCTTCGATGCGCCGGGTGACGTCTTCCAACAGGTCGATTTCCTCAATATGCGCGTCGCCTTCGCCGATGCGTTCCAACATGCGCCACATCCAACCGGTGCCTTCGCGGCACGGCGTGCACTGGCCGCAGCTTTCGTGCATGTAAAAGCGGCTTAAGCGCGTGATGGCGCGCACGATGTCGGTGGACTTGTCCATAACGATCACCGCCGCGGTGCCGAGGCTGGAGCCATGCTCCTTCAAGCCGTCGAAGTCCATCAGCGCGCCGTCGCACTGGCCCTTGGTCATCACCGGTACGGACGAGCCGCCGGGAATCACGCCCTTCAGGTTGTCCCACCCGCCATTGATCCCGCCGCAATGCTTCTCCAGCATCTCCTTCATCGGGACGCCCATTTCTTCTTCGAAAGTGCACGGGTTGTTGACGTGACCCGACACGCAGAACAGCTTGGTGCCGGTGTTGTTTTCACGGCCCAGACCGGCGAACCAGGACCCGCCGCGCCGCAGAATCTCCGGCACCACGGCAATGGATTCCACGTTGTTCACCGTGGTGGGGCAGCCGTACAGGCCGCAGTTCGCGGGGAACGGCGGTTTCAGGCGGGGCTGGCCCTTTTTGCCTTCAAGGCTTTCGATCAGCGCGCTTTCCTCGCCGCAGATGTAGGCGCCGGCACCCAAGTGAACATAAATGTCGAAGTCGTAGCCCGACCCGCAAGCGTTCTTACCGACAAGCCCCGCCTCGTAGGCTTCGTCGATGGCGCGTTGCAGGGCTTCGGCCTCACGGTAAAACTCGCCGCGCACATAAACATAGGACACATGCGCGCCGATGCCGACGCTTGCGAGCAACGCCCCTTCAATTAGTTTGTGCGGCTCGGAACGCAGAATTTCGCGGTCCTTACAGGTGCCGGGTTCGCCTTCGTCGGCGTTGATCACCAGATAGTGCGGACGGCCTGCGCTTTCCTTGGGCATGAAGGACCACTTCATGCCGGTGCCGAAGCCCGCACCGCCGCGCCCGCGCAGGCCCGACGTTTTCATTTCCTCGACGATCCATTCGCGGCCCTTGGCGATCAAGTCCTTGGTCTTATCCCAATCGCCGCGCGACTGCGCGCCTTTCAGGCCGATGTCGTGGATGCCGTAGATGTTTTGGAAAATGCGATCGCGATCGTGCAACATGGCTCAGCCCTCCCCCAACAACGTGGTGAGGCCGCCCGCGGGCTGGCAGCCCACGCGATCGCCCTGGGGACCCGCCTTGGGCGTTTCGCCACGGGCCAGCGCATCGAGAATCTTTTCGGTGCTGGCGGGGTCCAGGTCTTCATAATAATCGTCGTTGATCTGCATCATCGGCGCATTCACACAAGCGCCCAGGCATTCCACTTCCAACAGCGTGAATTGGCCGTCTTCGGTGGTCTCACCATTTTCGATGCCGAGCTTGTTCTTGCACACCTTGAATACGTCGTCCGCGCCCTTGATCAGGCACGAGATGTTGGTGCACACCTGCACGTAGTTTTTACCGACGGGTTCCAGATTGTACATGGTGTAGAAGGTTGCAACCTCGTACACGCGGATGGACGGCAAGCCGACCATATCCGCCACCACATCCATGGCCGCGCGCGGCAGCCAATTGTCGTTCTGGCGTTGCGCTAACGTCAACAGCGGCATGGTCGCGCTGGCTTCCCGGCCTTCGGGATACTTCGCCAAAATGGCCTTGGCGGCTTCTTGGTTTTCCGCCGTGAAAGCGAAGGTTTCGGTGTTCTCTGTGCTCATCGGTCGATCTCACCAAACACAATATCAATGGAACCGATCACCGCAACGGCGTCGGCCAGCATGTGGCCCTCGCACATCATGTCCATGGCCTGCAGATGGGCGAACCCCGGCGCACGGATTTTACAGCGGTACGGTTTGTTGGTGCCGTCGGACACCAGGTAAACAGCGAATTCGCCCTTCGGCGCTTCGACGGCGGTATAGGTTTCGCCGGCCGGCACATGCATGCCTTCGGTCATCAGCTTGAAGTGATGGATCAAGGCTTCCATGGAGCCCTTCATCTCCGCGCGCAGCGGCGGCGCGACCTTGCGGTCCTCGGTGATCACCGGGCCGTCGGGCATCTGCTCGATGGCTTGACGCATGATCTTGAGGCTTTCGCGCATTTCCACCATGCGCACGACATAGCGGTCGTAACAGTCCCCGTATTTGCCGACGGGAATGTCGAAATCCATCTTGTCGTAGGCGTCGTAGGGTTGAGCTTTGCGCAGGTCCCACGCCACCCCGCTTGCGCGCAAGTTCGGGCCGGTGAAGCCCCAATCCAGCGCCGTGTCCTTGTCGACCTTGGCGATGTCGACGGTGCGCTGCTTGAAGATGCGGTTTTCGGTCAGCAGCGTTTCGATGTCGTCGATCATCCTCGGATACTGCTCGATCCATTCCAGGATGTCCTCGGCCAAGCCGTCCGGCATGTCCCGGGCCACGCCGCCGACGCGGAAGTAGTTCATGTGCATGCGCGCACCGCAGACCCGTTCGCAGAACTCCATCAAGCGTTCGCGGTCTTCGAAACCCCACAGCATCGGCGTCATTGCACCGACATCCATGGCGTAAGACGTGATGTTGAGGATGTGGTTCAGGATGCGCCCGATTTCGCAATAGAGCACGCGGATATATTGGCCGCGCTCCGGCACCTCGATACCAAGCAGTTTTTCCGCCGCGAGCACGAACGCGTGCTCTTGGTTTTGCGGGGCGACGTAATCGAGGCGATCAAAATACGGCGTCGCCTGCTGATAGGTCTTGTTTTCGATTAACTTTTCGGTGCCGCGGTGAAGCAGCCCGATGTGCGGGTCCGCGCGATCGATGATTTCGCCGTCCATCTCCAGCACCATGCGCAGCACACCGTGGGCGGCGGGGTGCTGAGGGCCGAAGTTGAGGGTCATGTTTTTGATCTGGTTCTGAGACATGATCAGGCGCCCTCCCCTTCGTTGTTCTGTTCAGCCTTTTCATCGCCCGGCAATACCGGCGGCTGGCCTTCCCACGGGCTGAGGAAATCGAAGGTACGGAATTCCTGGGTCAACTTCACCGGCTCGTACACCACACGTTTCTTTTCGTCGTCGTAGCGCATTTCAACGAAGCCCGTGAGCGGAAAGTCCTTGCGCAGCGGATGGCCTTGGAAGCCGTAATCAGTGAGGATGCGGCGCAGGTCCGGGTTGCCTTCGAACGGTACCCCGAACAAATCCCAGCATTCGCGCTCGAACCATCCTGCGGTGGAGAACACGCCCACCACGCTCGGCACCGCTTCGCCACCCGTGCGGACTTTCACGCGGATGCGGCGGTTGTGAGTGAGGCTGAGCAGGTTGTAGACCACTTCGAAGCGTTCGTCGCGCTCCGGATAATCAACGCCGCAGATGTCCACCAGTTGCTTGAACTGGCAGTTCACGTTGTCGCGGAGGTAAGTCAAAACGCCTTCGATGTCCTGACGGTTCACTTGGATCGACAACTCACCCCGACTTTCGGACGTATCCATGACGGACTCGCCCAACGCGATGGAGACGATCTCTTTCAGTTCTTCAAGGGCCGGATCCATAGGTCCCAAAACTCCCGATATGCCTGAAACAGGCGCATGCCTTAACGGAACAGCGTGCCTGTCCGCTTAATCTTCTTTTGCAGTTGCATGATGCCGTAAATCAGCGCTTCCGCGGTCGGCGGGCAGCCCGGCACATAGACATCCACCGGCACCACACGGTCGCAACCGCGCACCACCGAATAGGAATAGTGATAGTACCCGCCGCCGTTGGCGCACGAGCCCATGGAGATCACCCAGCGCGGCTCCGCCATCTGGTCATAGACCTTGCGGAACGCCGGGGCCATTTTATTGGTCAACGTGCCCGCGACGATGATCACGTCGGACTGGCGCGGGCTGGGGCGCGGCACCACGCCGAAGCGGTCCAGATCATAGCGGCTCATATAGGCGTGGATCATTTCCACCGCACAGCACGCCAAGCCGAACGTCATCGGCCACAACGAACCGGTGCGCACGTAGTTGACGACCTTGTCCAAGTTGGCGACGACGAAACCGCGTTCGTTCATTTCATCGGCGATTTGGCTCAGCAGTTCATCTTGTTCGGTCGGCTGAAGCTCAGTACCGGGTTTGCTGTCTACTCCCATTCCAGAGCTCCCTTCTTCCACTCATAGATAAAGCCGACGGTCAGAACAGCTAAGAAAATCATCATCGACCAGAAGCCGTAGAGGCCGATCTCACCCAGGCTCGCCGCCCAGGGGAACAAGAACGCCACTTCCAAATCGAAGATGATGAACAGGATCGCCACCAAGTAAAACCGCACGTCGAACTTGATGCGCGCATCTTCGAAAGCTTCGAAGCCGCATTCGTAGGCCGAATCCTTTTCCGGATCTGGTTTTTGTCGGCCGATCAGCCAGCTTGCGGCAACCATGAACATCGCCATGACACCGGCAATGCCGATGAACACCAGGATCGGAAAATAATCAGATAAAAGCGCGTCGCTCATGCCGAGGCTCCACACGAGGCTTGAACCTGGGATCCCCATGAGCGTTTACGCCCACCAAGCCGAGAACCGATTCCGGAGCAGAGCACAGAAACTGCGTCTGGCGAATCTTCTCAAGGCACAGGAAGGACAGCACAATCATAGGATAAAGGGACTCCCCAGGCCGTTCCGTTGAATGAATATTATTGTTCGACCGCCGCGCATACGTTTTTGGGTTAGGCCGTATGCAGCAGGACCTCCCCACGAGGTGTGCACTTCTTATAGGACATTTACAGAAGACCACATATCCCCGATTGGGTAGGGCCAGACTACCCCGTTTGCGGGGGCTTTCAAGTCAAGAATGAGTGAATCGCCTGTTTTTTTGTGCGACGCAACAATGTGTTGCGCGCAAAACCGCAAAGTGTTGCGCATCAAGCCGGAAAAGCAAAAAACCGCCACCCGGATGGGAAGCGGTTTTTGAAACAGAGTGGCGCCCGAAGGTCCTGCAAGGAACCTGGAGAGTGGCGGGAGTGACGGGACTCGAACCCGCGGCCTCCGGCGTGACAGGCCGGCGCTCTAACCAACTGAGCTACACCCCCTTACGCCTCTCTTTTGCCCGAACGGCGAAGCGTTTCCGCCGCCCCAGGACGCGTCTATGTAAAGCACGCCCCACCACGCGTCAAGCATTGTGGCGCGGCTTTTTTCAAAAAAATGCAACGTCTTCGCGGGATGCTGTTTTTGTAAGGTTTTTGCCCCCTTGCCAAGGGCCGCACGGGGGCGCAATCTCCAAGGGAAACCCGATGGATTCGAGGAACCCACGTGACCGACGCCCCTTCCCAAACCTTGCAAAACCGCGCCCAAGCGGTTTTCGAAGAGTCCGCCGCCGTGAAGAGCCAAATCGCCGCCAGCGACGCCCCCCAGGTTTTGGCACGCATGGCCAAAATCGCGGGCGAAGCCATTCGCAGTGGCGGCAAGGTGATGTTTTGCGGCAATGGCGGTTCCGCCGCCGACGCCCAGCACATCGCAGCGGAATTATTGGTGCGCCTGCGTTCCGACCGGGACCGTGAATCCCTGCCCGCGCTGGCGTTGGCGCAAGACACATCCACGCTCACCGCCTGCGCCAACGATTACGGCTATGATTTCATCTTCGAACGCACGCTCCGTGGACTTGGCAAACCCGGCGACGTGTTGGTCGGCATCACCACATCCGGCCATTCGCCGAACGTGATCAAGGCTATGGAAGCCGCCAAGGGCTTAGGCATAAGCATATTTGGGTTCTTAGGTGGCGGTGGCGGCAAGGCCGCACCGCTGTGCGATGAAGCGTTCATCGTGCCAGCCAAAGATACTGGCCGCATCCAAGAGGCGCACATCACCGCAGGACATGTTCTGGTGGAATTGGTGGAAGATGTGTTGAACGAGGCGCCCTAGGGTCAGGACCCATTAATCTGTTGTGTTTGGCGGTGGCGATTTTTCGCCTGGATAAGGCGGCAAAGCCGCCGTCATGCTATTCATGACAAGGGGTTGCTAACGTCATCCAGGCGGAAAAGCGCCCTGTCCAAAGGATTTGCGAAAACCGTCCCCTGGACGGCGTCAAAGCCGTTTGAAAGTGGTGTCGCACTTCCTGCACGCCTTTTCCTTGCCAGGAAAAGGTTTTCGCAAACCAAACGCAATACATTAATGGGCCCTGACCCTAGACACGCCGAACGGACATCACAATTCCAGGGTGTGTTACGCCGTCTGACCGAGGCCCAAATCTTGCTCCATGGCAATGACCGCCCGGCGCAAGCCATCCGTTTTATGGCAATGGCATATACATGTTTCAGGCTTGTCGAAATTCATTTGATCACAAGGGACCCGCGGGTGATCGCACCTGCGGCACGCATCAGACAACTCCCGCCTGAGCCGTTCAAGCATTGCGCGCATATCTCTGTGGAAATCAGTGTTGTGCATAATGAGGTCCCAGCTCCGTATCGTATACCCTGTTATGCAATCATACTACTTTAAGAAGCGTGATGATATCAACCCAAAAACAATTTTAAGATGAAAAGATTAATCAGCACTCTACCACATTGACAGCAAGCCCGCCCTGGGAGGTTTCTTTGTACTTGGATTTCATGTCCAGTCCTGTCTGGCGCATGGTTTCGATCACCTGGTCGAGGCTAACGAAGTGCGAGCCGTCCCCCTTCAACGCCAGCCGCGCAGCGTTGATGGCTTTCACAGCCCCCATGGCATTGCGCTCGATGCACGGGATTTGCACCAGCCCGCCGATGGGATCGCAGGTCAGGCCCAAATTGTGTTCCATGCCGATTTCAGCGGCATTTTCGATCTGTCCGTTGGTGCCGCCAAGGGCCGCCGTCAGCCCGGCGGCGGCCATGGAGCACGCCACCCCCACCTCACCCTGGCAACCGACTTCGGCGCCGGAAATGGACGCACGCGTTTTATACAGCACCCCGATTGCCGCCGCCGTCAGCAAGAAGGTGTGCACGCCGTCTCGGGGCGTCGGTGCGCGGTGCGGACAAAACCGCTCGAAATAACGGATCACGGCGGGAATGATTCCCGCCGCGCCGTTGGTCGGTGCGGTCACCACGCGTCCACCCGACGCGTTTTCCTCGTTCACGGCAAGCGCGTAAAGGTTCACCCAGTCCATGATGGTGAGCGGGTCGCGCAGGCCGCCTTCAGAATTGGCGTTGAGTTCCGCGTACAGTTTTTTGGCGCGGCGGGGAACCTCAAGCCCGCCGGGAAGGTTGCCTTGTGCACGAAGCCCGCTCTCTATGCACTGATCCATGGCGCTGTGCACGTCATCGAGGAATTGCAGGGTTTCCTCTTCATCGCGCCATGCGGTTTCGTTGGTCAGCATGATCTCCGCGATGGACAGGCCTTCTTCGCGGCCGATGGTGAGCAACTCGTTTGCGGACGAGAACGGATAGCGCAGCCGGATGTTGTCGCCGATGGAGTAGGTGTCGGTTTCCTCGTCCCCCTCGGCCACCACGAAACCACCGCCGATGGAATAAAAGGTGCCGCTATCGACCTCGCCCCCATTACTGTCCCAAGCCTCTATACGCATGGCGTTGGTGTGCCGTTCCAGAACTTTGTCGCCGAGGAAATCGATGTGCGCATCCGGATCGAAAGCGATCTCGCACTGGCCACCCAAGTTCAAAACCTTGGCGCTCATAACCTGACGGACAATGACGTCGACTTCCCCGGCCTGTAAGGTGCGCGGGCGTTTACCCGACAACCCCAGCACGATGGCCTTGTCCGTGTGGTGGCCGCGCCCGGTCAAAGCGAGCGAACCATAGAGCGTCACCCGGATGGATTTAACCGCACCCAGCTTGGCGTTTTCGTCCAAGTCCGTGACGAACCGGTAGGCCGCGCGCATGGGCCCCACGGTATGCGAACTGGACGGTCCGATGCCGATGGAAAACAAGTCCACCACACTCAAATTCGCAGGTTTGGCACGATCCGTTGGCGAATTGGCCGAAGGCGTGTTTGCGTTCATGGCTTACCTAGGGTCCGTTATTTCCACACTAGAAATAAGGGTTCAGGATATGCGCATCAACGTCTTTCCAGAACGGCAGGTTATTCTTTGGGAATGCGGATACAGGCCACGGTTCCCCCGTTCTCCGCATTTTGAATTTCCAATATACCGCCCAACTGCTTCGCCTTATCGCGCACCAACTGGATACCCTGTCCCCAACCCTTCTGTTCCGCATGCGCAGAGGACGTGGACGTGGACGTGCCTTGCAGCATGTGCATCAGAACCGAAGCGGGGATGCCTTTTCCTGTGTCCTGGATGACGAGGATCACGCCTTGAGAATGGACATCGACCTCCCCCTTGATCCGCACTTCGCCCCCTTTGGGCGTAAACTTGAGAGCATTCGACAACAGGTTGGAGAGGATTTCATACAAAATCACCGGGTCGGTATAGAGAATCGGAAAATTGTCCGCGATATCTTGAACCAGGTTGATGCCGCGCGCTTCGGCGTCGGCCTCGAAAGTTCTGAAGACTTCATCGCAAAAGGCGTTGAACTCGATCTTTTCTTTTTTCACCTTGGCTTCGCCGCTGATGGCTTCGTCCAGCACGCGCTCGGTGATTTGCAGCAAACGTTTTGTGGAGGTGTGTAGACGTTCGGCGAAATTCTTGGCCTGCTCCGGGCTCAAATCAACATCGCCGTCCCCTTTCAGGAAAGCGGCATAGCCCAACATCGCCGTCAAAGGCGTGCGAACTTCATGCGCGAATTCGCGCAACAAATCCATCTCGCTTTTCTTATGTGGGCCGCTATCCGAATCCATGACCACCCCGGCGCCAACCGTAGCTCAGGGGGCAATTATAGATTGATCAGATAAACTTGCACATCTTTCTCAACTATTCTTCTTCCGCCGGCAGGCGGATGCACGCCACCGTACCGCCGGCCATGGCGTTTTCGATCTCCAGCGTTCCGCCCAAAAGCTCGACCTTTTCTTGAACGAACTGGATGCCCTGTCCCCAGCCCTTGCGGCTGGAGTGCGCGAAGGAGGTTGTCACTTGGCCACCCTTCATCAGGCTCATCAAAATGGTCGCCGGGATACCTTTGCCGGTATCCTGAACGATCAGGATCAGACCCTGGTTGCGGTAGTCGCGTTCCCCCTTGACCGTCACCATGCCCCCCTTCGGCGTGAACTTGATGGCGTTGGAAAGCAGGTTGGACATGACCTCGTACAGAATGACCGGATCGGTGTACAAGACCGGAAAGTCTTCGGCGATGGCGTAGTTGAGGATCAACCCCTGTTCCGTGGCATCGTGTTCGAAAGTGCGTACGATCTCCGGACAGAAAGCGTTGAAGTCCACATCGGTCTTCTGGATCACAGGTTCGCCTTTTATGGATTCGTCGAGCACCCGCTCGCAAATCTCCAACAGGCGCCGGGTCGCGGTGTTGATGCGCTCGGAAAAATCGTAAATCTGCTCTTGAGATAAGGGATTGGGAGTCCCGCCCCGCTTCATCATAGCGGAGAACCCCATCAATGAATTGAGCGGTGTGCGGATTTCATGCGCGAACTCGCGGAGTAACTTGCTCTCCCGGGTTTCCCCGGTCGATTTGGCATCTTCCATCTTCGCCCCCGTGTGCGTGCGAAACTACGTTTGTCACTTGTTATTCTAGACTACGCCCCCCCCGAACACCATCAAATTGCCCGGACGCCCTCCACATGATCTGACTTTGAGAAGTCTTATGATCTTACTTTGAGCAGCGGCGTGATTTTACTTTGAGGAAGCTTGACAAGTCTCCAAAAAAACCTCCGCGATAAAGTGCGCTACAGGCATGTCCCTGGCATCAAAACGGTTGGCGAGTTTGGTGCGAACCTGTTGCAGCACGCCGTTTGGGGTGACGCCAAACAGCTCTGCGCTGAGACATCTCAAAACAGCCTCGTCCCCGGCCAACGCCATGCCGTCCACGACGCCGGAGACAAAAGCGACCTGCTGGCCCGAAGACGCCCGCATGAACGAACCGGTTGTAAGGGTTCGTTCCGCCGCCAAACCGCCGGGGGCAAAAAACGATTGTTGCAGCGACGGCCCGTTTTGCCCAAAGGCCGGCGTCAGCGCCGCCGACCCGGTCGCCATCGCGAGCATGAACGTAACCGTCCATCCCGCCCGCTTGTGCATGGTGCGCCTCCGTTGTCGTGCCCGAAACAAGACGTCAAGTATGGCCTAAACGCGCCCAAACGGGTACGCCAAAAACAAAAGTGTGGGGTCACAGGCCCCATTATTCTGGAGTGTTTGGTTTGCGAAAGCCGTTGCCTGACGAGGAGAAGACGCGCCGAAAATGCGCCACCACTTTCAAGCAGCTTTGACGCCATTCAAGAAGCGGTTTTCGCAAATCCAGAGAAATGGTGGGCGGTGACGGGATCGAACCGCCGACCCTCTCGGTGTAAACGAGATGCTCTGCCAGCTGAGCTAACCGCCCTGAAACAGGTGAATGCGGGCGCACCCTAATGCTCTGGCCCACGGAACTCAACCTGAATTTCGGCTGCGCATAAGAAAACGGCCGCCCCATTGCTGGGGCGGCCTGAATTCTTCAATGACGCGTGGCTTAGTTGACGGCGTCCTTGAGGGCTTTGCCAGCCTTGAACTTGGGCTGGTTGGAAGCCGGGATTTGGATGCTTTCGCCGGTGCGCGGGTTGCGGCCGGTGGAAGCGGCGCGGCGCGCGACGGAGAAGGTGCCGAAACCGACGAGGCGCACTTCGTTGCCACCCTTCAAGGAATCGGTGATGGCGTCCAGCACGCCGTCCACAGCTTTGGTGGCGTCGGCCTTGGACAGGTCGGTGGCGCCGGCGACGGCGGCAATCAGATCATTCTTATTCAACTTAAGGGCCCCCTTATGAAAAAAGGATTGGTACAGGTACGCGCCGTTTGGGCGGCGCGGTGATTCGTTTGATGCCAAACTCTAGTGTCGAATGGCGAAGCTCGTCAATCGCACAGATGGACTTTTCCCCAGTTTTTTGCGGGTTTCAGCGCATTTTATGCAGATTTTAAGCATCCCAATCCCCCCCCTGACAAAAGCCTGACAAAAAAGAACCCCGGCGAAACAAATGCTTCGCCGGAGCCACGTGCCTTTGGTTGCAAAAAATGTGTCACATCACCCCTAATGGGTGACGACACCGTTACGATCGCCTTCTTCCGCACCGGACGTCACGGACGCGTCCATTTCGTCTTCGTCCCACTCGACCGGAGTGAGCGATTCGGCCAGGGCATGTTCCAGCACTTCCTCGACGCGGGCAACGGGGATGATTTCCAAGCCCTTCTTCACGTTGTCGGGGATTTCCGCCAAGTCTTTTTCGTTTTCGGACGGAATAAGCACCGTCTTGATGCCGGAACGCAACGCCGCCAACAGCTTTTCCTTCAAGCCGCCGATGGGCAACACGCGTCCACGCAGCGTGATCTCACCCGTCATGGCGACATCCTTGCGCACCGCAATGCCCGTCAAGACGGACACGATCGAAGTCACCATACCGACGCCGGCGCTGGGGCCGTCCTTCGGTGTCGCGCCTTCGGGTACGTGGACGTGAATATCCTTCTTGTGGAACACCGGCGGCAAAATACCGAACTCGGTCGCTTGGGACTGCACGTAGGATTTCGCAGCCTGGATGGATTCCGTCATGACTTCACCCAGCTTGCCGGTGATGGTCATGCGGCCCTTACCGGGCACCATGATGGCTTCGATCTGCAGGATGTCGCCGCCGACTTCCGTCCACGCCAGACCGGTGGTGATGCCCACGTGGTCGGATTCTTCGATTTCACCGTAACGGAAACGTTTGACGCCGGAATATTTCTCCAGGTTGCGCGACGTGACCTTGACGTGGTCGACGTCCTCTTCCATGAGGATTTCCTTGGTTGCCTTGCGCGCCAGCTTGGCGATTTCGCGTTCCAGGTTACGCACACCGGCTTCACGGGTGTAGTAACGGATCAAATCGCGCAACGCGCCGTCGGAAATCGCCCACTCGCCGTCTTTCAAACCATGGGCTTCCAACTGCTTCTTGATCAGGTGGCGGTTGGCGATTTCGACCTTTTCGTCTTCGGTGTAACCGGACAGACGAATGATCTCCATGCGATCCAGGAGCGGTCCCGGCATATTCATGGTGTTCGCGGTGGTCACGAACATCACGTCCGACAAATCGTAGTCCACTTCCAGATAGTGGTCGTTGAAAGTGGAGTTCTGTTCGGGATCCAGCACTTCCAACAGCGCCGACGCCGGATCGCCGCGCCAGTCGGAACCCATTTTGTCGATTTCGTCCAACAGGAACAGCGGGTTGGAGACTTTGGCCTTCTTCATACCCTGGACCACTTTGCCCGGCATAGAGCCGATATAGGTGCGCCGGTGGCCGCGAATTTCGGACTCATCACGCACGCCGCCCAAAGACATGCGCACGAACTTACGGCCCGTAGAGCGCGCGATGGACTTGCCCAAGGACGTCTTGCCGACGCCCGGCGGACCCACCAGGCACAAAATCGGCCCCTTGAGCTTCTTGGTGCGGGCCTGCACGGCCAGGTATTCGAGGATGCGTTCCTTGACCTTTTCCAGGCCGTAGTGATCGGCGTCGAGAACCTCCTGGGCCTGGCTCAAATCCTTTTTGACCGGAGACTTTTTCTTCCAAGGAATGCCCAACATCCAATCCAGATAGTTGCGCACCACCGTGGCTTCCGCCGACATGGGCGACATGGACTTGAGCTTCTTGAGCTCGCCCAGGCACTTCTCGCGCGCTTCCTTGGACAGACGGGTCTTCTTGATTTTTTCTTCCAGCTCGGCGTTTTCGTCCTTGCCCTCATCGCCCTCGCCCAATTCCTTCTGGATGGCCTTGAGCTGTTCGTTCAGGTAGTACTCGCGCTGGGTCTTCTCCATCTGGCGCTTGACGCGAGAACGGATCTTCTTTTCCACCTGCAAAACGCCGATTTCACCTTCCATGTAGGAATAGACGCGCTCCAAGCGCTCCTGGGTGGTTTGGATTTCCAACAATTCCTGCTTTTCGGAAATCTTCAGCGCCAAGTGCGACGCCACCGTGTCGGCCAACTTCGACGGGTCTTCGATCTGGTTGATGGAGACCAGGGCCTCGGGCGGAATTTTCTTGTTCAGCTTGATGTACTGTTCGAACTCGGTCACGACGGAACGCGACAGGGCTTCGAGCTCTTTTTCCTCGCCATCATCCTCGTCGATGTATTCCACGTCGGCCTGGAAGAAATCCTCGTTCTCCGCGTACTTCAAAATCTTCGCGCGCCGCCCGCCTTCGACCAGGACCTTGACCGTGCCGTCGGGCAGCTTGAGCAACTGCAGAACCGTGGACACGGTGCCGACCGAATAGATGTCTTCGGGTTGCGGTTCGTCCTGGGCGGCGTTCTTTTGCGCCACCAGCAGAATTTGTTTGTCTTCGCGCATCACATCTTCGAGCGCGCGCACGGATTTTTCGCGCCCAACGAACAAGGGCACGATCATATGCGGAAACACCACAATGTCGCGAAGCGGCAGAACGGGCAAAAACTCACCTGGGGAAGAGATCATGGTCATGGCTGAACTATGTCCTCAAAAAAAATGGGGGGCCGCCGATTGTTCCGGCGTTTGGGGGTATTGCTAAAAACATGGACCCGTTTTGGGCCCTCTTCAAGTGCTCTAAAGGTATTTAGGCACTCATTTTGGGGATAAAAGGCAAAAAACAGAGGGTTAGCGGTGCAAAAAAGACAAAACCGCCGGAGATTTTCGTCTCCGGCGGTCCGTTTTTGATCTCAAAAGGCCCAAATCGCGTAATTAGGGTCGAATCAGGCGCTCGATTCCACCTCATCCGCCCGGTCAGCGTAGATAAACAGCGGTTTTGCGCCTTCGGCCACAACTTCGCGGTTGATCACCACTTCTTCGACGCCATCCAGGCTGGGCAGGTCGAACATGGTGTCCAGCAGAATGCCTTCCATGATGGAGCGCAAACCACGCGCACCGGTCTTGCGTTCGACAGCCTTCTTGGCTACGCCCATCAGCGCGCCGTCGGTGAAGGTCAACTGCACCTCTTCCATTTCGAACAAGCGCTGGTATTGCTTGACGAGCGCATTCTTCGGCTCGGTCAGGATGGTGACCAGTGCGTCTTCGTCCAAATCTTCCAGGGTCGCCAGCACCGGCACGCGGCCGACGAATTCCGGAATCAGACCGAACTTCAGCAGGTCTTCCGGTTCCAAGTCGCGCAAGACTTCGCCCACGCCACGGTCGTCCGGTGCCTTCACATCGGCGCCGAAGCCGATCTGCGAACCCTTGCCGCGCGACGAGATGATCTTGTCCAGACCGGCGAACGCGCCGCCGCAGATGAACAGGATGTTGGTGGTGTCGACTTGCAAGAACTCTTGTTGCGGATGCTTGCGCCCGCCCTGCGGCGGCACGGAAGCGACGGTGCCTTCCATGATCTTCAGCAACGCCTGCTGCACGCCTTCACCCGACACGTCGCGGGTGATGGACGGGTTGTCGGACTTGCGGCTGATCTTGTCGACTTCGTCGATGTAGACGATGCCGCGCTGCGCACGTTCGACATTGTAGTCGGCGGATTGCAGCAGCTTGAGAATGATGTTCTCCACATCCTCACCCACGTAACCGGCTTCGGTCAGCGTGGTGGCGTCGGCCATGGTGAACGGCACATCGAGAATGCGCGCCAGGGTCTGCGCCAGTAGGGTCTTGCCGCTGCCGGTCGGACCCAACAGCAAGATGTTGGACTTGGCCAGCTCGACATCGTTGTTCTTGGAGCTGTGGCCCAGGCGTTTGTAATGGTTATGCACCGCCACCGACAGCACGCGCTTGGCATGGCCTTGGCCGATCACATAATCGTCGAGGACATCGCAAATTTCCTGTGGGGTGGGCACGCCTTCCCCGGACTTCACGAGCGAGCTCTTGTGCTCCTCGCGGATAATGTCCATGCACAGCTCGACGCACTCATCGCAGATAAAGACCGTCGGGCCCGCAATCAGCTTGCGCACCTCGTGCTGGCTCTTACCGCAGAACGAGCAGTAGAGCGTGTTTTTGGAATCGCCACTACCGGATTTGCTCATGGGTTCTCCGTTCGTCTATCCCCACCCGTTTTGGAATGTTCGGTAGGGTTGTCTCAATCATCTTAGACGCGGGCGGCTTAGCGGGACAATCCCCTTGTGGATATTTTCGCCATTTTCCGCGCCAGCACAATCGTCAAAATATGGTCCGGCACAGGCCGCGTCGCAACCATATTGGGTATAATTTCCATAACTTTACCAAGAATTCCAATGCTTTATTTAGAACGATTTTAAAAATGCGCACGCGTCATCCGTGCGCGTTTCAGACCGCATCCATGTTACGGAATTATCAGCGAAAGTTTGCAATTCCCTTAAATGGCCGGCGGCTCACCGGCAGAATCGTGGCAAAAGGGTATGAAAAACAGCCCGTCATACATGACGCACCAGCGGCGAAACCATCCACATCGCGACGGAGATTGGACAGATGTTTCGCTTGCAATGACGAAATGTACGTAGGAAGAGCAATCTTAGTCTTCGGCCTTGTCGTCCGCCGCGTCTTCGTCTTCATCGACGGGGCGCGCTTCGACAACTTCGTCGATCAGGCCGAAGTCTTTTGCTTCTTCCGGGCTGAGGAACTTATCGCGTTCCATGGACGCTTCGATGTGGTCCAGATCCTGGCCGGTGTGCTTGACGTAAATCTGGTTGAGCCGTGCGCGCAACGACAGGATTTCCTTGGCCTGAATTTCGATGTCGGTGGCCTGGCCCTGAGCGCCGCCGGACGGTTGGTGAATCATCACCCGCGCGTTGGGCAGCGCGAAGCGACGGCCCTTCTCCCCCGCCGCCAACAACAGCGAACCCATGGAGGCCGCCTGGCCGATGCACACGGTGGAGACGTTGGGACGGATGTATTGCATGGTGTCGTAGATGGCGAGGCCCGACGTCACCACCCCGCCCGGGGAATTGATGTAGAACGAAATGTCCTTGGTCGGGTTTTCGCTTTCCAGATACAGAAGCTGTGCGCAGATCAAGCTCGAGACGTGGTCTTCGACCCCGCCCGTCATAAAAATGATGCGCTCTTTCAACAGCCGGGAATAAATGTCGTACGCCCGCTCGCCCCGGTTGGTGGTTTCGACCACCATGGGCACCAGGCTGTTCATGTAATAATCAATGGGATCGCGATCACGCATGGTCTGAACTGGTCCTTAAATGAATCTCTTCTGAGGCGCAGGGCTGGAATCGAATGCGCCCTCACACAGAGTATGGGGGCGCATTCTGAAAAGAAAAGGGAGAATTGGGATTAATCGTCCTTTTTAGCCGCCGCCTTCTTGGCCGGAGCCTTCTTCGCAGCCGGCTTCTTCTCGCCCGCGTCCGCATCCTTCTTGGCTGTGGTCTTCTTAGCCGGAGCCTTTTTCTTCGCCGCAGTTTTCTTCTTGGCCGGCTTGGCGGGTTCGTCGTCGTCAGCCATCAGTTCGTCGACGGTGACGACCTTGTCGGTGACGTTCGCCAATTCCAGAATGAAGTCGGTGACCTTGTCTTCGAACACCGGGCCGGACAGGTTCTGCATGGCGTCGGGGTTTTCCTGGTAATACTTGAACACCATCTGCTCCTGGCCCGGATAATTCTGGGCTTCGATCATGATGGCCTTTTGAAGGTCGTCCTGGGTGATCTGAATGTTGTTCGCACGGCCGACCTCGGCGAACAACAGACCCAGCTTAACGCGGCGCCCGGCGATGGAGCGGAAGTCCTCTTCACGTTCCTCATCGCTCATCTCTTCGACTTCCTGACCGGCTTCCTTGGCCTGGTCGAAAGCTTTAGTGATGCTTTCGTATTCGGCTTCCACCAAACCGGTGGGCAGGTCGAAGTTATATTCGTCATAAAGAGCGTCCAACAGCGCGCGCTTGAGCTTTTCGCGTGAAATGCGGGTGAAGCCCTGGCTGTGCTGCTCGCGAATCGCGGTCTTCAAGGCGTCCAAGTTTTCCATGCCGGCCTTTTTCGCCAATTCATCATCGATGGCGGACGGCTTGGATTCCTTAAGCTCGTTGATCTTCACGGAGAACACAGCGTCTTTGCCCGCCAGGTTTTCCGCACCGTACTCGTCGGGGAACTTCACATTCACATCCAACTCGTCGCCTGGATTCTGGCCGATCAGTTGGTCTTCGAAACCGGGAATGAAGCTATTGGAGCCCAGCTCCAGGTCGTAGCCTTCGGCCTTGCCGCCGGCGAACTCTTCGCCGTCGACCTTACCCAAAAAGTCGATGTTGACCACGTCGCCCGCTTTGGCCTTGCGCTTGCGCTTGACCGGCTCGGACGTCTTGTAGGCGTCGGCCATGCGCTCCAGCGTCTTGTCCACTTCACCTTCGTCGGCCTCGGTGACGAGTTGCTCGAGCTTGATCTTGGAGAAATCGCCGATTTCGATTTCCGGCATCACATCCACGGCCATGGTGTATTCCAGGTCCTTGCCTTCTTCGAAGCTGGTGATTTCGATCTTCGGCTGCATGGCGGGACGCAAGTCGTTGTCCTGCATGACCTTGGCGGATCCTTCCTGAACGGCCTTTTCCAAAGCTTCGCCCATGACGTTCTGGCCGTATTTCTTGCGCAACAGGCTGACGGGCACTTTGCCCTTGCGAAAGCCCGGCATCTGCATGGTCTTGGACAGTTCGGTCAGGCGGTCGGTGACAGTGGCCTCGAACTCGTCCGCGGGGATGAGGACGGTGTATTCGCGGCTCAGGCCTTCGTTCTTGGTTTCGGTAACCTGCATGGTCAGCTCTCTATCTACGCAAAATTAGGGCAATGCAACTGGGCGCGTGCGCCATATCGCCCCGGATACGGCCCGCGCCCTCTTCAAATCTCATCGGATGGCCGGGGCTGGCTAAAGTTAAGTGGTGAGTTTGGTACGGGCGGAGGGACTTGAACCCCCACGGCTTGCGCCACTAGAACCTAAATCTAGCGTGTCTACCAATTCCACCACGCCCGCCGAAAACCCCGGTAACCGGGCGTGGCGCGCACTTTATACAAATCGCCCCCCCTGTCAACGTCTGGAAGACACGGCGCACGCGATAATCCAACCGACGAAATCTCCGCATGCCATGGCTTATAGCCCCAACTGGGTTTTGACTGAGCCTTGAGCGCTAAAGGACCAATCGATGGGGCCGTTTTCGACCAAAAATATAATGGCGTTGTTGGGGTTGAAGCCAATGCTCTTCAAGCGTTCACGGAAATCCTGATACAGCGCTTCCTTTTGCGCATCGGTGCGCCCGCCCAGCAAAACGATTTCAACGGTGATCGTGGCTTTGGGGTCACGCTCTCCCAGAAAGGTCGGATGCACGATCATCTCAGCTTCAGAATATTTTGAAATCAAACAGAAATTATCGGCCGGATTCACAGCGCAGGTTTCTACGAGACTGTCGTGAAGCTGTTCACCGATGTCTTTACACATGACGTCCGATAAGGATTGAGGTGCATGTAGTTTGCTCAGCGGCATGGCGGTCTCCCATTTGCGTTGGCTTGAGTGCTACGGGGCAATACGTGGGGTTTCAATTTAGGTCACGGACTCATAAATGGCATGAGAAATGGCGCTCAAACGGCCAAGAACCGCGCAGAAAAGCCAGCGGGGCGGGGTCGGTCCCCCGTCCAAGGGCTTTGACAACGCGGATCGAAGCCGTTTCAGCGTCCGAAGGATATGGCGTATGTGTCCGTCTGCCGCGTTGCAAGGACTTGAAAACCAACCAGGTTTCCTGCGTCCTTGCGCCTTGCAGGCAAACACATGCGCTCATACCATTTCCATGCCATTTATGAGTTCGTGATCTAGGGCCTCCAAAAGCCAGCCCAACTGCGCCGGCATTTCGTCGATCAGGTCCTCGGCGATCAAGCCGGGACCGAACGCCGCCGCCGCTTCGCCGTGCAACCACGCCGCCGCGCACGCGGCTTCGAACGCAGGCATGCCCTGGGCCAAGAGCGCGCCGATCATGCCCGAAAGCACGTCCCCCGACCCGGCGGTGGCGAGCCACGCGGGTGCGTTCACGGTGATGGCCGCGCGCCCGTCCGGGGCGGCAACCACCGTATCCGGCCCCTTGAACAGCACCGCACACCCCGCCCGCTTGGCCGCTTGGCGAGCCGTAGCAAGCTTGCTGTCCTTGCCCCGGCCCAAACGTTTCGCCAGATCGGGAAACACACGGGCAAACTCCCCGCCGTGCGGCGTCAGGACCGTGGACTCCACGCCGCCGGACGCCTTGGCCTGGGCCTTCACCGCCTTGAAAAGCGCCTTGGGATCGCCCGCAAAGACACCCAAAGCGTCGGCGTCGAACACACAGCGCTTGCCCGCGCGCAGCGCCGCCAGAACCTTGTCGCGGGTGGGTTTGACCGGGCCCGCACCGGGCCCGATGACACACGTGTTTTTGCGCCCATCAGATAGAATTTTTTTATATCCTTTCAAATCGTTAAAGGGTGAAATTAATGTTCCGAGAGAAACACTGGCGGCATAAATTTCGAACGCCGGTGTGGGCACCGCAATGCTCACCAACCCCGCCCCCAAGCGCCGCGCCGCGTCCGCCGCCAAACGCGCCGCGCCGGTCATCACTTCACCGCCCAGAACCAGCACGTGGCCGCGCGCGTATTTATGCGCGTCCGCATCCAAATGGGGAAAGGCGTCGCCCCACAGTTGCGGCGTATTGACGTATGCGTTGGGCGCGATCTGGTCCACATGTTCGTCCGCGATCCCGATGTCGGTGACCACGATTTCCCCGCACAATTCGCGCCCCGGCATCAGGGCATGGGCCGGTTTAGGGCGGCAAAACGTCACGGTCAAATCAGCATGAAAACACACGCCCGCCCCTTGCCTACCGCTTTTGACGTCCATGGCCCGCCCTGTATCACCGCCCAGACCGCTGGGCACGTCCACGGCCACCACGATGGGTGCGCGATCCGGTTGCTGGGCCTGTGACACGGTCAGCAGTTCGGCCAACAGCTTCACCGTGCCGTCCAAGGGCCTGGACAATCCCGCGCCGAACAGAGCGTCGATGACCAGAAGCTCCGCGCCCTCATCTTGCCCGGCAATGACTTCGAGCGCCGCCTCCAGAGGCTGAACTTTGTTCCGCCAGCGTTTGGCGTGGTGCGCCGCATCGCCTTGGAGCGCGTTTTTCTCCCCCATCAAGTAGATGGCTACCGGCCATTTGGCCTGTTTGAGATAGCGCGCCGCGACAAAACCGTCGCCACCGTTGTTGCCTGGGCCAGCCAGAACCAA
Source organism: Magnetovibrio sp. (assembly GCA_028281525.1). GTDB lineage: Bacteria > Pseudomonadota > Alphaproteobacteria > Rhodospirillales > Magnetovibrionaceae > Magnetovibrio. Next base: position 26,279 of record JANQJR010000051.1, read on the forward strand.
AACGGAACGTTTGCGCCAACGTTCGCGGATGGCATCGGCGACCGCCTTGCCCGCCGCATCCATCAAATCCACGCCCGCCACACCGTTCTCCATGGCGGTTCGATCTGCGGCGTACATCTCGGCAACGCTCAAGATTTCCATGGCACACCCCTTTCCGGTTCACCCTCACCTTCTTTAAATCCAATCCCTAATGTAGCCCAAAGCGCCTGCGGCGTGGACATCTGATCACAAGAGCGCTACAAAATCCCAACACACACAAGCCCTTAACTGCGGGCTCGCCAAACACAACGGAACAGTTGAGATTTATGAGAGTCGTCGTCCTGGGTGCGGGCGTGATCGGGGTCACCAGTGCTTACGAACTGGCCCGCGACGGTCACCAAGTCACCGTCATCGATAAACGTGAAGGCGTGGCGCTGGAAACAAGCCTCGCCAACGGCGGGCAGTTGTCGGCGCACCATGGCGAACCGCTGGCGCAACCCGGCGTCCTGAAACTGGCGCTCGGCTGGTTGGGCAAACACGACGCTCCTTTGCTTTACCGTTTGCGCCTGGACCCGGCGTTGTGGTCGTGGACGCTGAAGTTTCTGTCCAACGCCTCCGAACCCAAGTTTTGGGAAAACGCCGCGCGGATGTTGCGCATCGCCCTCTATTCACGTGAACGCCTGCACGAAACGCTGGCCCGTGAAACCATCGCCTTCGATCATTTGAAGACCGGAATCCTGAACCTGCACCGGGACCCGCGCGACTTCGATATGTCACTCGAACATGTCCGCGCCATGAAGGAGTTGGGCTCGGAACGGCGCATACTGGACCGCAAGGGCTGCATCGACATCGAACCGGCGCTGGCGCACTCCACCGTGTTGTTCGCGGGCGGCATTTACACCCCGAACGACGAAAGCGGCGATTGCCATGCCTTCACCAAGCAACTGGCGGAGCGGTGCGTCAAACGCAACGTCGATTTCAAATTCAAAACCGCCGTCAAGGGGTTCGACGTGGACGGCTGGAAGATCAAATCCGTGATCACCGACCGGGGGCGCATAGAGGGCGATGTATTCGTCATGGCGTTAGGCAGTTACAGTCCGCAACTCCTAGAAAGCCTGGACCTCAAGCTGCCCATCTATCCGGCCAAGGGCTATTCCGTCACCGTGCCGGTGCTCAACGACGCCATGGCGCCCAGAACCTCGCTCACCAGCCACGCGCACAAGTTGGTGATTTCGCGTCTGGGCAACAAGTTGCGCATCGCGGGCATGCTGGAATTCAATGGCTACGACACCCACATGGACACCGCGCGTGCACGCGTGGTGCTGGACGCCACGCTCAAGTTGTTTCCCCGCGCCGTCGAACCGGGGCACGCTGAATTTTGGACCGGCCTGCGCCCACTGACGCCGGACGGCGCACCGGTCTTGGGCCGGGGCAAACAGGAAAACATGGTCTTGAACACCGGACACGGCATGCTCGGATGGACCATGGCCATGGGCAGCGCGCGCGTTACCGCCGATTTGGTGGCCGGCCGCGCGCCGGACATCGACCTGGACGGACTGACCTGGGAACGTTTCACTTAAGGCACCCGGCACCAAAACCCTTCAAAACCCGGCTCAGTTGTCCTACATACTCAGACTAGAGTCTGGAGCCTAGTGATTGCGTTTGGGGGGTATCCACATGGACACCATCGAATACCTGTTTCCCGTGGTCAGCACGGTGCACACCCTGGCGGCGGTCGTCTGGGTGGGCGGCATGTTCTTCGCCCACATGGCGTTACGCCCATCCTTGATGCTGGAAGAGCCACAGGTGCGCCTGCGTGTGTGGCGCGAAGTCTTTCCGCGCTTTTTCGCCTGGGTGTGGCTGTGCGTCATTGCCATTCCCGCCACCGGCTACGCTATGGTTTTCGTCGACTTCGGGGGCTTCGCCGCCGCCGGGCGGCATGTGGAGGTCATGCACATCCTCGGCTGGGTGATGGTGTTCCTGTTCATCTTCCTGTTCGTGCGCCCCTTCGCCAATTTCAAGGTGGCGGTGGCGGCGGAAGACTTTCCCACGGCGGCCAAGCACCTGGCCGCCATCCGGCGCATCGTCACGACCAATCTGATCCTGGGCATCCTGGTGACCATCGCCGGCGTGTCGGGGCGCTTTTGGGGGTAGAGCGTTCTAGGTCACCGACTCATAAATGGCATGGAAATGGTATGAGTCGATGACCTAGCCCTGCCCTTCGCGGGTGACGATCTTGACCTCCGCATGCAGCGTTTTGTGCACTGGGCATTTGTCCGCGATTTCAAGGAGGCGCGCGCGGGTCGCGTCATCCAAATCACCGTCCATGACCACTTCGCGTTCGATTCTATCGATCTTACCGTTCTTCGTTTCGCAATCCTCGCAGTCCTCGGCGTGGATCTTGTCGTGGCTGAGACGCACCGAAACCTTGTCCAACGGCAGTTTCTTGCGGTCCGCGTACATGCGCAGCGTCATGGACGTGCACGCGCCCAATCCCGCCATCAACAAGTCGTACGGCGACGGGCCGGAATCCAGTCCGCCATAGCTGGTCGGTTCATCCGCGACCAAATAGTGTTTGCCGCCCACGGTGACGTGCTGCTGAAACTTGCCCGCGCCGGTTTCCCACACCACCACCTCACCGGGAGAGCCCGGCAGCTCGAACGCATCGGACGATTGGGGCGCTGCGATGTAGCTTTCCGCCCATGCCGCGATGACGCCAGACACATAGGTCGCATCGTCGGGATTGTGCAGCAGGTGATCGGCGTCGTCCAAGGACACGAAACTTTTCGGATGCTTCGCGGCGATGAAAATGTGCTCCGCATTTTCGATGCCGACGATCTCGTCGCGCGGTGCGTGAAAGACGATCAACGCGCGGCGCAAATTGCCGATGGCCTCTTTCATATTGTGGACGGAGATGTCGTCGAGGAAATGCTTTTCGATGGTAAACGGACGTCCGCCGACGTCCACCTGGGCAGTCCCGACATCGTTGATTTTCTCGATCGCCGCGCCGAAATGGTGGGTGACATGTTCGGGATCAAACGGCGCGCCGATGGTCGCGATGGCGCGCGCTTCGGGGATGCGGTGCGCAACCGCCAACACCGCCGCCCCGCCCAACGAATGGCCAATGAGGATTTGTGGGGCTTCGTAATTTTCGCGCAGCCAATCGGTGGCGGCCACGAGATCATGAATGTTGGATGTGAAGTTGGTGTTGGCGAATTCGCCTTCCGAACTGCCGAGCCCGGTGAAATCGAAACGCAACACCGCGATGCCGTGGCGCGTCAATCCCCCCGCCAAGCGCGTAACCGCGCGCAAATCCTTGGTGCAGGTGAAGCAGTGCGCGAACAAGGCGAACGCGCGTGGCGGCCCGTCGGGCAAGTCCAGACGTGCGGCCAGCAGTTCGCCCGCGCCGCCCATGAAGGTGATTTTTTCGGTTTTGTGACTCATAGAGCGGTCCTCCATCCCAGCGTACGTTATAGGTGGTCCCCCGAACGCGCGAACGCAACCCGCTTGTCACTTGAACCCGACGTCGAGGCAAGCTCTACTCAGCCTAACCTGTAAGAGAGACACGCCCATGACGGATGACCGCCCCATCGCCACCGAAACGTTCACCATCGACGACGTTGAGGTGATCGAAAAAACCCGTGCGTTCGACGGCTACTTCAAGATCGACCGCTATCGCCTCAGCCACAGGAAACATGAAGGCGGCTGGACCGATGAAATCCAGCGTGAAATTTTCGAGCGCGGTCACGCCGTGGCCGTTCTCATGTACGACCCCAAACTCGACAAGCTGGTGTTCATCGAACAGTTCCGCGCCGGCGCCTATGCGGCGTTCCAATCCCCCTGGATCAACCACGGCACCCATTCGCCGTGGCTGTTAGAATGCGTCGCCGGCATCATCGAAGATGGCGAAGACCCCGAAGACGTGGCCCGGCGCGAATGCGTGGAAGAAGCCGACTGTGAAGTGCGGGAGCTGCGGCCCGTCACCCATTACCTGGTCAGCCCGGGCGGCACCTCGGAAAGCATCTTCATCTATTTCGCCCACGTGGACGCCTCCAACGCGGGCGGCGTGCATGGTCTGGAGCACGAAGGCGAAGATATTCGCGTGCTCAGCGTCGACAGCGCCACCGCGCTCACGTGGCTCGACGAAGGGCGGTTCAACAACGCCATGACGCTGATCGCGATGCAGTGGTTCAAGATCAACATCGACTCCCTGAAACAAACGTGAACACCCGCGAATGTGGTCGCCGGGTAACACGTTTATGGCCTTGATTGGGACATATTTGCGCCCTATCGTGCTTCAACACAAAAAATCAGACCTAAAATTCATTATACAAAACGGGCAAGTATTATGGATATCCGAAATGGTTTCCCCGACACCGTCGGCAACACCCCCCTGATCAAACTGCGCGCCGCGTCCGAAGCCACGGGCTGCGACATTTACGGCAAGGCTGAATTCATGAACCCCGGCGGTTCGGTCAAAGACAGAGCCGCGCTTTTCATCGTGCGCGATGCGGAAGAACGCGGCGTGCTCAAACCCGGCGGCACCATCGTCGGAGGCACCGCCGGCAACACCGGCATCGGCCTGGCCCTGGTGGGCAACGCCTTGGGCTATAAGTCGGTGATCATCATCCCCGACACCCAAAGCCAGGAAAAGAAGGACACGCTCAGGCTCTGCGGCGCGGAGCTGATCGAAGTCCCTGCCGTGCCCTACAAGAACCCGGACAACTACGTCCACGTGTCGGAGCGCAAGGCCCAGGAACTGAACGACCAGGAACCCGGCTCCGCCATCTGGGCGCAGCAGTTCGACAATGTCGCCAACCGCCGCGCCCACATCGAGGGCACCGCGCCGGAGATCTGGGAGCAAACCGACGGCAAGGTCGACGGCTTCGTCTGCGCAGTAGGCACCGGCGGCACGCTGGCGGGCGTTGCCATGGGCCTCAAAGAGCGCAATCCAAACATCGTCGCGGCGCTGTCCGACCCCATGGGCTCGGCGTTGTTCGGACACTACAAGCACGGCGAATTGAAGGCCGAAGGCGGCTCCATCACCGAAGGCATCGGCCAAGGCCGCATCACCGCCAATCTGGAAGACGCACCGATCGACGACGCGTTCCAGATTTCGGATCAGGAAGCCTTGCCGATCGTCTTCGATCTGCTGAAGCATGAAGGTTTATGCTTGGGCGGCTCCAGCGGCATCAACGTCGCGGGCGCGATCCGTCTCGCCAAACAAATGGGGCCGGGGCACACCATCGTCACGGTGCTGTGCGATTTCGGCACACGCTACCAATCCAAACTGTTCAATCCGGAATTCCTCAAATCGAAGGATTTGCCCGTTCCGAACTGGCTCTGAGTTCCCCAAACCATCACCAACGCAAATCGTCACCGGCTCCGCCCTGGCCGGTTTTTGGTGAAACGAATCACTACTTTTGGTGTTATTTGTTAATTATAAAACTGTTATGAGTTGCGAATCGATCTCGATCATGATGTAATGATGCCCTCGCGTCCGGCATATCACTCAGACATAGCGCGCAGGGGGGATACGATGACGGACAAGCCCGGAAAAAAAGCCAAGGCCCGCGCAAAACGCTCCCCCTCTTCCACGCGCAAGCGCAGCCAAAAATCCAAACGCCCATCGCTGAGCGAATATACCGCAACCGATCAAGAACGCCTGAACACATTGTTCGGGCAAATGGAGGCGTTTTCCTTTCCGGACCTGCCCAAGCTGCCCGATCCTGAGATCCTGGACCCACGCAACAAGGACATCTCCCGGGACGCCGCCCTGATTGCGCGCTACGGCCAGACTGAAGCCCTGCACTTTTCCCGCGATCCCAACGTCAAGGGGGTCGGCCTGGGCTTGCGCCGACGTCACGGTAAACAGACGGACGAGTTGTGTCTGGTGGTGATGGTGGAGAAAAAACTCCGCCCCCGCGACGTACCCAAGAAGTGTCTGTTGCCGACCCACATCACGTGCGAAGGGCGGGACTTCCGCGTCGACGTTCAAGAGTTCCCCAATCTGGATTTCCGCTTCATGCACCATTGCCCGCGCTACCCACGCATCACCGGTGGCTGTTCGGGATCCGCCATATCCGTCGAAGGCGGCGATCCGTGCGCGGGCGGCACCTTGACCGGCACATGGCGCGCCCAATCGGGCAGCCGTCAGCGCGGCATGACCTGCTGTCACGTATCCTTAGGCTTTGGCATTGACGCCTTTTTGGCCAATCTGCCGATGAGCTTGTTGTGGCTGTTCGATTCCCCCAGCGGCGCGGACATCATCGCGTCCGACGCCATACAGCAAGGCCAAAACCTCCACCGTTTGATGAGCATCGATACCCCCTGGCCGATCCTGGTGCCGTTTCCCATGCCGGTCCCGATACTGGGCGGGGCCTTCGCCTTCATCCTTGTCGATGCCGCCGCGGGCGCCATCCGCCCGCAAGCTATTCCCCCCTTCGCGGGACGTCCCTTTAGCTTTTCCCCAACGCCGCCCCACAATCCGCCGGTACGCGGCTCCATCACCCAACAGCGCATTCGCAGCGCGCGCGTCGCCTTGCCAGGCATGGACGTCACCAAGGTCGGACAGACGACGGGGCAAACGTGGGGAAGCGTCGCGCTGTCCTTCGTGCAATTCTTCCTGCCGGTCCCGCTGGGTCCTTTCCCCTTGCTGATCATTTTCGACCAGATCATCAGCACCATGGACATCGGGCCGGGCGATTCCGGTGCGGCGCTGACCACCGACGACATGAATTACCTGGGCCATTGCTGGGCCGGTTTGCCGTTCGGTGTGCGCACGGGCGTGTCCCCGGCCAATCCCGGCGCGCTCTGCCCGATCACACCCAACGACGTGGTGCCGCAAACCCTTTCGACCCCGTACTACTGGACGGAACTGCTGATGAACCTGGATCACAGCTAAGGGACACCGCCCGTACCACCGCAACAAGGAGTTGACGTCATGCCCGCGAAAAAAACCGCAACCCGCAAAACCGCTGCGAAATCGTCGGCACGCGCCCGCACCGATGTCCGCGACAAGCCCAAGGATATCCCGTGTTGTTGCGGACCCAAGGTGCTGTTGTCCGGCGGCACCTCCGTGAGCGGCTTCGCGCTGAGCAACAAGGAAGAAGAAGACGAACACCTGCAGGTGCGGGCCGACGCCAACGCCACGGTCACACGCAACACCAGCGCCGACGGCTCGGGCGGCAGTCAGCTCAGCACCCGCCTGCGCAAGGATATCGACGCGGTGGTGCTGTTGAAAACGTTCCGCTTCAAATGGAATGTCGACAGCCGCTGCCAGCCGCTTGAAGTCACCGTCGACGTGCAAGGCGACGTCAACGCGCACATTGATTGCGCCGAGCAATCCGACGTGATCGAACTGTCACTGAAGAGCTTCCTGGGCCACGATCAAATCAACGCCGATGTCAGCACCGCCACCATCACCGTGACCGCGACCGAAACCTGCACCAACCTTTACGACACCTGTTCGCTCACCCTTGAAGTCTAGGGGCTACCCCCGAGCCACACCCCCGTCTGCCTCCATCTGGACGGCGGCAAGAGGGCTTGATAATGTCCGCGCCAATCCATAAACGGCAAAGGCATAAATAATGAAATTCAAAAACCCCGAAGCGCTGGTCACCGGCGAATGGCTGGAGGCGCACTTGGACGCGCCGGACGTGCGCGTGGTCGACGCCACCTACCACCTGCCCCATGACGACCGCGATGCCTATGAGGAATGGACCTACCGCCACATCCCCGGCGCGGTGCACTTCGATATCGACAAGATTTGCGATAGCGACACGGACCTGCCGCACATGCTGCCCAGCGGGGAACAATTCTCCTCGGCCGTGCGCAAGCTGGGCCTCGGCGACGGATCGAAGATCGTCATCTACGATTCAAACGGCGGCTACATGGCGGCGTGCCGGGTGTGGTGGATGTTCCGCCTGTTCGGGCATGAGGACGTGTGCGTGTTGGACGGCGGCCTGATCCGCTGGGCCAAGGAACGCCGCCCGCTGGAATTCGATGAGCCGCAGATCCAAGAACGCCCTTTCACCGCGCGCCAGAACAACGCCATGGTCAAGACCAAGCAACAGATACTCGACAACCTGGAAAGCCAGACGTTCCAGGTCATCGACGCGCGCAACGAAGGCCGCTACAAGGGCGTCGATCACGAACCGCGCCCGTCGGAGCGCCTGGGCCATATTCCCTGTTCGATCAATGTGCCGTTCACCCACATCACGCCGCCCTCAAAAGACTTCACCTTCCGCGAACCGGACGACATCTGCGAGCTGTTGAACGGCGCGGGCGTGGACATGGGCAAACCCGCCGTGGTGAGCTGCGGGTCGGGCGTGACGGCCTGCGTGGTGGCGTTCACGCTCTATCTTCTGGGCAAGGAGGACGTCGCCGTCTACGACGGCTCCTGGGCGGAATGGGGCAACGATCCGGACGTGCCGATCAATCGCTAGGGTCGGATCGTAGCGCCAGCGCCTCTAACGAAAAAGCCCCGGCGGTGCGGCCAGGGCTTTTGTTTTGAGATCATCGCAACCGTCAGCGCAAACTGTCCAGGTTCGCCGTCAACGCGGTGCGGATACGTTTGATTTCATCGGAAAGCTTGTGCGCTTTATCGCGGTCTTCGGCGCACACCTGATCGTAAGCGACCGAAGCGCAGCGCTCACGCTCTTCCAACAGCGCTTCGATGATCGCGGCCTCGATCGCTTTGATCACTTCCTCATCGTGACCCGCGCAAGACACATCGAGAATCTTCTGCACCTTGTCCTTGGCTTCCTCCGCGCGTTGACGCAGGCTCTTGTGCGGTACGCTCATCTGATTCCCCTTTTCCCCATCTTAGTGATTCAGAATCTGGCTCAGGAACAGCTTGGTGCGGTCGTGTTGCGGGTTGTCGAAGAACTCATGGGGTTCGTTCTGTTCGACGATCTGGCCCGCGTCCATGAAGATCACCCGGTTGGCGACCAGTTTGGCGAAACCCATTTCGTGGGTCACGCACAGCATGGTCATGCCTTCGTTGGCAAGCTCCACCATGACGTCGAGCACTTCCTTGATCATTTCCGGATCCAGCGCCGAGGTCGGCTCGTCGAACAGCATGATCTTCGGCGACATACACAGCGAGCGCGCGATCGCCACGCGCTGCTGTTGACCGCCCGAAAGCTGGCCGGGATATTTTTCGGCCTGTTCGGGAATCTTGACGCGTTCCAGATAGTGCATGGCGACGTCCTCGGCCTCGGCCTTGGGCATCTTGCGCACCCAGATGGGCGCCAGCGTGCAGTTTTCCTTCACCGTCAAATGCGGGAACAGGTTGAAGTGTTGGAAGCACATGCCGACTTCGCGGCGCACTTCGTCGATGCGCTTCAAGTCCTCGGTCAGTTCGATTCCGTTGACGATGATCTGGCCCTGCTGGTGTTCCTCCAGACGGTTGATGCAGCGGATCATGGTCGACTTGCCGGAACCGGACGGGCCGCAGATGACGATGCGTTCACCCGGCGTGACGTCGAGATTGATGTCCTTCAAGACGTGGAATTCACCGTACCACTTGTTGACGCCAACCAGTTGGACGGCCAGTTCGTTTGATGTTGCGTTATCCATAGTCCTAACCTTCGCTGATTAGCGTTTGTGTCCGGTGTGGAGTTTCTTTTCCAGCTTGATCGAATAGCGCGACATGCCGAAGCAGAAGATCCAAAAGCAGGCCGCCGCGAAGACGTAGCCCTCGGTCGCCACTGCCCCCCATGCCGGGTCGGTGATGGCGGCTTGCACCGTCGCCAGGATATCCAACAGCCCGATGATCAACACCAGCGTGGTGTCCTTGAACAACGCGATGAAGGTGTTGACGATGCCGGGGATCACCAGCTTCAGGGCTTGCGGCAGGATGATCAGCCCCATCATTCTCCAATAGCTCAAGCCCAACGCCTGGGCGGCTTCGTACTGGCCACGCGGAATGGCCTGCAGACCGCCACGGATGACTTCGGCCATGTAGGCCGACTGGAACATGGTGATGCCGATCAAGGCGCGCAGCAGCTTGTCAAAGTTCACGCCTTCCGGCAGGAACAACGGCAACATCACGGATGACATGAACAAAACGGAAATCAGCGGCACGCCGCGCCACAGTTCGATGAAGGCGATACAGAAGGTGCGAATCACCGGCATGTCGGAACGCCGCCCCAATGCCAGCACAACGCCGAACGGCAACGCCGCGACGATGCCCACGTAAGCGATCATCAGCGTCAGCGCCAGCCCGCCCCACTTTTCGGTTTCCACGTGCTCCAAGCCGAACGATCCGCCCGCGATCAGGAAGTAGCAAATCACCGGGAACCCCGTCAGGGAGAAAACGCCGAGCGGCAGTTTGTACGGGAACTTCTCGAAGAACTGCGGCCCGAAGGACAGCACCAACAGCAAGAAGCAGATATCCAACCGCCAGGTTTCAGTCGCGGGATAACTGCCGTACGTGAAAATTTCGATGCGGTTGACGACAAACGTCCAGCATGCGCCGGTTATGCCTTCGCAGGCGGTCTTGTCGTCGCCGGTGAACACGGCGGAGAAAAACGCCCAGTCCAAGGCCGGCACCAAGGTCGTATACAAGAGATACAGCACCGCCAGCGTCATGACGGAATTCAGCGGCGAGGAAAACAGGTTTTCCCGAAGCCAGCCGACGAAACCGGTGGTCGCGACGGGCGGCGGCAAATCGGGAAGCGGTTTGAATTCTTTCATCGGTTCACTCCCCTATCTCTCGACCAAGGCCATTCTCTTGTTGAACCAGTTCATGAACGCCGAAATCGACAGGCTCATGGTCAGGTACACCGCCATGGTCATGGCGACGATTTCGACCGCTTGGCCGGTCTGGTTCAGGGTTGTGCCCATGAACACGCCGACCAAATCGGGATAGCCGATCGCGGTCGCCAACGACGAGTTTTTCGCCAGGTTCAAATATTGCGACGTCAACGGCGGAATGATGATGCGCATGGCCTGCGGAATGATGACCAAGCGCAACGTCGGGCCGTGGCGCAATCCCAGGGCATGCGCGGCCTCGGTCTGGCCGTGGCTGACGCCCTGGATGCCGGCGCGTACGATTTCGCCGATGAACGCGGCCGTGTACATGGTCAGCGCCAACCAGAGCGCGATCAGTTCGGGAATGATGGTGATACCGCCTTGGAAGTTAAAGCCCCTGAGCGCCGGATAATCGAACGACATGGGCGCGCCCAACAGATAGAACACCACCAACGGCACTACGATGATGAGCCCGACGCCGGACCAAAACACGGGGAACTGCTGGCCGGTTTGGTCCTGGCGTTTGTGCGCCCAACGGGCCAGGAAAACCGTGGCGACGATCGCCGCGAAGAAAAGCAGCATGACGATGCCGAAGCCGCTTTCCGGGACCGGGCCGGGCACGTAGAAACCGCGCGCATTGAGAAAGAAGCTGTCGGCGAAATTGAAGCTCTGGCGTGGATGCGGCAAGGTTTGCAGCACCGCGATGTACCAGAAGAAAATCTGCAGCAGCAATGGCAGATTGCGCAGCACTTCCACGTACACGGTGGCGATTTTGGCGATCAGCCAGTTGTGGGACAAGCGCGCCACGCCCAAGATAAAGCCCAGGATGGTCGCGGCGATGATGCCCAGAAAAGAAACCAACAAGGTGTTGAGCAACCCGACCAGGAACGTCCGCCCATAGGTGTGCGTCTCGTCGTATTCGATCAGCGACATCAAGATGCCGAAACCGGACGTTTCACCCAGGAATCCAAAACCGGTGGTGATGCCCCGGCGTTCCATGTTGGTCATCGTGTTGTCGAAGAGGTACCAGATGGAACCGACGATCAGAACCGCCGCGATCACCTGGAACGCGATGGAGCGGAACGTGGGATCGTTCCAAATCGCCGTTTTGCTTTGCGTGCGTTCTGGGTCCGCCATGAGCGCGAGTCTCCCGTCCCCGTTACGCTCGCCAACACCTTCCCGTCCGCAGCATCAGCAAGCGTGAATATTCAAACAGGCAAAAACCGAACCGGCCATGCCCCAAGGGACATGGCCGGATCAGTCTCAAGATTTAGCGGACCGGCGGGGCGTACAGAATGCCGCCTTTGTTCCACTGCGCATTCAAGCCGCGGGAGATGGCCAACGGCGTGTTCGGGCCGACGTTGCGGTCGAACATTTCCGCGTAGTTACCCACCTGTTTGACGGCATTCAACGCCCAGTCGGCGCTGAGCCCCAGTTTCGCACCGGCGTCGCCTTCAGTACCCAACAAACGCTTGACGCCTGGATTGGTGCCCGCCGCCATCTGATCGGCGTTGGCGGAGGTCACGCCCATTTCTTCGGCGTTGATCTGAGCCATCAAGGTCCATTTCACGATGTTGAACCAAGCGTCGTCACCCTGGCGGACAACCGGACCCAGCGGTTCCTTGGAGATCACTTCCGGCAGCACCATGGCGCTGTCCGGATTGCCCAGCTTGGAACGGATGGCGTAAAGCTGCGATTGGTCGGACGTCAAGATGTCGCAACGCGCAGCTTCGAAGCCTTCGCGGGTTTGGTCGGACGTGTCGAACACGACCGCCGAATACTTCATGCCATGTTCACGGAAGTAGTCGGCCAGGTTCAGCTCGGTGGTGGTGCCGGCCTGGATGCACACGGATGCGCCATCCAGTTCCAAGGCGCTCTTCACGCCCAAGGCCTTTTGCACCAGGAAGCCCTGACCGTCGTAATAGTTCACGCCGGCAAAGTTCAGACCCAGCGAGGTATCGCGGGTGTGAGTCCACGTGGTGTTGCGCGACAACATGTCGATTTCACCGGACTGCAGAGCGGTGAAACGTTCTTTGGCGGTCAGCGGCACGAAACGCACCTTGTTGGCGTCACCCAACACGGCGGCCGCCACAGCGCGGCAGGTGTCGACGTCGAGACCGGTCCAGTTGCCTTTTTCGTCTTGCAGAGAGAAGCCGGGCAGACCCGTGCTCACCCCACAGGACAAGGAGCCCCGTTTTTGCACATCTTCAAGCGTGCCAGCCGAAGCGGACGTAGCGATCATTGCCGCAGCAACGGCGCCCAATACGGTAATGGTTTGTTTCACGGTCGTTTCCTCCGATTTTCCCTATTCAGCATTTTATGTCATCGAAAGCCTTGCACTTTCGGATGTTTGAAGCAGGACCCCCGGTTCCCCAACCGTTTTGCGCACGCAAAGGAGCCCGTCTCGCACCAGATGGTTCAAAGGCGTAACACGAATGTTTCAGACACCTCAAGGGCGAATTGTACCGAAACAATCCACAGATACGATACGCCATATGAACGAATTCATGTGAAAAGTTTCCGATCCCCGCCGCAAAGCTGGCATCAGATTCCTTTTCGCGTCACACTCTATTGATCTATTTGGGGTTTGCCGAGCCCCGATGCGAGCAAAAAATGGCCTAAAAAGCGCACAAATCGTACATTAGCAACTGGTGTGGATATGTCCAAAGACAGCAAACCTAAACACCCGGACACCCGTCTGACCACGGCGGGACGCGACCCGGAAGCCAACTTCGGCATCATCAATCCGCCGGTTTATCACGCCTCCACCGTAACCTTTCCCACCGTCGCCGCACTGCATGATGCGGAAAAGCATAGATTCGATCGGGTGTATTACGGACGCTACGGCACGCCGACGACATTTGCGTTCGAAGAGGCCGTGGCCGATCTGGAGGGTGCTGCGCATTGCGTCGCGGTGCCGTCCGGCCTGGCGGCGATTGCGATCAGCCTATCGGCCCTTTTGCACGGCGGTGAGCACGCGCTGATCACCGACAACGCCTACTTCCCCACTGCGAAGTTCGCCAACACGTTCCTCAAGAAATTCGGTGTGACGGTCAGCTATTACGACCCCATGGCCCCGGCGGCGGACATCCAGGCCCTGATCCGCCCGGAAACCAAGGTGGTGTTCACCGAAGCCCCCGGCTCCATGACTTTCGAGGTCCAGGACATTCCCATGATCGCCGATATCGCGCACGAAGCGGGCGCAAAAGTGATCATGGACAACACCTGGTCCGCGGGGCATTTCTTCAAACCGTTCGCACACGGCGTGGATGTCTCGATCCAAGCCGCGACCAAGTACCTTGTGGGCCATTCGGACGCTATGCTGGGCGCCATCACCACCAACGACGAAGATATCTACAACCACATCAAGATCACCCAGGTGGGACTCGGCTACGCCACCGGACCGGATGACTGTTATCTGGGGCTGCGCGGTATGCGCTCTCTGGCCCCCAGACTGGAGCGCCATCAGGCCACGGGGCTCAAGCTGGCCGAATGGCTGGCGGCCCGCCCGGAAATCGCAACCGTATTGCACCCCGCTTTGCCCAATTGCCCCGGGCACGATATCTGGAAGCGCGATTTCAGCGGCGCGTCGGGCCTGTTCAGCATCGTTTTGAAGGACAACTATGGGCCTGGCGACCGGGCGCGCATGCTCGACGGCATGGAACTGTTCGCCATGGGTTGGAGTTGGGGTGGATACGAAAGCCTGATCATTCCGTCCGACCCGCGCACCATGCGCACGACGTACACGTGGCCCTACAACCAGCCGGTGCTGCGCCTGCACGCAGGTCTCGAAGATTCGGACGATTTGATTGAAGACTTGAGAGCCGGACTTAAACGCCTTTCAGGTTAAGCAACCCGGCGACGAACAAGAGCGACGCCGCCATGACGATACCCGCCATGACGGCGAGAACGCCCATGGCTTCGGGGTGCGCATCGGGAAAAGCCCCGGGTTTGGCGGGCGTGGCACGGGTCAGCGCAGTACGGGCAGTAAAGCTTTGGTGACCATGAAGCGGCGGCCTCGTCCAACGAGAAATGAATTGTTATGTTATAACATTTTGTTCTTGCCCCTCAAGCGTTGCGTTGTAACGTTGAGAGAGATATTCATCTTGCCCAAATAACCCTGCTTTGACTCGAGGACACCCTCCCCGCCATGCCGGTCCGTTTCGTCGCATTCACCTGGGCTTCTGTTTTTGCACTGCTGGCGACCACACTGCTGCCCGTCTGGGCGCAAGCCGCCCCGCCGAAGGTTGCAACCTCGATCAAACCGGTTCAAGCGTTGGTAAAGGCCGTGATGGGACCGCTTGGCACACCGGAACTGATCGTGCCGGCCGCCGCCTCGCCACATGTGTTCGCCCTCAAACCGTCACAGGCCAAAGCGCTGAGCAACGCCGACATGATTTTTTGGATCGGCCCCGGCTTAGAAACCGCGCTGGCGGGCCCGCTGGACGCGCTTTCCAAGGATGCGCGGGTGGTGCAACTGCTGAAAACGCCGGGCTTGGATTTGATCGCCTACGGCGACGATGAGGACGAGCACAGGCATGACGAACACGGGTATGCCGGTCATCACGATCATGGCGAAGTCGACCCGCACATCTGGCTGTCGCCGAAGAACGCCTTGATTTTAGTGGACGCCATCCGCGACGAGATGATCGCCGCCGACCCGCCCAACGCATCCGAATACACCAAGAACGCCAAGCAGGCGCGCCAACGCATCAACATTCTGATCCGCAAGACCGATGAATTCACCAGCGTCATGCGCGAAACCCCATATTTGGTACAGCACGACGGCTTTGCTTATCTGGCGCGGGACTTCGGCCTCAATGAAGCGGGCCACATCCAGACCACACCGGGGCGCGAACCGGGCGCCAAACACGTTGCGATGATTCTGGATCTGATTCGGGAGAAAGGCGTCAAGTGCCTGTTCCACGAAACCCAGTTCTCGCCGAAACTCGCCCGTCAGTTGGGCAAGGAAACCGGTGTGGGCCTGCGCGAGATCGACCCCATCGGCGCGGACCTGAGCCTGTCGGCAACCACCTACGTGCGCATCATCCAAAGTCTCATTGTGCAAATGGAAAGCTGCCTTTATCGCCCTGAATCGGGTAATGTGCCGAAAGTACCGCTGGAAGGATTGAAGAAACCGGGATCATGAACGCCGATTACCCCACCACTCAAGACCTGGCCGCGAAAATCGCCGATCAGATCGCATTCAACGCCGACGGCTTGGTTCCCGCCATCGCCCAACAGGACGACGGTTCCGGCCGAGGCGGCGAAGTGCTGATGATGGCGTGGATGAACCGGGACGCCGTCATCGAGACATTGACCACCGGACGGGTTTGTTATTACTCGCGCTCACGCGGTAAACTGTGGCGCAAGGGTGAAAGCTCGGGTCAAGTGCAGACGCTCAAGGACTTCCGCTGGGACTGTGACCAGGACACCGTTTTGGCGCTGGTCGACCAAAAAGGCGTGGCGTGCCACACCGGGCGGCGCAATTGTTTCTTCAATGCGGTGCGCGACGGCGAAATTGAACAGATCGCCGAACCGGAAATCGACCCCGACAAGCTTTATGGCTAATGAGCTGCCATCCGCCATAGCCGTGACGGTGCTGACGGGGTTTCTCGGCAGCGGCAAGACCACCCTGCTCAACAATCTGCTCGAAGATCCCGACTTAGGCCAAACCGCCGTTTTGATCAACGAATTCGGCGCGGTGAGCATCGACCATCTGCTGGTGGAGCAAGTCGACGAAGCCACCGTGCTTTTGGAAAACGGTTGCATCTGTTGCTCGGTGCGCAGCGACTTGGTGGACGCCATGCGCGCGCTCATCGCCAAACGCGCGGACGGGCGCGTACCCGCCTTCGAACGCCTGGTGATCGAAACCACCGGCTTGGCGGACCCCGCTCCCATCGTGCACACCTTGATGTCGGACCCGCTGATCGCGGGCCAGTACCGTTTGGATGGGCTGGTCGCAACAGTGGACGGAGTGCTTGGGTCTCAAACTCTGGACGCACACGCGGAAGCGGTGAAGCAAGCCGCCATCGCGGACCGTATCGTCGTCACCAAATGCGATCTTGTCCAAGACCTGGACAGCCTGGAAACCAAACTCAAGGACTTGAATCCCGCCGCCGTCCTGATTCGGAGCATCCACGGAGATGTCCCCACCAGAACCATCATCGACGCCGGTCTGTTCGACCGGAATTTTGAGCCCCACGTGGACCGGTGGCTGGGGGACGCAAAAATCAAACACCACCACGATCATGGGCACGGAACTGGGCATCAGCATGGGGATGGGCACGGCCACACCCATGACGCAAACGCGGGACACATGCATGGGTCGGAACACCAGCCCCACGGCCAGACTCAGGACCAGGGCCAAGGCGAGCAACACAGTCATGACCACGGCTCCAATATCCGCACCTTCGTACTGGAAGCCGAAGGTCCCATCGATTTCTTAAGCTTTCAGGATTGGTTGGAAACCTTGCTCGCGACCCAGGGCGCGAACGTGTTGCGCATCAAGGGACTGTTGGACGTGCAGGACGTGGACCGCCCGGTGGCGATCCACGGAGTGCAGCACATGTTCCACCCGCCCGCGGCTCTGCCTTCATGGAAGGGGGTGGAGCGGCGTTCGCGCATCGTGTTCATCACGCGGGGCTTGAGCGAACAGGCAGTGCGCGACACCTTCACTGCGCACATGCCGGATCAACTGATCCCCACAAGCAAATGATCCGGCAAATGATCTTCCCATCCACGTACCTGAATGTGTTATGAACGCAGCCAAGCTGCGCCACGGCTGAAGCCGCCCATTTGGTCATCGAGACCGGACTCTAGAGCGCGATCGACTTAATCTTGGTTACTTTGTGAACAAGATTAAGTCGTGAATCGCCCTCTAAACATTTGATTAGAGACGGATTCACGTCTTAATCTGCATCGCTAAAGCGATTCAGGTTAAGACGATCCGGCTCTAGGTTTAACCATGAACATTCTCGGCATTCATGCAGGACATAACGCATCGGTATTTCTGCTCCGTGACGGAAAGGTCATCGCGGGTTTGAGTCAGGAAAAACTTGATGACGTTAAAAACTCCGCGACCTTTCCAGGTGACGTCATCGAGGTCTTGCTCAAACAAGCCGGACTGACCAGCAGCGCTATCGACCACGTCGCCATCGCGGGCAAACAAATCTACCCACGGCGCAGTTATGACTACCTATTTCAGCGTGAAGTTACGGACGGGCGGACACGCAGCGGTCTGTTGGGCTTTGCCCACACGTTGGAGGAAGCCCTACCCGCACGGCTCTCCTCTTTACTCTTCTCGCCATTGCGCACGCTCCGTCAAAAGCGCCTGCTGAGCGATGGGCGCAAGGAACTCGAAGAGCACTTGCAAGCTGCCGGTTTGGCGCAAACGCCACGCACGCACATCGATCACCACACCTGTCACGCCCGCGCCGCTTACCATGCCTTGGCTGGCCAAGGGCCCACGCTGATCTTCACCGCGGACGGCAGCGGCGATCATGTCAGCGCGACCGTCACCGCCGTCGACGAAGCGGGCCATTGGACCCGCTTGGGCGTCACGGGCGAAGGGGCTTCGATCGGTGGCATTTATTCCGCCACGACCCGGTTTCTCGGCATGCGCCCCTTGGAGCACGAATACAAGGTCATGGGACTGGCGCCATACGCCAAATCTTACGCCGACGCCGTTTACGAGCGGGTTTTCGCACCCGCCGTGGATATCGACCCGCGCAACCCGTTCCGCTTCACCAGCTCCCTGGACACACGCAAGTTCTACGATCATCTCAAAGCCCATGCCGTTGGGGAACGCTTCGACAACATCGCCGCCGCCGCGCAACGCCTGATCGAAGAACGTGTCCTTGCCTGGATTCAAAGCGCCGTAGCTGAGACCGGCATCCGCCGCGCTTATTTCGGCGGCGGGTTGTTCATGAACGTCAAACTGAACAAGCGCATTCAGGAATGCGACCATCTGGACCATACGCATTTCCTGCCATCGTGTGGGGATGAGTCGAACGCCCTGGGCGCAGCCTATGCGATTGCGGCGCAAGACGGAGCAACGCAACCTTTAGACCATCTGTATCTCGGCATGGCTTTCGATGCGCAAGAGATCGAAACGTGCCTCAACGTTTACAGTGAGCGTCTTCAGCTCGACATCACGCGCCCGGATGATCTGGGCGGGAAAGTGGCGGAGATTCTGGCCCAAGGTCACGTCGTCGCGCGCTTCGCCGGCGCCAACGAATGGGGGGCCCGCTCGCTCGGCAACCGCGCCATCTTGGCCCATCCGGGACGCATGGAAAGCTTCTTCACCGTCAACGACCAAATCAAATGCCGTGATTTCTGGATGCCGTTTGCACCGACCATCCTCGACACAGCCGCCCCGCGCTACCTGAAAGATTGGAGTATGGCGCGCACCCCCGCCCCGCATATGATCACGGCCTTCGACACATTGCCCCCCGGCCGCACGGAACTGTGTGCGGCGCTGCACCGGGGCGACGGCACACTGCGCCCGCAAGTGCTGATCCGTGACATCAACCCGGATTATTATGACCTGATCCAGGCGTTCGAAGACAAAACAGGCATTGGCGCGGTCCTCAACACCAGCTTGAATCTGCATGGCAAACCGCTTGCCGCAACGCCACAGCAGGCGATGGACACACTGGTGAACTCGGGCTTGACGTATCTGGCGATCGGGCCGTTCTTGGTGCGCAAGCGCGCTTAAACCAGACTGCGCATTTCGCCACACTGGTTGAGCGCATCGGTCAGGAAATCGTAGGCCTTGGCATCAAGGCTCAGATAGTTCACGGCGATGGTGTTTTTGCCGCTGCGCACCACACGCGCAGGCAGACTGACCTCATACATTTCGGTTTTGCGGCACCCGATTCCGACCACGGTCACCAGCGCCCCGGTGGAGAGCTTGCCGTGATAATCGTCGAGCAGAAAACCACCCATGCTCCAGTTGGTGACCTCATAAGTCTGCCCTTCGAGGCGTACAACCAACCCCATGCGTCCCGCGCGGGGATGCTTGCGGCGTTCATCATTGAGGCGCAGATCCATGGTTGTTGACATGCTTCCACTCTCCGGAACCACCCGTTTTTTTCCGGATCACAACACATTTTACACGATTATGACACAATTTGTGTGACAGGTGTCACAACATGGGCGTGCCGGCCCCGCTTCCAACATTGCACCAGCACCAGTTATCTGCGACACAACAGCTTGATTTACCATCTGGAATTATAGCGCTATATTCCTTCGTATATAGCGCTATAGGAAAGGCCCATCATGATCACGAGATGGCTCGCGGCAATTGCAACGCTCATCGTCTTTGCATGGGCATCTTCGTCCCACGCACGCGAGACCGTCACCATTTTCGCCGCCGCCAGCACCCAACCGGCGCTGGAAGCCTTAAGGCCGGTTTTATCGGAACGCGGCATTGAACTCAGGACCGTCTATGCCGGAACGTCCGCACTGGTCCGTCAAATCACCCATGGCGCGCCTGCGGACGTGTTCATTTCCGCGAACATACATTGGACGGATTACCTCATGGATCAAGGCAAGGTGGCCCCGGGTTCGCGGCGCATCATCGCGTACAACCGACTGGTTCTGATCACCAGCCCACGGCCATTCGCCGCACCGGAAATGGCGTTCGGTGAAGGCTATCCACTTGACCAAGTGCTGGGAGAAGAGCGCCTCGCCATTGCCGATCCGGGTCACGTCCCCGCAGGCATTTACGCCCGCGAAGCGCTGACTTCCTTAAGAATGTGGAACAAGATCAAGGACAAGTTGGCGCACACCCAGGACGTCACCGGCGCCTTGCTGATGGTGGACCGCGGCGAGGCCCGCATGGGCATCGTCTACGCCACCGACGTGCGGCGCAGTCCCCGCATCGGGGTGCTGGCGACCTTCCCCGCACATACCCACAGCCCCATCACCTATTTCGCCATGCGCATCACGGGCCGCAATTCCCAAGTCGCCCAGACGGTTCTGGAGTTTCTGTCCGGCCCAGAGGGCCGCAAGGCCTTCACGGCCGCCGGATTCGGTGAGGCGCCATGACCACATCTCTTGCCCTGACACCGTTGGAATGGGAAGCGCTGGGCCTCAGCCTCAAGGTCGCGCTATGGGCCACGCTTGCCAGCTTGCCCCTGGGTGTGCTCACGGCCTGGGTTCTCGCACGCACGCGCTTTCCCGGCCACGGCCTGCTCAACGGCATCGTGCACCTACCTTTGGTGCTGCCCCCGGTGGTGGTCGGCTATGCATTGTTGGTGCTGCTGGGCCGTCAAGGGCCGTTGGGCGGATGGCTTTACGACAGTTTCGGCATCACCCTGGCTTTCACCTGGAAAGGGGCCGCCGTGGCGGCGGCGGTGATGGCTTTCCCCCTGATGGTACGCGCCATGCGCCTGAGCTTGGAGGCCGTCGATGCGGGTCTGGAGCAAGCCGCGCGCACCTTGGGTGCCGGCCCGGCCAAGGTGTTCGTCACCATCACCCTGCCTCTGATGTTGCCCGGGATCTTGACCGGAACGGTGCTGGCCTTCGCCCGCGCCTTGGGCGAGTTCGGCGCGACCATCACGTTCGTGTCCAATATTCCCGGCGAAACCCGCACCCTGCCCCTAGCGCTCTACAGCTTTACCCAGGTGCCTGGTGGCGAGGACGGCGCGCTGCGTCTCGCCATCATCGCGGTCGTCGTGGCCCTGGCCGCTTTGGTGGTGAGCGAGGTGCTCGCACGGCGGGTCCAGCGCATGACCCAAGGCGTTGACACGCCTGCACAGCCGGAGCCCCGGCATGTCTGATGCGTTGCTCCACATCGCGGTCGAAAAACGCGTCGGCTCCTTCCGGGTCGATACCAACATTTCCTCCGGCCCGGGGATCACCGCGCTGTTCGGCCGCTCCGGTGCGGGCAAAAGCACCATCGTGCAAATGATCGCGGGTTTGATCCGCCCGGACCGGGGCCGCATCCAGATTGGTGAGGACATTTTGTTCGACAGCGCACGTGGTATCGACTTATCCCCGGAACGACGCAACGTCGGGTATGTGTTCCAAGACGCCCGCCTGTTCCCGCACATGAGCGTGCGCCAAAATCTGCGTTACGGCATCGACCGCCTACCTAAGGCACAGCACGGCGATACGCTCGAAAAGGTCGTGGAATTGCTGGGACTCGCAACGTTGCTGGAGCGCCGACCGGGACGCCTGTCGGGCGGCGAGCGCCAACGCGTCGCCATCGGCCGCGCCTTGCTCAGCAATCCCCGGGTGCTGCTGATGGACGAACCGCTGGCGTCCTTGGACGCCGCGCGCAAAAGTGAAATCCTGCCCTACATCGAACGGCTCAGCGCGGATTTCGCCGTGCCGGTGGTCTACGTCTCCCACGCGGTGGAGGAAGTGGTGCGCCTGTCCGACACCTTGGTGTTGATATCCGAAGGGCGCGTTGCCGCCAGCGGCGCGGTGGAAGAGATCATGGGGCGGCTCGACCTCAGTCCCCTCACCGGGCGTTATGAAGCGGGCGCGGTGCTCACCCCCACCGTCGCGGGCCAAGCGCCTGAGCACCATCTGACCCGGCTTGACCTGCTGGGGCACGACATGTACGTGCCGCAAATTCATGTTGATCGCGGTGAACGGGTGCGTTTGCGGGTGCGGGCACGCGATGTCTCGATCGCGCTGAAGCGCCCCCAGGGCACCTCGGTGCTCAATATTTTGCCTGCCACCGTGAGCGAGGTGGAAGCGGACTTGGCCGGTGCGCATGTGGAACTGGCCTTGCGCGTCACGCCCGCGCCCTCCGCAAACGGTCGTGCGCAGACCGTACTGGCCCGCGTGACGCGGAAATCTCTTGCCGATCTCGCCCTGGCACCCGGCAAACCGGTCTTCGCCTTGGTCAAGGCCGTGGCCATCGACCGCCACAGCCTGGGTGGTCATGGGCTAGGCGCGAAACGCAACATTCCAGCGGATGGATAGTCCTTGCATTGGTGGACGATAGTCCTTTCCAACGATTTTCCGCACTCCGACATCATTGCATAATTAATACAATTCAGTTGTGCGATGGAATGGAACCTCCATATCAGGTTTAGAGGCGGACTCTTGATCCACTTCATATGACATAAAACAATCGTATGTACTTACGAGGGGAGAATGGACATCACTGTGGGGACCAAGGCGCCGGCCAAGACCAAGGCCAAAACAAAAGCAAAGCCCAAGAAGAAGGGCATGGATTCCGATACCAAGACCCTGACTACGATCATGGTGGGTTTGGGTGCGGTCGCAGTGATGATCTTCGGCGGCGTGGGCGCCTTTACTTATTTCAGCCAACCTGAAAAACCCAAACGCACCATCGTCACCAAAACGGCCACGCCCGACGGCACGAAAACGCCCAACGCTTCTGCGGCAACCTCCCAAACCTCCCCTTCCAAGGCCACCTTGGCGTTGAACGCACCAGCAAGGGATGCGTACCGGGCCTATGAAGGGCGGCGTTCCACCTTCAATCCGGATACCGCTTTCGAGCCGGGCGAGGTCGTCATTGCCGAACCGCCGCGCGGCTTCGAGGATAGAATCCGCCCGTCCGGATACCGTGTGATGGAACATGTGAACCTCGGGAATTTGGGTATTTCCGTGGTGCGGGTTTCGACACCCCCGGGCATGAGCGTAGCGGACGCCATCCGGCAACTCGCCACCTTGCTTCCAGGCGTAACCGTAGACGCCAATCACCATTACGAGGAAAGTGCCGCAACACCGGGCGCAAACCCCCGTGAAATGGCGGGATGGGAAAAGCTTTCACCGTCCTGCGGCACCGGCCTGGTCCTCGGCCAGATCGACAGCGGTGTGGACACCACCCACCCGGCGCTGAACGGTCAGAACATCGCCTACAAGGCTTTCACCAAACCCGGCCGCAAACCCGGCCCGTCCGACCACGGCACCTCCGTTGCGGCGATGCTGGTGGGCAAATCCGATTGGGGCGGTTTGCTACCGGGTGCGCAACTCTACGCCGCGAACATGTTTGAACTCAACGAAAAGGGCAAAAAGGTCGGCTCCTCCGTGGGTCTGATGAAGGCCATCGACTGGTTGTCCGCAAAGAACGTGCATGCCGTGAATCTGTCCATCGCGGGCGGCGACAACAAGGTCGTACGCAAGGCCTTCGACGTCGCCAAGAAATCCGGCTTGTTGCTGATCGCCGCCGTAGGCAACTGGGGACGCGCGGACAAGCCCGCTTATCCCGCAGCCTACGACCATGTGGTCGCGGTCACCGCCACAAAGGGAACCGAACTGATCTATAGCCACGCCAACCAAGGCGATTATGTGGACTTCGCCGCACCCGGCGTGGGCATCAAGACCGCATTGCCCGGCGGTGGGGCCAAGCCGCAAAGCGGCACATCGTTCGCCACCCCTTACATCACCGCCATGGCCGCGATCCTGAGCAAGGCGGGCAAGACCCCGGATGCCGCCTCTTTGCGCAAGGCTCTTAGCCGCGCCACCAATGACTTAGGCGCACCCGGTAAGGACACCGTATTCGGCTTTGGTTACGTCAAAG
This sequence comes from Magnetovibrio sp., assembly GCA_028281525.1. GTDB lineage: Bacteria > Pseudomonadota > Alphaproteobacteria > Rhodospirillales > Magnetovibrionaceae > Magnetovibrio. Next base: position 50,526 of record JANQJR010000051.1, read on the forward strand.
CCCGCCCGGCGTGCAAATAGATGTAGACCAACTCAACAAGCAACATATCCAAAAGTTTTAATCTATTTGTATGATGCAGGGTTGATTTTGACCCACATGGCGGCACATAGTGTGCCGGCTAGGCTTGGAGATTAAAGACCGCCCGCATGTTTTCCATCTATTCCCCTTCGCGTTTTGTCATGTGCTTGCTGTTTGGGGGGACCGTTTGGCTCCTCGATCCCACACCTGCCTTCGCCCAATCCAAAGTTCTCCAATACGACGAAAAAGGCCACGTCATTTCGGCGGAGGAATACGGCGGGAAATCCACCCCCCGTCCGGGAACGCCGAAAAAGCGCGAATTTGGCAACTTTTCCAAATCGGCGCCCGGCAGCGGCAGCATCGGCGGCCCCAACGCGCACGTGTTCGACGGTCCGGACGTGCCGGATTGGGACGCGACCATTGGCGACGGCCCTGGCAGCGACGCTCCGGTGCATCCCCCCTATGAACCCGGCGAAGTTTTGGTGATGGACCCTGGTGACGATTTTGTCGGGCGCGCGACAGCCATGGGCTATCGCGTCATCGAAACCCAGACCATGAAAGTTCTGGGCCTGACGATGATCCGCCTGTCCACGCCCAAAGGCATGGATGCTCTGGATGCGGTCAAGAATTTGGAAGCGGCCTTTCCCAACTTGGTCATCGACGTGAACACCCGTTATGCGCCCAGTGCCGGCCGCGTCCCGAAAAATGCGCGCACAGCGCGCGTTTTGGCGGGCTGGGCGAAGATATCCCCCACCTGCGGACGCGGCATCAAATTGGGCATGATCGACACCGGCGTGGACGTGCAGCATCCCGCGCTCAAAGGCCAGAGTATCGCACACCGCGCCTTCCCCAAGACCGGCCGCAAGCCGGGGGGCAACCAACACGGCACCGCCATCGCCAGCATGCTGGTGGGCAAGGCCGAATGGGGCGGATTGCTGCCGGGCGCGCGGCTCTATGCCGCGAACATGTTCGAAATCAACGCCAAAGGCCAAGAAATCGGTTCCGCCGCGGCACTTGTCAAAGCCATGGAATGGTTGGCGTTGCTCAAGGTTGATGCCGTAAACCTGTCGATCACGGGCAGCGACAACAAATTGGTGCGCCGCGCCTTGGACATCGCCGACCGGGCTGGCCTGCTGCTGGTGGCGTCCGTCGGCAGTTGGGGAAAAACGTCCAAGCGCGCCTACCCGGCGTCATATTCCGAAGTGGTGGCGGTCACCGCGCTGAAGGGCAAACGCCAAGTCTACAAATTCGCGAACTCCGGCCCGCACGTCGATTTCGCCGCGCCCGGCACGGGCGTCTGGGCGGCAACCTCCCCCGGAAAGGGCGGCAAGCTGCACTACGGCACATCGTTTGCGGTGCCTTACATCACCGCCACGGCGGGCATCTTGAAGAACGCCGGACGCGCGCAACATGCGGAAAAATTCCGCAAACTTCTCAGCCGCGCGGTAAAGGATTTGGGTAAACCCGGACGCGACGATGTGTTTGGATACGGCGCACTGAATGTCCGGCCCTCCTGTAAAAGCTGACGAATCCGACCAATCTTGTGTCCAAGTTAAGCGCTGTTGGCGTGCTCCGGGTGGGTGCGCATGGCTTCATGGAGCGCACCCAGCAATTCATCCCCGCCAAACGGTTTTTCCAGGGTCGCGTTGGCGCCGAACGCGGTTGCGGTTTGAACGAAGTTCTTGCGCACGATATCTCCACCGCCGGAAATGGCGATGATCGGCAGATCGGGATAGCTGATTTTCAATTCGCGGATGGTTTCCAAACCTTCTTTTTGCGGCATCACCAGATCAACAACCACCACATCGAAGGGGTTGGCGCGTTGCATGGCAATGCCCTCATCGGCATCACCCACGTCCGCAACCATATGCCCCGCGCTTTCCAAAACGGCACGGATGGACGCCCGCACGAACTTATCGTCGTCGATGACCAAAACCCGGGTCATATACTCACCAAACAGCATCGGTTACCTTCCCACCAGCACTGCAAATCCTATCGTCATTCAGCGGCAGCGAAAATTACACAGATGGATGAGATGCATAAGCGCATCGGATGCGTTTTCATGCACTTAACTGCTTCATGTACTTAACTGCGCATTTTCCGTGTATGAAAAACCTAGCAGCCTCAAGGAGGCGCTGGGTTGGAAATTGGCGACCCCGGCAGGATTCGAACCTGCGACCGTCAGATTAGAAGTCTGGTGCTCTATCCAGCTGAGCTACGGGGCCCCAAGCGGCCCCTTACGTATATACCTTTGGGGCCAAACCTAAATTAACGCACTCTGTCGAACGCAAAACGGTCTGCGTAGGATCTGAGTATCTTTTTCGGCTCATGCGGTTGGATCACCTGGGCGTCGAGCCCGGCGCGCTGGGCATAAGCCACGGCCTCGTCCTGGGTGTCGAAGCGCAGTTTGACCTGTGAACGCATGTCGCCAGAGCCCACCCAGCCCATCAGGGGATCGAGGGTTTTGGCCTCTTCCGGCGCAAATTCCAAAATCCATTTTTTCGTCTGCGCCTTGCCCGATTGCATCGCGTTCTTGGCCGGACGGTAAATGCGTGCGTTCGCCATCATAAATCCCCGGTAACACTGAATGTCTTGATCTTGAATGTGCTTGAGCCTACGCCGTTTCGCCCCCGCTCTTCAAGGCCCCGTAACGGGAACGACGGGCACTCAAAGGCGGGAAATGGTCGGGGGGACAGGATTCGAACCTGCGACCCTCTGGTCCCAAACCAGATGCGCTACCAGACTGCGCCACCCCCCGATTAAGAGATACGCCAGCGTGTGGGGAAAGTATGCGTTTTGCGCCTGGGGAGCAAGCGTTGAGACACACCATGCGTAAATTCATTGCGTCGAAACGCATGAGCACCAACATATTCAAAAGCGCTGGCTTTTCGCAAGAAAGTGCGAAATAGCCAGACACGGGCAAAATAAAATTACAATGGTGTGCTATGCACCATCTGACCGGGGGGCCAGATGGTATACTTGGGGACCGGCTACGTCTGGGAACGCGGCCGTATTGGGCGAGATGTTTAAGGATTTCAACGACACGAAATCCCCGAAGCTACAGGCTTTCCTGTTTTCCTTGAAAGTCCTGGCTGCGGTGATCGCGTTGTCCATAATCTGGGAATTCGCCATAGAAGAGTGGCTCTTCCCCTCAACCCAAGAGGACGCCAAGCCCGAATCCTTTGAAGACCACCTGGAATACATTCTCACCGTCACGGCGTTTACGTGCATTGCGCTTTTCGCACCGACCGTTGCGCTCTATCGCTATATCGAGCGGCGCAACGAAGCCGACCGCCAAATCCGCCATATGGCGACCCATGACGCCTTAACGGGCATGCCCAATCGCAATCTGATCTTCGACCGTTTGGGCCATGCCATGCGCCAGGCCCACAGGTATAAAAAGCGTCTGGCGGTCCTCTTTATCGACCTGGACGGCTTCAAGACCGTCAATGACCTGCTGGGGCATGATGCCGGGGATCATGTGCTCCAGACCGTCGCCGCGCGGCTTAAACAAGGTTTGCGCGAAACCGATACCGTGGGCCGCTTTGGCGGCGACGAATTCATCGCCATCATTACCGACGTCACCGATCCGGACACCGTCGACGCCATCATCGCAAAACTCAAACACCACATCGCCCAACACATCGAATTCGCTGACCAGCACATCACCCTGGACGCCAGCATCGGCTTTGCCGTGTACCCGGATCAGGCCGTAACGGCGGATGATTTGATCAAGTTTGCCGATCAGGCCATGTACGAAGACAAACACAACCTTCCGAGCTTGGCGCAACATTCCGCAAGCGCCTAAACGCGCTCAGGGCAGACTGAGTTGATCACCCAGTTTCAATCCCAGATGCGCCGCCGTACCGGCGGACACTTCCAGCACATAACGCACCGCTTCGGGCGCAGAGATTAACTCCTGAGAAAAGGGTTCGGTGTGCTCCGCAATCAAGACCAAGCGGCCGTGGGGATCAAAAAACAGCATGTCCAACGACAAGGGCGTATTTTTCATCCACATGGCGATGCGCCGGGGCGGGTTGAAATCGAACAACATGCCGTGTCCCGGCTCAAGCGCATCGCGAAACATCAGCCCCCGGCGCTGCTCGGCGGGAGTTTGCGCCAATTCGACGAAAAAATCGTGAACCTGCCCGCCGCGCCCAAGGATACGGGCATGGCCCGTGTCGAACAAAATCTCTTCGTTCCCGACCATGGACTCGCCGGCATGGGCCAAATCACGCGCTCCGCCGTGCCAACCCACCGCCAACCAGACAGCGGCAACCAGCGACACGATTCTGACCAGCACAGCGTTCATCGCGCACAATCTTAACGCCCGATCCCCACCTTGTCCTCACCCCTTCGTATAATCCCCTAAAAAAGGTGGGAAAACTTGTAAAACCGAGGCGTTCTCGCTTGCTTCAAATGGGCGCGCCTCCTATTCTCGGCCCTTGTCAAAGGGTTACCTGTAGGAGCCTGATCACGTGTTGCACGCCATGTCCCTTGGCGCGGCCTTGGCCGTTTTGTGGATACTGCTTTCGGGCATGTTCGAGCCCCTGCTCATCGGCTTGGGCGTGGCGTCGATCGTGCTCACGATTTGGATCGCGCGGCACATGGACGTGGTCGATCACGAAGCCCACCCCGTTCACTTCGGCATCCGCGCCCTTCTTTATTACCCGTGGCTGACAAAGGAAATCATCATCGCCAACATCGACGTGGCGAAGGTGATCCTCAGCCCGAAAATGAAGATCCAGCCGCACGTCTTCACGGTCAAGGCTTCGCAACTGTCCGACATCGGCCGCACCACCTACGCCAATTCCATCACACTCACCCCCGGCACCGTGACCATCGCCATGACGGAAGGCCGTGATGTGGTCGAAGTCCACGCCTTGACCGGCGCGGCGCGCGCAGGGGTCGAAAGCAATGAAATGAACCGCCGCTGCACCGCCATGGAAGGCATGACCCAAAAAGACGTGGAGTCTGATGCCAAAGCCCGCGCCGAGTTGGAGAAAAAGCCGTGACCATCGCCGGGCTGACCATTTCCATGTTCGACATCGCGATGATCGCGGTCTTGGTGTCGATGGCGTTGAGCCTGTTTCGCGCGTTTGTCGGCCCAACCGTGTTCGACCGCATCCTGGCGGTGAACGTCACCGGAACGCTGACGGTCTTGCTGATTTCCATCTACGGTTTTTTAGACGGGCGGCCGGATTTCCTCGACATCGGTTTGCTCTACGCCCTGATCAACTTCATCGGCACCATCGCGGTGACCAAGTACGTCAAGTACCAAGACCTGGGCGATCCCTTGGAAGGCCCGGACGAGGGAGACGTGTAATGGCGTTTCTCGACATCATGATCGGTCCCTTGGCCCTGGCCGATTGGCTGAGTTGGTTCTGCCTGATCATCGGGGCGTTTTTCCTCATCACCGGCACGCTCGGCATCGTGCGTCTGCCGGACGTGTTTTCGCGCATGCACGGTGCGGGCATGGTCGACACCCTGGGGATCATGCTGATGCTGATCGGGCTGATGTTCCAGGCCGAGGAATGGATCGTGGTCGCGAAGCTGGGCCTGATCTTGATGTTCATCTTCTTCACGTCGCCCACCACCACGTTCGCGCTGGCCCGTGCGGCCATCAACGGCGGCATCAACCCGGGCCCGAAAAAGGCGGGCCGTTCTGTGGACATCCAAGACAAAAAGTCCAAAGACGCCAAAGTCGAACACAAAAAGCAGGGGACCACGTCATCGAACACCTGATCGACATCGTTCTTCTGATCTTCATGGCGGCGACGGCATATTACCTGACGCGCCTGCGCAACCTGTTCGCCGTGGTGATGCTGTCGGGCGTGTACTCCCTGTTCGCCGCCGCACTTTACATGGTGTTGGACGCGGTCGACGTAGCCTTCACCGAAGCCGCCGTCGGCGCGGGCATTTCCACGGTGTTGATGCTGGGCACGCTGTCCATGACCACGGACAAGGAAAAAGTCCGCAAAAAACCGCCTCTGACGGCCTTGATCTTGGTGTTCATGACCGGCGGGGTGCTGGTCTACGGCACCTTCGACATGCCGCGCTACGGCGACCCCAACGCGCCGATCCACCAGCACGTGGCCAACCGCTTTATTGAACGGTCCGGCGAGGAGGTCGGACCGCCCAACATCGTAACCTCGGTCCTGGCGAGTTACCGCGGCTACGACACGCTGGGCGAAACGGCCGTGGTGTTCACCGCCGCAGTGGGCGTGTTGATCATCATCGGACGTTCCAAGGACCGTTCCATGCCCAATGCCAAAGCCGTTCGGCGACGCGAAGAAGACGACGACATCACCCACGAACCAAGCGCGAAAGAGAAGGAGGATGCGTCATCATGACCGAAAAAACGTTGCTGATCGTCGTCTCCAAAATCCTCATCCCGCTGATCTTGCTGTTCGCTTTGTATGTACAGTTTCACGGCGACTTCGGTCCCGGCGGCGGCTTCCAGGCGGGTGTGATTTTCGCCGTGGCGTTCATTCTCTACGCCCTGATCTTCGGCATCCGTACCGCGCGCAAAGTGATCCCGTCCGCCGTGACCCGCACCATGCTGGCGCTGGGCGTGTTGATTTACGGCGGCACCGGCGTGGCGACCATGCTAATGGGGGGCGAATACCTGGATTACAACGTGCTCGCCGACACGGTAAAAGGCGGACAGCACATCGGCATTTTCATCGTTGAATTCGGCGTCGGGCTGACGGTATCCAGCGCCATGATCACGATCTTCTACACCTTCTCCGGCCACGTGAACGCGGAGTTGCCGTTCCGCAAGGGAGACAAACCGTGAGTTGGGAAGTGGTTACGGATCTCCTCGGCCTGCTCAACTATTGGGTCGTCATCATCTTGATGATGGCCGGATTCTACGTGGTCATCGCCCAAGACAACTTGGTCAAAAAGATCGTCGGCTTGAACATCTTTCAGGTCTCCGTGTTCGTTTTTTATATTTCCATGGGCAAAGTCTCGGACGGCACCGCCCCGATCCTGGAAGAAGGCATCGAAGTCTATTCCAACCCCCTGCCCCATGTGCTGATCCTCACCGCCATCGTCGTCGGCGTGGCGACGACCGCATTGGCGTTGGCGCTGGTGGTGCGCATCAATCACAGCTACGGCAGTATCGAAGAAGACGAAATCCAAGTCATTGAACACGACGAGGAGGAGATCGCATGAGCGACCCAGCGAGCTTCTCCGATCCGTGGCTGATCCTGTTGGTCGTGGTGCCGTTGCTGGCGGCGCCCGTATGCGTGCTGCTGCGCAGCGCCGGCGGCGCGTGGTCGACGGCCACCGCCGTGTCCTGGGCGGTGGTGGGCATCGCCATCAAACTGTTGATCACCGTTTTGGACCAGGGCCAGGTGTACTACCGCATCGGCGGCTGGGACGCGCCGTGGGGTATTGAGTACGTGCTCGACCCGGTGGGCGCGGTGGTGGTGGTGATCGTCGCCGTGATCGGTGCGCTGACCATGCCGTACGCCAAGAACAGCGTGGAAAAGGAAATCCGCCACGACCGCATCTATCTGTTCTACGCCATGATGTTGCTGTGCCTATCGGGCCTGCTGGGCATCACGGTCACCGGCGACGCCTTCAACCTGTTCGTTTTCCTGGAAATCTCCAGCCTGTCGAGCTACGTGCTGATTTCGCTGGGGTCCGACCGGCGCGCGCTGACGGCGGCCTTCCGCTACCTGATCATGGGCACGCTGGGCGCGACCTTCTACATCATCGGCGTCGGCCTGATGTATCAGAAGACCGGTACGCTCAACATGGCCGATCTGCGCACCATCATGCCCGCGGTGATCGACACCCACACCGTTCACGCCGCGCTGGCGTTCCTGACCGTCGGCATCAGCTTGAAGTTGGCCCTGTTCCCGCTGCACCTGTGGCTGCCCAACGCCTACACGTTCGCACCCAGCGTGGTGACGGCGTTCCTCGCGGCAACGGCAACCAAAGTGTCGGCTTATGTGCTGCTGCGCACCATCTACACCATCTTCGGCGAAATCGACCTGTTCGCGGATTTTCCACTCAAGCCCGTGTTGATCGTGATGGCGGTGGCGGCCATGTTCCTGGCCAGCCTGTCGGCCATCTGGCAGCAGAACATCAAGCGTATGATGGCTTACTCTTCCGTCGCGCAGATCGGCTACATCGTGCTGGGCTTCGCCCTGGCGAGTGAAGCGGGCCTGGCCGGCGGCATCGTGCACATGGTCAACCACGCACTGATGAAGGGTACCGCATTCTTCGCCATTGGCGCGATGGTGTTCGCCACCGGCTCGATGACCTTGCGCGACCTGCAAGGCATCGGCCGGCGCATGCCGTGGGTCACGGCGGCGTTCGTCATCGCCGGGCTGGGATTGATCGGCGTGCCTTTGACGCCGGGTTTCATCAGCAAGTGGCAATTGGTCACGGCGGTGTTGGAGCTGGAGTTGTGGCCGCTGGCGGCGCTGATCCTGCTGTCCAGCCTACTGGCCGTCATTTATGTCTGGCGGGTGTTCGAGGTGGCCTATCTGCGTCCCGCACCGCTGGGTCATCACAAACCCGCCGAGGTGCCGCTCAGCATGTCCATGCCGTTGTGGATCTTGGCGTTGGCGACTATCTATGCCGGCGCGAACGCGACCTTCACCCTCAATCTCGCGCACGAAGCGGCGCAGCAGTTGATGGGAGGCTTGTAGGATGATCTTTTCGCTGCTGAGCGAAGCGCAAGTCATCCAGCTTGCCGTGATCCTGCCCCTGTTTGGCGGCTTGGCCGTAATGTGGTTGGGCGAACGCAACCGCAATCTGCGCGAAACCGCCTCGCTGATCACCGCCGTTGTGGAATTCATCCTGGTCGCAAGCCTCACGCCCGAAGTCCTGGAAGGCGCGCGCCCCAGTGTCGATCTGTTCGAAATGCTGCCGGGACTCGCCATCACGCTCACGGTCGAACCGTTGGGCCAGCTGTTCGCCCTGATCGCATCGGGCCTGTGGATCGTGAACACGATCTATTCCATCGGTTACATGCGCGGCAACAACGAAGGCAACCAGACGCGCTTCTACGTGTGCTTCACCATCGCCATTTCGGCGGCCGTCGGCATCGCGTACGCGGGCAACCTGCTGACGCTGTTTTTGTTCTACGAGGTGCTCACCATCTCCACATATCCGCTGGTGACGCATTCGGGCAAAGTCGAAGCCATCCGCGGCGGGCGCGTATATCTGGGCATCCTGATGGCGACATCGATCGGCTTTTTGTTCCTCGCCATCCTGTGGACCTACAACGTCACCGGCACGCTGGACTTCGTCGAGGGCGGTATCCTGGCGGGCAAGGTGCAGGGTCCGGAACTGGCGATCTTGATGTTGCTCTATATGTACGGCATCGGCAAAGCCGCATTGATGCCGGTGCACCGCTGGCTGCCCGCCGCC
>JANQJR010000060.1 GCA_028281525.1 Magnetovibrio sp.
GTCTTAATCTGAATCGCTTTAGCGATGCGGATTAAGACGTGAATCCGTCTCTCATCAAACGTTTAGAGGGCGATTCACGACTTAATCTTGTTCACAACGTGACCAAGATTAAGCCAATCGCGCTCTAGAGGCTACAGCTCCAGTTCGCTGTCCCAATACATATAGTCGAGCCAGCTATGATGCACTTCGGACGACGGTAAGCGCCGCGCGGCCTGATTGAGGGTGCGGATAGAGGGTTCCAACGCATCTTGAATCAACGGCATACCCGCCTCATCCGGGGTACGGTTGGCCTTCTTCAAATTACACGGCGAACAGGCCGCGACCACGTTGGACCACTCGGTCAAGCCGCCACGCGAACGCGGCATCACGTGGTCGAAGGTCAAATCCTTGGCGGAAAAATGATCGCCGCAATATTGGCAACGGAAATCGTCGCGCAAGTAGATGTTATAGCGGGTGAATGCGGGTCGGCCGTTGAAGGTGACGTAACGCTTGAGCGCCACCACGGAAGGCACCTGGAATTCGATACTGGGCGAGCGCACCACCTTGTCATAGCTTTCGACCAGATTGACCCGACCCAGCAACAATGCCGAAACCGCATCCTTCCACGACCATAAAGATAAGGGGTGGTAGGACAAGGGCCGGTAATCGGCGTTGAGAACCAGGGTTTGCAGTCCGCTCATACCCGTTTTTCCCCAATAAAAAAGCCCGCGAAACCGCGGGCAATGGCAATACCGGCGCCGATGGCGGTGCCGTCCATGACACACCGATGCTGAGACGTCGTAGACAGCGCGACCCAGTTGTGCCGGACCCTGCTGGATCTGGACGACGGCTTGGATACGTTGGCACTGTTTTCGGTCACGAATCGTCTCCCGAATCGGGTGTTGTTCGCACTATATATAGTGATGATTACCAAATCTTTACACTGGAGTTTGTTTCTCGCCTCGGCCTTCATCCTATTTTAGCAATTGATTCAAGGGCCTTGCCCGAATAAGCCAGAGCTTGCAGGATTGGGCATGCTCAGCACTTTGCCCCAAACCACCGTTACGCGATTCGCCCCCAGCCCCACGGGACTTTTGCATCTGGGCCACGCCTTTGCGGCGTTGTTCGCTTTTCAAGCCGCCCGGGATGCGGGCGGGCGGTTCTTGCTGCGAATCGAAGATATCGACCAAGGCCGCTGCCGCCCGGAATTCGAGGCCGCGATTTATGAGGACCTGGCCTGGTTAGGGCTGGAGTGGGAAGAACCGGTACGCCGCCAATCGGAATGCATGGCAGACTACGAAGCCGCACTGGACCGCTTGAACCGGCTGGGAGTCTTATATCCTTGTTTTTGCACGCGAAAGGACATCCAGACCGAGATTGACGCCGCAGGCGGCGCGCCGCATGGACCCGACGGTCCCATCTATCCAGGCACCTGCAAGGCCCTCAGCAATGAGAAACGCCAAACCCGCGCCGAACGCGGCGATCGTTTCGCCTTACGTCTGGATATGGAGCAAGCCTTAAAGGAAGTTGGCGCACTGACCTGGAACGATTTGGACCGAGGGGAAACCACCGCAGACGCGAGGATATTCGGGGATGTGGTTCTGGCACGCAAGGATACCCCCACCAGTTATCACCTTTCCGTGACCATAGATGATCATCTTCAGGATGTGACTCTGGTCACCCGGGGCGAAGATCTGTTTCCCGCGACCCATGTGCACCGGGTTCTGCAAGCCCTGCTGGGACTCGACACCCCCGCCTATCGCCATCATGGATTGTTAAGCGCACCCGATGGACGACGACTCGCCAAGCGGGATAAGGCACAAACTCTGCGGTCCCTGCGCGAAGCCGGTCTAAGCGCGGCAGAAGTCCGGAAAATGGCGGGGTATTAACGCTAATACCGTGATCTAATTCAGAAAGATTACGAATTGTATGCAGATTCGGCTTGCGATCCGAGGGTCTTTAGCCTTTATTGAAAGCGGGGCATACAATCGTGGTCTGAGCCAGAAGGCCACACGTCGTGGTTCGGGGAGGGAAGTCGTCTTTCCGGGCTGTTAATCCTAGGAAACTCCTGGAAAGAAGACGCACAAAACAATGAAAACCTGTCTCATTGTTGACGATTCCAAGGTCATCCGCATGGTCGCGCGCAAGATCCTGCAAGAACTGGAATTCGCCACCGAGGAAGCCGCCGACGGGCAAGAGGCTTTAAACGCCTGCCAAGCCAAAATGCCGGAGGCCGTGCTGCTGGACTGGAACATGCCCGTCATGGACGGCATCACGTTCCTGCGAAAACTGCGCGAAACCCCGGGTGGCGACAAGCCGGTCGTGGTGTTCTGCACGACGGAAAACGACCTTGACCACATTCAAGAAGCCATGAGCGCGGGCGCGAACGAATACATTATGAAACCGTTCGATTCCGATATCATCCAGGCAAAATTCCAGCAAGTGGGCCTGCTTTAAGGTCCGCCACGGAGTAACCGACGTGAGCCCCGAAGATTTTGAATTCATCAGCTCGCTGATCAAGAGCCGCTCCGGCCTGGTGCTGACACCCGATAAGTCGTACCTGCTGGAAAGCCGCTTGATGCCGGTCGCACGTAAGCACGGCCTCAAGGGTCTGGAAGACTTGATCAACCAGCTGCGCACGCGCAAAGAAGAACCGCTGATGGTCGAGGTGACCGAGGCGATGACGACCAATGAGTCGTTCTTCTTTCGCGACGTCAAACCGTTCGACCTGCTGCGTGACGAAGTCCTGCCGCCGATCTTGGAACAACGCCAGGCGAAGAAGCACCTGCGCATTTGGTGCGCCGCGGCTTCGTCCGGGCAAGAGCCTTATTCTATCGCCATCATCCTCAAGGAACTGGGGGCGCAATTGGCGGGTTGGAAAATTGACATTCTCGGCACCGACATTTCCCACGATATCCTGACCAAAGCCAAGGACGGCATGTATTCGCAGTTCGAAGTGCAGCGCGGCATGCCCATCCAGCTGCTGCTGAAATACTTCGACAAGAGGGACGAAAACTGGGAAATCAAGCCGGAGATCAAGAACATGGTCCAGTACAAGTACTGGAACCTGTTGGACGACCTGAATTCGCTGGGCGGGTTCGATATCGTCTTCTGCCGCAACGTTCTGATCTACTTTGATGCGGAAACCAAAGGGAAAGTCCTGGAGAACATCTCAAAACTGATGCCCGAGGACGGTATGCTCTTCCTGGGCGGTGCGGAAACCGTGCTGGGGGTGAGCGATAACTTCAAGCCCGTGCAAGGGCAAAGGGGCGTTTACGCCTTGGCCTAACATGGCGGGGCGTGAAGCATCTGACGCGTAGAGATAAAGCTATGTCCGAAGACAAAAAATACCGCTTAGTCACCCGCGCCGATTTCGACGGCGTGGTCGCGGGCGGTTTGATGATCGAACTGGGGTTGATCGACGATGTGGTTTTCGCCGAGCCGAAAGCAATGCAAGACGGTCTGATCGAAATCACGGAACACGACATCACCACCAACTTGCCATACGTGGAAGGCGTGCATCTTTGCTTCGACCACCATGTCAGTGAAACCGAACGCGTGGGCGAACGTGACAATCACATCATCGATCCGGATGCACCGTCCGCAGCCCGTGTGGTTTACAATTACTTCGGTGGGAAGGACAAATTTCCGGCCATCCCCGACGAACTGATGGAAGCCGTCGATCGCGCCGACAGCGCACAGTTTACAGAAGAAGACATCCTCGCCCCGGAACCGTGGACGCTGCTCAACTACATTCTTGACCCACGCACCGGTCTGGCCCGTTTCGAAAATTTCGAAATCAGCCACGAGCAGTTGATGAAGGACATGATGGTTTATGTCCGCCATCACCCCGTCGAGGAAATCCTCACCATCCCCGATGTTGAGGAGCGCACGCACCTTTATCTCGAACACGAAGAAAAGTTCGAGATCCAACTGCGCAACAATTCCAAAATCCACGACAAGGTCGTGCTGACCGATTTGCGAGATGAGGACGTTATCTACGCCGGTAACCGCTTCACCATCTACGCCATCTATCCCGATTGCAGCGTCTCCATCCAATTGACCCAAACGCCGGACGGTACAAAGACCATCATGGCCGTGGGCAAGTCGATCCTGGATCGCTCCAACACAGCCAACATCGGCTCGATCATGCTGGAGCACGGTGGGGGCGGACATGCCAACGCAGGCACTTGCCAGATTGAAAACGCCCGTGCCGAAGAGGTGCTGGACGAGTTGATCAAGCGCCTCAACGCAGGAGGCTGATCCACCGATCACTCCGGCAAAACACCGATTAAAAGCGGAGCCCCATCCCGGCTCCGCTTTTTTTGTCGCTCTCCCACCTTCCGGGACTTGTCAAGCTGGCGGGGCTATGACAGGGTCTTGCCTAATATCTCTCGCTCGGAAGGGCTTTGGCCACGCATATGAAGATCCGTGTAAAAAAAGCACAGAACGGGGTCTATGCCATCGCATTCGACGATGTAACCCACACGCTCACGACCAAAGATCTGAAAACCTTGCTGATGGAAGCGGTCAAATCCCTGGCCCCGGGCGTGGTATCGTCTGTCTCACCCTCCGAGGAAGCCCACGACCTGGCCGGGCACCTCAAGACGGCTGACGATCCAGGACTGCAAAAATTCCTGATGAGCGTCACCGACGACGATATCTTGATCTTGCTCAAAAGCACCGAAGACGACCAAGTACTTCATGACAAGCTGTTCGCCAACATGAGCGAACGCAAACACAAAATGCTGGCCGAAGATCTGGAATACCGCTTCACCGACGGCGTTGACGAGGAGGCGTTGAGCGATGCTGTCATCCGCCTGATCGAAGTGGCCAACCAGTTGCACAACGATGGCATCCTGGAATTTTCCGTTTAAATCATCCGTATATTGTTATTGCGAAGAGCATAGAGACGAAGCAATCCAGTTTGCATATGAGCCTCTGGATTGCCTCGCGCCTTTCAGGCGCTCGCAATGGCACAGTGTATTTCTCACCCCAAACCCAAAAAAACCAAGGCCCCTAAAATCGATCTGCTCACAGATCCATCTTAAGGGCCTTTTGGGGCCGTGCTTCACGTCAACACCGACGCGATGCACAAGAGTGCGATCAACTTAATCCTAGGCGCTACGTGGGTAGGATTAAGTCGTGGATCGCTCTCTAAATATCTGATTAGAGCCGTAACGCGTTAAGCGGATACGGCCTCGAAATTGTTGCGCGGCTTCGGCGCGCCGTTTGCCGATTTCTTCTTGTCCTTGGATACTTTCACGTAAGCCCGCGCACAGTGCTCTTCGCAATAGGGCTTGTCCGGAACGGCGGGCTTGCCGCAGAAGTGAAATTCCGGGGTGCCGGGCTCGCCTTCCGGCCAGCAACACATGGTGGCGGTCAGTTCTTCCAGGCGCACGATTTCTCCCGACGGCGGCATCGGCGCCATGGGCGCCGGGGGCGCGATCTTTTTCGGCTTTTTTGGTTGAGCGCCGGTCGCAACCGTCTGGCGGATCGGCGACTGGCGCTTTTTGAGCCCTAAGCGATGAACCTTGCCGACCACGGCGTTTTTGGTCACGCCCAAACGGCGCCCGATTTCGCTGGTGGGCAAGCCTTCCTCCCACAGGGCGATCAGAACCTTGATACGTTCAGGCGTCCATTCCACGGCACTCATCATCTACTCCGACTATCTGTGGCCCTTGTGTGTCACCGCATAGCCCCGAAATAGGGCCTTAAAGCGGCGAAATGGGCGTGTACCCCTTGTTTTTCCGGTGCGGCCCGTTGTGCGCCGCTGGAGGCATAATAACAACATTTCGAAAAAATGCACCCACCGAACCACAATATCTTGTGGATAATTTCACCACCGTGCATTGATAAAACAATCAGCTTTTTGCACCTGCGAAATAATATTCGCGCCGCACAAGGCAGGAGCGTATAATGGCGGCCTTCTGAGCGCCTGAGGGGTAGGCAGGTTTGGACAAAGACGAATTAAGGAACTGGGGATATGAGCGATAAGCCGACCCTCGAACAGTGGGACGAACTCGCCACCAAGGAATTGAAGGGCAGCGGCCCGGACACCTTGGTCTGGGAAACGCCGGAAGGCATTGCGGTCAAGCCGCTTTACACAGCATCTGACTTGGAGGGGATCGAACAGATCAACACCCTTCCGGGGTTGGAGCCGTTCATGCGCGGACCGCGCGCGACCATGTACGCAGGCCGCCCCTGGACGATCCGCCAATACGCCGGATTTTCCACGGCGGAAGAATCCAACAAATTTTACCGCGACAATTTGAAGGCCGGACAAAAGGGCCTGTCCGTCGCGTTCGATCTGGCCACCCATCGGGGGTATGACTCCGATCACCCGCGCGTCATGGGTGACGTCGGCAAGGCCGGTGTGGCGATTGACAGCGTCGAGGACATGAAAATTCTGTTCGACGGCATTCCGTTGGACGAAATGTCCGTGTCCATGACCATGAACGGCGCGGTGCTGCCGGTTCTGGCGGGCTACATCGTGGCCGCCGAAGAACAGGGCGTGGATCAATCCAAGCTGTCCGGCACCATTCAGAACGATATTCTCAAAGAGTTCATGGTGCGCAACACCTATATCTATCCGCCGGAACCGAGCATGCGCATCGTCTCCGACATCATCGGTTACACCTCGGAACATATGCCACGGTACAACTCGATCTCGATTTCCGGCTACCACATGCAGGAAGCCGGCTCTACCTGCGTGCAGGAACTGGCCTACACCATCGCCGACGGCATCGAATACGTGCGCACCGCCATCGCGTCCGGCATGGATGTGGACAAGTTCGCACCGCGCCTGTCGTTCTTCTTCGCCATCGGCATGAACTTTTTCATGGAAGTCGCCAAGCTGCGCGCCGCACGTCTACTGTGGTCGGAACTGATGGAGCAGTTCGAACCGAAGGACCCGCGCTCCAAAATGCTGCGCACCCACTGTCAAACGTCTGGTGTGTCGCTGACGGCGAAGGATCCTTACAACAACGTGATCCGCACCACCGTCGAAGCCATGGCGGCGGCGCTGGGTGGCACCCAGTCCTTGCACACCAACTCGCTCGACGAAGCGCTCGCTTTGCCGACGCCGTTCTCGGCGCGCATCGCGCGCAACACCCAGTTGGTGCTGCAGGAAGAAACCGGCATCACCAAAGTGGTCGATCCGCTGGCGGGTAGCTACTATGTCGAAAGCCTCACCAACTCGGTCGTTGAAGAAGCGCGCAAACTGATCCAAGAGGTCGAAGACGTGGGCGGCATGACCAAGGCAGTGCAATCGGGCTTGCCGAAGATGCGCATCGAAGAAGCCGCCGCACGCAAGCAGGCGCGCATCGACAGCTTGGAAGAAGTCGTCGTCGGCGTGAACAAGTACGCACTGGACAAGGAAGACCCTATCGATCTTCTGGAAGTCGACAACTCTGCTGTGCGCGAAGCGCAGATCAAACGGCTCAACGACATCCGCGCCAGCCGCGATCAAGCCGCCGTCGATGCGGCCCTGACGGCCCTGACCGACGCGGCGCAATCCGGCGAAGGCAACTTGCTCGACCTGGCCGTCAAGGCGACGCGCGTACGCGCTACCGTGGGCGAAATTTCCGATGCCTTGGAAGCGGAATACACCCGCTATCAAGCCACCACGCGGACCATCACCGGCGTCTACGGCGCCGCGCTGAAAGGCGATGACGCCTACACCCATGCCCACGACGAAGTCGAAGCCTTCGCAGCAGAGCGCGGACGGCGTCCGCGCATGCTGGTGGTGAAGATGGGCCAGGACGGCCACGACCGGGGCGCTAAGGTGATCTCCACCGCGTTCGCCGATCTGGGCTTCGAGGTAGATGTCGGCGCGCTGTTCCAAACTCCGGCGGAAGCCGCACAGGAAGCGGTGGAAAACGACGTGCACGTGATCGGTGTGTCCACCCAGGCGGGCGGCCACAAGACTTTGGTGCCGGAATTGATTGCAGAGCTCAAAAAGCGCGACGCGGACGACATCGTCATCATCGTCGGCGGCGTGGTGCCGGAACGCGACCACCCGTTCTTGAAGGACGTGGGCGCGGCAGCGGTCTATGAGCCGGGCACCCACATCCCCACGGCGGCGAAAGAAGTTCTGGCCTGCATCAAGGCCGCACGCGCGACGGCTTAGGGCCGAGACCCCAAACACCCAACCGCCCACGAATGCAAAACGGCGCTCCTTATTGGGGTGCCGTTTTTTGCTGCCTCATACCTTTCAATCACTGATAGAATGCCCGCATGAGACATCTTCGCGCCGCATCGTTCGGTCTTATGCTTTTAGGTGCGTTGGCATGCCATGCAGCACCATCCCTGGCCGACACCCTCCTCGCTTATGACGAAGTATGGTGGCAGGCTCAATACACCAAACTGTATGACAAACCCGAGTGTCAGGAGTTCATCCCGGCCATAGAAAAAATGCGGGAGTTCGATCGTTTTTCTGGCCAGTGGGGCGCGCCATTTACTTGGGCGCTCGGTCTGTATTGGGAAAATGGTGAATGTGCAGACCCCAATCAGGAAGAAGCGCTTGTGATTTTTACCGATTTGGCCGGACGCGGTGAAATTTTTCCAGCCATCTACCTTGCACAGCTTTATCACATCGAATACGGCGCGGATGTACCCTTGACCAAAGCCTGGATGGAACGCGCCAAAAATGTGATGCCACTCATCATCCGTGAAAACTGGCGTGACGTTTTCCACAAACCCTTGGCTGAAAGTTTTCAACGCGCGGGGACTCCACTTTCCCCCCAACTGGAGGAAATCTTTACATGGGGCGAGGAAATGTTAAACGGTGATGCAGACCGGCTGTATGAATATGGCATGACACTGCTGGAATATGGGCAAAATCCGGAAGACAACGTTCTTGCCTGCCGTTGGCTGTATGCGGCGGAGAGGAAGGGGCATGTCCAAGCGCGCTTTCATCTTGCCCGAATCCATATTCTCGGAGATGGCGTTGTTCAAGCTCCGAGAGAGGCTCGCCCATGGCTGTATTTTTCCGTAAACAAAGACAAGAACATTGACGCACTAATTTTCCTATCCACACTTCTGGAAAAGGGAGGCGTGTTCAAGAGAGACCTTTCGGATGCTTATACCGCTCTCTTAAGGGCCAAGCAAATGGGCGCGGGTGTCACTTCGGAAATCGTGCAGCTTCGCAACAAACTTTCAGATAGAGACATCGAGCATGCCGAGTGGCTTGCTAATCAGGAAACAGCGGCCATTACGTTTAGCGTTTCAGATACATTCACACATCCCAGAACGTCACGCATCGCACCCCAAATCTGCAAATTTTCGCCTTAGTTCCTTGAGTACTGCTCTCTGCTCCTCGAGATAAGCAGCGGCAGAGTTCTCATGCGCATCGAGTTCATCCACCTTCTCCATAAGTTCATCAGCTTTTGTACAGGCATCATACACATCGCCTGCAGAGGTGATGAATTCTGAGCCACCACTCCGAATAGCGCTCCCCGGGCCGCCTTTCACCCATCCTCCACCAAAACCTCCAAGTGTCTTCCAGCCACCAGCGGCAAGAGCCTCGTTACATTTATCTTGCCACTTCTGTTGTTCCTTAATCGCATCACGAAGTTCCTTTTGCATGGTCTCCCACTGTCTATAAGCCTCATCAACTGCAATCTGCTGATTTTCGATTTCATGCCGCAGGGCTTTGCATTCCGCTTCATTGTCCTTCACATCTTCCGCCCAGCAGCGGCAATTCGGCGCTTCGCCGGGGTGCCCACCGTCGGGCGGGGATTCCCAGGAAAAGACTTCTCCATCGCGCGCGGCATGGGATTCGCGCACCTTCCCATCGCCTTGCGTGCGCCAGACGTATTCGCCTTTCTTTTCCTCCTCGTCCGTGTCCTCGGTTGAAAGATTTCGATATTCACCTCCCCGGCCCATTCTGCCGATACCATCGTCCTCACCCGGCAAAACGGGTTCGATCGGAATGGTGTCGGGCAGAATCGTATAATCAGGTTCTTCCGTTATATCGGTTATGGGCAAGAGGATTTTGTCACCCTCTCTACCAAGATCGTTTGGCACAATGTCGGGCAAAGGCCTTGTGACATCGGGGTTCGGCTCGTCCGGGATGATGTAGGGAAGATTACTTGCGTCATCCCGGCCAAGAGGCTCGGCGGGGCCAAGGAGCATTTCCTCAGTCTTACCACCGGGATCGATCACGCCGTCGGCCTTCAGGCCACTGGCTTCTTGAAATGCTTTGATGGCGTCGAAAAGTGCGCGGTCGGGGAATTCATCGATACCCCAACCGGGGGCTTGATAAAAACCGAGACGCGTCAACGCGCCTTTGACCATGGTCACGTCGGCGGGGTGCACGCTCGCGCTCGCCGCCAGCTTGCTGTAGAGAAGCATGATTTATTCTTTCCGGATTTGAGAGGGGAGGTTCCGCCGTCAAACGAACAGTGGCCGCACCACTTCGGTGCTGGAGCGATTGAAGTCGAAACTCACAACGTCACGTCTTTTTTATAAACGCACGCGGTGCTTTCCAGACGGAAGCCGATCACGTCGTAGCGTTTTTTGAGGACTTCGATCGCCCTGGACGCACCGCTCAGGCACGTGCCCACATCGCGCTGGGGGTGCATGCCCATATACGATTCTTCCAGCCGCGCACCGGACGGGTCGATGGCCGGGTTGTTGTTGACGGTAAAAACGATGATGAGCCAATACATCACTTAACCTACCTTTCCAATTTCAATGCAACGAGGTGACCTATTCTTTCCAGGTCTTGAGGGCCTTTTCCGCCGTGCGCCCAACCACGTAACCGCCGACGCCGAGCTTGAGGAGATCCCACATGTCGGGCGGGATGTCGGCCGCCGGCGTGCCGAAGACCGGCACGATGACGTAGTTGTTGGCGACGATGACGCCGAACAGCACCATCAAGAGCGGCCGCCAATTACGCTGCAGCCAGCTTTCGCCCTTCGCTTCGGCGATGATGATGTCCGCGGCGGCCTGCAGTTCCTTCATCTCACCCGACAGCGCGATCTCGTTGAGCTTGGCCTTGATTTGATTGGCCTGGTCCTTGTCTTCGACGGCCTTGTCGACGACACCCAACAGGCCTGACAGCAGCGGGCCGATGATGGCGGGAAACATGGTGCGCTCCTTCATTCAATGGTGTTGTAGAACTCATGACGGCCCAGCTCGAAGCTCACCGGCTTGCCCCGCGACCAGGGTGGCGAAACATGTTTCGTGTGGTAATGGGTCGCCCCTTTTGTCATGTCGTCGATGCAGCCGGATACCGCGCGGCGCGCGATACGCAGGCAGGTGTCGAACACCCGGTGCCCCGGCTCCACAGACAAAATCTTCGCACGGTTGGGATCGCCTTCGTTCCAGCAGGAAAACTGCCAAGGCTTCAAACACACCTCTTCGATGGTGTTGCCCCACCAATACCCGCCCCTGTCATGGGCGCGTTTGACGCGATTGAGAATCACACAGGCCACGGCTTCCTTGCCACGCACGGTTTCCCCCCGCGCTTCGCCGTAAATCGTGCGCGCCAGGACATCGACCTCGCGGTTGCGTCGGGCCTCAAGGGTGGTTTCACGCTTCATGGACTTGATGTCGAAGAGCTTCTCAGGCTTGGTCTTTTTATGGTGGCTCATTTGCCACCCCCCACCCGCTCCACGCGGGTGATGTCGAGCTTTTCTTCGATGCGCACCAAGTGCTGAGTGAGGCGCTCTTCCACATCGCGTATGTACGAAATGGAAGCGTAGCTTTTCGCCACGTCCAGTTTGTAGGCATCCAGGTTTTGACGTAGGTGCGCCAACCCGATTTCGGCGGAATGCCGGACGCTGTCGATTTCTTCTTGGTTGATGCGGTAATTCCGCCAACCGAGCAAAAACAGGCCCGCAAGCACGGGCAGTTCCACGGCCGTGATCCACCAGATGAGATCGAAGCCTGATGCGGTGTCCATGGAGGTCTCCTTATATAGGGGGCGATAGAGGGCAAAGGAAAACCCCCGCGTCTGCGGGGGCTGAAGGTGATGAATATGTGTGTCAAAGATCGAAACTGGTTTTGGCGGTGAACCCACCGCCACCTCCGGTCCAACTGGGGCGTTTGTCCGGCGCCAGTGCATTGGGGTTGCGCGGCAGACGTACCGGCTCCGCCAACAGACATCCCGCCACGGCATCCAGTCCGTCATCCCGCGCCCTGGCGGCGGGCCGCCATTCGCGCACCTCGGTCAAGAACGGCGTCTGGCGCACGCTGTCGTGCACATGGATGCGCCCGGCGGCGAGCGGCGCGTCGAAGGCTTCCAGGATGCGAAGATCCTTAGGGGTGCTGGAGTGGTGCTCCAACACCGCGCAGGTTACCCCCTGCTCTTCGATTTCCCGGCGCAGCAGGCTCGGCAGAAACTTGCCGATGCCGTTGGTTTCCAGGGTGAGAGACGGTAGGTGGAGTTCCTTCACGAACGCCACCGCTTGGCGACACAGCTGCTGGGCTTCGGACACGTCGTCGACCCGCTTGGGATCGTGGGTCATGTAGGCGACCCGGTGCAGCCAATAGCGGCCGTCCTCGGATGTGTAGACACAGGCGATGACGGAGCTGTCGCCGCGCCTAGGCGCGCCGAAGCTCGGGTCCCACCAGGCGCTGGCGGACATCAGCTTATGATCGCC
This sequence comes from Magnetovibrio sp., assembly GCA_028281525.1. GTDB lineage: Bacteria > Pseudomonadota > Alphaproteobacteria > Rhodospirillales > Magnetovibrionaceae > Magnetovibrio. The sequence continues at coordinate 12,591 of JANQJR010000060.1, forward strand.
CAATTTCAACACCGCCTCGCCGTTCATTTCCGCATAGACCAGTTCGTTGCCGTAAGGTTTGAGCAAGTCCGCATCCAGGCGGCCTTCGGCGATGTCCACCGCTTCCAACAACATCTGTGAACGGAACTTGTTCGGTCCCGTACGCCGGCGGATGGAGGCGATGCGTTTTTTGGAAAAGCGTTCCGGCCACACGGACTCGCCCTTGTGGTCGAAGATCGGAATCTCCAACCGCTTGAACCCGTTCAAGTACGGCACTTCCTCGCCTGCGTCGCGACACGGTTTCTTGGCGTAGATGCTGTTGAAAGTGTGCGGCGTACCGACGTAGAGCTGCAAACCACCCGGTACCAGGACGTAATCGATTTCATCCAGGCGTTCGCGCAGGTCCGCACGCTTCTGTGCGGTGTCCGACGTGTTGGGCACTTCCACATCGTCCAGGATCACCACGTCGGCGCGCGACCCGGTGATGTTGGTGGAAATCCCCTTGGCGAGCATGGAAGGATCGCGCAGTTCGCTGTCGCGGTTGATGGTGAACTGGTCCGACGCCCACTGATCGCGGCTTTTGGGTTTGAACCCCGCGCACACCGGATGGCGTTCGATCACGCGTTTGACGTTGCGCGTCATCTTGCGCGCCAACGCCAGATCCGCGGCCAACACCATGATACGGAGCGACGGGTTGGTCGCCAGCAGCCAGGCGCAAAACAGGCCGACCAAAGTCGACTTGCCGGAGTTGCGAAACGCCATCAGTAGAAGTTCGCGATCCGTACCCTGCCAACTTTCGGACAGCCATGCGGAAATCGTTTCGTGATGTTTGGGGGTGGTGAGGTTTTGATCCTTGTTCCAGGTTGCGACGAAATCGGCGAAACTCACGTCAGAGCCGGAAGGTAACTGGTCTTCTGCCATGCTCACCTCCGCTCACATCGTGCGGAACGTCATGGGCGTTCTCCTTTTTGTTATGGATGGGCTTTAACGGGCGGGATTCTCCCGCTTACCGTTGGGTTGGACGAAGGCGATGTAGACCAAACCGCTTGACGTATTCACATCGCCGTTGGTTCCGCGAACCTTGATGCCGTTGGCGAGAAAATCGACGCCATGTGTACTGTCCGTGATTTCAGCATTGCTGCCATTTGCGGTGAGATAATCATCGATTTGGTTATAGGATGTCCGGGTGTTGTCATTGATCTGCCAGCTATAGGTGCCGGTGCCGTTCGTGCCACCTTTGAACATGCACCACACAGGCGAGCCACCCAGGTTGATAAAAGGCCCGTCCGCATTGCCGTTCCCGGTGTAACTGCCGATCTTGCAAAACTCGGTTTCCGCAAAAATGTAGGCGATGTAACCATCCCCGTTGTAGTTCACTTCGTGGTAACTTGACGGTGCGCCACCGAGCGTGATGAGCGTTGACGTGGGCTCGGTGCTGTTCCACTGCAAGGAGGCGTCATAGGCTGCACTCGTTTGGTTGAGAACCAAACCAGACGTCGCGCCCGTGACCCCAAGGGACGAATGATATACGGCCCAGCTGCGCGCGCCGTCCGCACCGTTCTGATGCGTCTTCTTGATGATGATCATGCCCGGCTTCTTGCCAAGGCTGTGCGGGATGGTCGCGCCCGCCGTACCGTTGCCGGTGTAGGTGACGATGCTCACGCCCAGCTCGGGATTGTAGATTTCCTTCGAAGGCGTGATGGTGGGCGAACCGGACCAGCCCGACGTTTTGGTATTGGGCAGGTTGGCGCACCATGCGGTGTAATCTGTATTAAGGCTATTACAGAAACTATCTGATCCAACCGTAAAACCGTCAGCATCAAAGCTTGTAAGTCCGTTCACTTCCGTACTTTCAGCATTGACACCATCGGTTCGCAACCGTTTCTGCGCCCCCCGTACAACATCAAAAACAGCGTGCCCGGTCGCAACATCTCGGTTTTTGATCCATACGAAATCCGGCTGATACCCGACGCCTGTAACAGCGTTAGAAGAAGTGCCATCACCCGTCCACAGAACCGTCTTGAAATGATCATCGATGTTGCCGGGTTGATTCTGAAGATTATCAGTGTTGATGGCTTTGGCCGTCGAACCCGCCCCAATCAAGGTATGGATCCATTCGTCCTCTGCAAACGCAACGGTCATGTAATCGATAGAACCGGAACCATAGCCGGATAGGTAAAAGATCAAGTCTTCATCAACGGTATCGGACGTGGACGAATAGAGAAGCGAGCCGTTTTTATAGAGGTAAACGCGACGACTTTTAATAACCACGTCGTAAATGTCGCCACTATCCATATCATCGGAACCATCCACCGTGACACGAGAACCATCGCCATTGCTATATCCAATGTCGGTATTCGTCGTGTGGTCGTAGAAGTTATAGAAGCCGGGCGTTGTGTCAGTGTCATCATTCCAACCGTTGTCCGCGTGTTTCGCATCTAAAGTGGAAAAACCGAATTTGCTGGCGTTGTTTGTATGTCCGCTGCCCATCGCAATCTGCACACGCCAGCCGTCGCTGTCGTTGGCCGGAACGGCAAAGATTGAGTAACAGTTGAAATAGGACGAACCAGAGGATGGACATGAGTAGCTTTTATTGCCATTCGTAAGTGTAACACTTGCATGCTTGTCCAAAGCATTGAGCGTACACGTAACATTCGTCGGCGTGCTGGTGACCTGGGTGACGCCGCCGTGGGTTTGCCAGTTCTGGCCCTCCAGGGCGGCGCGCTTGGCCGGCTCGCCGATCATCATGTAGATATGCGTATTGCCGTTCGAATTGACTTCGTTATTTGCCCGGTGCTTGACTCCATTGGCGACAATATCGTGGTTGTACACAGCACCGGTGTTTTCGGCATGGGACAAGTTCGGATAAAGCGTTTCGTCCCCCGGGTTGTATGGAGAACGGACGGTGTCTTTAACCCACCAATTGCCGGCACTATCCACACCTTTTTCAAGAACCCAAACAGGAGAAACACCTGCATTGATCATCGGGCCGTCCGTGCTGCCGTTACCTTCGTAGCTGCCGATCTTGATGTAATCCGTTGCGGTGAAGATGTAGGCGACGTAATCATCCCCGTTGTAGTTCATCTCAGGGTTTGTACCGAAAGTGATCGACGTACTTGTCGGTTCGGTATCATTCCAAGACGGCGTGTATGTGTATGATGTATTGTTTAGATTCAAATATAAAGTTTTGGTAGCGCCCAAAGCTGAATGATAGACAGGCCAAGACCGAGCACCATCCCCACCATTCGCCACGCGTTTCTTGACAATCACCATCCCCGGTTTCTGGCCCAAACTATGCGGGATGGTCGCGCCCGCCGTACCGTTGCCGGTGTAGGTCACGATGCTCATGCCCAGCTCGGCGTTGTAGATTTCCTTAGTGGGCGTAATGGTGGGTGAACCGGACCAACCGGACGTTTTGGTGTTGGGAAGGCGGGCACACCATGCAACATAAGTGCCGGGAGTGCCGTCATTCACATCACCGCTATCGTCTGTCGTAAAGCCATCACTATCGAACGATACAAGATCAACGTTCGGATCGTAGGGCTCTGCCGCTGTAGAATTGGGTGAAAGAGGATTCCCCACCCCACGAATGTCGTCAAATATAGCGTTACTACGAGTCAGATTTCGGCATTTGATCCACACAAAATCAGGTTGGAAACCCACGCCCGTAACCGCGTTGTTGCTGGGACTGTTGCCTGTATACAGAACCGTATTGAAGTGCTCCGTCACCGGGCTGGCGTTTACGGCTGGGAGATTGTTAGTGGTGAGATAATTCGATGCCGCAATCTTATGCGTCATCTCGTCGGGGTTGGCGACGATTGTAACCATCCCGCCGCTATCCACAGTGGCGCCAAAGACGAAACGTCCTGTGATACCCGTCGCAGCGGGGTTTCCACCATTTTGAACAACGCCGTTCTTGTAAAAGTACAAGGAGCCTGCATTGAGACGGACGCCGATATAGTCGCCAGTGGTGAATGTGTCACCCCAACCACCGCTACCAACACCGTTATTGCGTAATGTTCCACTGTAGTTGTAGGCCCAACTGTTCGCTGACGAACCTAAGAGGTTTTCTGTTGCGTTCGGAATTTCATCAATGGCGCAGAGGCCCACACGACTGAAACCTATCACATTGATGTAAAATTCTACGAACGTATCGTCGGAAGCATCGGCACTCAGTGTGGAATAGGCGCTGTCGGAACCAGAAGCCCCACGATAAACTTCGCGGTTGCCGTTCTGGATTGTGCGCGGGTAAGTGCTTGATGCTTTGTGCAGGGGATCAAATACAGCACTTACATTCGCAGCACGTGGACCGGATTTGCCCAGATCATTGGCATCGGCGAAGTCGAGATAAAACCCGTTCGTGCCTAAGTCGAACGCGGACGGATTGCGCTTTTTGGGGACCCAGTTTCCGGTACGGCTGTCGGTTTTGCCGAAGTCGGACGGCGCCAGGACTTGGCCGTCCACGAAATATACATCAGCCAACGCACCGTCCAAGACGTACGTGCCATCGTGAAACCGTCCAAGGGTGTGCTCATACGCATCATTGATGTGGGATTGGTGTGTATCGGCAGGATTTGCATTTATGCTGAAGCTGGTGATTTCATCACCGTTGACGTAGACGCGGGCACGGCTTTGCGCGGTCGCATTGCTAATGTCGGAAACAACAACAAGGTGATAGAAGGCGCCAAGGTCGCGATACAAAGCGTTGGTCACGCGGCTGCTTTGCCAGGGGTTTCCCCAGACATCGTAGAATTCTAGTGCATCCGTGTTTTGAAACCAGAAGCCCGCTTTTTGTGTGCCGTTCACGTACGCGGAGAGAATGCAATCTCGGCTCGTCTCCACCGTGCGCATAACCCAAGCAGAAAAGGTCCACGTTTGCGCATCACCCGCACTAACCGGTGTGAAGGTCATATACCCCGTGCTGCCATCAAACAACGCGGCATAATCGATTCCGAATGCCTTCATGGCACGGATCAGTTGCGGGGCTAAGAGAATGGGCATCAGCTGAGCACTCCTTTGATGGTGAAGCGCAAGCCGGAACCGGCTGTACTTGATCCCGTTTGCGTGATCTTGAAAGTGATGCGGTCGCCGGACACGAAGTCCTCCGTGCCGTCGGTCTTGAGCGTACCCGCCGTCAACGTATTGGCGGCGGCGGCGAATTGCGGGGCGACGGTGTAGATCGACGTGCCGTTCTTTTCAACGTCCACGATCACCGCTGCACCAGCACTGGCCGTGTCGATGTAACCCGCTTCACCGATGAACGAACCACCGCGGGTCATCACCAGTTCACCGTAGGTCTGAACGGTTATGAGCTCCGCCGCCATACTGTCATCGAAACCCGCAATGAACGCGATGTCATAGGGTTTGGCGTTTTCGTGCAGATCCGCCACGCCCACCGGGGCCGTGACGCCCAAGCCCGCGGCGAACCAGGTGTCCGGCGATGCGGTGGCGTCCAGCGTGATCACGCTTTGCCCGTGAGGTGAGGAAAACTGCCAGGTGGTGGAACCGTTGATCGTGTCCGTGCCGGTGCGGTTGACGATCACCGCGTTGTTGTCGGCGGTGGTTTTGCCCAAGGCGATGCGAAATCCGTCCGTGGCCGTGGCGCCCTCCGGCAAGGTAACGGTGACGTTGCCGGCGGAAGTGTTGATCAGAAACTGCTTGCCGTCGTCGGTTGCGGCGACTGAAAAATCCGCCGATTTGCTTTCGTTGGACGCGTACATGTTCGACGCCGCCGCGGTTTGCGCAGCGGTGGCGCTGATTGCAGCATTGGTTTCCGATGTGGCCGACGCCGTCGCGCTGGCCTGCGCATTGTTGGCATAAGTCTGGGCGTTGGACACCTCCGTCACCGTGGGGCCGATGGCGAAACCATCGCCCGCACTGTTCCAAACCAGCGTGGTGTCGGCCACCGGCGTGGGCAAGTCCATGTTGACCGCGGCCGATTCCGTGACCGGCATTTGCGGAGAACGGCTTTGATCCTCCGCCACTTGTTGCAAGGACGCGGTCAAGTAGTCCAATTCATCATTGATGACCTTGGAGCGGAATTCACCCGATTCTTGAAAATCGCTGGTACGTTGAATGGACAAGCGTCGCGCCAGCGTAACCAGTTGACCATTTGTAGGCGCGACGGTGAAAGTCACCGACCCACCACCGCTTTCACCGGCTCCGGAAGTGCTGTAGCCGCTGCTCTGCTTGCTGGTGTCGAGGTAAACTTCCAAATCCGCATCTTCGAAAATCGGGAAAAGATACGTGAATTGGGTTTGCACGCCGTCAGCGGTGTACTGGACGCGCGGCGAGACATCGCCGATTTGAATGTGATCCGCCATGGGATTCTCCTTGAAATGGGATGAGTGGTGGAAATGGGATCAGTCCCAATTCTTGATCAGGTTGAGATAACCGCCGTCGCCGCTAAGCAAATCCGTCGAGGCTTCCGATTTCTGCAATTGCTCCGCCTGAATGTCGGCGAACGAATCCCGCTCGGCTTGCAACTCGGCATCGAAATCCGCATTTATGTCTTCCAATTCGCGCGTGGTTTTGTCCTGCAGTCCTTGCAAAACAGCTTCGGACGAACCATCCGTTGGATTGATCCCGCTTGCCGCAAACATGGCGCGTTGCGCGGCGCTCGCCTGGGCCAGTTTCTCTTCCCGGACTTCCGCTTCACGTTTCTTTTCGCGTTCCAATTCCGCAATGCGCTGTTGATGGTCGCCCGTGACTTGAACCGCGCCCTGGGGCACGCTTGTAGCCGCCGACCCAGCGAGGCTGGCGCCCGCCAAAGCGAGCCCGACGTTTCCGCCCATAATGAATCTCCTGTTCTGAAATGATGTTGGAATTAGCCGTTGACGCTGATTTCGCTGGCAACGGACAACAAGGTGAAAGACAACGGCGTGTCTTGTTCGATCCGCCACAACGGCTCGATGCCGCCTAAGCGCCAACCATAGGCGCGAACCTCCTTGTCCCCGGTGAAGGGCGCGGTGGCTTGGTCCAGAACCCCTTGACCGAAGCGTTTGAACGGAATGTCCTGAAGGCCGTTACCGACGTCGATGCGCAATGCCGCCGTATCGCGGACCCGGAAAGTGAAGGAAATCGGACGTACATGGCCGCCCTGGGTGCCGGATTTGGACGACGCCACGGTGGGCGGCAAGGGTTCGATGATGTGGGTGAAGCCCAAGCCGATCTCGACATCTTTCACGGCCTCGGGCAAGGTCACAGCCCCACCGCTCACAACCTGATCGTCCATCGGTGCACCATCGCCCACCACCTTGACAGTTTGTCCCTCCAGATGATCCAAGCCACTCCACGTCGTTTTCGCGGTGACGTCCGTCCCCTTGAGGCCGGCATCGACGTTGTATGCGTCGTCGAACACTTCGATGGAATAGACGCCGTTGCGCAGAACCAGAACATACGCTTCGGTATCGACCATGGTGACGGATAGGAACTGCCCATTGGTGGTTTGCCGTGACCAGGCCGTGACCTTTTCGCGGCGGAACAACGTCAAAGACGATATGGTGCCGTCCGCCATGACGATGTGCATATGGCGACGCCTGTTGTCGTAGTCTTGATCGACCGGGGTTTTGACCATGTGGCGCGCCAGCATGGCCAAGTCGCCGGATTGATAAGCCTGTTCCAGATCGGTGAACAGGTACTCCCGCACTTCATCATTGGCGCGCGAGACATAAAGCGTTGCGCCGTCCACGTCGCGGGGTGGAACCGTGCGCTCCAAAGGAGAACCCACACGCGTCTGGCGTTTGAGCTGGATGGATGTCGGCGTTAACGGATCGCCCGTCACCATCCATTCCGAACCGGACGTGAACACTTGTAAATGCCGTCCGGAAAAGAGTGCGCGAATGGCGTTGACCTGATCGGACAGGATGGCGAATTCGATGGCCTCGTCGTCCAGACCTGTCCCTAAGTCGAAGTTGAAGATGTCCGCCGATTTGGACATCCACAGCCGGTTCGGCAGATCGCGCGATCCGCCGATCACCAAACGGTCCTGGTGGAAACACACCGCGACGGGGTAGCCGCGCACGTCGGAAAAGGCTTGTTCCTCCCAATCCTCTGTCGCGGACGAACTGCTCAGGTTTTCCTTGACGTTGGCCGTTGCCTGGGTCGCGCTGGTGTAGGCTGTGATTTCCACTTCCTTGCCACCGAAGCGAAAGCGCTTGCCCACGTGTTCGGCCACGAACACATCCGCCGACGCCGTCAGCGTGACGTTGCCGGACACACCGTTGGACGTCAGCGTCACAGCATCATCCACGAACTTGTGGTGCGGCTGATAAATGACGTCATCCTTGGTATAAAACGTCCAGTCGGAAATCGACCAGGTTCCGCCCGCGTCCCGGGTCAATTTTTTCGGCGGCACGTCCGGGTGCGTCACCAGCAACGTATCCGCGCTTTGCACCCAGGACATGTTCTTGGTCTGCGCCAACGTCCACGGCGACGGGTCGATGGTGGTCAGTTTCGCACCGTTTTCGTACACATCCACCACCAGCTCGCGAAACACCAGCAGGTAGACCTGTTCGGTGTTGAATTCGAAAGACACCAACCGCCCTTCCCCCGCCACCGTGTCCACGTGGCGCAAACCGGCGCGGCGGTAGATTCCACCGGTGGGCATGATGGAGATGTTGGTGAGGTTGCCCGCGCCATTGTCGTAGGCGCTGAGATCGCCGCGCCCCGCCAGTTCCATGGACACCTCGCCCGCGGTGAAGCTGGTCTTGAAGGTTTTCATCTTCGCCATCAGCCGCGCACTCCGATCAGGGTGTAGTCTTCGATCGCCTGCGGCGTGTCTTGCTGACCGTCGATCGACTTAGCGCGCTTGACTTCCTTGTCCGCGAGTTTTTGCAGATCCTCGGCGCGCGACGTGCTGTCGGTGAGCGGGATGACAAACTCCGCCGCCAGCTTGGCGATCAGCGCTTGATCGAAGAACGGCGGGAATTCGGTTTCTTCCGGACGGAAGATATAGGTCAACACGGCTTCCGACGCATTGGTGTGGAGCCGGCGCTCATGAATGCGGTAGTCCAACCCCCGCCCGCGCCCCGCGCCCGCGGACAGCGCGCGCAAAAAATCGGCGGGCAGTTGATAGGCGTAGTCGTAATCCGCAATCGGCTCGGCGGTCAGTTGCGGCAGCGTCACCTGGCCCGTGGCGAACGACCACGGGTGCGACGACAGCAACGCGTCGCGGATGGGCTCGTACAGGTTGCCCGCAACTTCCGCCTCCGCCGTGCCCTCGTCAAACGACGTGATCGAGCGGCAGCCGATCTTCAACAGCGCACGCGCGCACAAGGCTATGGAACTCAAAGCCATGATCTCAGTCTCCTCAGTTTTAAGTTGGGTTGTGTTCTAGAATTCAGGTCAAGCGCTGCGGACCATTTGTTACCTGGACACAAATGGTTTTGGACCGGAGCCATACCGGGCCAACTTGTTGCATTGAAGGATTAGCGTTAAGCTCCCGCCATGGCTGGCAGATCACTCATGCTCATACTTTCTTTGATCCTGCTGTTCAGCGTCGCCCAGGCACACGCGGACACGAATCAAGACAAACGTGTTGACGAAGCCGTGGACCTTCACAAGTCAGGCGAATATGCAAAAGCCAAAGAAATCCTTGCGCCCTTGGCCGAAGTCGGACATGCCAAAGCCATAAACATCATTGGCATGATGCATGACCAAGGCCAGGGATACCCCGCCAATGCTGACATCGCGTGTTCTTTGTACGAGCGCTCCGCAAATCTTGGCTATACATCTGCGATGTACAACCTGAGCCACTGTTACGATGAAGGTCTTGGCAAACCTCAAAACCCAGGTCTTGCATTGGAGTGGATCACCAAAGCAGCAAATCATGGCCTGATCCGGGCCATGCTTCATCTTGCAACAAAGGCACAAACGGAAACTGACGAACGTTTCTGGCTCAAAAAAGCTTCAGATTCCGGTAGCAAAATTGCGGCTGCGGCTCTTTGGGAGATGGGATACCATGAAGACGCTCCGGATTTTTCATTTCTCGACAGCCTTTGCATACGCATAAGAATCCTGACACTTCATCAAGGGATGGATGCGTGTGACGATTAACGGGCACGCGCAACGTTCAATATATCTTTATATCTTTTTATCCTTGTTCAATTCCTCTTCCATGTACTCCAGCACGTTTGGAGTCACAAACATAGGATTTATCCGATTAATCCCTTGCAGACCAATACTACGTAACACCTCGAGAGTATCCCGGTACAACTTGTCGAAAATGGCCTGTTTTACCCGTCTGGACACTTCATCCTCAAGGCGATTCGGGGCTTTCGGATCTAAAGGATTCAATGGTTCCTCAGGTTTTGAAGGATACGTTTGGGGAATATCTGGCTGCTTGACCCCACGATTCCAAGGTGCAGGTGGCGTATAGCCCGGATTGAGACCGGGGCTCCAATAAGGATTCTGAGGCCCCCAATCCAACACCGGCGCCGATGTGGGCGCAGGCAGGGATGACGCATCGATCAACCCTGGCAAATTGGATGCCTTAGGCGCATAGGATGGAATTTCCATGATCGCCCAGCGTGACCGCGGGTCGTTATAGGCCCGTGCACCTACGCTGGCAGGAGGGGTCCCTGCGGGCGGTGCCGGGGTACTGGTCACTGGCGCAGGTAGATCATCGATTTGGACAAGGCCTTCTTCCTCCTCTTCTTCAATGGGGGCGAGATGGTCAAGCATCGCCCGCCCCAGCGTTGGTGCGAGCCCACCTACAGCTCCCATGGCGGCTGCCTGCGCCGCCGTGGTCAGGCCCGGTGTAAGACTGCCGCTCAAAGAGGCGACGGTTGGGTTGGATTGGAGGGCCGCTACTTGCGCAGGAGAAAACGTTCCAGACGTTACCCTGCTGTCCAAGGCATTGTTTCTCTGATCCACTGAAGCCGGGGTGTTCGCCTGGGGGCCAACACCTATTCCGGAGGCTGGTCCAAATATGCCGCCCGGAAGGAAATCGTTATAACCTAATGTCCGTGTGAACCCATCAGGCTGCTCATCTGATCGCGAACCTTTGTTGCCGAGATGGTTGCTCCAGTTCCGATACCCATATCTCGATCCGAATGTGAACCGATCCCAACCCTTCTTGCTCTCGAGGGTCTGTGTGTAAACCCGCGCACGTTCTTGTCTTGCTTTAGAGTTGTCAGGAACAACATCGAAATCGTGTTTTTCTGTCTTGCCGCCTTTGCCTTTTTCGCCTTCTTCTTCCCTCTCCTTATCTTCGATTTCCTGTGCTGCTGCGTGCCGAGCATTCGTGTGAGCGATCTGGGCGGCACTCGGCGCGGTGTTTAGACTTTGCCCCTCTTTTTGGCCCTCGGTGTTCTCAGGGTTATCCTGCAAAGTATCGTTTTCTGGATTGCTTCCAGGGCCCGGGCCACCACCACCGTCGGGACCATCATTGTCGGGGCCGCTGGGGCCCGACGATGGCCCGCCTCCGGCATAGCCGTCATCAAAATCGTCGGGCGAGGAGTAGGAGTCATCAACATAACCACCACCTTCATCGAAATCCGCATACCCGAACTCCAACAACCCCGTGTGCAGATTGATGCTGGCGCCGTCGGTGATGGCGTCGAGCAACCCCGCTTCTTCCGGCGTGATGTGGGCGAGCAGTTCGTCCCCACCGCGGCCTAAGTCCTGCAGGGCCTGCGCGGTGGCCTGCACCGCACGGGTGGCGCGGTGCGGCGTCAGCGCTTGGCTCAGCGCCGCCTCGGTCTCGCCGTCGGGGTTGATCACGCCGTCGACCTTGAGACCTTGAGATTTTTGAAACGCCTTGATGGCGTCATAAAGCGCCGTGTCCGGATACGGGCTCACGCCCCAATCGGGCGCTTGGTAGTGGCCCAACGTCTGCAACACAACCTTGCTCTTGAGCACATCCAGCGGATCGGCGCTGGCGCTGGCGGCCAGCTTCTTGCGGCATTGCGCCATGGGGTACGAGGCGAAGTGCGGGTACATGCAAACTCTCCTGCGGTTCGAAAAAAAACATAAAGAATGGGAAAGAAAGGGGACGCCGGATGGTGTGGCGTCCCCTTCCCCTGCGCAGCCGATTTTCGGCTGCGTCCGGCCGACCTTGTTTCGTCGAGATCGGCGGTGCTGCTTTAGTCGAGGTCGGCGGTGCCGACGGCGGTCATGTCGGCGACGTCGACTTGACCGGCGGCGTTGGCGTTCACCAGATAGAAACCGGACGACGGGGTGCCGTCCGTATCGGTGTTGGCGACGACGATGTCGCCCACGCGCAGCATGTCCGCGGCGTCGTTGAAGTAACCGGACGTGTCCACTTCGGTGGCCAGGTCCGTAGTGGCGTAGTGCCACAACGTGAAGCCGTTGGCGTAGGCGAGCACGCTCAGGTCTTTCGATGCATAAGCCATCAGATCACCTCCTATCAGGCTTCCAGGCAGCGCATGGACACGACGCCGGAGGTGTCGATCAGGCCAGCGCCCTGGCTCATGGAGTTATTGACGAAGTGCGCGGCGCGGTCGCCGTGCCAGGTGATGTCGGTCTTCACGTCCGCGCCGACGCCGTGGCCGATGGCGGACTTGTGATACCAGTAGCAATACCGGATGTTGCCACCGTCCTTGGTCAGGCCCGAATGCGGCATCCACAATGCGCCCAGCCAACGCTTGGCCTGGGTGCCTTTCCACGGCAGTTCGTCGTCACCGATGTACTGGCTGTCGGCGAACTCCTGAATGTTCAGGAGATCCGACCACTGTTTCCAGCCGACCACGGCGTAGCGCTCGCCGTCGTCCGGAACGTCGGCCTCGCCGAGCATTTCGAACGCGGTCAGCACCTTGGCCTTGGTCAAGCCGTCCACGCCGGTACCGGCGTAGTTGGTGGACTTGTCCATTTCGGTGATGATCAGCTCATCGGTCTTGCGGCCCAGCGCGTACGCGCCGGCCTTGGCAACCACCTGCTGTTCGTTGATGTTGGTTTTCAGTTCGTCCAACTGATCCACCCAGTCGCCGGCGTAGTAGTCGTACAAGCTGACCTCGACGGGGGTGTGATCGACGTTCATCACCGGTACCTTGCCGTGGCGCGCCTTGGTCGAGGCCGTGCCCTTGCCCACCTTCTGAAAGGTGGTGGTGGAACCGATGATGCTGTCCTTGGTGCGCACGGTGTTGCGCAGCTTGGAGCCCATCTGCTGGTACTGCAGATGCACTTCCGCTTGGAAGTGTTTGATGAACGACTGTTCGACGGATGTCGACATGTCTTTCTCCTTTGCATGTGGAAATGAAGGCCGCCCTGGGCGTGGGTTGTGGCTGGCCGGTCCGGTATCGGCCCGCCGCCCGCGCCCGGGGCGTCAGAGTGCGATCGGATGGACGCCAAGCCTTGCGGCTTCGATCTCGTCCGTGAATCGCCCTCTATGTTTTGGTTGGGGTTCCGCCGGGCCGCACACGCAAAACCGGGCCCTCATTAAAAGAGCCCGGCAACGCGCGGCGCGGTTATCCGGCGGAGGTTATGGGGGTGTAAAAATCACCTAAAGAATGATGGGGTCAAAATGAAACGGCGCTCCGTGACGGAGCGCCGTTGCCAATCCACTATATTAGGTCACTCAGTCTTCTTCCGGGGGAAAGCCGTACTCTTGGCGGTTAAAACCAGGCAGGTAGCGTTCGAACGCATCCAGAACTAGAAGCACATCACTTGTTTGCTTGCGTGTCGGATGGCTGAATATCACCCTGAGCCGGGGAATGGTCTTATCCAAATCCATCTTACCAAACCGCCGCGCCAGTTGGCTTAGGCCATCAATGGCTCGATTGCTCACCGCTTCGTCCAAGTGGTCCATGTGCAAAAGGCAAAGATCGATCCCTTTCTGATATGACGGATCGTACAGAACCGTGCCCTGAATGTCCCAGATCAATTCCCGGCGCGATTCCACCGGCGCAGGATTGATGGTCGGGCCGAAGCCGTACGCCGCCCGATCAAAGCCGGGAAGTGAACGTTCGAATTCATCCAAGGCGTAATCGCGTGTATATTTAATAGTGCCGTCATCTGGAAATTTTTTTACGCCGTTTTGGAAGTGCGCCACAGCGAAATCTATGTCCATTATGTTGAAGCGCCGCGCCAAATGCGCCAAGGCTTTGGAAATCGCATAATGCACCCACGGGTTTTCATGACCGCTGTAGTGCTTGCACAGTGCCAAACCTTCTTCGTAGGTGTCGCCACGCAACGCGGTACCAAGTATTTCACCACGGATACCGTCTTCTTCATCCCACTCTTCATAGCGGACGGGTTCGGGTAAACCATGGTCCACACTGCGAAACCCCGGCAAATATTCTTCGAACCAATACAACGCAGATTCGGCACCATCCGCCACCTCGCTATTGGGATCTTGCAGGGCCTGTCGGATGTGCGGCAAAACAAAACCCAGGTCCATTTTGCCGAAGCGCTTGGCCAGAAAGCCTAGGCCTTCCAACGCAGCAGCACGCATCATCACATCTTCATGATCGATGCTTTCTTGGCACAGTTGATAACCCAGGTCGTAATCATCGTGGTGCAAGGTGATGTATAGAATATCGGCGTAGGTATAGGATTCATTGTCGTTTGTGGATGATTTCGACATTTCTCTCTCCATATCGCATCCATAGGTGTATCCCGGATGGGGGGGCAACTACCAGTTCTTCATTTTGCTTTTGGTTTCATCATCGAGACCAATATCTTTCAAGGCATTCTTTTGTTTTTGAGTCAGGTCCTTGTAGCTGCGGACATGACCGTGCCATTCGCCATCTCGAGTTTTCATCATCACGGAAATTTCCCGATTTTTGGGATCGATGCCCACACGATGGGGCGACGTATCCTTCACCCGCGCTGAGTTTCTCAAAGAAGTTTCCGGGTCTTTGGGCGACGGAGACTTTCCACCTTTTGCCCCACCCCGTGAGCCCGGATGATGGTACGGAGCATCTTTGTATGTCTGGCTCTTAGCCCAGTCGTCAAAACCTGGGTCTTTGGGGGTTTTGGGGTCTTTCGCAATATTTTTAGCTTGCTTGCCAACCACCCCAGCGACCGATGGCACGCCTGGGATCAACCCTGCCGCACTCAGGGCGTAGTTATCCCACGTCCGCATTTCCGGATGCTGGCTGTAATTACGAATATCATTCGCCAAACCCACAACATCCCCGACAACCGGAGCAAAAGACAAACCGAACGCAGCCACATCCAAAGCCTCATCAAGCGGTACATCCTGTGGCTGGGCGGGATGATGAGTGTGTAAGTTTGCTTGATGCCGGTCCCAAGCCTCACGGAACTGGTCAGTTACCGGCCCTGCCGGAACTTCCCCAACTGGTGCCACGACATCCGTAATGTGAATACCGCGGCCAATTTTGTCCGCCAGGGAGAGGCCGGTTTGCACCTCCAGCGTGGCTAGGTCCCAAGCGGTTTGACGCACGTCTTCCGGGGTCAGGCCCAAGGGCCGTGTGTCCGGGTTGTTCATGATTTCTTGGTAACGTTGTTCGATCTGCTTCTGCGCACGTGCCATGGCAGGCGTTACGCTCTGGGGCAAGGATACTCTTGGGCTGCTGGAAGGCAATCCCATAAACTCGAGGTTGGCTTGCGGAATGCCGGCGTATGGGCCCTGGAGCGCCGCCGCCAATGCCGCCTCGGTGCGGCCGAAGGGATCGACAGTGCCGGTGGTGGGCAGGCCAGCCGCTTTTTGCGCGGCTCGGATGCCGTCCACCGTCGGCGTGTTGATATAGCCAGTGGCGTTCAAGATGTTCATGTGCCCACCGGCGACCAAGGCATCTTGCAACGCCGCCACATCTTCGGGATTGTTCAGCCCGTGCTGACCGACACTGCTCATCAAGTCTAGACCTGGAGATTCGGCAAACGATGCGGACGGCGCAACCGAGGACCTTTCTCCAAACGGATCGCCTCGGTACGTCCCCCCGGACCATCCAGGGCCCAGAGCGTCGAACTGCGCCTCCACATCCTCGATGGTTTCGCTGGGATTCCAACCTCTGGAAACACGCCCACCTGCGGGGCTCAAGCCTGCGAACTCATTGGCATGCACCCGGTCCGCCATGGCCCGCATGGAGCCCGTGAACTCATTGGCGTGAACACGGTCCGCCATGGCTTGCATGGAACCGGCAAACTCATCGGCGTGGGCATGGTGACTGGCCCGTTGCGCAGTTTTGCTGCTGTCGGGAATGCTCAAGGATTCGATGAGGTCGTTTCTGGCCGCGAACGCGCCTGCGGCCCTGCCGGTGTTGCGCGGGTCCTCGCGCGGGTCCCGCGCGGTGCGCGACAAGGCGCCCGTGACCTGGCCCTGGCGATTCTGCAAATCGCGCGCGGCCGCACGGGCGGCCCTGGCCCTATCCAGGGCTGCCATCTGCCCACTGTAGAAGGCATCTACGGTCTGGGGCGCTCCCAAGGATGATGCGGTGCGCGAAGAGCTGCCGCGTGACGGCGTGGTGGGCGCGGCCCCCGGGCTCAACGCGGTGCCGCTCTGCAGGCTTTCCTGATACGCCGCTTCTTCCAGATCCAGGCTGGCGGTGGGAGCTTGACGCGCACGTTCTTCATCCAGAACATCGGCAGCAGGGGCGGCCAACTGATCTTTTTCCGCCTGTTCAGCCTTAGCTTTTTGCCTTTCATGAAAGGCGGCTGCGTGACTAAATCTCGAATCCCGGCCGTACTTTCCACCAGGTAGATAATCTTCTTTGCGGCCCCCAAACCGGTTCGCTTTTTCTTGTGCCGTTCGGTTATCGTGCGCGCTGAACGGATTTTCCCAGTTCCCACTCAACAAGTTGCCGAGGTCTTCGACAAAGTTTTTCCCGAGATTCACATTCTCGTTACCGCCTCGTCCACCAGGATTTTCATTGGGTCCGGGGCCGTACATGCCACCGCTGATAAAATCGTTGTAGCCAAGCGATCGATTCAGTCCCCCGTGCCAATCTCCTGCTTTTGGGCCGCCGGGTCCCTGTTTTTGCGATTCGACAACCGCCTTATCATCCCAATCGTCTGCGGGACTGGTACTGTCTAGTCCAGAGCTGCTGTTGCCACTGCTGCTTCCCATGATTCGGGTCTCCGTATTTCGGGGTTAATGGAGGGCGTTCAGAAACACGCCGTTTCGGTGTTTCTCACGCGCACAATTTTTCCTTGCTTCGCAAACCGCACCCACGCCGCGCCCGGTAAATCACGGGCGGGGATGTGGCGGAACGTGTCGCGAAGCTGTTGGTAGAGCGCCAAAGCATCGCCGCGCTCTCCGGGATTTTTGGGCGCGATGAAATCCATGAACACCAGCGTGTCGCCAGAACACCAATCGTCCGGGCGCAGTTTGTAGTCGTCATGCAAAAAGGCCTCCGCCACCGGCTCAGTCAGCCACGCCCAGGACGCCCAGGCCGTGATTTCGCCGCCGCGCGCGACCCAGGTGTGCTGGCCGAGTTCCAACGGCGGCAAGATGCAGCGCAAGACGGTGTCCACCGAATATCCCCGGTGATGGGGGGAGCGGTGCATCAGGCGCAGGACCTGTTCGAGCATGTCCGGGGTGTCCTTGCAAAAGTGATGGCTGAAAAAGAGACCCCGGACGGCCGGTTCCCCCAATTCCCCAAGCTAAGCTTGGGTGGAATTGGAAGGACCTCTTCCAACGCCGAAGGCGTCAAGGAGGTAAGGCCGTCCGGGATCCAACCGGCGGGAGCTGCGGGTCGAACGCGCTCACCGCCGCACAGCGCGGCCCCACAGGACGTAGGGTGGCTCCGGGAGGGGGAGGAAAGAGCCGCCGCGCCATTCGTGCATGCCGTTGGCACGCTTCCGGTGGTCAGGGCGCGTCCGGATACAGCTTGCGGAACCCGTCGCGCACGCGCGCGACGTAACCGGGGTCACGATCCTTCCAATAGCGCGGGTCTTTCATCATGCGTTTCAAGTCGTCTTCCGACGCACCGACGGGACCGCCGGCGGCGCGCATCAGGCTGGGTTCGCGGTTCTTCATCATTTCAAACATGGCGATGACGCCTTCGGCGGACGCCACCAGATTTCCGTAGACGGACGGCGACAGGTTGGCTTGGCCCCAGGCGCGCAACTGCGGACGAATGGCGGCAAAGCGTTCCACACCGCCGAAGTGTTCGATCAGGCGTTGTTCCTCGCGTTCGTTCTCGTACTGCGCGGCGAGCTGGGCAATCATCGGTTTCAGACGTTCGGCGGCGAGGTCGTAAACCAGTTGCGCCTGGGTGTTGGAAAAGCCGTTTTCGTACAGGCGCTGGTTGACCTCCTCATCGATGTCGAGCAGATCGTCGTCGATATAGATATCGTAAGCGCCGGGATGGCTGGGCAGGTCCGGGACCGGCTGACGGCTGAGGCGGTTTTCCAAGGCTTGGTAGGATTTGGCCAAGGCTTCGGTACGCACCTGGGCGGTTTCCGGGTCCCAGAACTTCGCCGGCAGCCACGCCGGGCACTGAGCGTTCGAGGGCGGATTGGGAGTTTGGATGGGCATAGGGTATCTCCTGTTTTCAGATCGATAAAAGTGTCAGCCGCCGGTGCGGCCCTGGTCCGTCAACTGCGCGATATAGCTCACCAGTTGGCGTTGGCCTTCGATGTGGCGAAGGGTTTCGGATGGCGCGCCGGGACCCAGCGCGCGTTCCAAGGTGATGGCGCGCAGGTGCGCCAGTACCTGCTTGCCGTCCGCGCCGGAAAAGCAGCGGGCGTAGGCCAAGCGCAATTCGCGCCCGGGATCGGGCAAGGCGCTGCTGCCGTCATCGTCCGTGGCAATGGCCGGGTCGCGCTCGAACCACGACCAGCCTTGGCGGGGTTTGTATTTGGGCGCGCTCATTCTTTTGCTCCGATGAAGGGATTGAGCGGCTGCCCACCGGGCTTCTTATCCAGGTGCGACGCGGTGATTTTGCGCCGGTCCGGATTCATCAGCGGCGGCGTGGCTTGGGACGGCTGGATCGCCGCCCGCTCCGACGGCGCTTGTTGCAGCAAGGCCTGCTGCAGTTTGGCGAGGTCCGGAGCTTTGCTCCTGCCCGATCCCGATGTCCGGGATTCGACCATGCGGATTTCGGCCTCCTCTTCATTCAGCAAAAGTTCTTCCGGCACGCTGAATTGCTTGGCCAACCACCGCGCGGCCCGCGGCGCATTGATGATGCTGTAGGCCTCCGGCCCCAAAACGTCGAGCGCCTGAAACCAGCCCATGGCGGTGCCGACGTCTTCTTGGCCCTGACGGCGCGCCAGCGGCGACTTGTAATCGATGTCCACGGTGCGTCCATCGATCAGGATCGCCGGCAGTTCGCCGCGCCGGCGCAGGATCGATAGGCCCCGGTCGATCAACGGGGTCAGCAGTTCGGTCTGCAGCCGCCCATACGTCGCGCCCAGGATACGGGCCATATCCGAGGACCGTTCCATGATTTCCGTGGCGGTCATCTTCGGTCCCGCGACTTGGCCCAGTTTATCGGCCAACAGCGAGGCACGGATGCGCGTGCGCAGATGCTCCAGCACCAAGCCGGAAATATCGAACCGCCCCGGCGCGGACAGCGGCGTCAGACCCTGGCTGCCCATCGCCTTGGGGATCACCGCGCCGGGCACCAACTTGATGTTGGCGGGGTTGAGCACGCCGTCGTCTTCCGCTTGCCAGATGCCGGTCACGGCGATGGAGGCGTTCTTCAAGATCAGTTCCACCACCTTGTTGGCGGTCTTGATGTCGGGCAAGGCCTTCATCACCGGGGAGCGGCCATAAATTTCACCGGGCGCCTTGAGCCATCGGAAATTGATGAACGGCGATTTTTCGAACCGCCCTTCGGAAAGCACTTCCGTTTCGTTAAGCAAGCCCGGTGCGACCTCGGCCACCGCCATGTAACGATAACCCTTGTCGTCGGGCAACACGGCCTCGATCACACCGATGCGCGTTTCTTCACTGCCTTGGACGGAAACGCTGTCTTCGCCCATGCCCTCGGTGACATACGTGGCATCGGGATAACGCTGCTTGAGTTCGCGCCGGGTGAGTTCGATGCGCCGGAGCGTCCCTTCAAGCCGCCCGCCCGCATCGCTTTCGAACACCACATCGAACATCGGCACGGCGGTAAACCGGAAGGCTGAGGATTCGCCCAGCGGGCTTTCCTCCAACATCAAACACGCGGTGCCTACAGTCACCAAATCCAGGAAACATTGATGGATTTCCACGGCGAAGTTGGAGCGGTCGAAATGCGACTGCAGCAACGCCGCGGCCTTTTCCAGCCTCGGTGCAAGAAGTTCCCGGTCTTCTTCACTGACATCAACACCGGGCATCAACCCCACCCACCGCGCCCACGGCGGCGTCAGGTTGGACAATAGGCTCGCCGCCAATTGATCCACCGCGTCCGGCGCGGTGCCGTCAAACAGCTTATCGCCGGTCTTCATGCCGCCTTGGGTGGTCTCCGCACGCAGCGGCAACGCGAAGTCATAACAGTCGTTCCAATGCGACTCCCACATGCGACGGCTGTCTTTGGCGCGCTGGTAGCTTTGGATCACACCTTCGGGTGTGAGTGTATCGAAAGGGGGAGAAGCCATATTCATTCTCCCAACAGCGTTTTCTTTTGCGCGGCCTTTTCATTGGCGCGCATCAGCCCACGATCGGACGTCAGGACCGTGCCGTCGCGGCCACGACGGTTGCGCGCGACGGCGTTCAGGCGCGCCTGCGTTTCATCGGCGTCGGAGGTATCCGGTTCCGGGGCCGGTGCCGCAACGGTGGTGACGCTCGGGCTGCTGGTGATTCCGCCCATGATGGGGTCTCCTCTTCGGTTCTGGATCAAACAAATAAAAAAGCCCGAAGCGCGAAGCCCCGGGCTGACTTTGGACACACGTGTGCCGGTCGTTAAAAGGATTTATATCCTAACAATCCACGAATGTCAAGGATTTTTTTCCGATTTGTGCGCTTCAGGCGCCGATACAATTGCCAGGGGGTAAAAATGCCGGGTGCCCGCAGGCCAAGCACACGTTTAACACTCTCCACACATGTGAACGGCGACCACGCCAATGCCGGTGGACGCAAAGGCCGCACAGTTTCGTCGATCACCTCATAGCCGTTTTGCACCAGCCAGGCGCGGATACTCTGCTCCTGGCCGCCCGGCCAGACCTCGATTTCCGTGCCGTTCGACAGAGGATTGTAAAGCACCCAGTGATCGCCGCTTTGCACCAAGGCAAAGCAATGCCGGTAGCCGGGGCGCAGCATCCGCAACCATGCCAAATCCGCCTGGCCGCTGAACACCACCAGCGCCCGGCGCGTGCCGTCCTGACCGTCGGCTAGGGTGCGCGCGCTGCCACCCCCCTTATCCACTCTGGGCCACGCAGCCGTCATGGGACACGATTCCCTTCGCTTTCAGATCCGTGGTGAGACGGTCCAGGGCGTCTTCCCACAGACTCAAAGGACGCTCTTCCTCACGCACGCGTGGGTCCGGCGGCGCTTCGCGCCAACCGAATTCAGCCAGGACCTTCAGATGCTCATTGCCGATCAAGCGGCGACGGAACAACCCCATCACGGCGCGGTAGATGTCGTCGGGTTCGCATGGCCGGTCGGTCAGCGCCTCATCCGCGGCCAGACGCGCACCTTCGCGGCGCACTCGTTCGCAGCGCATGAACCAAAACCAAGCTTCTTCCGCATCCAAAAATGGAACTGCGGTTTTGACGGGCAGGGGTTTTGCGGAACGGCGAGGCTTCGGCATGGGGCAGACTCCTGTGTAGGCTGTTTATCCTATTAATCTTAATAATATGTTTATTATCCTATGTCAATATATGTGGCACACTTTATTCCTAATGACATCTTTCCGCACACCTGTGACAATGTTCCCATGCTCAAACATGGTGACGTTTGGAAAGCGGTGGACAAGCTGGCGGCGGCTTACGGCCTGTCGGCATCCGGCCTCGCGCGCAAGGCGGGGCTCGACCCCACCACCTTCAACAAATCCAAGCGCGTCACCCGCGACGGCAAACTGCGCTGGCCATCCACGGAAAGCGTTTCCAAGATTCTCAAAGCCACCGGCGCGAATTTGCAGGAATTCATCGATTACATCGAAAACGGAGATCACACCGCGCCGCGCAATGTGCCGCTGATCGGCTTCGCCCAGGCGGGCGCGGAAGGATTTTTCGACGACGCCGGGTACCCCACCGGCGGCGGCTGGGACGAAATCCCGCCCCCCGGTGCGATGAACGACGTCCACGCCTTCGCATTGGAGATTTCCGGTGACAGTATGGAGCCCGTCTACCGCGACGGCGACATCGTCATCGTCTCCCCTGAAGCGGGCGTGCGCCGCGGCGACCGGGTGGTGGTGAAAACCCGGGACGGCGAAGTCATGGCCAAGGTGCTCAAACGCAAAACCGCACAACGGGTCGAACTGAGTTCGTTCAACGCCGCCCACGCAGACCGGGAAATCGCGCTCAGTGACGTGGAATGGATCGCGCGAATCCTCTGGGCCGCGCAGTAGGACCCCTCCCCATGCGAAACGCTGGAAAATCCCGCCTCGCCCTCAGACGTGCGGATAAGCGCAACCATGTCGTGCAATCGAAAGTGTGTACTCACGCGAACAGGAGCCGCCTGCACCGTTTCGCCGATTGGCTCAACGATTGGCATATCACCCGCATCGGCGCGTCGCTGTCGTCGCTGTTTATCGTGCTGTTCGTCGCCGCGTCGTTCTTTCAACTGGCGGACCGCGAAGAGGAACGTACCGCGCGCGCCTGGACTCTGCTTACGAACAAGGCCCCCGGCAACAGCGGAAAAATTTGGGCGCTGGAATACCTCAACTCCCGAAGCCTGTGTCTACCATTTACGAACGTGTGCATGAAGAACAAGGAACCGCTGACAGGCATCGACCTGTCGCCCCAGAATGGTGGTGAAGGCACGTACTTGGAAGGCGTAAATCTGTCCGGTGCGCATTTGCGAGATGCAAAACTCATCGGAGCGGACCTTGAGTCCGCCAACTTCACGGGGGCCGATCTGTCTGGAGCCAATCTCTTCGGAGCTAATCTCCCTGAGGCTGACTTCTCTAGAGCCAACCTCTATAGAGCCAACCTCTCCAGGACCGATCTCTCTTGGACCGATCTCTCCGGGGCCAACCTCTCCAAAACCGATCTTTCTTGGGCTGATCTTTTTCAGGCTGATCTCACTGGAGCCAACCTCTCTGGAGCCGATCTATCCGTGGTCGATTTACCCGGGGCCAATCTCTCCCAGACCAATCTTTCAGGGGCTAACCTCTCTGAGGCCGATCTTTACGGGGCCGATCTCACCGGAGCCAATCTCTCAATGGCCAACCTATCATGGGTCGATCTCTATGAGGCCGGCCTCTCTGGCGCCAATCTCTTCGGGATCGACCTTTCGGGGACCGACCTCCGAACCGCAATTGGGCTCACCCAAGATCAGTTAGATTCCGCTTGCTTCGTTGCATCCAGAGGACCGCCCAAATTGTCAAACGGGTTGAAGCCCCCACCCCCATGCCCCGAGAGAACGCCTAGGCCTGTGCCTGGTACGTCGTCTGGATGATCTGCAGCGCTTCGTCCTGGTTCTGATCCCCCAAAGCGTTGTTGTCCGCCAGAATGTTGACCACGTTGGTGCGCCGCCGGCGCATGTCGCGTGCGCCCTGTTCGGAGTTGCGTACATAGCTGTAGTGCGATTCATAAGACGCAAACGTCTGAAAATCCCACGGGCCGTTTCCCAGCACCAACGTCACACCCCCGACCGTCACGGTTTGGCCTTGCATGTAGCGCCCGAAGGTGTTGGGCGGGCCGTATTGGTTGGCGTTGTCGCCGATCAGGGCTTGAAACAGATCACTGTCTGAAAACGTCTTGAACAGCTCATCGTTGGCGTAGCGCGGGTTGGCTTGCGTATTGCGCATGGCCTGGGCGATGTCCCCCAGCAAGTCGTCCAGTTGACCCGCGTCCAGCCCATCGATCATGCTATGGCCGCCCTCGGTGGCGAACTGAGCATCGATGGTGGACTTCAACGCACCGGCAATCGCCGCAGGATTGCCGGTGGTCAAAAAGCCCGCGTTGATCGCCGCCATATCGCCCGCATCGAACGCGCCGGTGCCGTTCAGGAACGTTTGCACGTGATCCCGCGCTTCCGGCCGATGCGCCAGATCCAGTTGAAACGCGCCGACGGAATAGCCGCTGTTGGCTGTCCCGGCGTGGGACAACACATAGGCGCGTTCCGGCGCGCCGACCTCGTTGGCGGCGATGATTTGTGTCAGAAGTGCGCGGGAAATGGTGGGCTGTTGATCGGCCATGGCGTCCTCCGCTTCTGTCGAATAGACGCGGAAAGCACCCCGGCGTGATCCGATAAACGGGATTTAAGCGGAGAGATCCTCGCCCGCGAGCGCTTTGCCAATCAGCTCCACCGTTTCGCCCAAGCCATAAAGGGCGATGAAGCTGCCCATGCGCGGGCCTTGCTCCTGGCCCAGCAACACTTCATAGCAGGCCTTGAACCAATCGCGCAGGTTTTCGAAACCGTGGCGCTTGCCGACCTCGTAGACTTCCGTCTGGATGTCAGCGGCCTGGGTGTCGGCAGCCAATCCGGCCAACGCACCTTGTAAGTCTTCGAGCGCCCCACGCTCCTGATCCGTCGGCGCGCGGAACTTTTTGTTCGGCTTCACGAAGTCGTTGTAATAGTTGATGGCGTAGCCCACCAGCTTGTCCAGGATCGGCGCATTTTCCGCCGTCGCGTCCGGGCGGTAGCGGCTGATGAAATGCCACAACACTGCTTTATCGTCGGAATGGCAGACGCTGGCGAGGTTCAACAGGATGTTGAAGCTCAGCCCCGCGGCTTCCGGCTGGGGCGGATGGCCGCCGTGAATGTGATAGACCGGGTTGCTGAGCTGGTCCTTTTCTTCCTGCTCCCCGAACTTGCCCAGAAACGTCAGATATTCGTCGACGTTTTTCGGAATCACATCGAAGAACAGGCGCTTCGCGGTCTTGGGCTTTTGGTACATGAACAGGCTCAGGCTTTCCGGCGTGGCGTAACGCAGCCATTCTTCCATGCTCAGCCCGTTGCCCTTGGACTTGGAAATCTTTTCGCCGTTTTCGTCCAGGAACAGTTCGTACGTCAGGTTCACCGGCGGCGTGCCACCCAGCGCCCGGCAGATGCGGCTCGACAGGCGCACGCTTTCGATAAGGTCCTTGCCGGACATTTCGTAATCCACGTCCAACGCGGTCCAGCGCCCGGCCCAATCGGCCTTCCACTGCAGCTTCACGTGGCCGCCAGTCACCGGCGTTTCGACCAGGGAACCGTCCTCGTCCTTGTAGACGATGGTGCCGTCATCCGATTTGATTTCGACCACCGGCACCTGCAACACTCGGCCGGTCTTTTTGCACACCGGCAGGAACGGCGAATAGGTGGCGCGGCGCTCTTCGCCCAAGGTCGGCAGAATGATTTCCAAAACCTTTTCGTGGTGTTCGAGAACCTTCAACAGCGTGCCATCCAGATGGCCGGCTTTGTATTCCTCCGTCGCGGACTTGAATTCGTACTCGAAACCGAAATCATCGAGGAACGCTTGCAGCCGCGCGTTGTTGTGGTGCGCAAAGCTTTCGTGCGTGCCGAACGGATCGGGGATTGAGGTAAGCGGCTTGCCCAAGTGTTCGGCGACCATCTCCTGATTGGGGATGTTGTCCGGTACCTTGCGCAGCCCATCCATGTCATCGGAATAGGCGAACAACTTGGTCGGCATGCCGGTCAGCACTTCGAAGGCGTGGCGCACCATGGTGGTGCGCGCCACTTCGCCGAATGTGCCGATGTGCGGCAGGCCCGACGGCCCGTAGCCGGTTTCGAACAGCACGTAGCCCTTTTCCGGCACCCCGTTTTTGAGGTGTTTGGCCAGCGCGCGCGCCTCGGCAAAGGGCCAAGCGTTGGCGTGGCTCGCCAGTTCGTGGGCTTTGGTGCGCTCAGGTTCGGGCTGGAAAGGCATGGGCTGTTACCGGTCTATAAAAAGTGGGGCGTTGAAAGTGGGCGCAAGGTACGTCCACGGGCTTTCGCCGTCAACCGGGCACTCACACCTGCTCACAGTGTTCGATCCATTTCGCCGTGAGCTTTTCCGACACCGCGTTTTGCTGGAGCCGCGCGTTCAGCGTTCCGAAGTCCACCAGGTCCAGCGGCTGGTCCTGATTGAAGCAACTGAACACCACGCTCGAGTCCCCGGTTTCGGGGTCCACATGGCGCTGCAGACACTGTGCGCAAATCTCCTTCATCATGCATTGCATGGGCGAGTTGATGGAGCCGATGCCGGTATGATCGGGTTTCAGGAATTCCTTCAACACCCCGTGGCGCGCGTCCTTGACCGCCTTCATCATCAGGTCCGAGCCAATGGCCATCACCCGGTCGATCTCATCGAGCTTGATGGGCGTCTCGCCCAACGCGCCGGACCCGTAGGCCTTCATCGCCTCGACGATGTTGCCGACAAAGCTGAAGTCTCCGTCGCGTCCGGGGGTGAAGCCCGGGTCTTGGTCGCAACACCACACGATGGTGTCGGCGGCGCGTTCGATGTTTTCCACGTGATAGCGATCGCCCGCGGTCTTGTAGCCTGCGAAGTAGAGCACGCGCGAACCCGCCGCACGAAACGCCTGACCGATGGAAAACAGCACCGCGTTGCCAAGCCCGCCGCCCGCCAGCAGCACCGTCTCGCCCTCTGGCGTTTCGGTGGGCGATCCGGTCGGGCCCATGAGAATCACCGGTTCGTCCGCTTGCAGATACTGGCACAGGTTCGAAGAGCCGCCCATTTCCAGTACGATCACGGACACCAGCCCTTCGTCCACGTCCACCCACGCACCGGTGAGCGCAATGCCTTCCATGGCCATACGGGTGTTGGATTTGAACGGCGCGAGAGCTTCGTAATTTTGCAGGCGGAAGAACTGGCCGGGCTTGAACGCCTGTGCGGCGAAAGGTGCGCGCACGATGACCTCGACAATGGTCGGGGTCAGACGCTCGACCCGCACCACTTCCGCCGTCAGACCCTGATCCAATTCGCTCACCAAGTCTTCGAACGCCTTGGCGCTGGGCAGGGCCTTGGCGAGCGCCGCGTCCACATGCGGGTAGCCCTGCGTGACGCCACCCATGGCTTTGACCACGTTGCCCGCGAAACTGGGATGCAGATCGCCGAAGAAGCTCATGGTGCGGCCCGGCTGGGCGTTCATCAAAATCCGCACTTCGCTGGGCTTACCCGACCATTCGGGCGTCGTCGGATTGCCATCCGCGTCCACCGCCTGGAAGTACTTGCCGTCCAAGGCGGCGAAGTCCGCGTGTTCACGGCTCAACACCGTATTGGGTTGGGTGCCTGCAGCGATCAGCACCGCGCGTGCGGGCAACTGGGTGTGCCTGCCGGTTCCGTGAGGACGCCCATCCTCGCCCATCTCCTGAATTTCCAGGTTGAGCGCCTTGGCCCAGCCGTGTTCGTCCACTTCCACGCCCGTGGGAGACAACAGCTCGGCAAAGCGGATGCCCTGCTCCATGGCCTTGATGATTTCTTCGTGGTTGAGCGTATAGCTGGGCGAGCCCTCCATGCGGCGGCGATACGCGATGGTCGCCCCGCCCCAGGCATTGAGCAGCTTCACCAACTCCGGGGCGCGGTGCTGCGCCTTGGCGCTGGCGCGCTCGTATCGGATGGCGCGCCCGTGTTCCAGAAACTCGTCCGCGATCTGGTGGTCTTCCTCCGTCCATCCTTCCCGCACGCTTTCCCGGCCCAATTCAGCCTCCAGAACGTCGTAGCGTTCCAAGAATTTCTCAACCTGCTCCACGTAATAAGCCAAAGCTTCCGTCGCGGTATCAATGGCGGTGAGCCCGCCGCCCACCACCACGGCCGGCAGACGCAGTTGCAGGTTGGCCACGCTATCGAGCTTCTCGGCTCCCGTCAGTTGCAACGCCATCAGGAAATCGGAGGCTTGACGCACGCCACGCACCAGATTGTTTTCAATGTTCAACACCGTCGGCTTACCGGCTCCTAAGCACAATGCGATGTGATCGAAGCCCATGGCATAGGCTTGGTCCTTGGTGATCTGCGCACCGAACCGCACGCCGCCGTACATACGGAACCGGGCGCGGCGCTCAATCAACAGACGCATGATCTTGAGGAAGTTCTTATCCCAACGCACCGTGATGCCGTATTCCGCAACGCCGCCGAATCCGGCCATGGTGCGGACATCCAGATCTTCGCGAATGTCGTCGATGTTCTGGATCGGCACGAAACCACCCCGCTGCCCGGCGAGATTGATGCCTGACAAGGCTGGGTCCAACGGCTCGATTTTCGCCCCATCGATGGCGATCACGCCGTGACCTTCGTTCATCAAGTGATGGCTGAGCGTCGCCCCCGCCGGCCCCATACCCACAACCAGGACCTTGTAGCCCGTTTCTGGCCTGGGCAACGGGCGGCGCAGGTTGAGCGGATTCCAGCGCGTCAGCAGGCTGTAGATTTCAAATCCCCAGGGCAGCTCCAGCACGTCCTTAAGCGTGCGGGTTTCGACTTCCGGAATGTTCACCGGGTCCTGCTTTTGATAGATGCAGGCCTTCATGCAATCGTTGCAGATGCGGTGACCCGTCGCGGCGCAAAGCGGGTTGTCCACCGCGATTATAGCCAACGCGGCAATGGCGTGACCCGCAATCTTGGCGGTGTGGAATTCGGATATCTTTTCCGTCAGCGGACAGCCCGCCGTTTCCACGCCCAGTTCGTTTTTGGCAAACGCGCCGGTCTTCTTATCTTTGAGTCCCTTCGAACACGAATCCTTACCGCGTTCGTGGCACAACACACAGTAATGCGCCTGATCCAACGCGCCCACCAGATCACAGCCCGGGTCGGTGAGTTGAAAGCCGTCCCGGTGCATTTGGCGCTCCGGCGCGAACTCCCGGGCGGTGATGTCGCCGATCTGGACTGTATCCGTGTGCACCAGGTTCTGAAAATCCAGTTTGCCCGGCTGACGAAACAAAATGTCGGTGGCGTGACGCGCTTGTCCTTCCGCCGTCAATGTGGCCCAGCAGGCATAGCCCAGCGCCATGGAAATTTTATCGGCGTTGGCGTCTTCGTCTTCATGCCAATCCATCAAGGTGTGCGCGAACGTGAATTGATTGAATTCGCCCCCCAACAGCGGCGTCAGCTCTTCGGCCAGTTCCGGTCCCGGAATTTCCGCGGCTTCCTCGGGGGTTTTGCCCTTGATGGCGCGGCGCTGCACCATCAGGCGCTTACAGGTGTAAAGCGTTTCCAGGCTGGTGTGCCGTCCCGCCAGATCGCTGAGTTCCGCTTCAATGCCGAACAGCGTGGCGATGAACGCGTCCACATGGGGGGACAGTTCCAGCAACAGCGCGGACTCGGCTTTGTCGTCCAAAGCGTCCGGATTTTCACGCGCGCCTTTCAAGCGCCCCGT
The DNA here is from genome assembly GCA_028281525.1 of Magnetovibrio sp. Lineage (GTDB taxonomy): Bacteria > Pseudomonadota > Alphaproteobacteria > Rhodospirillales > Magnetovibrionaceae > Magnetovibrio. The sequence continues at coordinate 41,838 of JANQJR010000060.1, forward strand.
CAAATCCGCATCCAAGCCGTCAAGTACGCGCAAAAACGCCGCGTCCACGCGGTTCAAGGCCTGATCGTCGTAAAGGTCTTCGAAAACAAGATCGAAGGCGAGTTTCAATTCCATGGTTGGCAATTCCGTGCCTGAGCCTTAAGTTGGGCCTGCTTTTGTTTGGGGGGTAAAAAGTCAGACGGAGGTTGACTATATAGTGCGCAGGACAAAGTGCAAAAACCGGTTTTTGTGAAAAACCTGTAACGCCCTTGAAAACACCCTGGAAACGCACCCATGGCCCTCAATCAACTCAATTACGCCGGAAATCTCACCCCCATCGAGACCTGGGAACACCTGGAAGGCGATGCGGACGCGGTTTTGATCGACGTGCGCACGCCCGAAGAATGGACCTATGTCGGCGTGCCCGACTTATCGGTACTGGGCCGCACGTGCCTGTTCGTTCCGTGGCAGTTCTTTCCGAAGAACACCATCAACCCCAACTTCGTCCCCCAGGTTCTGGAAACCGCCAAGCCGAAATCGCAAGATACGCAGATCCTGCTCATCTGCCGCTCCGGCGTGCGTTCCGCCTACGCTGCACACGCGCTCACCGAAATGGGCTATACTCATTGCTTCAACGTGCAATTCGGATTTGAAGGCGACCCGGATTCGAGCAAGCATCGCGGCACGGTCAACGGCTGGAAAGTGGCGGGACTGCCCTGGGTACAGGGCTAAGCCCTATAACACCTTGTGCAGGGCTACGCCCTATATAAAAACTTGTACAGGGCTGGGCCGCGCCCTCAATTGTGGAACAGCCTAAGGCCAAACCAACTCCTGCAAACCCGCATCCCAACGCCACAGGTTGGTTTGGGTGATGTGGGTACCGCCCCACCAAAAATCGATGCTGTTGAGTGCGGCGAAATCTCCGTCCTCAGCCAAAACATCTTTCCCAAAGTCACTGAGTTCAAACGTGGTGTCGAGATAAGCCCGGATCGCCTCTTCACCGCCTGACGGTTCGAAAGAAGCATTGGTGCCGGACAGCAACGCGGGATGTTCTGTGTTGGCTAGGCTGTCCAAGCGATTGAAAAAGCTCCAATCGCCCATGAATTGCGCTTCTTCGCACTTTTGGTAGGCCTGGAAAATCCGCCCAGGCGTTTGGGCCCCGCTTTCCACCACTTCCAGAATGTGGCGCTGTGTGCGCGAAACGCCTGCCTTTGCGGACGGCAGTTCCTCCAACATGCGCAAGATGGCTGCACCCAGATGCGGCAAAGCCGCCGTATCCGTACCCAGCAACCCGGCCCAATCTTGTGGCGTTTCTTGACGAAAGGCCGCCCAGGCTTGGGACGCGAGATCGTATTGCGCGCTCGTGACAGGCTCGGCTTGATCCCGCCATCGGGTGATGGTTTTGGGGTCGTCGCGGCCCAGGTAATCATCCGCTTGAACCAAAAGCACGTCCCGCCCGCATCCCCTCAAGACATCCAAGACCTGGAGGAGTTGCAGCTGGTCATAAAGATCGTGTTCGAACCACAAGCTGATGGCTGGAAACGCCGCAAGACCGCTCAGGGCGCGGTCACGGACTTCAAAGTCGGCTTTGGCTTCCACGCCCCAGGTTCGCTCGATATACGCGGCCCGATGAGCGGAAAGATCAGCCCCCA
>JANQJR010000015.1 GCA_028281525.1 Magnetovibrio sp.
CGTCCAGGCCGATGACGTCATCGCCATCGGAACCGAGAATTTGATCGAACCCGGATCCGCCTTCGACCTCATCAAAACCACTGTCCTGGCCACTGTAGAGGAACGTATCGTCCCCGCGTCCACCTTCGAGGTCATCGTTTCCGGCGCCACCGGTTAGAATGTCATTACCGTCATCGCCTTCGAGATCGTCGTTGCCGTCGCCACCCAACAGGATGTCGTTGCCGTCACCACCTTCAAGCCGGTCATCACCACTTCCGCCGTCGATCACATCGTCCCCGGCATTGCCATCGATGCGATCCCGGCCAGAACCGCCGGAAATCACATCCGCACCTTGTGGGCCTTCGATGCGGTCATTGCCCGCGCCGCCGTCGATGGCGGCGATATTGGTCAGGGTCGTCCCCCGGAAATCCAGGCGGTCACTTCGATCCGTTCCCTCAATAATGTTTTCACCCAACCCACCATCAATGTGTTCGATGCTGTTGGAACGCGAGAAACGGTTCATGGTGACGGTGTCGTCACCGATAGAACCTTGGATGGTGTCGGTTCCTCGACCACCTTGGAAATAGTCAACGCCGTTGTTTTGTCCGCTGACCAAGAACGTATCGTCGCCGCGATCGCCGTCCATATAATCGTTGCCGGAACCACCGACCAAAATGTCGTTGCCACGGCGTCCCCACATACGGTCATCACCTGCCCGGCCATCGATCACGTTTTCGCCATGGGTGCCACGCAAACGGCGGTCTCTGCCGTCCGTCCCCACAATCAAGTTGGACGGTAAAATACTTTCGAAGGTGGCTGTCGCCGTGGTGGTGTCACCGCTGCCGTCGGAAACGGTGTAGTCGAACGTCGCCGTGCCGGCGTGGCCCAAGTCGGGTTGGAAGAATATCTCGCCCGCATCGGTCATCACCACTTGGCCGTTCACCGCGTTACCGACCGAGGTGATGGTCAAGGCGTCATCAGCGTCGGGATCATAATCGTTCGCCAACAGTTGGCTGGCGGAAATCGATGCAACACTGTATGCATCAATTTGGCCTAAATCGTCGCCAACGACGACAGGCGCGTCGTTTTCGCCCATCACCGTTACGCTCACCGTCGCCGTCGCCGTGCCGCCGTGGCCGTCGGATACCGTATAGGCGAAGGTGTCCGTCGCGGTTTCACCGTCGGCCAAGCTTTGGAAAGCCGCGCCGGGATCATAGCTGAAGGTGCCATCACCGTTATCGGTAACACTGCCTTGCGTCGCCGATGTGTCGAGAGACGCAATCGTCAGCACGTCGCCGGCATCCACATCGTTGTCATTCGCCAACAGGTCGGCGGCATGGATCAAGATTGATGTGTCTTCGAACGCCGTAGCGGTATCATCCCCCGCAACGGGGCCATCATTGACGGCGGCAACATGGACCGTCGCGTTTGCAGGGGTGCTCAACTCGCCATCACTGACCGCGTAACTGAGATTGACCACGCCGTTCCAGTCTGCATCCGGCGTGAAGGTCCAGGTGCCATCCAAATTGTCGGTCAGCGTTCCACCGTCCGCGGTCAAGCCGGTGACACTCAACACATCACCGTCGGCATCGGTTGCGTTGGCCAGCAAATCGGCCTCGACAATGGTCAGCTGTTCATCTTCATCCATGCCCATGCCCACAGGGCCAGAGACTTCCGGTGCGACATTCACGGGCACGTCCCCCACGACTTCGACCTCCACCGTCGCCGGGGCGAAACCGCCTTTGCCGTCGCTGAGCCAATAGGTGAAGTTCGCCGCGCCGGTAAAGCCCGCGTCAGGCGTAAACACCACATCCCCGGCCGCGTCCAGAACCGCCGTGCCACCATAAGAACTGCCCATCGAAATGATCGACAGCGGATCGCCATCCGCGTCGGTGTCATTGGCAAGCAGAGTGGCGGCCGCCAAAGTAATGGCGGTATCCGCGTCCGTGGTGGCGCTGTCCAGGCCACCTTCGGGATCGAGATTGACCTCATAGACATCCACGTTAGCCGTCGCGGTGGTGGTGTTGGCGCCGTCGCTGACATCGAATGACAAATTGACTGCACCGAACCAATCGGCGGGCGGCGTGTACGTCCAGGTGCCGTCGAGATTGTCGGCCAAGTCCCCACCACCCACAAGCGTCACCGCCGTGACGCTGAGCGCGGAACCTTCGACATCGAACGTGCGCGACAACAGGTCGCTTTCGGAAATGGTCAAAGCGCCATTTTCGGCCGCAGCGAAAGACACATCGCCGACCACCGCAGCGTTGTCCACACTGCCGTCCAATTGCAGCGCAACGTCCGCAAACTCAGCGGTTTCAACATCGATCAGAACGTCGGAGCCATCGGCGTCGGTCACGGTCAGGTTGCCGTCCCGCCATCCGAAATCATAAGTGCCCGCGCCCGAGACATAGACCGCCGCGTCCACGCCTGCGCCGCCATCCAGCGTATCGTCCCCCGCGCCGCCGTCGAGTGTATCGTCGCCCGCGCCGCCCATCAGCCAGTCGTTGCCGCCATTGCCAACCAGGACATCATTGGTGTCGTATCCAACGGTGTAATCGACGCCGTCGTCGCCGACCAAGGCCAGCGCCTTGACATCGTCCATGGTCCAGCTGGTGCCGTTCGCAAACTGGAAGTTTTCGACCTGATATATCCAGGAGCCGAATTGGTTGTTGATCACCAGCGCATCGTCGGTGCCGTTCACGTCGATACGCAGACTGTCGCCGCCCGCGATGCGTGACAGGGTCAAATCCTCGGCGGTGAGGCCATCGCCGAATTGAACGGTGTCGTTGCCTTCCCATTCGCCGATGGTGTCGAGGCCATAACCAACGTCGAAGTGATAGGTATCGTCGCCCTTACCACCATTTAGAGCATCATTGCCCGCACCGCCATCGAGCACTTCATCACCGTCCCAGCCCCGAATGACGTCGTCATCTGCCGTTTTGGACTTGGCCATCACCTGGGCGCTAATATCCTCTCTCGTCCATACGGTACCGTCGGCGAACTGGAAGTTTTCGACCTGGTACATCCAGGAGCCGAATTGATTGCTGATGGTCAGCGTATCGGTGGTTCCTGCGATGCCAATGACCAAGTCGTCATTAAAGCCAGTGGTTTGCAGCGTGATGTTGTCTACCGTAACGCCGGGACCGAAAACCACAGTGTCAGTGCCTTCCCATTCACCGATACGGTCCGCCCCATAGCCAACATCGAATTTATAGGTGTCGTGACGTTTACCACCCATCAGCACATCGTTACCTGCGCCGCCATCGAGAACATCGTTCAGGCCATCAAAGCCCCTGATCACATCCGCGCCATCGGTGCTGGCCTGCTCCAAGACCTGGGCATGCAACTGTTCATGAGTCCAAGTTGTGCCGTCGGCAAAGGTAATAAATTCGATCGGACTCCCGCCGAATTGATTCACCACGGTAATCAGACCGCCGCCGCCCGCGATATCGATCTGCATGTCATTGGTATCACGAACCCGCGAAATGGTGACATCAGCAGGATCAATGTCCGCACTGAACTGAATGGTGTCGGTGTTTCCGGCGTCGTAAATTTCGTCTATACCGTCGCCGCGGTTGAACACATAGATGTCGTTGTGCCGCCCCCCTTCCAGACGATCGTTGCCCAGGCCGCCTTCCAGCACGTCAGAGCCTTTATCAGTGGTAATCTTTTCGCTTGCGTCCGTGCCGACGATGACATCGTCACCCCCAGTGCCTTCGATCACGTTTGAGATCGGCGCGGCAGCGAGCATGTCGGCGATGTCGGTGTGGCTCCACACCGTGCCATCGGCGAATTCGATGTTTTCGATGCGATAACGGTTGCGCCCATGGCTGTGGCCGAGCACTTTGATCTCGTCGCCGGTGCCCTCTACGCTGATGATCAGATCATTTGCATCATGCCACCCCTTGGCCACGGTGATACTGGCCGGGTCGATGCCCGCACCGAAGCGGATGGTATCGGTGCCGCCGGTGTCGCGGATCACGTCGCGCCCGAAGCCCGCTTCAAACACATAAACGTCGTTGCCGGCCTCACCTTTCAGATAATCGTCGCCACCGGGCCCGCCGGTGAGGATTTCGTCGGCGCCGCTGCCGGAGACAATATCGTTACCGTCGGTCACCATGTCGGCCAAGATGCGTGCATCCACGTCAGCCATACCCAATACACTGCCGTCGTCAAAACGGAAATGTTCGATATGGTCCACATTGGTCGCACCGTATTGGTTGATGACTTCGATCTCGTCACCGGTGCCATCGAGGGTGATGATAAGGCTCTTGCCATTGCGCGAGAACGTCACGGTGTCGGACGTGATCCCGGGACCGAACTGAATGGCGTCGGTGCCGCCGCCGTCGTCGATTTTGTCGATGCCGTCGCCGATGTTGAAGATGTAGGTATCGTTGCCGAAACCACCGACCAGGAAATCGTTGCCCGCGCCGCCTTGCAAAATATCAGCACCGGAATAAGCGTAGATGACATCGTTGCCATCGGTCTGCTGGCCATCCAGAACCAGCTGCTTGACCGCAGCGGCATCGATCACGGTGCCATCCATGAACTGGAATTTTTCGATCTGGCCGGAGCGGGAATTGTGCAGGTGATTGGTGATCACCAACTGATCACCGCTATCCACCACCTTGACCACCAGGTCTTTGCCACCGCTGCGTTCGAACGTCACGTCTGCCGGAGTCAGCCCCGGACCGAAGCGTACGGTGTCGTTTCCGCCACCGTGGTCATTGATGACGTCGCGGCCATCGCCGCGATCGAAAATGAAGGTGTCGCTTTCAAAGTCCTCCGCGACGATGTGATCGTCGCCCGCGCCACCCCAGAAGACATCGGTGCGATCGCGCTGCCAAAAATCGAGGTTGTTGTCGCCACCAGACATAAAGTTGCCGTCGTTCGCGACATCGATGACCAAGTTGTTGTGGGAATCGCCGTAGACCTCGGACACCGTATGGGCTTGACGGAAATCAGCCAGGTCCAACGGCATGCCGACGGTGTCGAGCATCGCTTCGATGGCGGCGTCGAACACGCCGTCTTCCAGTCCTAAGTTGGCCGGGGCGGCGTCCGCAAAACGAATGATGTCGTTGAAACGCTTGACCGCGTCGAGACGATTTTCCTCCGTCACGCCGGTGGTGGCAATATTGCCCAAAACGGCGTTTTGGTAGTTTTCGATGAAAGTGACAGGCTCAACGGAACCATAGACATTCCCGCTTTCAAACTCGTACACCATCCCTTCGAACAATGGCGCGTTTGCGCTTTGCAAGCCCAGACGAATCATTGTTTTAACAACAAAGTCATCCCAGATTTTCCAAAGTTCCGAGCCGGAATGCGCGTTGGGATCCGGGCCAAAACCAACTGTGTTGATGAACTTCTGTCCATGGAACTTTTCCATTGCAGAGAGAACTCGTCCGTCGAAATGTGACCCACGGCTATCAGTGGCAACATCCTGGACACCCGCCCATTGGATAAGGATTTCTTCTGTGAGGTCGTAGATTATTGCTGTATCTGCTGACAGCCAGTCTGAGAAATAGCCAACAAGGTTCATCAACCCAACATCATTGCTCATCGCATGCTGTAATGACGCTATATCCCCGTAGCCCCTCAGTTGCGGTAGCAACCTCGCTTGATGCTGATAAGGCCCCCATTCGCCTTGGAACTGAGTTTCGACTTGATCCACCAAAAAATCGACAGACCCGGCAGTACCCGTGCTGCCGTCGATGCGGGTGAAACTGCCTGTGCGGGTAACGATGTTGCCGTTGATGTCCGTATCGGCGGGGACTGAAGATAAATCGATGGACTCAATACCGGCATCAGAAAGGCTCTGCATCTCGCCAGCATCGGTCACGCCGTTGCTGTTCAAGTCCCGCCACAGTTCCAGATTGGCGAACTCGGCATCCGCCGCGTTGATCTGGCCGTCGGCGTTGCTGTCCAGCGTCGCCAGATCGTCGTAGGCATTGGTGTCGGCATCGCCGAACAGTTCGGTGATGCCGTCGATTTGGCCGTTGGCGTTGCGGTCGATGGCCAACAACCCGTCGTCCGGGCCGACCCAACCGATGGATTCGGCAAAGAAATCGTTGTCGATATCGAAATAGACGGGATTGTTGGCATCCAGCGCCATCAGTTCGATGCCGTCACCATCAAGGTCCAACACGAACGGGTCATGCGGCGTTTTGCCAAATCCACCAGGCGCCCCACCAAACCCTGGCCCTCCTGGGAAAGGGACGTTAGGAGGAAACCACGGCCCCGGAGGAATAGGAGGCATAACAGGCGGGATGGATGGAAGACCATTGTCCCATGCTGGAGCAAATACCGGATCGCCATTCTCATCCAGAGGCAGTTTGCACTCTAAGTCCCCGGCCTCCACCATTCCACAAGCACCGGTGTTAGAATTCTGCCAAAATGCATTATATTCATGCCGCAAATTGTTAGCGTCTGCAAAATCACGCATTTTCTGGAACTTATTGAAAATGTCTTGATCAGAAAACCCGTCTTCTGAGCTAGCCAGAACAGTGCTGTAATGCTTCTCGCCTTCCCTTGGATAATCTGCGCTGCCGGGATCATTAGGACCGTAGAATCCTTTGGGACGGTGGGGTTCGATCGAGTATTGCAATGCCCCTCCACCGCCATCACCTCCAACAGCTTCGGAGCCAGCTCTTTTTATCTGCTCAAGAGTAGGTAAAGGCCTACCTTGAGGTGTTTGTGTTAAACTTTCGACGGAAGGTCCAGACCGCAGTTCCCATTCACGGCCTTTCACATCAGTCATGACGACATATAAGTGTGTCCCTGGGGTGGAACCTAACGTTTTAGCTCGAAGTTCTATTTTTGACGCCATCTGATCCTCCGAAAGTGGAAATACTCAGAACACCTATGCAAAAAATCAATAAATTGATGATTTTAAAGATATATTTATTTTATCTACTTTTTCTTTGTTTTTATTTGATAATATTAAAAATTCCCAAATACTTGAGCCAAACAAGCTATAGTTATAATAGGCACACAGAGTCATGTTATCGCGTGTTGGATGAACCTCACATATCGCCCCATTGCTTTCTAAAAATTGAATAGTTTTTTGTAGATCAAAATGTGAAGAAATATCATTCACGATTTTTTCTTCCAATTGCTTACTGGTCAGAGCCGTTGAGAAGTACTGGTGTTCATTCACTAAGGTCAAAACTTGCATAGCAAAGATTGGTGCGACCACGATGATGCACAGTGTTGCGATAGTTATTTTGGTCGCTTTGTTCATACGATCATCTCGTTCATACGCATTATTGTTGCACTCCCCCCACCAAAGTGCGCACCGTCTCATCCTTGAACACGTGCTTTTGCAGCTCCGCCATCACCATGGGGATGGCGCGGGCGGGTGCGGCAATGTCGATCAGCCACCAATTGGGGCCGGAGTTCCAGTCCTGCGGACGCAGGCGGCGCTCCCCGGCTTCGAGGCGCGCGTGCACCGCGTCGCTGACCTTGGCCCAGGACGCATAGGCGAACGCCGCACCATCTGAGTTCCTCAGCACCCGGCACTGGCCGAGGCGCAACGGCGGGATCACCTGGACCTCCATGTCCGCCAAAAACATGTGGCGGTGTTTGGGCGAGGCCATCATCAAACGCAAAATCTGCCCCAGCACCGCGTCCGTCGCCGTGCGCGCCTTGGCCGAAGGCCGCACATTGGCTGCGGGGCGCGCCCGGGCACCCGCCGGGGCTGGGGCCTTCGCAGCAGCTGTCTTGGGTGCAGTTGCCTTAGGTGCAGTTGTCTTGGCGGCGGTCTTCGTGGCCGTGCTTTTGCGGGCCGGAGCTTTACGGGCCGGAGCTTTACGGGCCGGAGCTTTACGGGCCGACGTCTTGCGCGTGGTGGGTTTTGGAGAAGGTTTGGCGACGGGCTTTTTCGCAGCCGTTTTGGCGGCGGGTTTCTTCGCCGCCGTTTTCCGCGACGCAGGTTTGCCCGGCGCTTTGGCCGGGGTCGCTTTGTTTGCGGTGCTTTTCTTCGTCGTGCCCGTTTTCGCGGCGGTCGTTCTGCGCGCCATGGTTTGCATCCCCACTCTCTGGCCCCACGCGATTCTTCGCCTGGGGCAACATGCAATTCCATAGACCATCATTGTGGCCGGATGGGGGACAAAATCCGGTAGGATCAGGGCGCAACTGAACACTTCGGGAAATCCGGCATTCGCCAGGTGAACCCGTTTGGTATGCGCCCTCAAATCGTACGAGGATTGCCCGCCTCTTATCGGCCTGGAACCATGTTATGGTTGTAGCCGTTCCCTTACGATTCCACACAAGCCAATATCACGTCAACCCCTTGTACAAATTTTCATAGTTGTGCCATAGTGCGTTCACCTTTGGTTGCCATCGGCGGCATTTGGAACGGCCTACTTGCGGGGGCACAATGGGCGACGGGACACACCCAGGCGCGGAGACAGGCAATCCGCAGCCCAGCACCGGACCTGTGGACACGGGCCTGGCGTGTCTTGCCATGCTCGCCCAATTCTTCGAAAAACCCGCGGATATCGCCCATTTATCGCATCAATATGCGCCGGACGGCGTGGCGGTGGACGAGGTACATCTGCTCCACGCCGCAAAGTCGCTGGGCTTCAAGGCCAAGGCCATGGACTTGGATGCGGCGCGGGTGGAAAAAGCCCCCCTGCCCGTGATTGGCCAATGGGTCGATGAAGAGATCGAGGTGGAGGTGGAGCCCGAGGGCGAAACACAATCCGCCCCACCGGTACCACCGCAAGGCGTACTGCCGCCCGGCGCCAGCGTGCAAATGGACCTGTCGCCAGACGCCCCAAATGATCATCCTACAACCAAAACGGTCGTAAAACCCGGCGGTTATTTTATTCTCGCCAAGGCGCAGACCGGCCCCGCCCTAGACGGCAGCGGCCAGCCCATCGAAGGAACGTCGCAGACACGCGTGCTGATCCAGGACCCAGGCGATGCCGAGGTCAACAACGGCATCAAGGAAATGGTGTTGGAAGAGTTCGCGGAAAAGTTCTCGGGACGCATCGTCGCGTTGGCATCCCGCGCAGAACTGGCCGCCAAGCAGCGCACCTTCGACTTGTCCTGGTTCATCCCCGCCGTGGTGCGGTATCGCAAACTGTTCGGCGAGGTGCTGCTCGCCTCCCTATTCATTCAGATCTTCGCATTGATCTCGCCTTTGTTTTTCCAGGTGGTGATCGACAAGGTACTGGTGCACCGGGGCATGTCGAGCCTCGACGTTCTGGTGTTCGCACTGGTGGTGGTGGCGATCTTCGAAGTCGTATTCGGCACGCTGAGAACATATCTCTTCTCGCACACCACCAACCGCGTCGATGTGCAGCTGGGTTCGAACCTTTACAAACACCTGATGCAGTTGCCCATCGCCTACTTCGGCGCGCGCCGCGTCGGCGAAACGGTGGCGCGGGTGCGCGAGTTGGAAAACGTGCGCAATTTTCTAACCGGCTCCGCGCTCACATTGGTGTTGGACCTGCTGTTCACCGTGGTGTTCTTCGCGGTGATGTTCGCCTACGCGCCGTTTCTCACGTGGATCGTAGTGGCCTCGCTACCCTTCTATATCGGGCTGTCGCTGTTCATCACCCCGGGCCTGCGTCGCCGGGTGGAAGAGATGTTCCAGCGCGGCGCGGAAAACACCGCGTTCCTGACCGAAAGCGTCACCGGTGTGGAGACCGTCAAGGCCATGGCGGTGGAGCCGCAAATGCACCGGCGCTGGGAAGAACGTCTTGCGGAATACGTCAAGGCGTCTTTCCGCGCGGCAATGCTGGGCAACTATGCGTCCAACGGCGTGCAACTGATCCAGAAGGTGACCATGGGTTTTACGTTGTACTTCGGCGCCAAAATCGTGATCGCCGGGGACTTGACCGTGGGCCAGTTCGTCGCCTTCAACATGCTGTCGGGTCACGTCACCGGTCCGATCCTGCGTCTGGCGCAACTGTGGCAGGACTTCCAGCAGATGCGCATTTCCGTCGAACGCCTGGGCGATATCTTGAACACCCCCACCGAGGTCGCGGGCGGACAGACCGATCTGCCGGCTGTCAAAGGCGACATCAACTTCGACGGCGTAACCTTCCGTTACAAACCGGACACGCCGGAGGTTCTGCGCAACATCAGCCTCGACATCAAAGCGGGACAAAGCATCGGAATCGTCGGACCAAGCGGCTCCGGAAAATCGACACTCACCAAGCTGGTGCAGCGCATGTATGTGCCGGAAAGCGGCAAGGTCCTGATCGACGGCGTGGACCTGGCCCAGGCGTCACCTGCGTGGCTGCGCCGCCAGATCGGCGTAGTACTGCAGGAAAACTATCTGTTCAACCGGCCCGTCTGGGAAAACATCGCCATATCCAACCCCGCACTGTCGCGCGAACGCATCACCGAAGCGGCCAAGCTCGCCGGTGCACACGACTTCATCTTGGAACTGCCGGAAGCCTACGACACCATCATTGGAGAACGGGGCGGGACGCTGTCGGGCGGACAACGCCAACGCATCGCCATTGCCCGTGCGTTGGTGACCAATCCGCGCATCTTGATCTTCGATGAGGCCACCTCGGCACTGGATTACGAGTCCGAAGAGATCATCCAGCAGAACATGAAGCAGATTTCGGAGGGCCGCACGGTGCTGATCATCGCCCACCGCCTATCTACCGTGCGCGCGTGCGACCGCATCGTCACCATCGAAGCCGGCGAAGTGGTCGAGGACGGCAATCACGACCAACTGATGACCACGGACGGACGCTACGCCCGGCTGTGGAAGAACCAGATGGAAGGCATCGGTATCTCGTTGGATCATATGACGCCGAAACCTCACCCTCCCGCGCCTGCAGCCGGCGCACCGCATCTCAAAGCCATTGACGGACCATCGCCTGCGCCACAAATGCCCAAAACGCAGATGAAGGTCACGAGCATCCGCCGCCACGACAAGCCCCCCACCACCACACCGGATAAGACCGAGGGCTAGCGGCATGGAAAAACTCTACGCCTTCATCGGGTCTGTTCAACTCTATTGGGGTATCGCCAAAGAGAGCCTACGCCTGGAACGCGAAAGCCCCGCCCAGGTCAAGCGCCGCCGCCAGGAACTTGAATTTCTGCCCGCCGTGCTGGAAGTGGTGGACAGCCCGCCCTCGCCGTTGGGCCGGGGTATCCTCATCACCATCGCTGTATTTTTTGTCATTGCGGTGACGTGGTCCATTGTCGGTCAGGTGGACATCATCGCCACGGCGCAGGGCAAGGTCATTCCTTCGGGCAAGGTCAAGGTGATCCAGCCTTTGGAAACCGGCGTTGTACGCACCATTCACGTGCACGACGGACAGCATATCAAAGCCGGCGACGTGTTGGTGGAACTCAATCCCACGGGCGCGGCCGCCGACGAAGCTAGGTTCCAGCGCGAATTGATGACCGCGCGCGTCAACATCGCGCGCCTGGAAGCGCTTTTATTCGACGAGCCGTTAGACGTATTTTATCCGCCTGAAGACGCGCCCGAGGACTTGGTGACGCGCAACCTGCGCCACCTGGAAAGCGCGCTGGCGGAACGCAATGCAAAGCTCGAGGCCATCGACAACGAAGTCCTCCAGCGCCGTGCGGAAATCCGCACCACCACGGTGGAGCTCAAACGCCTCAAACTGATCCTGCCCAACGTGCGTGAACGGGTGGAAAAACGCCGCGAGTTGTTGGAGAAAGGCTATACCCCGCGTCTCGACTTTTTGGAGTTGGAGCAGGAACTGTTCGACACCGAACAAAAGATGCTCGCCGCCGATTCTAAGCTTAACGAACTCCAAGCGGCGCTGCGCGCCACCACGTCGCGGCGTGATCAGTTGATCGCGGAAAACCGGCGCACCACCCAGGACCAATTGGCCGAAGTCACCGCCCGCGCAGATAGCCTGGAACAAGAGCTGATCAAGGCCCGGGACCGCAACCGCCTGCAGACCCTCACCGCGCCGGTCGATGGCGTGGTGCAGCAACTGGCCATCCACACCGAAGGCGGCGTGGTCACGCCTGCGCAGGAATTGATGACCGTCGTGCCCGCCGGCGACAGCATTGAAATCGAAGCCATGGTCTTAAACAAAGACATCGGCTTCGTCCTCGACGGCCAGGACGCGGAGGTCAAGGTCGAGAGCTTCCCCTTCACCAAATACGGCACGCTCCACGCGGACGTGAGAACCGTCTCAAGAGATGCGGTGCTGGACGAGCAGCAGGGCTGGGTCTATCCCGCGCGCTTCAATCTGTGGGAAACGGAAATCGTCGTCGGCGACAAGTACGTGCAGCTCACACCGGGCATGTCGGTCACCGTGGAAATCAAAACCGGCAAGCGCAAGATGATCCAGTACCTCCTCGCACCGTTGCAGGAATATCAGGATGAAAGTTTGCGGGAACGCTGATTTCCCGCCATAAACGAAAAAGAGGCCACACATAGGGTGACCTCTTCTTGATGGCTGGGGAACCTGGACTCGAACCAGGACTAGCGGAGTCAGAGTCCGCCGTTCTACCATTAAACTATTCCCCATCTGGGGCAGCGCAGACGCAGGCGCCCGTGAAGGCCTGCACATATATGCGGCCCGGCCTTTAAAGGCAAGAGCCGATTTTACCCGGTTTTCGCGCGGCTTTCAAAAGCGGGCAACCGCACACCCGGATTTGCACCCACAAGGCGGCTGCGCTATGGTGCAAAAAACGATAACCATGCCCGAGATATGGACTTCCAATGACCTCCCCTTCACCGGACCGTCACGCCAAGAACCGCCGCCCAGCGGGCAATACCGGCAGTGAACTGTTCATCCGCCCCGCATCCGCATACGCGGCCATCGATCTCGGCACCAACAACTGCCGCATGCTGGTGGCGCGGCCTTTCAAGGACAGTTTCCGGGTGGTCGACAGCTTCTCGCGCATCGTGCGCTTGGGCGAAGGCGTCGCCGCGGAGGGCCGGCTGCAGGAAGACGCCATCAAGCGCACCGTCAACGCGCTTAAAGTCTGCCACGCCAAGATCAAGCAAAGCGGGGCCCGGCGCCTGCGTTCCGTCGCCACGGAAGCCTGCCGGCGCGCGGAGAACGGTGAAGAGTTCATTGGGCGCGTCAAGGACGAAGCCTGCCTGGATTTGGAAACCATCAGCCCTCAGGAAGAAGCCGAATTGACGCTCACCGGCTGTGCACCCTTGTTGGACCCACACCGGCCCCACGCCCTGGTGTTCGACATCGGCGGCGGTTCGACGGAAGTGGTGTGGATCGACGCCGGCGGTCCGGACGGCCCCAAGGCGCGGGACGTGATCTCCCTGCCCCATGGCGTCGTCACCCTGACCGAGGACTTCGACGGACGCACCAACGCCGGTGAGTCGTACGAGGAAATCGTCGATTTGATCGACCGGAACCTCGGCGCTTTCGACGCGCGCAACGGCATTTCCCAGGCGGTTGCGGACGGCGAGGTGCAGATGCTGGGCACGTCCGGCACGGTGACGACCTTGGGTGCTCTGCACCTGCAACTCAACCGCTATGACCGCGCTCAGGTGGATGGGCTGTCGCTCTGCTTCGACGACATCTGCGACGTGGTCAGCCGCCTGGGCGATATGGATCATGACGAACGATTGCAGCACCCTTGCATCGGGCCGCGCCGGGGCGATCTGATCATGGCCGGCTGTGCGGTTCTGGACGCGGTGTGCCGCCGTTGGCCGGTAGGCTCTCTGGTGGTCGCCGATCGCGGCATCCGCGAAGGCATTTTGCTCAACCTGATGTGCGAAGACGGCCACTGCCTGATCCCCGCACAAGGTGTCGGGGGCTGAGGGCGCGCGCCATGGTCAAGCCACCGCGCGGATACAAGGGCAGCAAACGCCGGACCGGCGGCAAGCCGGGAAGCGGTGGCTCCGTGCGCATGAAGCACGAAAAGGTCAAAACCGCACGCGGACGCAAGTATTCCTCCAAGCTGTGGTTGGAACGCCAGTTGAACGACCCTTATGTGGTCGAGGCCAAGCGCAAAGGCTACCGCTCCCGCGCCGCGTTCAAGTTGATCCAACTGGACGAGAAATTCCATTTCCTGAAATCCGGCGCACGCATCGTGGACTTGGGCGCGGCCCCGGGCGGCTGGTGTCAAGTCGCCGCCGATATTGTGCTGAAAGGGAAGAACGGCTCCAAAGGCAAGGTCATCGGCATCGACTTGCTCGAAATGGAGCCGATACCGGATGTGATGCTGTTTCAAAAGGACTTCACTGAAGACGACGCACCCGACATGCTCAAAGAAGCCTTGGGCGGTGAAGCCGACGTGGTGATGAGCGACATGGCCGCATGGGCCACCGGCCACAAAGCCACCGATCATTTGCGCATCATTGGACTTACGGAAGTTGCACTGGAATTTGCACTGGAAGTTTTGACGCCCGGGGGGGTGTTCATCGCCAAGGTTCTGCAGGGCGGGACCGAGAACCAACTGCTCACCGCCATAAAAAAGCACTTCAAGACCGTCAAACACGCCAAACCCGCCGCATCGCGCCAAGACTCGGCAGAAATGTACGTGGTCGCCATCGGCTTTAAGGGACACAGTACGGATTAAGCAATCAACTGCCAGAGCGCAATGACCAAAAAGCTGCCTAGAACTTGCATAGGCCCATAACAAATGGATAGGTTTTTTGCGCAATCTTAATCGAATAAGCACAAGGCTCGACATGCTCAATCATACTCGCACTATTTTAACCCTGACCGGATTGCTATTTACTGCCGGCTGCTCTTCTACAGGGCCTACCGCCTCGAGTATTGATGAGAAAATGCTAGAGTATGGCGGTTCGTCGCATGCATTAATTGAAGTCGACACAGATAGCATCCTTAAAGCTTTCATGGACAAACGCATCGACATTATCCAGATGCAATTGCACGAAGCCCAGATCCATCACACAAGCCTTCAAACGACTTCTTCAGACGGTGCAGTAAGCATACAAAATCCAGACCAATTCCAAGCGGCTCTGGATATTTTAAAATCTCAAATCCCAAGTGTCGGCACAAAAGGCGAAAACTCATCGACAATCACATTCAATCTTAGCGCAGAGGAGGAAGATGGAATCCGAGAAACATCTATAGCAGCAACTATGCATAGGCTACAAAACTGGCATGGTTATGGTTTCGGGGATGGCGACAAGCTATTGGTGGAACGAAATGGCAAATCCAATCTTTTAACTTTGCAATTTCCTGTTGGAAATAAGCCTGAAGGTGCGGAAAGGCTGCTCAACATCCCCATGAACACACGTTTGACGTTTCACATACTGAATCCCATAAAGCAGCTAAGACTGAACAAAGCAGAAGCGGCTCTTGCCTATCTCTATCTCGGTTTAATGTCGAAGGGTTTTAAGAAAGATTCCCGGCAACCAAAGAAGCGCGTTCCTGTTCTTAAAAGCCCCCTTTTTTCATCAAATGAGATTCAGAGTGCCGAGATAGTTATGAGGCCGGATGGTTTACCCACGGTTCATTTGAAGCTCAACACGCAAGACGTTCAGATCTTTCAAAACTCAGTGGGTAAAACGCTTGCGGTGGTCGAAAACGATAAAATAATCATGCGCGTTCTCATAGAAGGACCCGAAAAAGCCCAGACAATCATCCTTGGTGGCAATCTATCTATTCAACAATCGCGCCGTTTAATGGACTATCTTCTTAAGGCTTACAGTCCTGCACCCATCAAAATCATTCAGGAGTGGGTTTCATCCCCACCATACGATCAATCCGGATAGCGGATTGCAAGGATTTCCAACTCGTCCTCACCACCCGGTGTGATCACCGGCGCCAAATCCCCCACCGTTTTTTTCATCAACGCGCGGGCAATGGGGCTGTCCATGGAGATGCGTCCGTTTGCGGGATCGGTTTCATCCTTGCCGACGATGGTGACCGATTGAACGGCGCCGTTTTCGCGTTCATATTTCACCGTCGCACCGAACAGCACCCGGTCTCGGTCCGTCTGTCGGCGCGGGTCGACTACGCTCACGTCTTCCAGACGCTTGCGCAGATACCGCACCCGCCTATCAATTTCGCGCAAACGTTTTTTGCCGTAGATGTAATCGCCGTTTTCCGACCGATCACCGTTGCTCGCCGCCCAGTGCACGGTGCGCACCACTTCGGGACGTTCTCCCTCCCATAGCTGCTTGAGCTCGGATTCCAAGGCCGCGAAACCGTCGGGCGTGATGCAATCGGCGGACGGCTTCATGTGGTGTCGCCGTCCTGTTTCTTGGCGGGCTTGTTTTTGTCCTCGGAACTGAAGCGGAAGCGGCCGTAGAGGGTGCAGCCTTTCATACCGGGGTCGCATCTGGGCATGGTGTTGCCGTCATCGTCCTCATCGAAGCCGATGACCGCCTTCATGCTCACCCGTTTGCAACGCCCGCGCAGTTCATGCGGACAGCCCCAACCGCTCATCTTTCGAAGACCTCAACTTCGGTCCATCAACACTTATCACAATCGGCCTTGACGACTTGGTTGCCGTCCTTGATCCACTTGGTGATGCCGTCGGTGACATTATAAATCTTTTTGAAGCCCAATTGTTCGCTGAGCGCATTTGACATGGTCGCGGTGCGGTTGCCGGTGCGGCAAATCAGAATGACTTCGTCTTCGGGGCCCGCGATTTTACTGAAGTCCTCCACGAAAGAGCGGATGAAACGCCCGCGCCCGTCAAACGCGGTGACCAAGTGTGAGCCTTCGACCACGCCGGTCTTTTTCCATTCGTCGATACGGCGGATGTCCACGATGGGCACGCCGCGCGCCAAGGCGGCCTTGAGTTCTTCATTATTGATATTGCTGTACTTCGGGGGCTTCACACCCAGCAATTCGACTTCGAACTTCAAGGTCGCGTTTGGTGGGATGACCCCGCCCGCGCCGCGCTTGCCATATCCCAATTCGGAGGGAATGATCAGCTCGCGTTTGCCGCCGACCTTCATGCCCTCAACGCCCATATCCCAGCCGGGGATCACCTGACCGCCGCCCAGGCGAAACTCGAACGGCTCGCCCCGGTCCAGGCTGGAATCGAATTTGGTGCCGTCCAGAAGCCAGCCGGTGTAGTGCACGGAAACCATGCTATTGGGCACGGCCTCAGTTCCGTCGCCCATCGTCAAGTCCTTGATTTGAAGTTGCTCTTCGCCGGCGTGCGCCGGTGCGCTGACGAGCGCCACAGTCAACAACAGGGCGAAAACTGCGGCCAATGCGGTACGCAGGGTCTTAGCAATCATGATCTGTTCCAAATCCGCTTCAGGGAAGTTGCACATCATATAACGCTTTCATTGAGGCGATACAATGGCGCGCACCGTCCGGACAAACAGAACCCCGCGAAATAGCAGGGTCCGTTCTGGTTCAATGCATTTGCGTAATTACCCGCGATTATAAGCGGACGAGGTCGCACAAATGCGTGTCCAAGTCGTGGATGCTCACATGCGTCAAGTCCTTGGCCAACTCGGCGATTAAGCAATCGCTGAGTTTAGCGCCGAAGGCCTTGCGCAGTTCACCCAATGCCGGTGGCGGCGCAACCAGCACGAGAGAATCGAATGCCTTTTCGGCTTTCGCCTTCAAGACTTCCTCCGCCAGATGTTCGGCGAACACGTGCTTTTCAAATGTATGCGGGTCCACCTTGGGCTCCACAGCATGATGCGAGCCACTGCCGCCACCTTGCGCCCGGCCCGGCTTATCGGTACCGAAGTCGCGGCTGGGTGCATGGGACGCGGCGAAGTCGTGGCTCAACGCGGGTGTCAGGCCCTTGCCCGGACCGTTGCATTGAACGATACGGGCGCGGGCCCCATCCGCGATCAGAATCCAAGTTTTGCGTGCTTTCATGGCCCCTCTCCTCACCTTGTTCGCTTCCCCCTACCGGTCAAAGGATCGCTAGAGGTCAGGGCCCCCTGTCTCCATCCTTTTATTATACACTATTCCTTGGTTGATATGTGTCGAAGGTCTTCCTCACTTCTGAATTTTTACCCAGACGCAAACGTTGAATCTGGCTTGGCAAAGCCGGGCGAATCTGTATGATGACGCGCCAACTCTTAAGCGAGAATGCGATCGGCTTTATTCCGATTGCCTAGCGATCGATATAAAGCCGTGAATCGCCCTCTCATATTTGAATCCAGGGTGATTCAGATTTCGAAATGCGCTGTGAATGAATGGAGCGCATTGCGAAACCATCACACTAGGAGGTGGCATGCCAATCCTTGAAGCCCTGACGTTCGACGATGTTCTGCTGACCCCGGCGGAATCCGACGTTTTGCCCGCACAGACGGACACCCGCACCCAGCTCACCAAAACCATCGAAATGGGCATCCCCCTGCTGTCCGCGGCCATGGATACGGTGACGGAAAGTCAGATGGCGATCACCATGGCGCAGCGGGGCGGCATTGGCGTGATCCACAAAAACCTGGAACCGGGCGAGCAGGCCGCCGAAGTGCGCAAGGTCAAAAAGTTCGAAGCCGGCATGGTTGCCGACCCCATCACCATTTCCCCGCAAGCCACCCTGGCCGAGGTCATGGCGCTGAAAGATCAGCACGGCTTTTCCGGCATTCCGGTGGTCGAAGACAGTTCCAAAAAACTGGTGGGCATCATCACCAACCGCGACGTGCGTTTCGCCCAAGACCCATCCCAAAAGGTCGGCGAGTTGATGACCCAAAATGTGGTCACCGTCAAACACGGGGTCGAGCGCGAAGACGCCATGAAGCTTTTGCACCAGCACCGCATCGAAAAACTGGTGGTCACGGACGACAATGAGCGTTGCATCGGCCTGATCACCGTCAACGACATCCAAAAAGACCAATCCCACCCCAATGCCTGCAAGGACGACCAGGGACGGCTCCGCGCCGCCGCCGCCACAGGCGTGGGCGATGCCGGTATCGAACGCGCCGAAGCGCTGATCGAAGCGGGTGTGGACCTTTTGGTGATCGACACCGCGCACGGCCATTCCAAGGGCGTCGCCGACGCGGTCAAAGCGATCAAGACCCAATCCAACGAAGTCCAGGTCATGGCCGGTAACATCGCAACGCCCGAAGCCGCCGAAGCGTTGATTGCTGCGGGCGCGGACGTGGTGAAAGTCGGCATCGGGCCGGGCACCATCTGCACCACCCGTATGGTCGCGGGTGTGGGCGTGCCGCAACTTTCCGCCATCATGGAAACGGCTGAAGCGTGCAAAAAGCACGGCATTCCACTGGTCGCCGACGGTGGCATCAAATATTCCGGCGACATCGCCAAGGCCATCGCCGCGGGTGCAAGCTGCGTGATGATGGGCTCCGTTTTCGCGGGCACCGACGAAAGCCCGGGCGAAGTGTTCCTGTACCAGGGGCGCTCTTACAAATCGTATCGCGGCATGGGCTCCATGGGCGCGATGGCGAAGGGCTCAGCCGACCGTTATTTCCAAGGCGACGTGCAAGACAACCAAAAGCTCGTCCCCGAGGGAATCGAAGGCCGCGTCGCTTACAAAGGCCCGGTCGGCACGGTGATCCACCAGATGGTCGGTGGTTTAAAGGCGTCGATGGGTTACACCGGAGCGCGCACGATCCGAGAATTGCAAGAACGTGCCGTGTTCCGCCGCATCACCGGGGCGGGTCTGCGCGAAAGCCACGTGCACGACGTGACCATCACCCGCGAAGCGCCGAATTATAGGTCTGGGAGCTAAAGCTCCCTAAGTAAACCCCTCAAACGCCGGGCGCGACCTCCGGCCGCTTGGCTTACGCGCATTCGCGCGGCGGCCCTTGGCCTTGCCTCCCCCACCCCCTTTTTGTTTTTTGAGGCGGGGTCGGATTGATGCCAAACGTGAGACCAACATGACGCCAGCAGCCCGAACCGAAGCCGCGATTTATCTGCTGGGCAAAATCGCTGATGAGCGCCGCCCGGCGGACGACATCGTGCGCGCGTGGTTTCAAGCCAGACGCTTCGTCGGTTCCAAGGACCGCCGCGCCATTCGCGAGCGGGTCTATGGGGTTTTGCGATCCCTGATGCGGCTCGATTGGCACTTGGAAAATGTGAACGCTGATACGTCGGCACGCAACCGGGTGCTCGCGGCCGTTGTTCTCGACGGCGAAGACGAAGATACGCATTTCGACGGCGCCAAGCACAGCCCCACCCCTTTGACGGACGATGAGCAAGCGATTGCGGACCGCCTATCCGGCACATCCCTGGACAACCCGGCTCAACCCGATCACGTGCGCACCGAACTGCCGGACTGGTTGGCGGACAAGCTCAAGCCCGTTTATGGCGACACCTTCTTGAACGAAGCCCAAGCTTTAAACACGCCCGCGCCCATGGACCTGCGCGTGGCCTTGGGCCGGGTGTCGCGCGATCAGGCACAAAAAGCTTTAGCGAAAGACGGGGTGAAAACCACCCCCACACCGCTCTCGCCCTTAGGCCTCAGGCTCGAAGCGCACACCGACATCGGGCGCACGGGGGCCTTTCGCAAAGGCTTCGTCGAAGTGCAGGACGAAGGCTCCCAGCTCTTGAGCCTTTTGGTCGGCGCGAAGGCGCACATGGACGTGCTGGATTACTGTGCGGGCGCGGGTGGCAAGACCTTGGCGATTGCGGACCGCATGGGACTGACAGACGGCGCGTCCACCGGCGCCTTGGCGGCGGCGGACATCGACGCAAAACGTCTGGCCCGCATGGACCAGCGCCTCAAACGCGCAAAGCTGACCGGCAAGATCGAACGGGTGACGCTGGACGGCACGGAAAGTTTCGGCCTTTACGACCGGGTTCTGGTGGACGCGCCGTGCAGCGGATCCGGCACTTGGCGCCGGCACCCGGAACAGAAAAAACGTCTGACGCCGGAACGCCTGAATGAGTTGATGATCCTGCAAGATCAGGTGCTCGCCAAAGCCGCGGTCCTGGTCAAACCAGCCGGGCCCGATGTACCGGGCGGACGGTTGATCTACGCCACGTGTTCACTGCTCAAGGAAGAAAACGAAGACCGCATCGATGCATTCCTCAAAACCCACCCGGTTTTCCAACGCATACCCATCCGGCAAGCCTGGGCCGAAGCCCTCAAGAAAGCCCCCTGCCCCGAGATGGCGTCACGGGATCTGCGCCTCACCCCCGCCAGGCACGGGACAGACGGGTTCTACGTGTGTGTGATGGAACGGGTAAGTTAGGGTCAGTCCCTAAGCCTCAATACTGCGGCGACATCATGCTTTCCGCATATCCCCACGGTGACGTGAACGCGCGCTGGCCGCGGTGGATGTCGTAGGTCATTTGGCCCATTTGGCCGTTCATGGAGGTGATGCGGAACGACATGTTGCGAATGTCGGCGGTCATGGCCTGTATGGAAACCCGCATGGCGTCCATGTCTTCGGCCATCAGTCCTTCGATGAGTTTCATTTCCGTGGTCATTTGATCGACGCTTTCGTCGAGGTCCACCATGGTGATGTGCATGGAATGCATGTCACCCGCCATGGATTTCATATCGCCGCCCATACCGACAATGACGTCGGTCATGCGCGCCATGTTGGACGCCATGGAGAACATCACGGCTGCAAAGAACACCATCACCACACCCCCGCCAATCGCGCCGAGGATGATCCAAGGCCGCCAGGAACTGCCGGTTTTCTTGGCGTTTTGTGGTTTTTCTTCAGACTTTTCGGTTTCGGACATCGCACGCTCCATACATGTCGAATTTCCGCGCACACTATCATGGATAGCAACACAATCACACATGAAACCTAACTAATTTAGATTTATAAAATTTGCAATTAATAATCACTTGCAATTAAGTCAGAGCATGTGTATACCTTTTCTCAGGTCAAATGATGTGGGGACATCGCCATGCGATCAGACTTTTACGAAACGGCCCGGTTGATCCGGCGCATTCGTACCGTGAAACGTCTTCTCCGATCCCGAAATGGATAGGGTGGGGCTGATCGACAGAGCCTTTTCACGGGTGGGTTTTGCTGTCTCCCCGCCCTGGATCAGGTTTTGGTGATGCACCACATCGTTTGACCTAAATTTCCCTTCCGCAAGGCCTCCCTTCGTTAGGGGCTGCTCACTTGGCCGGACTTCCTTCGAAGTCCGGCCTTTTTTTGGATGAGCCCACGCCATCTAAGCGTCCTGACGGGAACGCACCGCCTCACAACGCCCGGTCTTCGGCGTCCATAAAGAACGATGCACTCAGAGGAGGACCAGAGATGATTCATGCGTGTGCAAAAATATCCAAAAGAGCGCGCTTGTTGATCGGCGCAACGTTCTTGATCGCCTCCACCATCGGCAATTCGGCAATGGGATTTGCGGCCAGCGCAACCCTCATCATGCCAGATATTTGCGACAACCCCGTAACCGCCGTGAATACTGAATGGGCAAAGCTCAAATATGGTTCCAACGCCGTGTTTTATATGGACACCACCGGAGCAGTGGCCGAAATCACCAGCACCTCGAGCACGCTGGACAGCTTCGACACGGTCTATGTCGTAGCCCATGGCAACGCCACCCATGCCGGCGGCGTCACGCACGCCAACTTCGCCACCTATTTCAAGTCTGCGCACGCCAGCACGCCGGATGAGGTCTTTTTCGTCGTGTGCGGCGCAGCCAACGCTTCGGGCGGCACCTCGGGCAGCCTCATGAAGCAACTCAATGCGAAATACAGCGGGAACATCAAAAAACTATCCGGCGGCGCTTCCGGATGTTCCCTGACGCCCAATGGCACCCCGATTTTAGCGAAAGCCGAATTCAAGGACGCCGTTACGCGCAGCCAAAACACTCTATTTGGGGACATTAAAAACAATATCATGGGGCTTTGGGACCCAGCATCCTCCGGGTCTTCTTACAACTACAAAACGATGTGCAAGATGGTGACCGGCCAGTCCAGCAGTTCGACGTTCAACAAAACAAGCGTCGTTTCGTTTATTGCAAAGGTGAATACGGATTTCGCTTCGTCCGCCTCCAGCGGAACGATCCTGAAATCCTCGACCAGTTACCTCGACTTGATCCAGCTCAACGATGGGAGCTCGAACTTGACCGTCTGCGGCAAGGACACGGACGGAGCCGGCACCACCGTGACCTGCCCTTGAGGATTCCTGTTTTCAACCACTCCCACCACCCGGGCCGGACTTCCTTGGAAGTCCGGTCTTTTTTCTCATCACACAAAGCTTGACCTTTCGGCCCAGGCCATTCAGATTCATCGCATCCGAGGGGCGGCCGCCCATTTGGCCTGAGAAGCACCCTTTGAACCTGATCCGGTTGACACCGGCGGAGGGACGGAGCCGATTTTCCCAAAATCCGCGTCCCATCCGGTATCCCCAATTTGAGGAGCCGTTCTCATGGACGCAAAAGTCGACACGTCATCCATCGCCATCACCACGGGCCCGATCCAGGGTTCTGAAAAGCACTATGTGGAAACAACGGGCGGTCTGAAGGTCGCCATGCGCCGCATCCCGTTGGAACCCAGCAGCGGTGAAGCCCCGGTGACGGTCTACGATGCGTCCGGTCCCTACTCCGACCCCGACGTTGAGATCGACATCGAAAAAGGCCTGCCCAAACTGCGCCAGGCCTGGATCGAAGCGCGCGGCGACGCGGAATCTTATGACGGGCGCGAAGTCAAACCGGAAGACAATGGCAGCAATGCCTCCGTGCCGGAATGCCCGGCGGTGAATCACCGCCCACTCCGTGCCAAGAGCGGCGCAAACGTATCCCAACTGGCCTATGCCAAGCGCGGCATCGTGACACCGGAAATGGAATACGTCGCCATTCGCGAAAATGAGGGTCGTATGGCTGCAGCCGATCAAGAACGCGACGGCGAAGATTTCGGTGCCTCCATTCCCGATCTGGTCACGCCCGAATTCGTGCGTGACGAGGTCGCACGCGGACGCGCGGTGCTGCCCGCCAACATCAACCACCCGGAAAGCGAGCCCATGATCCTGGGGCGCAATTTCCTTACCAAAATCAACGCCAACATCGGCAATTCCGCCGTAACCTCATCGGTCGCGGAAGAGGTGGACAAGATGGTGTGGGCGGCACGCTGGGGTGCGGACACGGTGATGGACCTGTCCACCGGCAACGACATCCACAACATCCGCGAATGGATCATCCGCAATTCGCCCGTACCCATCGGCACCGTGCCGATCTATCAGGCCCTGGAAAAGGCGAACGGCGTGGCCGAGGACCTGACGTGGGAGATGTTCAGAGACACCTTGATCGAGCAGGCTGAGCAAGGCGTGGATTACTGGACCATCCACGCGGGCGTGCGTCTGGCGCACATTCCGCTGTCCGCCAACCGCACCACCGGCATCGTGTCGCGCGGCGGCTCGATCATGGCGAAGTGGTGCCTGACGTACCACAAGGAAAGCTTCCTCTATGATCACTTCGAAGAGATCTGCGACATCTGCGCCCAGTACGATGTGGGCCTGAGTCTGGGCGACGGCTTGCGCCCGGGATCAACTGCAGACGCTAACGACGCCGCACAGTTTGCCGAACTGGAAACCTTGGGCGAGTTGCAAAAAATCTGCTTCGCCAAGGACGTGCAGTGCTTCATCGAAGGCCCAGGCCACGTGGCGATGCACAAGATCAAAGAAAACATGGACAAGCAATTGGAGGTCTGCGGCGAGGCCCCGTTCTATACGTTGGGCCCGCTGGTCACCGACATCGCACCGGGGTACGACCACATCACGTCGGCCATCGGCGCGGCGATGATCGGCTGGTACGGCTGCGCGATGCTGTGCTACGTCACGCCTAAGGAACATTTGGGGCTCCCCAACCGTGATGACGTCAAAGTCGGTGTGATCACCTACAAGCTCGCCGCCCACGCCGCCGACCTAGCCAAAGGGCATCCCGGCGCCGCCCTTCGCGATGACGCCATCAGCCGCGCGCGGTTCGAATTCCGCTGGAAGGACCAGTTCCACCTCGGCCTCGATCCCGACACGGCGATGCAGTACCACGACGAAACCTTGCCCGCCGAAGGGGCGAAGCAATCGCACTTCTGTTCCATGTGCGGGCCGAAGTTCTGCTCCATGAAGATTTCACACGAACTCAAGGACGTGGCCGCCCAGGGCATGGACGAAATGAGCGAGAAGTTCATTGAGGCCGGCGGCGAGATATACCAGAAGACGGGACACAAAACCGAAGCGGCAGAATAACGCGTCCACACACAACGGCACCAGAAACGCCCGGAAGCCAGTTGATGACTTCCGGGCGTTTTGCATGCGCATTTGACGAATTTGGTCAATTGTCCTAATGTGAGTGAATTGGACATCTGTCCTAATCGAATTCACCAACAGGACGCGCTATTGTGGTGAGTGACAACAACACCCGCGAACGCATCGTCGAAGCCGCCGACAAGCTGTTTTACGAGCAGGGCTTCGAATACACATCGTTTGCGCACATTGCCGAGGCGGTGGAAATATCTCGTGGCAATTTCTATTACCACTTCAAAACCAAGGACGACATTCTGAGCGCCGTGATCGAACGGCGGCTTTCCAGAACCAAAGTCTTGCTGGAGCGATGGGAACGCGAAGGGGCAAATCCTCAGGACCGCATCCAGAGTTTCATCAACATCCTGATTATGAACTCAGCCAAGATTAAGACATTCGGCTGTCCGGTCGGCACGCTGTGTTCGGAGCTGGCGAAGGTCGACCACCCTGCGCAACCCGAGGCAAACGCTTTGTTTACCCTCTTTCGCAAATGGCTGCGCAGACAATTCGCAAATCTGGGCCTGCAAAGGGATGCCGACGCCCTGGCCATGCATCTGCTGGTCCAAAGCCAAGGCGTGGCGACCTTGGCAAGCGCATTTCACGACGAAAAATTCATCAAGCGGGAAGTCAAGCGCATGCGCGATTGGCTCACAGAGACGACCCAGAAAGCCGGAACTTAAAACCGGGGAGACCCAAAATGTTTATCGTTTTTCTGAGATTTGCCGACAACAAGGCACAAGCGGGCGCGTTCATGGACGGGCACAACGTCTGGATCAAACGAGGCTTCGATGACGGCGTGTTCCTGGTGAGCGGCAGCCTACAGCCGAAACTGGGGGGCGCCGTCATAGCCCACGGCGTCACCCGGGCCGAGCTTCAAGACAGAGTGGACGCAGACCCCTTCGTCGCCGAAGGCGTGGTTACGGCGGAAATACTGGAAATCTCTCCCGCCAAAACTGACGAGCGTCTTTCCTTCCTGCTGGCTTAAGGACGCCACCTATGAGCAAAACCATCAAAGGTCCCGATGGAAAGGCGCGATGTCGCTGGTGCGACGCCGCGCCGGAGTTTCTCGATTACCACGACAATGAATGGGGATACCCGGTCAGCGACGACCGAAGACTGTTCGAAAAGTTGTGCCTGGAAAGTTTTCAGTCCGGCCTCAGTTGGCGCACTATCCTCGCCAAACGGGACAATTTCCGCAAAGCCTTTGAGAATTTCGATTTCAACACAGTCGCGCGTTTCACCGAACGCGACGTGGAACGCCTACTCGATGACACCGGGATCGTGCGCCATCGCGGCAAGATCGAAGCCGTCATTAACAATGCCCAACGCGCCCGGGAATTGGTTGAGCAGGAGGGCTCGCTCGCCGTATTCATCTGGCGCTATGAGCCTGATCCGGAAACTCTCGCCGAACCTCAGAGCGTATCGACTTCGGCCGAATCCATTGCACTTTCCAAGGAACTGAAAAAACGCGGCTGGAAATTCGTCGGGCCGACCACCGTCTACGCCTTCATGCAAGCCATGGGACTGATCAACGATCACGCCGAAGGCTGCACATTCCGTGTAAAAGCGGACAAAGCCCGCAAGGCGTTTAAGAAACCCGGCCCTTAAAAGACGCCCTAGCCTATTGGTCTATATACATCTTCACCCAACGCCGACTATGCTTCGGGCTAAACGTCTGGTTGGGCAAACATGGAAACCTTAACCTATGAGATTCTGGGCTGGCTGTTTCTGGCCGGCCTGTTGGGCGGCTTCGTCGATTCCATTGCGGGCGGCGGGGGCCTGATCTCCGTGCCCGCCCTGCTGGCGACCGGCATGACCCCGGTCCAGGCGCTCGCCACCAACAAGGCGCAAGCCATGTTCGGCTCCTTCACTGCGACACTGACCTATGCCCGGCAAGGTCACGTAAATTTGCGCGATATGAAATGGGCGATCTTTTTCACTTTCACCGGCTCGGCCAGCGGCACGTTGCTGGTGCAGTATCTGGCCAGCGACGTTCTCACCCAGATCATCCCGTTCCTGTTGATCGGCGCGGCGCTGTATTTTCTGTTCGGTCCCAAAATCGGAGAGGTCGACCGCCACCACTATCTGGAAAAATTTCCGTTTTATATGATCTTCGGGCTGTCGCTGGGGTTTTACGATGGTTTCTTCGGTCCCGGCACGGGGAGCCTGTGGGCGCTGGCGTTCGTTTCGGTCCTAGGGTTCAACATGCTCAAGGCCACCGCGCACACCAAGGTGGTAAACTTCACCTCCAACTTCTCTTCGTTTCTGTTCTTCGCCTTCGCGGGCTACGTGCTGTGGGTCCCCGCCCTGGTGATGGCAGCGGGCCAACTGCTGGGCGCGCGTCTGGGGGCCAAGACGGCAATCAAGCACGGCACCCGGGTGATCAAACCATTATTGGTCTCCGTCTCCTTGGTCATCACCGCCAAGCTGGTCTACGACGATCCGGATAACGTTATCCACCAACTGGTGCTAAGCGTGGTGAACGCGTGATGCCTCTATGCCCAAAACGGTTTGGAGACCTCGCGTTGGACATCTTCGGGCGAAAGACCGATATCGTCGAGTTGATCGGCGTCGAGCCTTGAAAGCATCCGGCGTTGACGGCTGCGCTCACGCCATAACTTGAGTGTCTTCAGCCACTGCCCCATACGCAGATGAGACAGAACGGATTGTGATGAGGATGCGTCCAGTGCGATGGCGCCATCATATGTCAAATTGAGCGTTTTCATGGAACTTCTCCTTAAATTGAATAGCGAGCATCGCTCAGCGTTCGTTTTTGATCTGACGCCATTGTGACAGTCCGAGTCGCGCTTGTGGTTTCCGGAATATTTCTGACATCGATTTAAGCACTTATACCGTACGCTCCGAGCCGCCCATCTGGATGTGGTAGGAACTTTGGCCGCGCCAAAACCCTACCTGAACGCCATGTAATCAGCCCAATGCCAGCGAATCCCCTAGCGAATCGTGCGGGCCTGGGCTAATGTCCGGGCTTCTCATTCGACCACTCAGAGCCGCGGACTTAAGCCCTATGCATGAGCGCATTCTCATCATCGATTTCGGATCCCAAGTCACCCAGTTGATCGCACGGCGCGTGCGTGAAAGCGGGGTCTATTCCGAAATCCACCCATTCAACGCCGTGACAACTGAGAGCATCAAGGACTTCAACCCCAAAGGCGTGATCCTGTCGGGCGGCCCCGCCAGCGTGACCGGCATCGACACGCCGCGCGCACCGAACGGCCTGTTCGAGATGGGCTTGCCGATCTTCGGAATCTGTTACGGCGAACAGACCATGTGCGCGCAGTTGGGCGGCAGCGTGGAAGAAAGCGATCACCGCGAATTCGGCCGCGCCTATGTGGACGTGGTGGAGGACTGCGATCTGTTTCACGGCGTGTGGGACGTGGGCGCAAAGGAACAGGTGTGGATGAGCCACGGTGACAAGGTCACCGCGTTGCCGGACGGCTTTCGCGCCGTAGCCAAGACCGACGGCGCGCCGTTCGCCGCCATCGCCAACGACGAAAAGCATTTCTATGGCGTGCAGTTTCACCCCGAAGTGGTGCACACCCCCCACGGTGCGAAACTGATCGAAAACTTCACACATAAGGTCTGCGGCTGTTCCGGCGATTGGACCATGGGCAAGTTCCGCGAAGAGGAAATCGCCAAGGTGCGCGAACAGGTCGGCGACGGCCAGGTGATTTGCGGACTGTCCGGCGGGGTGGACAGTTCCGTCGTCGCGGTGCTGCTGCACGAAGCGATCGGGGAACAGCTCACCTGCGTGTTCGTCGACACCGGCTTGATGCGCAAGGGCGAGGCCGAAGAGGTCGTGACCCTGTTCCGCGACCACTACAACATCCGGCTGGTCCACCGCGATGCGTCCGATCTTTTCCTCGGCAAGCTGGAAGGCGAAACGGATCCGGAGAAGAAACGCAAGATCATCGGCGCGACCTTCATCGACGTGTTCGAGGAGGAAGCGGGCAACATTGGCGGCGCGGACTTCCTGGCCCAAGGCACGCTCTATCCGGACGTGATCGAAAGCGTGTCGTTCACCGGCGGTCCTTCCGTCACCATCAAATCCCACCACAACGTCGGCGGTCTGCCGGAACGCATGAACATGAAACTGGTGGAACCGCTGCGCGAACTGTTCAAGGATGAAGTGCGCGCATTGGGCCGAGAACTTGGGCTGCCGGAAACCTTCGTCGGCCGCCATCCGTTCCCGGGCCCGGGACTGGCGATCCGCCTGCCCGGCGGTATCACCCGGGAAAAGCTGGAGATTTTGCGCAACGCCGACGCGGTCTACCTGGAGGAAATCCGCAACGCCGGACTATACGACGCCATCTGGCAGGCCTTCGCCGTGCTGCTACCGGTGCAAACCGTCGGCGTCATGGGCGATGCGCGCACCTATGACTATGTCTGTGCGTTGCGCGCCGTCACCTCGACCGACGGCATGACCGCGGACTTCTATCACTTCGATATGGAATTTCTCGCCCGCGTGTCCAACCGCATCATCAACGAGGTCAAGGGCATCAACCGCGTAACCTACGACATCACCTCGAAACCGCCCGGCACCATTGAGTGGGAGTGATCTGAGGACTCCGGCATAGAAAGCTGAAATCCTGAGTGTGGGGACTTTTGTGGAGGCTCCTCAGTCATCGGAGGTTCTCATGACCGCCGACAAGCGCAGCCCTTCTTCCTTCCGGCGGTTGAGCAAGCACCATGGTGAGCGTGTCCGCCAATCTCGTGACACGGCCAAGACGCGTGACGCTCAAGAAGTTGAGCGCAAACTCAGACAGACAATCTGTGAACGGCTCGTCATGGACAAGGTCGTGGCAATGAGCTTTGAAGAAGCTGTAGAGCGGTCTTATGCCACAGTGATCTTCCTAAAGAAACCCTAGCACATCTTTGCCCGCCGCTTAGTGGTGAGCGGAGTGTAATTTCTTCCTGTTAGCAGGCTTCTTGAAACTCTTGACCGTCGCGCCATCAGAGGCAAAGCACTCGCAATCCGAAGAAACGACCGCTAACCCCTCAATAGAAGACGAAAATGAGCAGATTGGCTTCCTACCGGAGCTCGCCATGAAAAAGCATGCAGGCCTACCTCTGAATGTGCTCCTTTAATGTTTCTATCGCCATATCTTCAGCTTGCTTCGAAAAATCGTGTTCCGATGCATCAGTGTAGAGCTTGATGGAAAATTCACCCCCACATTCTTGGCAGCTTTCTAAAAAGTCCTGAATGACATCTCCATACAAAAAGCCGTAACGACCAACAAACACCCCACCTCGGTAAAGAAGTATATGTGTTTGCGAACGTCCATTACCCATGGCGCCAAGCGTGTATAGTTCTATAAAGTTGGCAATGTTGTATAGATCTCCGTCAGTCTGCTCGAAGTCCAGAATGGTTTGTGGTGAATATTTTGTGTTTGTTAAGATAAATGCAGGCATGGAACCGGCAATGGATATTGATTGGCGTATTCTCGGCTCAAGTGCTGCTGCCAAAGTTGTAGACCACCCGCCGCCAGAAAATCCAACCATGTCGATTTCATCGATCCCCATCCTGTCCAACTCATTCACAACTTCTATAATGGGCTGAGCAAACAGCTTCATAGGTGTGTAGGTATCGGTTTTCAATAAGCTGAGCGTAAAGTGGTTAACAACAATGGTTCCGTATTTGTGCGTTGAGATTTTATTGCCATCGAATGGAGACTCAAATGGCATAAACATCGTGATCAGATGACACCGGCTTTTTAAAACGTACGAAAACAATTTTTCCCAAGAAAATGCATCTCCTTTATGGCCCGCGTGGTAGATGACAGCGCAGGGTCTCGGCTTCTCAGGTGAATACAGGATCGAATTGGTTGTAATGCCGAATTCCTGTTCATGCCGCAAAGCAGAGGCCTTATGAGCGTGAGCCATCCAACCCTCGTCTGTGAGCGGAAATTCCTTCTTTTTCGCAGGAAGTGTTTTGGGGAGGTCGTTCGTTTGACCACTCCAAATATAGGAAATCAATTTTGATCGACGGGCACGAGCAGATGCTTCGTCCGACAGGGTCAATAGACTTGCGACATCCATATCTTCTTTGAGGCTAGGCCGCATGAATGGAAAGTGGTTTTCGATGTGGGCTTTGATAGAACGTGCAGCCATCACTCTGTCACGATAGTCGATCAGCTCATCAGGAATGTGCCTATGAAAGATGATCACCCCCGTAATTCCACCTATAACAAACGTCGATAACCCCAAAAAAAACATTACATAGAGATTTCTACGCCTTATCATTTGTATCCCTCTCACAAACGCCTCATTTATGATCTGCTGACATTTTTTACGATTGGCTCGATAACAATCCTCCTCGTATTATCACACATGAACCAGAAAGTCTGTATCCGGTTGATTCCGCTGAAAAACCCGCCAGTCATGGCCGTGACTTTCACTCTACAACCAAATTTCAGATTGGGTTTTGTCCCACTCCGGTCAGCTTGCCGAGTGGGGTTGTGGCATTGGGATTAATTTTGCGCGCTTTCCGAGGTTTTGGGTGGCGGCTGCGAGAAGGAATGCGTCACGGGCTTGGTCCCCCGCAACGCGTCCGATCTTTTCCTCGGCAAGTTGGAAGGCAAGACGGATCCGCAAAACAAGCGCAAGAGCACGCCCTGAAAGCGGTGAAGTGGACCGGTCATACAGACCGCACTGGTGTTGCGCGGCAGACGCTTTCAGCATCCGCACGCAAGCACCAACATCAAAGATGATCGAGAAATTTTAGCGCCGCTTAGTTGTCCGGCGCGCCCTCAAGAATCCATTTGCGCAAGGCCTTGCGGTCCATCGGGGTCGGTGCGCCGCGCTCGTTGTGCGGCATCCTCAACCCACCCATGGCGCGGCCTTCAACCAACACCATGAGATTCGAGGTCACCGGATCGCCAGGCACCACGATAGGACCGTGGCTGGTACCCTTCATCAAGGTTTCATAGCTGCTCATGTCAAGGCCGCTGGCTTCATAGCCACTGCCGCCGGGAATATGGCAGTCCATGCACAATTCTTGGATTACGGATGCGGGTTTGCCGGCATAGCCTTCCTTGGTCGCACCCTCGACGATCCAGGCGCGCAGGATACGCCGGTCTTCCTGGTTCATGTCCCGGCGATCGGAATGCGGCATGCGGATGGAGGAGTCGGTCCGTCCCTCCAAAATCGCCATCAAATTGCTGGTCAAGGGATCGCCCTTAGAGATGATGGGGCCGTGCTTGGTGCCCTTTATGACACCCGCATAATTGCTCAAATCCAGCCCGCTGGCCTCATAACCGCTGCCGCCCGGCAGATGGCACGCCACGCAGTAATCGTTAAAGATGGGCTGAATATCTTGCTTGTAGCTGACCTCACTGGCGGCCTGGGCGGCGCCAGCACCAGAAAAAACACCGGCAATGAACAAAGCCGACCCTGTCAATACACTGAAAACACTTATTTTTTTCATTTTCCACTTCCGTAGCTCAAGGGGGCGCCCCCACCGGATCGAGCGCGGGTACCGAGGCCTACCCTTAACGGATTCCTCCCCCGTTCCAAAACCCAACCGGGTTGATTGGGTGCGTATATTCGTTTTACTTCATATGTGATGTACTTTCCAACAGTTTGGAAGGCATCCAGACTCAAAAGATCATTTGGCGGGGGAGGGACCGAATGATATCGCGCTTTGCAATCGCGCTACACGATCACCTCAAACACCTCTATACCGGCAATAATCCTGCCGCAAGTTGCTTCCGGTTCGGTTTGCTCATATTCCACGTGATCACCATCGGTTATTTTCTCGTCATGGCCCGAACGCCGTACACTGCAAGCAGTGCGGCATCGTGCTGAACATCGAAATGGACGGCCATTGAGCATCAACTGACGACGCGGTTGCGGCCTTGTTCCTTGGCGGAATAAAGATTGCCATCCGTTTGCTCGAACAACGCCGCCATTTCATCACCCGGCTTCGGGGTGATGGAGCCAACACCGACACTGATGGTGACATGACCTGCCGCGCTGGAGTGCGCATGGGGGATGTTGACCATCGTAACGGCTTCGCGCAATTTTTCCGCGATGGTATGGGCGTGTTCCCGGGTGGTTTCGGGCAAAATGCAGGCGAATTCCTCCCCACCGTAGCGCGCCAACAGGTCGGTCGAACGCACGATCACTCCGCACATCGCTTTCGATACCGCCGCCAAGCAATTGTCCCCCGCCGCATGCCCATATGCGTCGTTGAAATTCTTGAAATGATCGATATCGAGCAACACCAGCGACAGCGTATTTCCGGATCGTATGGCGCGCGCCCATTCCATATCCATGAATTCATCGAAGCGCCGCCGGTTGGCGATACAGGTCAAGGCGTCGGTGGTGGACAATTGCGCCAATTCGTCACGATGGAGACGCAGCCGTCGCAAGTTGCGCGCTTCACGGATGGTCACCATCAATCCGATGATCGCCGCCAGCGCCACGGCGCAACCGCTTAAGATCAGCATGTTGCGTTGCGTGGACGATATCGCCCGGGTCGCAGCCTTGGCCTCGCGCGCGGATTCGGCCTCAACCACGTCAATGAAGGCGTTGAGCTCCTCGATAACGCCCGATTGACCGTTCAGGGCGATACGCATTTGTTTGAGCGCTTCCTGCTCGTCGCCCCCCTCCACCACCAAGGACATGGCGTTGTCAATGGTTGGGCGCAATTGGACGATCCGTTCGATCAGCGTATCCATGGCTGCTTTTTCCGGCGACGTCATACGCAATTCCACCAGTGCGTCGCGCGCCAGCAAAAAATTCACCGCTTTGGCATTATAGGTTTCACGTTGCTCGTCACGGTCGAAGAAATCGTCCAGGGTCGCCGCGAAGGCCAGGTGGAACGACCGTTCCCGGATGGCTTCACGCATCAAAAAAGACGCACGCACCTTTTCACGGAACAAGGCGTCACGTTGCCACGCATCGCGCGTTTGGTCGAGATGCTGAAAACCAATAAAAATGCTGCCCAGCATACAAGCCAAGATGGCCGCAAAGCCAATGGCCAGAGCCGCAGTGGTGTGTCTGAGTACTTGCACGCTCCCCCCCGGAAGTGTACGGCGCCTTCATACGTCCTAAAGCGGGGACATTAAACCAGCCACAATCCCAGTTGTCGAGGGGAGAAGAAGTATTAAGCCGATGGTTGTTTGCTGGCGGCGCGGCCCAGTTCCGTGACGCTGGCTTTATCGAACCCCGCGCCAAACGGTCTAATGTTGAGCCAGCCAGAGGCTTCGCATTCTTTCAATGTGCGGTAGAGCACCGTGCCGTTGTCTTCGGCCGGCACGGCGATGTCGCCGGATTGCACGATCAATTCAAGCAATAAGCGTTGTTGCGGCAACACATTCGGCATGGCGCGCCCCCTTACATACCATTTGATGCGATCCCATTGTTAGACCGATTTTAAAGAGCAGACAACCTTAATTCCGCATGACTCGATCACCAGGCAATGTGATCAGGGCCGTCGTCCCTTGACCAGGCTGGCTGGCCAAACTCAGTGTACCACCATGTTTTTCGATCAATTTGCGGCTTAGCGGCAGCCCCAACCCCGCGCCATCGTATTTGCGCGCAAGTGAGCCATCGACTTGGCGGAACATGTCGAAGACTTCCTCCAAATGGTCTTGGGGTATGCCGATCCCGTTATCCTTTACCCGCAAGACCACGCCTTCAGTGGAGGAGCATTCGGCTTCAATATCGATCTTGCCGTCGCAATCCGTGAACTTGATGGCGTTGTTGAGGACGTTGAGCAGGACTTGTTTGATGCGTCGCTTGTCGACAAAAACGGTGGGCAGCACCCCCTTGGGTTGGTAAGTGATCACCGTCCCTTCCTCCCGTGCGCGGGTGTTCACGGTACTGAGGCAATCGCGAACCAAGTCGTCAACGGCGGCATGCTCTTCATCCAGGGGAAACTCGTCGGTCTCGATACGGGAGATGTCCAAAAGATCGTTGATCAAATCGTACAGGTGACGCCCCGAGCCTGAAATATGCTGGAGGTAGTCTGTGTACTTCTTCGCACCGACCGGACCATATATCTCGTTCTCCATCATTTCCGCGTAGCCGATGATCGCATTGAGCGGCGTGCGCAATTCATGGGACATGTTGGCCAGAAATTCGGTCTTGGTGCGGTTCGCAGCCTGGGCGCGGTCTTTTTCCTGACGCAATTCCTTATCTTTGCTGTGACGATGGATAACGCCGGCCAAAGCATCCGCAACCGAGATAATCAGTCGGCGCTCATGCGCCGTTACGTCATGGCCAAGAGGAAGATACAAGTTCAAAACGCCCAAATTGTTATTGGCATAGTTGATCGGCACGCAAATGTGTCCATGGTCCTGCATCTCGTCCAAGCGCACGGTGTGTTCGTGATCCAGGCAGTTTTTTTCCACAGGCTGCATGGTCGCCGCAGCCTTACCGCACAGGCAATGGTCGGGTTGGATACGCGCGCATGTCTGAACCAGCTGGTCCGTTAAATTGCTGTTCGCGGTCATGACCAATTCGCCGTTTTCCCGATCGGTCAGGAAGATACACCCTTTGGCTTGTAGTCCTAAGTTTTCGCGATCCAAGGTCAGTTCCAACGCCATTTGCAAAATGTGCTGCAAATCGTCGGACGTAAGCGACAAACGCAAAATGGCCGCAACGATCGCATTGTCGTCGGCCAACAAACGGGCTTCATCTTCGGCTTTTTTCTGGGCGGAGATGTCGCTGACGATACCGACAAACTTGATCTCGTCACCCATTTGCATACGATCGATCGCCAACCAGATGGGAAATTGCGTTCCGTCCTTGCGTTGGCCCACCAACTGGCGGCCAACGTTGATGATCTGCGGTTCGGCCCCATGCAGATAGCGCTGCATGTACTTGTCGTGATGTTCCGCGTCGCGCGTTGGCATAAGAATTTTCACATTGCGCCCAATGACTTCGTCGACGCGATAGCCAAAAATCCGTTCCGAAGCCGGGTTGAAACTTTCGATGTTGCCGCGGTGATCGGTGGTGATGATCCCATCCGCCGCCGTTTCGATGATGGAGCGGAAATGGGTTTCGCGCTGGCTAAGTTGTTCGGTGCGCTCATGCACCCGTTGCGCCAACATGGCGGTGCGGTTTGTCTCACGCCGCACGACGAACACACCGATGACCAGCGACAAGCTGAACAGGAACAACCCCAGACTGGGGATAACTTCGATTTCGCGGTCGCGCAATTTCTGCAATTCGGCCCGCTGACGGTTGGTTTCGGCTTCGACCACATTGACGAACCCGTTTAGGGCGCTGTGCACCCCTTCAAACACGCGCAAGGACTGTTCGACCTTGCGCTGCACTTCGGGACTCCATTGATCTTCGACCGCTTGGTCCATGGCGTCGTCGATGGTCGGACGCGCCACCCGAACGGTTTTCATGATGTTATCGAACGCTGCTTTTTCGTCCGGGCTCAAAGTTTCCTGTTTGATGCGATTTTGCGCGTTGTAAAACTCCAACGCATACTCATTCAGTTCCTGGCGTACGGCATCCCGGTCGAAAAAATCCTCCAGCGAAATCACACGAAATAAGCTGAACGTGCGTTTTTCCGCAGCTTCACGCATTTGGTAAGCGGCGAGGTTCTTCGCCACCAAGTCGTCGTTGATCTGGTCGCTCTTGACCATCGTGTTGATGTGGAACAGGAACACACCGACCATCGCCGCCATACCCAATAGGATCATGGCAAAACCGACATAGAGAATCTGAGTGTTTTTGCTTCCGTTCATGCACATTCTACCCCGCTGATCGCGGGTTGTTTTTCTATTCTCATTTGGCTGACAACCGTGCACCCGGTCCCGTTCCGGATCAAAACGCATAGGTATGGAAGGAACCTGATGACCAGTCTCCTCCCAACTTGATCAGCCCCTAAAACTTACGCGTAATTTACACCTTGATCAACGAAACTTACAAATTATAACACAAAAACACAGTGCTTCTTTGTGCAAACGGCGCGCCGCCAACTCTGCCGTGGTCTTGGGCGAGTCCGGGGTGTTAGGATGCCCACCATTTGTTTGAAAGCTTTGCGACATGGATCACTTCCTCTCGTTTCTGCGCCAACCCGT
Source organism: Magnetovibrio sp. (assembly GCA_028281525.1). Classification (GTDB taxonomy): domain Bacteria; phylum Pseudomonadota; class Alphaproteobacteria; order Rhodospirillales; family Magnetovibrionaceae; genus Magnetovibrio. The sequence continues at coordinate 37,102 of JANQJR010000015.1, forward strand.
GCGCGTGCATGCTCTGATTATCGGTGCCGTCACCCTCTATTGGGGGCTGCGGGTGTTCGCCTTTTCCGGGCTCAGCGGTGACGAGGCGGAACAGGTTCTGTACGCGCAAGCCTTCGCCTGGGGCTATGATGTCGCCAACCCGCCGCTTTATACCTGGGCGCTGATGGGGCTTTTCAACATCTTCGGTAAAAGCGCCGCAGTGGTGCTTGCGTTCAAACTGGCGGTTCTGGGTGGGCTCTATGTCGCGCTGTATCATGCGGCACGCCTCATCCTGGGACCCGGCAAGGCGCTGGACTGGGCCCTGGTGGGCTTGTCGCCGGTGTTGATGTTTCCCATCGGTTGGCACGCGATGTTCAGCTATAGCCACAGCCTGCTCAACGCCCTGTTCGTAATCCTGGCCGTGGTGGCGGTATGGCGCATCGTACATCGTGGACGGACGTGGGATTTCTTAGGGCTCGGCATCGTGGTGGGCTTAGGCGTAATGAGCAAGTATTCCTTCGTTCTGTTCTTGGCCGCGCTGCTGGCGGCCACGGCAAGCGTGGCGGACATCCGCACCAAGGTCTTTACGCCGAAATTGGCACTCAGCGTCTTGGTCGCTGCACTGATCGCTTTGCCCCACGCCTTGTGGCTGTTGGACGCGCGCGAGGTGTTGCAAAGCGCCGTCAACTACAAGCTCCAAGTCCAGGAGGAAACATCGTATCTCACCGGTCTCGGCAAGGGCTTATGGAACCTGATGCGCGCCGCGTTCGCGTTCCTGTCCCCATATTGGCTGATCGCCCTGGCCGTGTTCCCCATTCTGGTGCGCGGCTTCAAGACGCCCAGCGCAAACGTCTGGGGCACGCTGCTGGGGCGCACGTTTGCGGGCGTCTTCGCGCTGTTGGCGGTGATGGTGCTGAGCGGCGCGACCCAGTTCCGCCCCAATTACATGTTTTTCCTGATCCTTGTACCGCTATGGGCCTTCACCCGCCTGCCGGTATCAGAAAAAAACGACAAACGCCGCATCGCCTACGGCGTGATCGCCGCGGCTGGTCTGGTGGTGTCGGTAGGCAGCCTCGCCGCCAAGGCCGTGAGCGACCCGTACCTCTGCAAAAAATGCCAACAGCAAATGCCCTATGAGCGAATTGCCCAAGAACTGAAAGATCGCGATTTTACGGGCGGATCGGTCCTGGCGCACTGGTACCCCAACCCGCTGCCGGGCAATCTTCTTCTGTTCCTGGACGATGCGCGCATGGTCAGCACCAAGTTTCCCCACCTGATCCCAACGCACGGCGCGTCGGATGGTCAATCGAGCGGCAAATGTCTGCTTGTAACCATGGCGGTGGATCAAGGCGGCTCGGACATGGTCAATCTGTCCGCCCGCGCGAAAGAGGCCTATGGCGCAACCGTCGACCCCAAAACACCGTTCACACGCTTCGAAGTGCCATTCAGGGGTATGCCCGATAAGTGGGTTCTGGTGGATTATGTCCTGCTGGATGCTGAAAACGGCCAGAATCTGGGCGATTGCCGTTAGAGCGCGATCGACTTAATCTTGGTCACGTTGTGAACAAGATTAAGTCGTGAATCGCCCTCTAAACATTTGATGAGAGACGGATTCACGTCTTAATCCGCATCACTAAAGCGATTCAGATTAAGACGATCCGGCTCTAGCCAAAGCGCCCACGTTTGCGTTTTCAGTGCCATTTCCATGAGGGAATTGAGTACCCGGCTTTAGCCGTGTATACCTGGACGCAACTTTAAAAATTCAAAGGAACAGCACCCATGGCCGATACCGTTTCCGCCTCTCACATTCTGTTGATGTATGAAGGCTCCATGCGATCCACCGCGACCCGGTCCAAGGATGAAGCCCAAGAACAAATCAAAGCGCTCAAGACCGAAATCGACGATGGCGCGGATTTCGCGGACCTCGCCAAGGAACACTCCGACTGTCCGTCGGGTGCGGACGGCGGCGCGCTCGGCACCTTCGGCAAGGGCCAAATGGTCAAGGAATTCGAAGATGCGGCGTTTTCCATGGAGGTCGGCGAGACCAGCGACGTGGTGGAAACCGACTTCGGCTATCACCTGATCCAACGCACCGCCTAATCCGGCCCGCCAAGCTCTGAAACAGGCCCCACCGCCCCACGGCGGTGGGGCTTTTCCACATCTAATACCTTTTCACATAAGCCCTAATCCGTCCGTCTTATGGCGAAGCGCCGATCATAGGCGTATATGGGATGCGCGTGATCGTGGGGGCGATTCGCGAAAACCACACAAAATACAAAAACACACGACAATGGAGCCGCACATGGGCCAGCAAGAGCGTCTCAACATGATCCTGACCCAAGCCCGCATCGCCAAGGCAGCGCTGGCGGAAAATAAACCGATCGAACGCGCCGTTCCCAATCGTCAGGTGGAACAAGCGATCCTTGCCGTCGAAGCCATCGTGCTGTTGGCCGACGATGACCTCCATGCCCAAAACGGCGCGGTCTAAGTCATTATTCTCACCCAAACATTGGCGCATGGGCTCCGGCTTGCTTATTATCTAAAGATAACAAAGACAGCAGCCATCAAGGATATCCTGCCCCATGCGCGGCATGGCCAACCGTATCCCCCGTGAAGAACACACCGGCCGGCGCAACGACTGGCAGACCATTCGCGCCCTGTTGCCCTACATGTGGCCCCAGGACCGGTTGGACCTGCGCGCGCGAGTGATCATCGCCATGGTGCTGCTGGTCGCGGCCAAGGGCGTGACCGTGACGGTGCCGGTGATCCTCAAACATGCAGTGGATGCGCTGAGCGCGTTGAGCACACCAACCGTAGCGCTCGGGCTCGCCGCCGTGCCGGTGGGCTTGTTGCTCGCCTATGGCGCGGCGCGCATCATTGCGCTCGCGTTCAAGGAATTGCAGGTCGCGCTGTTCGCCAACGTCACCCACCACGCCATCCGCCGCGTGGCGTTACAAACCTTCGAGCATTTGCACAAGCTTTCGCTCCGCTTCCATCTGGAACGTCAGACCGGGGGCCTGAGCCGCGCCATCGAACGGGGCTCCGGTGGGATCGAGTTCTTGTTGCGCATGCTGTTGTTCAACATCGTGCCTACCATCATCGAAATCGCCATGGTGGGCGTGCTGCTGTGGACGCTTTTGAGCCCCGCGTTCGCCATGGCGACCTTGGGCACCATCGGGGCTTACGTGGTGTGGACCGTGGCGCTGACCAACTGGCGGACGCGCTTTCGCCGCGAAATGAACGACAGCGATTCCGTGGCCCACACCAAGGCCATCGACTCGCTCCTCAACTACGAAACCGTCAAATATTTCGGCAACGAAGACCACGAAGCGAAGCGCTTCGACACCGGCCTCGCGGGCTACGAGAGCGCGGCGATCAAATCCAAGACTTCCCTGGCGCTGTTGAACACCGGCCAAGGCGCGATCATCGCCGTGGGCGTGACCATCGTGATGATCATGGCGGGGCGGGGCGTGGCGAACGGCACGCTGACGGTCGGCGACTTCGTGCTGGTGAACACCTACCTGTTGCAGCTTTACCTGCCCTTGAATTTCTTGGGCTCCGCGTACCGCGAAATCAAGCATGCGCTCACCGACATGGAAGACATGTTCAAATTGCTGGATGCCAATGAAGAGGTGCAGGACGGCCCGGACGCGCCACCGCTCTACGTTCAAGGCGGCGAAGTGAAGTTCGAAAACGTCACCTTCGCTTACGATCCGCGCCGCCCGGTGCTCAAGGACGTCAGCTTTACCGTACCGTCCGGTAAGTCCGTCGCCATCGTCGGCGCGTCGGGCGCGGGCAAGTCCACCATTTCGCGCCTGCTGTTCCGGTTCTACGACATCGGCGGCGGAACCATCAGCATCGACGGCCAGGACATCCGCACCGTGCAGCAAAGCACGCTGCGCGACGCCATCGGCATCGTCCCCCAGGACACGGTGCTGTTCAACGACACGATTTTCTACAACATCGCCTATGGCCGCCCGGACGCCACACCCACGGAGATCGAAGAGGCCGCGAAGCTCGCCAAAATCCACGACTTCATCTTAGGTTTGCCGGACGGCTATCAGACCATTGTCGGTGAGCGCGGCTTGAAGCTTTCCGGCGGGGAAAAGCAGCGCGTCGCCATCGCGCGTACGATTTTGAAGGCCCCGCAAATTTTGCTGTTCGACGAAGCCACCTCGGCGCTCGACACCCACACGGAAAAGGAAATCCAGGCGTCGCTGCGTGAAGTCGCGTCGGGCCGCACGTCCCTGGTGATTGCGCACCGCCTTTCGACTGTTGTCGACAGCGATGAAATTCTGGTTCTGGATCAGGGTGAGGTCATGGAACGCGGCGCACATGCCCAGCTTCTGGAACAAGGCAGACTTTACGCCACCATGTGGCAGCGCCAGCAGGAAGCCACCGAAGCGCTGGAAACCCTGGAGCGCACCGGGGAACAACCGGAACGCCACGCCACCCCCGCCCGCCCCCGCGACCCGCAGGACTTGGAACCCGCGCGCAAACCGGACCGCGACACCGTCGAAGGTGCCGGCGACGCTGCGGAAGTGGCGGAGTAACTTAGGCATATTTCTGGTATAGATTGCCACATCCACCGCATCCTCCTATGGTAGCAAAAAAATACAGACGCTCTCGAGATTGCAATGGCTATCAAGAAAAAGGATGGCGGCCTTACGAAGGAAGAAAAACCAATCGTAAAGGCCCTCCTAAAAAAGAATTGGCGAAATCAAGATATTCAGGCGCTAATCAATATTGGCCGCAAGGCAACAATTAATAGCGCTAGGATTACAGGCGTTAAGCAGGACGACACGATCAAGCCAAGTTCTAACGAAAAAGTTGATTTTTTTATCAGAAAAAAGAATGCATTCGATCCTAGAACAGGTCTCAATCTATATGATGATGAAAGGCTAGTGCGTGCTCGCGAAGCAATGATTCTAGCAGTCCACGTTTTCAATAATCCAGCTTTATGGTTCAAGACTGAGCTCTTTGCAGTTTTAGCCAATATTGCCTGGACATATTTATTGCATGAGTTTTATGCCCGTAAAAAAATAAGCATTGAAAAGGATGGGCAAACATTGGCACTAGGCGCAATGATAGAAAGGCCTGATTGCCCGCTCTCAAAAGGAATAAAAAACAATCTCAAAGCACTGAAATCAATCAGGGACACCGTTGAACACCGTTTATTAAAAAGAAGTGACTCTAAGTGGCTTTCCCTCTTTCAAGCTTGCTGTCTCAATTTTGATAAATGCCTAAGAGAGTTGTTTGGTGAAAAAACTACTCTCCAAAATGAACTATCACTAGCTCTGCAATTTTCTAAACTGGATCTAGAGCAAATTGAAACTCTTAGCCAATTTGACATACCCAAACACATAGAAGCTCTAAGTTCGGATTTAGACAAAAACCTGTCAAATGAAGAATTAAGCGATATTGAATATCAATTTAAGGTTTACTACACCCTTTCCAGCTCATCAAAAGGGCAGTCGCATATTCAATTTCTCTCACCAGATAGCGTGGAGGGGAAGGAAATTCACAATATATTGGTAAAACATAAACCAGCAGATGTTTTATACCCATACAAACCCAAGGCGGTCGTCAGTAAGATCGTTCAAGAAACAGGCAAAAAATTCACGTCCAACAATCACGTACAAGCATGGAAATTATTAAAAGCTAGACCCGATTCAAAATCAAAAAATCCTGATAATACCAATCTTCAATATTGCATATATCACCAAGCTCATAAGGATTACACATATTCAGATAAATGGATTGGGCTCTTAATAGAGAAAGTGTCTAACGATCAAGAGTATGAAAAAATTAGAAATTACGGGAAGAAAAAGAAGAAGAATTAACCCTTCTCAATCCATCCGCCGCCGAGCAGGCGTTCGTTGTCTTCCCCGCCGTAGAACACGCAGGCCTGGCCGGGGGCGACGGCCTCGAAGGGTTCTTTCAAGTGCACTTCGGCGCGACCGCCCCCGAGCGGGTCCACATGGGCCGCGACGGTTTTGGAGAGGGACCGCAGCTTGACCATGCACTCAATCCCACCGTCGGGGATTTGATCCCCATCCCCCAACCAATTGACGTTTCGAATGGTCAGCGCGTGCTGCAGCAGGTCCACTTTCGAGCCCACCACCACTTGGTTGTTTTCAGCGTCCACTTCCAACACGTAGATGGGTTCGGGGCCGGAGATACCGAGGCCGCGCCGTTGGCCCACCGTGTATTGGATCACGCCATCGTGGCGGCCCAGAACATTTCCATCCCGATCCACGATGTCACCCGGTTCAGCCCCACCGGGGCGCAGCTTGTTGACCACGTCCAGATACTTGCCCTGGGGCACGAAGCAGATGTCCTGGCTGTCGGGCTTGGTGGCAATGTCGAGGCCTAGACGTTCCGCTTCGGCGCGGGCTTCATCCTTGGTGCACGCGCCCAACGGAAACCACAGCATGTCCAGCGCGGCCTTGGGCGTGGAAAACAGGAAGTAGCTTTGATCGCGGCTGTGGTCTTGGCCGCGATGCAGTTCCGCCGCACCCCCTTCATTCGCGCCTTTTCCTTTTGGCCCATCGAGCCGGCGCACATAGTGCCCGGTGACCAACGCGTCGGCGCCTAAATCCTTGGCTTTGTCCAGCAGGTCTTTGAACTTGATGGTGTCGTTGCAATGCACGCAGGGGATCGGCGTTTCGCCGGCGAGATAGGTGTCGGCGAAGGTCTCCATCACCTCTTCGCGGAAGCGCTGTTCGAAATCCAGCACGTAATGGGGAATGCCGATCAAGTCCGCCACCCGCCGCGCATCGTGGATGTCGCGCCCGGCGCAACACGTCCCGGGCTTGTCGATCGCCACACCATGATCATAAAGCTGCAAGGTGATGCCGACCACGTCGTACCCGGCCTCTTTCAACAAGGCTGCGGTCACGGAGGAGTCCACCCCGCCGGACATGGCGACCACCACGCGGGTCTCGCTCGGCGGCTTGGCGCGCGCGCTTTCGGGCAGGTCCAATTGCATCAGGCGTCTCCCGTTCCCGGAGTCCGGTCGAGGAAATTCATGGTCTGGGAGCGGAATTCGCGGCGGTACACCACGGCCACCACCCACAGCGTGGAGGCCGCGAACAACACCGGATGCAAAAACCAGCTCAGCGCCGCCAGTCCGAAGTAATACGCCCGCATGCCGCGGTTGAAGTTGGACACCGCCAGGGCGATCACTTCCGCCGCGCCGTCAGCGAACCTGCGCGCGTGTTCAGTGTCGGCCTCAGCGGGCGGCGGGGCCGCGCCGATCAGGATAACGGAGTAATTGAACTGGCGCAGCGACCACGCCAGCTTGAAGAACGCGTAGATGAAGATCAGGATCAGCACCAGGATCTTCACTTCCCATTCCGCTTTGGTGGCCTGGACCACGAAGGGGATGTCCTGGGCTAGGGCCTGGACCTTGTCCACGGCGCCCAAAATCGCCAGCAGGCCGGCCAAGATCAAAAGTGTGGTCGAGGAAAACAGCCCGACGCTGCGCATCAGGGCGCTCATGATGGTGGTGTCGACCATGCGCATATCCCGGCGCAGCATCTGATGCATCCAGCCCGCGCGGTGTTTGCGCATCACCGCCATCAAGGACGTGCCATCCTTTTTCATGCGGTCGGCATAGAGCATGTAGCCGTTCCACACGGCCAAAAACCAAACCAGCGCGACCAGATCGATAAGGGAAACGTTGGGCATGGGCTGTGCTGCCGGCTGCGGTTCAGCCGTCAGTCCCGCTCTTCAAGCCAGGCCATCTGGATGGCCTCGAGGATTTTTTCGTTGGATTTTTCGGGGTCGTCGTCAAACCCGGGCAATTCTTGCACCCATTTCCACAAATCCGTGAAACGCACGTGCATGATGTCCACATCGGGGTGGGCGTCTTCGAGTTCGATGGCGATGTCGTGTACGTCGGTCCAGCGCATGTCTTGCCCTTTAATCGAGGTTTATGATTGAGGGCAATGTAGCACGCCGGGATCAATCCGCGAAGTGATCGGTGATCGCCTTGACCTTATCCATGTTCGCCATAAGGCCATCCACTAGACGCGGCTCGAAGTGGCAGCCGCGTTCCTTGTGGAACAGGTCGAGAATTTTTTCCATCGGCCAGGCTTTTTTGTAGCACCGGTCCGCACCTAAGGCGTCGAACACGTCCGCCACGGCGGCGATGCGGCCATAGATGTGGATTTCCTCGCCCTTGCGGCCATCGGGATAGCCTTCGCCGCTCCACTTTTCATGGTGGTCCCGGGCGATCACCGCGCCCGCGCGCAAGATCCGGCGCTTGGAATTCTTGAGCATGTCGTAACCCAGCATGGCGTGGGTTTTCATGACCTGCCATTCCGCGTCCGTGAGCTTGCCGGGTTTGTTGAGGATGTGATCGGGAATGCCGATCTTGCCAACATCGTGCATGGGGGACGCCAAGCGGATAACTTCGGCTTCTTCCGCATCCAGCCCATAGTCCAAGGCCAATAATTTACTGATTTCCGCCACGCGTTTGACGTGGTTGCCGGTTTCCTTGGAACGGGTCTCCACCGCCTCGCCCAGCAAATAGAGGATTTCGCGTTGGGTTTCCTCGATGTCCTGGTGCAGTTCGATGTTTTCGAACGCCACGCCGACGTTCTTGGCGAACACCTCCAACAGGTTGTGGTCCAGATCGCTCAAATGTCCCAGACCGCTGAAGTGGATCAGGTTTTTCGACCCGTGAGAGGTTTTGAAAAAACCCGTAAAGCGGCCATCCCGATAGAGGTTCTGTTGGTGCTGCACCGCTTCAAGGAGCTCTTTGACCGTTTCCACATCCATGTGCCGCATGACGTTCTTGCCGACGAATTTTTCGAAATTGCCGATCCCGGCCAGAACGGTCAGGTCTTCGCCTTCGTGCGTCGCGGCTATGGCGTCGGCCTGCATGTAGGCGGCGGGATCGTCCAAATTCAACAACGAGGTGATCTGCTGCAAGACGCCGCCGGTGAACTGCTGTATGTTTTGCAACTCGAAGATATGCGAAGATGCGTCGATAACTTTTTCCAGGCCTTTTTTGTTCGCCTCCAAGGTCATGATGTCGCGAAATGAACGCAACGCCGCATACATCAACGTAAATAGCTTTTGCGACGTCAGTTCGGTCTTTTCCTTGTAATCGTTGATGTCGTAATCCGTGATCACTTGACGTTCGGGCGCTTGACCGGGTTGACCCGTGCGCAGCACGATGCGCGCCGTACGGTTGTTCAGGTCTTCACGGATGTAGCGCGCGAGCTCCAAACCGGCGTGGTCGGTTTCCATCACCACGTCCAGTAAGATCACCGCCACATCCGGGTTGTCCTCGATCAACTGTTGGGCGCTCAAACCCGAATAGGCCGACAGAAATTCCAACCCTTTGCCGTCGAATTGAAAATCGCCCAAAGCCAGCGCGGTGACGTCATGCACGGACTCATCATCATCAACGATGATGACTTTCCACTTTTCCATCTTCACCTGCTTGACGTCCGCACCGCCGCCGTCGGCAAACACAAGATCGTCTTTGCGCAAGGGTAGCCCGTTCATTGTTCTTCTCCTGCTTTGCGGGGAATGGTGATGGTGAATGCCGTGCCTTGGCCTGGCGTGCTGTCACACGTCACGGTTCCCGAAAGCGTTTGCGTCACCTGATTGAACAGAATGTGCATACCCAACCCGCTGCCGCCGGAACCGCGTCTGGTGGTGAAGAAGGGCTCGAAAATGTTGGCGCGTACGTCTGCGCCCATACCTTTGCCGTCATCGGTATATTGCAAAATCACGTTTTGGCCTTGCTGCGTGACATCGATGCAGATGGAACCGACTTGACCTTCTTCGTATGCATGGATCAGGGAATTCATCACCAGATTTGTGATCACCTGAGACACCGCACCCGGTTGGGTGGTGACGGAAATATCTTCGTCACCGGTCACTTGGATATCATGGTTCGTGTTTTTGAGCTGCGGGTGCAGGCTGGCAAGAACTTCGCGCACATACCCCAACAAATTGATGGTGCGGTGCTCTTCGCTGGATTGATCGACGGCGACTTGCTTAAAGCTGCGGATCAAATCGGACGCGCGCGACAGGTTGGCAGCGACAATCTCCGTGGAAGAAATCGCAGTTTCGATAAACTCCATCAAGTCGGATTTGCGCAACTCACCCCGGTTGATCCGTTTGTCCAACATGACGGCACGTTCCTTCAGGTGCGTCGCCGCCGTCACACCCACGCCGAGCGGTGTATTCACTTCATGGGCGACACCCGCCACCAATCCACCCAGAGACGCCATGCGTTCCGCTTCGATGAGGCTTTCTTCGGCCTGTTTCTGTTCTGTCACGTCATAGACCCATACAATGATACAGGCCTCGCCTTCGAACGTGATGGTGCTCAGGTCCTGCATGGTCCAAAAATGCGTGCCGTCCAGGCGAATGCGTTCAAAGCTCAGCTGCACCGCACCGTTTAAATTTTTGAATATACCGATAACCTTGGCGAAATCCTCGGCATTGGCGAAAGTGTTGTTCAGACCGTAAGCGAAGAATTCGTCGAGGTCGCGCGCGCCGAACATGTCCAGCAAACGCTGATTGGCGAACAGCGGGTGAAAATTGGATCGTTTGGCGACAATGATACCCGATGCGCTGCTTTCCAGAATGCTGCGCAAACGCTGTTCGCTTAGATGGGTCTTCTCCTCGGATTTCTTCAATTCAGACAAGGCGCGGTTCAGCCGGTATTCGGTTTCCTTGCGCTCCGTGATGTCACGCACGATGCCGACGAACGTGGTTTCTTCGCCGTCATGAAATTCACTCACCGACAGTTCCATCAAGAATGTCTTGCCGTCCTTACCCCGTCCAACGACCTCCCGTCCGGCGCCAATAACCTTGGCATCACCGGTTCGGATATAGTTCTGTATATATTCGTCATGATGATCCGCGACATCGCGTGGCATCAGCATGGAGACGTTTTGCCCCACGACATCGAACACGGAATAGCCGAAAATTTTCTCCGCGCCATGGTTGAAGGTTCTGACGGTTCCCCGGCTATCGATGGTGATGATCCCGTCGACCGCGGAATTGACGATCATGCGGGTACGTTCTTCACTTTTGCGATATTGTTCTTGCAGCACGCGCCGTTCAAGGATCTCCGCGTTCAGATCTTTTGTCCGCTCCGCCACGCGCGCTTCGAGGTTCTGGTTGAGTTGGCTCAGTTCCGCCTGCCCCCGGGCAAACATCGTAAAAAAGAAATGCAATACGATAGCGTAAGCGACCAACCGCAAGACATGCCACAACCACCAAGCCGCATCCCATAGATCGGAAAACTCAAACATGATGTCGGCGGTGCCGAACAAAAAACAAAACGACGCAAAGACAATGCGCTGCCGTATCCGGTCGTCTCGGCCTTTCAACACAAAATACAGCGCCGCGGCCAGGAACCCAACGCCGCCAACGGAGTTGAGCACAATCGAGATCACGCTCAGTCGGTCCTGCTCTCCCATAACCGCCCGCATATCGGGCAACATAAAAGACAGCGTTGCAATCAACAGCGCTATGGCCGCGATCCCGATCATGGCGGTTGTTTCTTGCGGTTGAGACGCAAGTTTCCTGGGCAACCACACCATGGCCATCAGCAGCCCGCCCAGGAAGGTTGAGATGCTGTGCAACCAGATGAAATCGGCACCATCGTCATGTACGGCCAGGAAACCTTCCAAAATCCCCATGGTGATCAGGGACAGGGCCACAAAAAGAAATTCCGGCGCCAAACGCTTTTGCTGCAACAGTGAGCCGATGAGCAGCGCAATGCTGGTGGCCGCGAAGGTTCCCAGGGTCTCGACGACGGCATGTGCCGGAATGGACTGCCAAACCCAGTTGGAAAAAAACACATGTAAAGCAATGCCGATGATCAACGGCACGGCCCCTCCAAACAGGGTCATCTTGATGGCAATGCGATTGATAGTCGAACGCGTCCCATCGGCATTGGACGATAAGGTGATGGAGGGGGTCTCTGTGCTGTGCGTCATGGTCCGTTTTGCTCTTTCCCAGCGCGTTTTGATCAACGCAGAACTGAAAAAGCAAAGACCATGCCATTCATTCGATAATTTGAGTCAGGATTACATCCTTGATTCACAATCCAGAAATATTGATGCAGCGCAGGAAAGTTCGTGAAAATAAGTGCATTCAGAGCCATGCTGCACGGATTTTCACGACAAATTCGCAAAATGCAAAAGGCCAGGGCCCGACATCACAAATCGGGTGCTGGCCTTAAGTTCGGTCAAGCAGGTGCGGAAGCGTTTAGTCCAGAAGCATGTTGCGCGTACCTGCGGGCAAGGTCACTTCCAAACCGTCCAACTCATCGCTCATGGTGATTTGGCAGCCAAGACGGGACGTGTGGGTCAAGCCGAACGCCAAATCCAGCATATCCTCTTCTTCCTCGGTTGCTTCGCCCAGCTTGTCGAACCATTTCTCGTCGACGACCACATGGCAGGTGGAACACGCCAGTGAGCCTTCGCAGGCGCCTTCCAAATCCAAGCCGTTCTTGTGCGCGATTTCCAGAACCGACAGGCCGTTGGGGGCGTCCACTTCCTTGCGGTTGCCGTCCGCATCGATGAAGGTCATTTTCGGCATGGGTGGGGGTCTCCTAAAAATACAAAAAATAGTTGGAGGATTATTTAGCGTGCCCGGCGGTCAGGGACAAGGGTTTAAGCAAGGGGTTTAGGCATCCTCCGGCTCGCCCACGGACTTTTCCAGGGTATTCATGCTCACGCCCGTCAGCGCATCGCGGATACCCTTGTCCATGCGTTTTTCGGCAAACACGTGGGTCGCCTTGTCCAGTTCTTCCGCCGCCTGATTGATGACGTCGCGGTCATTGCCCCGGATGGCCTCGATCACCTTGTCCATGACTTCGCCGATGGCTTCGCGCTCTTCAACGGACAGCAGGTTGCAATCCGCCTGCAGCGCAGCGCGCACGGCAAGCATGGCGCGTTCAGCTTCGACACGGGCTTCGGTCAACAGGCGCAGATTCATATCGTCCTTAGCATGCGCCATGGAATCGTAGAGCATCTGCGACATCTCTTCTTCGCTCAAGCCATAGGAGGGCTTAACCTCGACCTTGGCCTCGATTCCGGAGGTGTCTTCCCCGGCACTCACCGTCAAAAGCCCGTCCGCATCCACCTGGAACGTGACGCGGATGTGCGCCGCGCCCGCCGCCATGGGCGGGATGCCGGTCAAATTGAAGCGCGCGAGTGAGCGGTTCTGATCTACCATTTCCCGCTCCCCCTGGACCACATGAATCGCCATTGCGGTCTGGCCGTCTTGGAACGTGGTGAATTCCTGGGCCTTGGCGACGGGGATCGGGGTGTTGCGGGGAATGACTTTCTCCACCAGTCCGCCCATGGTTTCCAGGCCAAGCGACAAGGGAGTCACGTCCAACAGCAACGTGTCGGACCCCACCGTCAGGGCTTCCGCTTGCAACGCCGCGCCCACCGCAACCACTTGGTCGGGATCGATATCGGCCAACGGCTCGGAACCGAAGTACCCGGCCACAGCTTCGCGCACCAACGGCACGCGGGTGGAGCCGCCGACCAGCACCACGCCCTTGACGTCCAGTGGATCGTATCCCGCCTCGGTCAACACTTCATGGCAAATCTTGATGGTGCGATCCGTGAACGGCTTGACCAAATCGTTGAACGTGGCGCGATCCAGGGCGTGCTTGGTCTGTTGGTCCGAGCCCGACAGCATCCACTCGCCTCTGCCTTCCGTGGTCAAGCATTCCTTCGCCAACCGCCCGGTCATCAGCGCGACCTTGACTTCACCCGCGCTCAGATCCGCTTCACCCAGTTCAGCTTGGCGTTGCTTGAGGAAATGATCCGCGATGGCGTGATCGAAATCGTCACCACCCAGCGCTGCATCACCGCTGGTCGCAAGAACCTGAAACACGCCCTTTTCCATGCGCAGCAACGAGATATCGAAGGTGCCGCCGCCTAAGTCGTATACGGCGTAGAGACCTTCCGCGCCTTTATCCAAGCCATAGGCCAGGGCCGCCGCCGTAGGTTCGTTGACCAGACGCAGAACTTCCAGCCCCGCCAGACGTGCAGCGTCCTTGGTGGCGACACGCTGGGCGTCGTCGAAATAGGCCGGCACGGTGATCACAGCCTTATCTATTTTGGCGCCCAGGTGTTCCTGGGCGCGGTCGCGCAAGGCCTTCAGAATATCAGCGGAAATTTCGACGGGCGTCAGGGTTTGTCCTGCGATATTCAAGCGCACCAGGTGGCTTTCACCATCGTGTTGGGGTTCGATGTCGAACGGCAATTGCCCGCCCAACGCTTTCACATCTTCCGCGCCCCGGCCCATCAGGCGTTTGATGGAACTCACCACAGCTTCGGGGCGGCTGAGCAACAAACGCTTCGCCAACTCACCAACAATGGCGGAGCCGTCCGGTGCATACGCAACGATACTGGGCACCAGGGCCTGGCCATCTTCATCCTTCAAGACTTCGACCGCATCTTCGCCGCTGACCGCAACGACGGAGTTGGTGGTGCCCAGATCGATGCCGACGGCCAGTTCCGTTTCGCCCTCGTGCGGCTCGGGCGTTTCGCCAGGTTCGTGAATTTGCAGCAAGGTGACCATACGGGGGGTCCTTTAGTCTTTTTTATTATGCGAGCAGGCGGGCACGCGCCTGGCGCACTTCGCCCATCATTTTATCCAAATACTTCAAACGGGTGGTCAATTGGCATGCGCCTTCGATATCGGCGCCTTTGAAGGCCAGGGACAACGCGGTCAGCACGTCGTCAATTTCCGCCTTGGTTTCGCGCTGGATTGCGTTCAAGGTATCCATGCTGTCGGCCATCATCAGCTTTTCACGCATTTCCATGGCTTCTATCAGGATGGATTGGTCCTGAACCAGATTGCAGCCTTCGGGCAACACGCCGACGCCTTCCAGGTGCACCAGATAATCGGCGCGTTTGAGCGGGTCCTTGAGCGTTTCATAAGCGTCGTTCAAGGCGGTGGCCTGCTGTTGGCTGAGCGCCTTTTCCTTGGGCGCCTTGGTGGCGAAACGGTCCGGGTGCAGCTGGCGTTGCAGGTCGAAATAGCGCCGGTCCAACGCGGGCACGTCCACTTCAAAAGCGCGTTCGACGCCTAAGCGCACGAAATGATCCACCGGGGCCGGGGGCTGCACAGCCTCGCACGTCGAGCAAAACAGCGCCCCCGCCGCCAGCGGCCCCTTACAGGACCAGCACGGCTTCAGGGTTTGTTTTGCCGCGTCCGCGCTATGGGCATTCACTTCGTTCATTCGTATGCGCTTCCAAAAAGGAACCGCCCCGCAAAATCAAGGCTGGGGGCGGTTTGGGTCTTCATATCGGAGAGACCGGACCCGGCTCCTTAAACGTGGAAGGACTCACCGCACCCGCAACGGCCTTTTTCGTTGGGGTTGTTGAAAACAAAACCGCTTTCCAGCTTGTCTTCAACATAGTCCATTTCCGTGCCGATGATGAACATGGTGGCCTTGGGGTCGATCAGGATGGTCAATCCCTCGACTTCCATTTCCTCATCGAACTCGTTCTTCTCGTCGGCGAATTCCAGGGTGTAGGACAGGCCCGAACAGCCTTTCGTACGTACCCCGATGCGGATACCGGCGGAGGGTTTGCCGCGGCCGTCGAGCAGGGCCTTGACCTGCTCTATGGCCGCAGACGTCATATTGATGGGTGCGGGCATATTCATCCGTTCGTCCCTCTCTGCGCGCCGAAGGTCTTATTCGGCGGCGTCCTGGCTTTCCCCGACCGCATCGGTGTCAGTCTGGCCGGTTTTGCCCTTGTAATCATCAATCGCCGCCTTGATAGCATCCTCGGCCAGGACCGAGCAATGAATCTTCACCGGCGGCAGAGCCAACTCTTCGGCGATGTCGGTGTTCTTGATCTCACCGGCTTCGTCGACGGTCTTGCCCTTGACCCATTCGGTGACCAGCGAGCTCGACGCAATGGCGGAGCCACAACCGAAAGTCTTGAACTTGGCGTCTTCGATGATCCCTTCCGGGTTCACCTTGATTTGCAGCTTCATGACGTCGCCACACGCGGGCGCGCCGACCAAGCCGGTGCCGACATCGCCGGCATCGTCTTCCATGGAGCCAACGTTACGGGGGTTTTCGTAGTGGTCGATCAGTTCCTTGCTATAGGCCATCTTTCTCTCCTTGCCGCACGGGTTGCGGGGTTTGTGTGTGCTTAGTGTTCAGCCCATTTGATGGACTTCAAGTCGATCCCAGCCTGCGCCATGTCCCACAGCGGGCTCAAATCACGCAAACGGTTCACTTCCTTGGCGATGCGCTCGATCGCATAGTCGATGTCGTCTTCGGTGGTGAAACGGCCGAGCCCTAAGCGCAATGAAGTGTGCGCCAGTTCTTCCTCGACGCCCAGCGCGCGCAACACGTAAGACGGCTCCAACGAAGCCGACGTGCAAGCCGAGCCGGAAGACACTGCCAAGTCCTTGATGCCCATCATCAGGCCTTCGCCTTCCACATAGGCAAACGAAATATTGAGGTTGCCGGGAATACGGCTTTCCAGGTCGCCGTTCAGGAAAATTTCCGGAATGCGCTGCTGCAAGCCTTCGTAAAGGCGGCGCTGGAATTCGCGCAGCCGTTCGGCTTCCGCGGCCATTTCCTTTTTCGCCAGTTCGCAAGCCTTGCCCAGGCCCACCACCAACGGGGTCGGCAACGTGCCGGAGCGCATGCCGCGCTCTTGCCCGCCGCCGTGGATCAGCGGCACCAACCGTACACGCGGCTTGCGGCGTATGTACATGGCGCCAATGCCCATGGGGCCGTAAATCTTGTGGCCGGAAATCGACAACATATCGATGTTCATTTCGTCCACATCCAGCGGAATCTTGCCCACGGCCTGGGCTGCGTCGGTGTGGAAGAAGACCTTGTTTTCGCGGCACAGCGCGCCGATTTCCTTCAACGGCTGGATCACGCCGATTTCGTTGTTCACCGCCATGATGGATACGAGCAAGGTCTTGTCCGTGATCGCGGCCTTGAGCTCGTCGAGATCGATCAGGCCGTTTTCCTTCACGTGCAGATAGGTGACGTCGAACCCGTCTCCCTGCAGCGCGCGGCAGGCTTCCAGCACGCACTTGTGTTCGGTCACACACGTGATGATGTGGTTTCTCTTATCGCCGTAAAACTTCGCCACGCCCTTGATGGCCAAGTTGTTGGATTCGGTCGCGCCGGACGTGAAGATGATTTCCTTCGGGCTCGCGCCGATGATGTCGGCGACTTGGCCACGTGCGATTTCCACCGCGTCTTCCGCTTCCCAACCGAAACGGTGGTTGCGCGAATGCGGGTTGCCGAATTTTTCAGACCAAAACGGCACCATGGATTCGACCACGCGCGGGTCGGTCGGTGTGGTGGCCTGGTAATCCAGGTAAAGGGGGTTGTTCTGGGTCCACGTGTTGGCTGTCATTTTATGTGCCTTATCTTTTTCTCGTGTCTAAGGTTCAAGCCGCCGATTTGGATGCGCTCTTACGTTGATATAGGTCGGCCCAGGCGGAAATAAAGCAGTCTATATCGTCGCCGGTGTTGGCATGGCCGAGACTCACGCGCACGGCGCATTTGCCAATCTCCGGATGCACGCCCATGGCGGCCAGCGCAGGGCTGGTCTTGGTCTTGCCGGACGCGCAGGCCGAACCTGCGCTCACGCAAATGCCCGCCAAATCGAAGGCCATGAGCTGCGTTGTGGCGTCCACGCCCGGCATGGTGATGTAACTGGTGTTGGGCAAACGATCCGCCATGGCCGCGATGACCTGAGCCTGCGGGGCAATCTCTTGAATCCGGGCTTCCAAAGCATCGCGCAGACCTTTGATGCGGGCCATGTCGCCAAGCTCCGCCTTCGCCAATTCCGCGGCCACGCCAAAACCCGCGATGCCGGGCACGTTTTCAGTACCACCGCGCAAGCCGCCTTCCTGACCGCCGCCGGCGTTGATGGCGCGCAAAGTGACGTCTTTGCCGGCGATCAAGGCGCCAACGCCCAGGGGCCCCGCGATCTTGTGCGCCGACAGGCTCAACATATCGACGCCGAGGCTTTGGAAATCCACATCGACCTTGCCCAACGCCTGCACCGCGTCGCAATGCACCAACGCGTGATAGCGGTGTGCGATCCGTGCGATGCCTTCAATCTGCTGCAGCACGCCGGTTTCGTTGTTCGCCAACATGACCGAGACGACCACATCGTCCCCACCGCCCGCGAACATTTCTTCCAGGGTGAAGGGGTCGATCAAGCCGTTGACGTCAACGGCAATGCGTTCAGCATGGGCGTGCGCTTGCATCACGGAGGGATGGTCGGTGGCGGCAACAAACATCTTCGCCCGCCCACAGCCCTGCAGGGCGAGCGTATTGGCCTCCGTCCCGCAGGATGTGAATACCACCTGCACGCTGGCGGGTGCGTTCACCGCGGCGCGCACTTGTTCGCGCGCATCCTCGACGATGCGCCGGGCTGCACGTCCCAGGACATGGACCGAAGACGGATTACCGCCCGCCTGCATGGCGTGCGTGGCCGCGTCCACCACTTCCGGGCGAGTGGGCGAGGTCGCATTATGATCCATGTAAACCGCCGTGGGTTTGGCGTTACTCATGGCATCCAGGCCTTCTTCAGTCACGACATTCAGAAATGCGTTGTCGGCTTATTCCGCCGCGATGATATCGGTCGGAATTTGCGCCACCATTTCTTCGAACAACTCAGGTTGCGGCCCCAGAACCCGGCGCGCGCAGACGTCGGCCAAGCTCACGGAGCTGAGGTAAAGATGAATTTGATAGCTGAGCGCCTGCCATAGATCGTGCGTCAGACAGCGCGCCTTGTCCGAATGGCACCCTTCCGCGTTGGCACAACGGGTCGCGGAGATCGGCTCGTCCACGGCGGTGATCACATCGGAAATACGGATTTCAGCCGGATCACGGGACAGCAAGTAACCACCACCCGGGCCGCGCACACTTTTGACCAGACCGGCACGGCGCAATTTACCGAAAAGTTGCTCAAGATATGAGAGCGAAATTTCCTGGCGCTCGGCAACATCGGCCAAAGCCACAGGCTTGCCCCCTTGAACTTTACCCAGATCGGCCATCGCCATGACGGCATAACGTCCTTTGGTGCTGAGTTTCACGTCAGTTCTCCTTCAAAATCAGCGGTCCTAAGGTCCATGAAGTCATTCCATGGGAACACTTAGGTATCTCCCCCCGAGTTCACAATTTTTTTCGTCTTGCCACCGCTCTTGGTGGCGCTTTCGTGTTCTTCTTCCAATTCTTCGATACGCTCCATCAGCGTCGCCACCTGGCTGCGCAGATTGTCGATGGTGCGCAGTACCGGGTCCGGACAGCCATCCGCCGGGGTGCCGTAGGCCACGAAGTCCTTGGCGTGCTCCTTGTCACGCGGCATCACAACACGGGCGGGAATACCAACCGCCGTGACGCCGGGCGGCACATCGCGGGTCACCACTGCATTGGCGCCGATGCGTGCGTCCTTGCCCACCGTGATGGGGCCCAAAACCTGCGCGCCGGAACCGACGATCACACCGTCTTCCAAGGTCGGATGACGCTTTTGGTTAACCTGTTTGTGGCTATCGACGCTGGGGGATATCCCGCCGAGCGTGACAATCTGATAGAGCGTAACGTCATCGCCGATTTCACTGGTTTCACCGATCACCACACCATCGCCGTGATCGATGAAAAAGCGCCGTCCGATGATCGCGCCCGGGTGAATTTCGATGCCGGTGAAGAAGCGCGCGGCTTGGGACATTAGGCGCGATATGAAGCGAAAATCGCGTTTCCACAACCAATGCGACATGCGGTAAACCTGGATCGCATGAAAGCCCGGATAGAGCAGAGCCACCTCCAAGCGCGACCGCGCGGCGGGGTCACGGGCGATAAAGGAATCGATATCTTCTTTAAGCCTCTTGAAAATCATGGCTCATCCAATATGTTTGTGTTCGTGCGTTCCCGGGAAGCGATGGACGAAAACCTTGTCCACATGCCCCCCAAGGCGCTGAAATGAACGCAACACCGGCGCTCCGCGTTGCATTACGTAATTCGAATATAAGATACCCGAGTACAGAGGTCAAGTATTTGGACCCGGTTTTGTAAAAAAAACCACACATTCTGCAGGGCGATGAGCAACTTTGCGCAACCTTTTGAAAATAAAGCGGTAATTTGAAATTCCATGCCTGAAGTCATCTTCAATGGTCCCGAGGGACGCCTCGAAGGGCGTTATCACCACTCGAAAAAACCCGGCGCGCCGATCGCCTTGATTCTGCACCCGCATCCGCAATTCGGCGGCACCATGAACAACAAGGTCGTCTACGCCCTCTATCAAGCATTCACGAAGCGCGGCTTTTCCACCCTGCGGTTCAATTTCCGCGGTGTCGGCCGTTCCCAGAGCACGTTCGACAACGGCCAGGGCGAAATGAGCGACGCGGCGGCGGCGCTGGACTGGATGCAGGCGCACAATCCCAACGCCCAAGGCTGCTGGATCGCCGGTTTCTCGTTCGGCGCGTGGATTTCCATGCAGTTGATGATGCGCCGCCCAGAAATCAGCGGCTTTATTTCCGTCGCCCCGCCCGCCAGCCAGCATGACTTTTCGTTCCTGGCGCCTTGCCCGGCGTCGGGCATCCTGATCCACGGCGAACGCGACGAGATCGTGCCGGTGGACAGTGTCGACAAGCTGGCCGCCAAACTGAAAAGCCAGAAGAACATCACGGTGGACTACGAAGTCGTCAAAGGCGGGGACCACTTCTTCGGCGATCACATGGATCAGCTCAACAAAATCGTGGAGGCCTATCTGGACAAGGCCCTCACGCAAGCAGCCTAAAGTCTAGGCGGCCTGATCCACAAACGATACCTATAGAAAAAAGCCAGTCTGGTAAGACTGGCTTTTTTACGCCGCCTAATCACCGACAAACGCGATCAACCGGCCCAGGATCAAGGCCCCTGTCCAGGCAAGGACGGAAACAACGCCTGCGCGGCGTAAGGCAAGGCGGGGAGCCCGGCCAATATCCCAGCCATACCGTAAGTGCATGAGGATCGCGGACCCGCCCCCGATCAAGACAAGCACGAGCTTGATTTGAAACACAGCCAAATCCGCATATTCGCTTGCCCGCGTGGCAAACAGCAAGAAACCGCTCATCACTGCCAAGACCAGCCCCACCCCGGCCGTGGTGGACAAGATTCGGGCAACATGTGCATGTGTAATCGTCGGCCACAATCCCAACAACCTCAACGACAGAGGCAAGGCGCTCCCCACCAACAAGGCGATGGCGAAGATGTGGGTCGTGTTGACGGCCGCATACGTCCAGCGCGAAAACCGCAAGGCTTCAACAAAGCCTATGGATTCAAGCGCGGCGAAAAAGGCTTCCACAGCGGCAGGCCCACCGTCAGTCCCGGCCGGGGTAAAGGTCGTATTCCTGGCCGCCGATATAAATCCGCTCCGCTTTGAGGAGCTTGTCATCAACATTGGCCGAGGGTTCACCAACGATTCGCACCTCGACCCCCGGGGTCAAATCTCCCGGTTTCAGGCCGGCCCGCTCGTTGCGCCAAGGTTGGCCGACCTCAACCGTCCAAATTTCACCGTCGGCGTTGATTTTCAACACGCCGTGGGGATTGCCCAATTTCGCGGACTCGATCACGCCGGTCAGCTCGATATTTCCGCCCGTTGTCCACGCCCATCCATGGTGGGCATGCGATGGACCACCCATCTGAAAGAAGAAGAACACGGCAAAAAGAAATGGTGCAAAACGTGAACGCATAGCTGCCCCCTTGTTTGCTTCGGGTCTTTTTGTATATGGGGTGCGGGGACGGGGTTGAAAGGCCGCCGGTGGAAAACCAGACTGGGGATGCGGTTTTTTCTGGGATTGCCCCCGCCCATAGCTAAGTGCAAACAGTCCGCTTTTATTCAACGGCGATGTCGAAGTGCAGAACATCCTCACGCACCCCGAGCTTGCTATAAAGCTTGATGGCGGGATCGTCGCCAAGATCGGCCTGAACGAAAATCACATAGGCGCCGCACTCTGAACCTATCGATTGCAGATGCTTGATCAGTTGTGTCGCGATACCGCGGCGGCGGTGCGTTGACGCAACGGCCAAATCGTAAATATAAATTTCGCTGCGTTCCTGTTCGAACTTCTTCAATTCATACGCGACCAACCCGCCAATCACGGTATCGGATTGAAGCGCGGCAACGACCATAAACTGTTCGTTACTCAGAAGTCCGGCAAGGTATCCGTCACTGGGCTGGGCTTCCATATAAGTGCGCGGCTCTTCGAACGCGTCGCCAAATACGTCAAGCAAGCTACGAAAAACGTCTATGTCTTTCGAAATGAGGCGGCGGATTGTAAAGGGCTGTTGATCGCTCATCGTATTCGACACCAAAAAATTCAATAAGGTCGTGAAAGCCAATCCAGATAAGGCGCTGACCCAAGCTACCCGATGGCGAAAATTTAGGACTAACTCCGTTCAGGCGGGATCGAATACGTACCCGTTGCATGAGCCACGGGTTCATGATCGCTTTCGGAAAAAACTGTTACTTCAACAACCGCCAAGCGCTTGCCGACTTTTATAGCGCGTCCTTCGGCAAGGAGGTCAGCATGACCGGGTTTGCGCAAAAAATTGATGTTGAAATTCGTGGTCACAGCTAGCGTGACTTCGCCAATACTGGACAATACAACCGCATACATCGTCGCATCCGCCAACATCATCATACTGGGACCGGATACTGTACCGCCGGGACGCAATGACGTTTCGTCAAACGGCAAGCGACAAACGGCCTCCCCCGCCCCCGTCTTTTCGGCAACGATACCCGCGTCCCGTGCCCAAGGCAGATCTGTAACGATAAGGCGATTAAAGTCGTCAGGGCTGATGCGCGCCATAGCTTCGTTTCAGGTCCCCGGGTGATTGGTGGTTCCACCGCTCAGCGGTTCGGCCACACCCGTAGTCATAGGAAAGGTGATCGGCAGCCAGCGCTGGGAGCGCACCGCAAGATAAGCAAACGCTTGGGCTTCCACGGCGTCACCGTCCCAGCCGACCGCCTCGGCGGAGCGCACGTCCGCACCCCCATATTCTTCCATGGCGTCGCCGAGCATCTCCATCAACACCGGATTCAAGCGGCCTCCGCCAGTAACAATCCAGGTATTGGCGGGCTTCGCAAAATGTTCGGCCGCGCGCGCGACCGAGCGTGCAATGAACGCAGTCAAGGTCGCGGCCCCGTCCTCAAAGCCAAGGTTCTCGACAAAGCCGGCGCCGAAATCCAAGCGGTCCAAGGACTTGGGCGGTTTGCGGTCGAAATAGGCGTGATCCAACGCCTTGGTCAAAACCGCTTCATCAACGGCCCCTTTGGCAGCGTGTGCGCCATCTGAGTCCATACTTTCACCGACATGGTCACACATCCAGTCGTTCAGCGGCGCATTGCCTGGCCCGGTGTCGAAGGCCAAGATGTCGCCATCCACATCTCCCACCCAGGTGACGTTGGCGACGCCGCCGATGTTCACAACAACCGCAGGCAACTTGATCGCGGGTGCGCTTTTCAGCAGCGCCGCATGAAACACCGGCACCAACGGCGCACCCTCGCCCCCGGAATTGACATCGCGCGACCGAAAATCGCCAACCACCGGGATGCCCAGTTCGTCCGACAACAACTTGCCGTCGCCCAACTGCACGGTAACGCCTTTTTTCGGATCGTGATGCACGGTTTGGCCGTGAAACCCGATCACGTCGATGTCGTCCGCGGCCAAGCCTTCGCGCTGCATGAACGCTTTGACCAAGTCGGCATGGCGTTGCGTCAGAGTGCGTTCCGCTTCCTCGGCGCCGGGGGCTGCGCGACCCGCCGGGCCCAGAACCTGACGCAATTGGTCGCGAAAGGCATCGTCATACGGCAACGTCATGCTGGCGCCAAGTTCTACGATATCCTCGCCGTCGGTGCGGATCAGGGCCACGTCGACGCCGTCGAGCGACGTGCCGCTCATCAAGCCGATAGCCGTATATATTTTGGCTTGGTTCATACCTAACGGGCCATATGACCCTTCCCTTTTTTGCCTTCGCTATTGTTGGTCATTGTGCTAAGTCCCCCTTCGACATGCAACAGGCTTAATATCTGGACCCGTTTGACGATGACCGATGCGAAATCCGATTTCCTCAAAACCGTGCAAGAGCGCGGCTACATGCACCAATGCACGGATTTGGAAGAACTGGACAAAAAAGCCAGTTCCGGGATCGTCACCGCCTATATCGGCTTCGATTGCACTGCGCCGAGCCTGCACGTGGGTTCCCTGCTGCCGATCATGATGTTGCGCACGCTGCAAAAAACCGGGCACAAACCGGTCGTGCTGATGGGCGGCGGCACCACCTTGGTGGGCGATCCGTCGGGCAAAGATGAAAGCCGTAAGATGCTGACCACTGAGGGCATTCAGGCCAATATGGACGGCATCAAGAAAATTTTCTCGAAATTCCTGACCTTCGCCCCAGAAGGAGAAGAGGGGGGCCCTACAGACGCGGTGATGGTCAACAATGCCGATTGGCTGGGCGGCCTCAACTACATCGACTTCCTGCGCGATTTCGGCCCGCACTTCACCGTCAACCGCATGATGGCCTTTGATTCGGTCAAGTTGCGTCTGGAGCGCGAACAACCGCTCACCTTCCTGGAATTCAACTATATGATCCTTCAGGCCTATGACTTCCTGGAACTGAACCGCAATATGGATTGCACGTTGCAAATGGGAGGATCGGATCAGTGGGGCAACATCGTCAACGGCGTGGAACTGACGCGGCGTGTGGACGGCACGGAGGTCTACGGGTTGACCACGCCGCTTCTGACCACATCGTCGGGCGCGAAGATGGGCAAGACCGCCGCAGGCGCGGTGTGGCTCAACGCCGAACAACTCTCACCGTATGATTACTGGCAATACTGGCGCAACACCGAAGACGCCGACGTGGGCCGCTTCCTGCGCCTGTTTACCGAACTGCCACTGGACGAGATTGCACGCCTGGAAAACCTGGAAGGCCAAGACATCAACGAGGCCAAAAAGGTCCTGGCCGACGAAGCGACGCGCATGTGCCACGGTGATGAGGCCGCCCGGGCGGCCCATGAGACCGCGCAAAAGACGTTCGAGCAAGGCCAGTTGGGTGGGGACCTGCCCAGCTTCGACATTGCTAGGTCCGAACTGGAAGCCGGCATCGCCACCTTCGCCGCCCTGGTCAAGGTGGGTTTTTGCAAGTCCAATGGCGAGGCGAGGCGCTTCGTCAAGGGCGGCGGGGCGCGCATCAATGATGAGCAGGTGAAGGACGAAAACCATCCCGTGACGCTCACTGATTTGAACGACGACGGCGTGGTCAAAGTGTCCGCCGGTAAGAAACGTCACGCCCTGCTGCGCGCGGTTTAACGTTCGTTCAACACAGCTCTTATTGCACCGGTTCGGACGTCACCGGCTCCACCGGTTCGGCTTTGGGCTGAGGCGGCTTGTCCGGAATGTCTTTTTCCTTTTTCGAGCCGGTGAAAATGCCGCGCAGTGCGCCGGGCGCCAAAGCGCTCAACGGATTGACGGTGATCTCCACATTTTCTTGCGTGCCCTTCATGGTGTAGGTCGCGGCGAACAATCCACCGCCCTTTTCCGGCCCAGAGAACAATTCACCGATCAGTGGCAACTTACCCAAAAGAGCGTTGATGGCGTAGGCCGGCACCACGGTGCCCTCCAGGTCCATGACCTTGTTGTCCAAATCGATGGTCCCCGACGCCGTCACGCCGATGGTCGGCCCGGAAGAGCGCGACTCGATCAATTCCAAGATTCCGCCTTCCAGCTTGAAGGGCGTTTCCAGAATGTCGAAGTTCAGCCCTTCGCCTTGCAGGGCATCCAAGACACCGGTCAACGACATGACGCCGATCAACTTGGCAAAGGCCGGTGCGTCAATCATGGCGTAATTGGTGATCTTGGCCACACCTTCCAAAGGGGCGTCCACACCGGGGCGTGTATAGGCAGCCTTCAAATCAAACTGCCCTCTTAGAATGTTGTCGTAGAGATCCAACGTCCTGAGCGCCGCGCCGGCGTCGTCCGAGGTAATCGACAAATAACGCAGCCCGTCGGTATCGGTATCCAACAACAACTCAATTGAGCCTGCTTCACCCACCACGCCCAAGACATCGATCTTACGCCACAGGCCCCGGTCCCGGTACACTGTGCCGATCAGATCGTGGAGCACCCGATCCTTGCGCAACATCAAGGTATGCAGATCGACCGCGACGTTGAGCACCAGCTCTTCTTCCCGAATTTCTTCTTGGGTTTCTTCTTCCTGGATGTCTTCGCTGGGCGCGCCTTTGCTGATGCCCAGCATCTCATCCCACAACACCGTCGCGTCCAAGCGTTCGCCACGCAGAACCAATTCCCACACCCCGTCCTGTTCCGGAGTTAAAGAGCCTGAAACGTCGGTGTAGCCCGAACGCATGGTGTCGATGTCGATCCGTTCCAAAGCGCCGTTGGCGAGAAATGAGGCGGACCCCGAAATATCCATATCCGGTGCGGAGACGGAAAATTTGGGGATTTCGACGGGAAGGTCATTCAACAGGCGCAATTCCAAAACCGCCGTGCCGGGCACACCCGATGGCTTACGCCATCCCAGTTCGGGGACCGCCAAAACGATGTTGGACAAATCCACACGCGCGGACAGGGATTGACGACCATCGGACAATTCCGTGAAGTTGACGTTGGCTTCCGCCCCCCCTTGCATATAACGGGAAAGAATATCCGGCACCTCGATGCCCATCTCACCCAAATTCAAGACATCCTTGATGGTCCCGGAAATTTCGTAACGGTCGCTGAACAAAGCCGCTTCACGGAAGTTGGAACTCCATTTCATTTGAATCGGAACCTTGCCGAGCGTCCCCGTTCCGCTCAGTTCCAATCCTTCGTTGGTAACAACCAGAACCAAATCCCCCTCGGCCAAATCACGTTGGAAGAGGGCGCCTTTTATGCTGGCTCCGGAAATCCGGGCATCGGCGCGCACGTCCACGTCCCGGGCCTCCAGTTCAGCCTCCAGGGGCAGATACAACTCCACGTGCGTTGTCACATCGCCACCCGTATTCTGCGGCACAATGCCCAGTTCCGATGCAAAACCCAGCGGCTGATGATCGATCAAGGCCAGCGCAGTATCGACGTTGCCTTGGATGTCCAACTCAATATCCGCGAACTGGTCAAATTCTTGGAGCTTCGTCAGTGCGATCTGCCCACCCAGGATCTTGAGACCACCATATCCCTCGCCGCCTAGGACCTTGATGTCGAACCGGTCGGCGTTGAAAGTCGCAATGCCGCTCGCATTCGTCACCGGGGGCATGGGATTGAGGTAGTCCACCGTCAGGCCCTCGGCCTCGATGACCCCGGCAACCGAAACCAGTTCCGTTTCCCCATCCGGGTCCGGGCGCAGAATCAAATCGATTGCCGCGCGCTCGGCGATACCATCGCGCAGGTTGGGAACAACCCATTCGCGCGCATCCTCACCCAGTTTGGCGGGCCAATAGTGCTTGAGATCGTCGAACGGCAGGTCACTCAACACACCGCTCAGCGTCAAGCCAATGCCTTGAGCCTGCTCTACCGTTCCCCTGAACAGCCCGGTCGCATCGGCTTCCAGCCTGGCCACGGGGCCCGCTCCGCCACTGGGCGGGGCCAGACCGGCAACCATGTCCTTGATGCTCAGTGTGCCGCGGTTTCCGACATAAATCAGTTGCGCTGCAATTGATTTGAGCGGCATGGCGTGTTCGATGGGCGCGGGCAGAAAAATGGTTTCCTTGTCGGCAAGCGTTAGACTGAATCCGGCGATGTCATAGGTATCCGTCGCACCTTCGTACCTGCCGGTGATGTTCAACTCATCCACCTCGACACGCTGCGCCCACGCCAGTGCGTCGAGCTTCGTCGCCATACTCACCGGCATGGACAGGTGCCCACTGCGGCCGCTCAAATCGAAACCAACGCCTTCAACCCGGCCGTCTTGTTCGACGCTCAGCGTCATGGTCCCGGCCAACGGCAAATCCAACACACCGAGAATTTCCGTTTGTTCCGACAGGCCGGCGAAATCCGCAGGCGTCAGCGCATCGAAACTCACGCCCAGGTCGATACGTTTTCCGGCGGCCGAATAGCTGCCCATGACGGAAACATCGGCAATTTTGTCCCCCGCCTGCAGGCCCAGGTTCAACTCCGCTTGCAGGCCGCCCTCGATCCGGATGAATTCCGCGTCCGCATTGGGTGCGCGCCAAACCGTTCCAAGAGCTTGATCGTCGTATGTCACATCGCCCGCGACAATGGCGATGCGGCTCAAATAACTCATCGCCTGGGAGGCTTCGGGCTCTTGCAGCATCAACAGGATCATGGACGACACAAAATTGTCGGCACCACCCGTCCCCCCCTCTTCCAAGCCCAAGGCAAACGTTCCATCCGGCTGGCGGACGATACGGAAACTCGGCCCAAAAAACTCAACCGAACGCGGCGCAATCACGCCTTTCAGCAAAGCTTCGGCGCTGATGGAAACGGATACTTCGGGAACCGTGGCAATCACCTGGCCATCCGGCAACGAGGTTTGCAGATTGACGATGCGGATGTCCAGGGTGCGCTCCCACCCGGCCCAGGTGAGAATCGTATCGTCCACCTCCAACTTGACCGCGCCTTGGTGGGTCTCGGCCAGCGCACTTTCGATATAGGGCGTCAGAAAACTGATCGACACCGGGCCCGAAGCCAAACGCCAGGCAACCAGAAGCACTGCCACCAACAGACCCACGCCGAGCCCGCCGATAACTTGAATAATGCCTCTGATGGTGTGCTTGATCAGTGGACTTTTCCTTCCGCCTCAAGGCATGCTGCTGAGCTAAGGCTTACAGCAACAGAATTAAGATATGTAAACCATGCGGCTTTTCGACCTCGATCCCCAAAATCTGCCTGCCCCCGCCCATCCGGACCGTGTTCCAACGGGGTGGGAGCGTTTCGAAGATGCCGCCAAAGCCGCGGATAACGCTGAAGAACTTGTGGCTTTCGCCGCAAACCTTAAAGCGGATCCAGTGGGGGCGAAACTGGCGGCCTCCATCTTTGGCAACTCTCCGTTTCTTAGCGCATGCTGGCTCAATGATCCACAGTTCACCAAGGACTTATTGGAGCAAGGCCCCGCCTGGGCGCGTGACCGGGCGTTGAGCATCACCCGCGACGTGCCTTCGGACCTGGATGAAGTGGGACTGAAGGCATTGCTGCGCCAACAAAAAAAGCGAATCGCCCTGGCCGCGGCTTTGGCGGATATTGCTGGCGTATGGGATTTGTTCGACGTTACCGGAGCGCTGTCCGACTTCGCCGACGCGGCCACATCCGCAGCCTGCGCCTTTCAACTGCGCGCCCTGGAAAAACGCGGCAAAATCAAGATCAAACACTCCGGCGACCCGGAACGCGAATCCGGCTTGGTGATCTTGGGCATGGGCAAGCTCGGCGGTCGGGAACTCAACTACTCCTCCGACATCGATCTGATCATTTTATTCGACCCGGAAACCGTTGAAACCGAAGAGCCGATGGGCCTTCAGCAAAGCTTTGTACGCCTGGCACGGGGGCTGGTCAGCCTGCTGGACGAACGCACGGCGGACGGTTATGTCTTTCGCACCGATTTGCGCCTGCGCCCGGATCCGGGCTCGACCCCGCTCGCGATTTCCACTCTGGCGGCAGAGGTCTATTACGAAAGCATCGGCCAAAACTGGGAACGCGCGGCGATGATCAAGGCCCGGCCCATCGCCGGTGACATCCAGGCCGGTGAAGCGTTCCTCACACATTTAAAGCCCTTCATTTGGCGCAAGAACCTGGATTTTGCGGCGATCCAGGATATCCAATCCATCAAACGCCAAATCAACGCACACAAGGGCGGCAGCAAAATTCAACTGCAAGGCCACAACGTCAAGCTGGGCCGCGGCGGCATCCGCGAAATCGAATTCTACGCCCAGACCCAGCAACTGATTTGGGGTGGGCGGGACCGGGACCTACGCACCGTGCCGACCATCGCGGCGCTTTATGCCTTGTCCGCGGCCGGGCATGAAAACATCGAAAACGTCAAAGTGTTGGAGCAGGCGTATCACTACCTGCGCCGGGTCGAACACCGCCTGCAGATGATCGACGATGCCCAGACCCACAGCTTGCCTGACGATGACGAAGGTTTAAAAGCCATCGCCACGTTCCTGGGCTACGACAGCTTGCAGGCGTTCTCGGACGAATTGCTGGCGACGCTGGGCGAAGTGGAGAAGCTCTACGGCGACTTGTTCCCCGAAAGCGACGAGCTGTCGGCGGGACGCGACGGCGGCAACCTGGTGTTCACCGGTGGCGAGAGCGATCCGGAAACGATCAAAACCCTGGAAAAGATGGGCTACACCAACGCGGAAGCCGTGGATGCGGCGGTGCGCGGCTGGCACCACGCGCGTTACCGTTCCACCCGCTCCCAACGTTCCCGCGCCATCTTGACCGAATTAATGCCCACGATCTTGCAGACCATGGCCGCATCGCCGGAACCGGACGCCACGTTCTTGCGGTTCGACGAATTCCTGTCCAAGCTGCCGTCGGGTGTGCAGCTTTTCTCCATGTTTCAATCCAACCCGCAGATGTTGGAATTGATTGCGGAAATCCTCGGCACCGCGCCGCGCTTGGCCGAACACCTGGCGCGCAAACCCAATATTTTGGACGGTGTGCTGACCCCTGGCTTCCTGGAAGCACCGCCCAGCGCCGAGGACATGCGCCAAGACCTGGACCACTTGCTCCAAGACGCCACCTGCATGGAAGAGGTGCTGGATTTATCGCGCCGTTGGGCCAAGGACCGAAAGTTTCAAGTCGGCGTGCAAGTGCTCAAGGGCACCATTGTGGAACGCGAAAGCCAGCGCGCGTTGACCGACATTGCCGAGACCCTGCTTTCCGCCTTGCAACCCCGGGTCGAAGCGGATTTCTCTGAGCGTCACGGGCACGTCCCCGGCGGCGCACTTTGTATCGTTGCCTTTGGCAAACTGGGCGGTGGGGAGAAAACGCCGACGTCGGATATGGACATGACCTTCATTTATGATTTCGACGCAGACGCAACCGCATCCGATGGCGAAAAACCACTGGCCGTCAGCCAATATTTCGCGCGTCTCAGTCAACGCCTGATCAACGCCTTGAGCGCACCCACGGCGGAAGGCGCGCTTTATGAGGTCGACATGCGCCTGCGCCCCAGCGGCAATGCCGGCCCCATCGCCACCTCGTTGGCAGCATTCAAACAATACCAAAGCGCCGAGGCCTGGACGTGGGAACACATGGCGCTCACCCGCGCCCGTGCGCTGACGGGCCCGGACGGCTTGCGCGCCGCCATCGAAGACGTCATCCGCGAGACATTGACCGCCGGCCACGATCCGGACAAGTTGGCTGTGGATGTGGCGGACATGCGCGAACGCATGGATAAAGACCGCCATACGGATTTGGTGTGGGAAATCAAGAACTACCGGGGCGGGCTGGTGGACATAGAGTTCCTATCTCAATTCCTGCAACTCAAGCACGGCCGCGACCATCCGGAGATTCTGTCGTCCAATACCCGTGCAGCGCTTAAGAACTTGCGGGACGCAGGCCTACTGGACGGGGAGACTGCGACCCGGTTGATCCAGATTTTGGACGTGTGGCATGGTCTGCAAGGTTTGTTACGCCTGACCGTCACCGTCGAACAACGCGCCAAGCACGACTACGTGATGCCACCCAGTTTGCAGGAGAAAGTCTGTAGGCTGTTGGACGTGGGAAGCTGCGACGACGCGGAGGCCCGTATCAAGAGCATGGCGGCCTGGGTGTTGGGGGTGTTCCAAGACCATATCGACACCCCCGCTGCGGCCGCACGCCCGCACGTGACCTCGGATCTCAATCGCCAAAATTGACCCCGTCACAGCCGCGTAATCACCTTCCGCTATTGTGGGGGCGATCATTTCACACTTTTAGTTGTGTTGTATTCGGGAGAGGCGTAGACTCCACCCCTGCGCGGCGTGAAAAAGCTGCACATGACGTACATGTGGGAGAGAGGAACCAAAAAAATGGCGACTGGCGAAGCTCAACAGAAAGCACCGGCCCCGAAGGCCAAGACGGAAGACACCCCCGAAACCAAACCCGATCCGGAGCCCAAAGCCAGCCCGCGCGTGCTGCGCCCAAACGTGCACAAGGGCCATGCC
Organism: Magnetovibrio sp.; assembly: GCA_028281525.1. Taxonomy (GTDB): domain Bacteria; phylum Pseudomonadota; class Alphaproteobacteria; order Rhodospirillales; family Magnetovibrionaceae; genus Magnetovibrio. The sequence goes on from JANQJR010000015.1 coordinate 69,231, forward strand.
CTGCTGCTCCATGACAAGGTCACGAGAAAGGGTCGGCGCGCACCATTGCCGCCCAATTATCCCTACAAAACCCGCATGCGCCGCCCGCAGTACGAAGCGCGCAAGCAGGAACTGCAGATCGAACTTTTGAAAGTGCAAAACTGGGTCAAGGACACCGGTCAGCGCGTGCTGTGCATCTTCGAAGGCCGCGATGCGGCAGGTAAGGGCGGCACCATCAAACGCTTTACCGAACACCTGAATCCTCGTGGCGCACGCGTGGTGGCGCTTGAAAAGCCCACCGAAGAAGAAAAAGGCCAGTGGTACTTCCAACGCTACGTGAACCAGTTGCCGACCAAGGGTGAAATCGTGTTTTTCGACCGCTCCTGGTACAACCGCGCGGGCGTGGAGCGGGTGATGGGCTTCTGCTCTCCCGCCGAATACATGGAATTCATGCGCCAGGTTCCGGAATTCGAGCGCATGTTGGTGCGCTCCGGCATCCGGCTGTTCAAGTTCTGGTTCTCCGTCTCCCAGGAAGAGCAACTGCGCCGCTTCCAATCGCGCCAGCAGGACCCGCTCAAGCACTGGAAGCTGAGCCCCGTGGACGTGGAAAGCCTGGACCGCTGGGATGAGTATTCCGAAGCCAAGGAAAGCATGTTCTTCTACACCCACACGGCGGATGCGCCGTGGACGGTGGTACGGTCTGACGACAAAAAGCGCGCACGCATCAACTGCATCCGCTACTTCCTCGCCAGCGTGCCCTACCCCGGCAAGGACACCGAAGTGAACTTAACCCCCGATCCGCGCCTTGTCGGAGCGGCGGATACGTTCTATGAAACCTTGGACGATTTCGATCCGGAGAAAAAGAAACTCCGCATCTAATTTTAAAGAGGTTCATAGAGGAAAATCATGAGCGTAACCGTTGGCGACAAAGCGCCCGCATTCGATCTGCCCACCGACGGCGGTGGGCAGTTGAAGTTGTCTGACATGAAAAGCAAGGCCGTGGTGTTGTTTTTCTATCCCAAGGCCTCGACACCCGGCTGCACCAATGAAGCCAAGGACTTTACGGACTTGGCGGGAGACTTCGAAAAGGCTGGCGCGGTGATCGTCGGCGCGTCGAAGGACAGCGTCAAACGCCAAGACAACTTCAAGGCCAAAAACGGCCTGTCCATGGCGCTGCTGTCCGACGAAGACGGCACGCTCTGCGAAGCCTACGGCGTTTGGGTTCTGAAAAAGAACTATGGGCGCGAGTATATGGGGATCGAACGCTCCACCTTTGTGATCGACGCCAAGGGCAAGATCGCGCACGCATGGCGCAAGGTCCGCGTCAAAGGCCACGCTCAGGACGTCCTGGAAGCCGTTCGGAACCTGTGAACACGCACACGTCCCTCACCGAAGCCGCCTGCCGGGTGCTGGACGCACCCGCGCCCCAAGACAAAGTTCAACTCACGTATGATTTCGCCCGGTCCTGGCGCGCGGGTGAAATCACGGACATCGGCGATGCCCGTCCACCGAACCGCCCGGCCCGACCTCAAAAACCGGAACTGCTGGCGCCCGGCGCCATGCCCAAGCGCTCCGCCGGCGGGGGCAAACGGCGGATCAATCTGATCCACGCCATCGCGCACATCGAGCTCAACGCCATCGACCTGGCTTGGGACGCGGTGGCGCGGTTCGCCCCTCTCAACACACAAGGCGTCCTGCCCAAAGCGTTTTTCGACGACTGGGTGCACGTGGCCGACGACGAAGCGCGCCACTTCGAACTGCTGGAAAAGCGACTCCACGAACTGGGCAGCGCCTACGGCGATCTACCCGCTCACGATGGCCTGTGGGAAGCGGCGGAAAATACGGCGGACGATATTCTGGCGCGCATGGCGCTCGCACCCATGCTTTTGGAAGCGCGCGGGCTCGACACCACGCCCGGCACGGTTGAAAAGCTCCGCGCCAATAACGATCACACCACCGCCGACATCATGGATATAATCGCACGCGAAGAAATCGATCATGTCGCCGCCGGGGTGCGTTGGTTCGAATACGTCTGCGCCAAGCGCAGCCTAGAACCCGTGTCCACATTCAAGGACTTCGTGGCCAGTCGCTTCAAAGGCCGCATCAAAGGCCCGTTCAACACCGCCGCACGCGGCCGGGCGGGCATGCGCCCGGATTATTACGAAGCTTATTCTGAAGCTGCCACAAAAGGTTGAAACATCTTTCCAGGCCCGCTAGGACTTAAGTGGAGCCTTGAGGGACGGATTTCATGAGCGACGACGCCGAAGACAAGAAACCGGAAGACAAAACTGCCGAAGACGAAGCCGCTGAAGACGAAACCGTCGAAAATGCGGAGGAATCCGAAAGCGGCGAAGAAGACGGCGATGAAGACAAAGCGCCGAAAGGCCTGCTCGGCGGCAAACTGAAACTCGACGGCAGGCTGAAATATATCGCCATCGCCGCGATGGTATTGGTGCTGCTCGGCGGCGGCACGGGGCTTTATTTCGCGGGTGTGTTCGGCGGGGACAGACCACACCAAATCACCGTGGAGCTTCCCGGTGATCCAGTCATGTACGCGATGAAACCAATCACCGTGGACCTGAAACCCAGTGAAAGGCGGAGGCGCCCTTTTATCCAGTTGGACTTGCAGGCTGAACTTCAGGGTGAAAACGCCGAGGCCGCCTTCGTGGCAAACGAAGTGAAGATCATGGATGCGATCCATGCCCATTTGCGCACCGTCACCGCCGAAGAACTCAGCGGCCGGGAAGGCACGGAACGCCTGCGCACCGATATTACCATCATCATCAACCGAAACATCGAACCGGAACATGCGATCACGGTGTTTTATAATCGCATCATGGTCCGCTAAACGTTTGATGAGAAACGGATTCACGTCTTAATTTGCGTCGCTAAAGCGATTCAGATTAAGACGATCCGGCTCTAGCGCCGCAGCGCTGCGATTTTCTTCAAGATCGCTTTACCATCCCATTTGCGCTCTCCAACGGCTTTGTAGACGACGCGCCCGTTGGGATCGATGATGTAGGTGGTGGGGTAGGCCTTGACCTTCCAGCGTGCCATCACGTTGGATTTGGCGTCGTGCAAGATGGGAATGCCGACGCGGTGCTTTTTCACAAACGCCTGCACCTCGCTCCGCTTGCCGCCGACGTGCACGGCCAGCATCACGATGCCTTTGCCTTTCATGCGTTTCCAGGCCCGCTGCATGGATGGAAGCTCGGCGCGGCAAGGCGGACACCACGTCGCCCAAAAATTCAAGATCACGACTTGGCCGCGAAAATCACGCAATGTGCGGGTTTTTCCGCTCAGACTCGGCAATTTAAAGTCCGGCGCCTTCGGTTGATTCTTAACCCGGTCCAACCCTTGCTTGGAAGACGCCGCATGAGCTGGCGGCCCGCCAAGAACCAAGGCAAACATCAGCACGCAAAACCCCAGGACGGCTTGAACCGTGGGGAGTCTTTGCTTCGATCGTTTCGTCATGTCTCCCCCCTGATGAGCCAGCCCGGACCTTAATCGAGGTCTTTGACCTCGGCCCCGCCGCCGCCTTTGACGCGGTGCGCGAGCGCCGCCTCCATGAATTGGTCCAGATCGCCGTCCAGCACCGCGCCGGTGTTGGACGTTTCCACGCCCGTCCTCAAATCCTTGACCATCTGGTAGGGCTGCAGCACGTAGGAGCGGATCTGGTGACCCCAGCCGATATCGGTCTTGGCGTCGTGTTCCGCCTGGGACGCTTCCTCGCGCTTTTGCAGCTCGGCCTCGTACAGGCGCGCTTTCAACATATTCATCGCCGCCGCGCGGTTTTTGTGTTGCGAACGGTCGTTCTGGCACTGCACCACGATGCCGGTGGGCTGATGGGTGATGCGGATCGCCGAGTCCGTTTTGTTGACGTGCTGGCCGCCCGCGCCACTGGCCCGGTAAGTATCGATGCGCAGGTCCTTGTCCTGGATTTCGACTTCGATGTTGTCGTCAATTTCCGGATAGACCCACACGGAGGTAAAACTGGTGTGGCGGCGCGCGGAAGAATCGTAAGGCGAAATGCGCACCAGCCGGTGCACGCCGCTTTCGGTTTTCAGCCAGCCATAGGCGTTTTCACCGGTGATCTTGATGGTCGCGGATTTGAGCCCCGCCTCTTCGCCCGCGCTTTCTTCCAGCCATTCGGTCTTGTAGCCGTGCTGTTCGGCCCAGCGCACGTACATGCGCGTCAGCATCTCCGCCCAGTCCTGGGCTTCGGTGCCGCCAGCACCGGCGTGCACTTCGAAATAGCAGTTATTCGCGTCCGCTTCGCCGGACAGCAAGGTCTGAAGCTCGGCCTTGGCCGCACGCTCCTTGGCGTCCATCAAGGCTGTTTCGGCCTCGGCGATGATGTCGTCGTCGCCCTCGACTTCGCCCATTTCGATGAGCTCGATGTTGTCGTCGAGATCGGCCTTCAGCCCATCGATTTCCTTGATCAGCCCGTCGAGCTTGGTGCGCTCCTTCATCAAGGCTTGGGCCTTGGCGGCATCGTTCCAGAGATCGGGGTCTTCGGCCAGTGCGTTCAGTTCTTCCAGGCGGAGTACGGCTTGGTCGTAGTCAAAGATGCCTCCTCAGCAGTTCCAGCGACTGCTTGAGGTCTTGGGTAACGGCTTCGATCTCGGCGCGCATGGGGCGGCGGGTCCTCAGTTGTTGTGTTCAGTGCAGCGTTTGTAGCGGGAAGTGGTGGGCGGGACAAGTCGCATCTGCCCGTTGACGATCACGCGAACGAATTTCAAATGCCGAAAGGATATGGTGTAAAATGTAATAACAGCAGCACGTTTCCAAGTCTCAAAACACCCCTTTGAATTGGAACGGTCCCATGCAAACCCGGCGTGAATTTCTAGCCTTATCCACAGCAGCAGCGGCGATGCCCCTATCGGCGTGCTCGGAACACGATATGGACGATTACACCGAAGCTGCCGCACGTCTGCGCGTCAATCTCACACATATTCCGGATATGAAAGCGTTGGTGCGCTTCGCTACCCTCGCAGCCAATGGTCACAACACCCAACCCTGGCGCTTCACAATCCGTAAAAACGCTATCAGCATCCTGCCCGATCTCTCTCGGCGCACGCCGGTCGTGGATCCAGACGATCACCACCTTTACGTCAGTCTCGGTTGTGCGGCGGAAAACGCCCTCATCGCCGGGAAAACGCATGGCCTACCCGGTGCGGCACGGTTCGACAGCACCAAAGAGGGGCGGATTGACATTGATCTCACACCTGCACCTGCGCAACCTGACGCATTGTACGAAGCAATCCCCAAACGCCAATCGACACGATCCGAATACAGTGGACGCAGTGTGGCCACAGACGACCTCAAACGTCTTGAGGCGGCGGCGAAAATCAAAGGCGTATCGATCATCCTCATAACGGATGAGGCCGGGCGTGAAGCGGTGCTCGATTATGTGATCGCAGGCAACAGCTTTCAGATGGACGATCCCCAGTTTGTTCAAGAACTCAGGGATTGGATTCGATTCAACCCCTCCGAAGCCCTGCGGACCAGAGACGGCCTGTTCACCGCGTGCTCTGGCAATCCGACAATGCCCGCGTGGATTGGCAAACCCATGTTCAATTTGTTTTTCAGTAAAGACGCGGAAAACGAAAAATATACAAAGCAATTGAAATCGTCTGCCGGTGTCGCCGTGTTCATCGGCGAGCGCGAAGATAAGCACCATTGGGTCCAGGTTGGGCGAAGCTTCCAGCGTTTCGCCCTACAGGCGACGGCACTCGGCATGCGCCATTCCCACATCAATCAACCGATTGAGGTTCCGTCGGTCCGCTCTCAGTTCTCGAATGAGCTGGGGCTTGGAAAAGCGCGGCCGGATCTTGTCGTTCGTTTCGGTTACGCACCGCCTCTGCCAATGTCGATGCGCCGCTCTGTGGACGACGTCATCTTCTCATAAGTCATGATGAAGCCATCAATACAATCCCCCCGTCCCCGCCGCAGGCGCTTCGCCGACATGGGTTCCGCCGTTCGCACCTTCCGCGCCGAGCACCAGGGTGTTATCGCTCGGCACCGTGCCGGGCTTGGAGGCTTCCAGGATCACGCCGCTCTTTT
>JANQJR010000020.1 GCA_028281525.1 Magnetovibrio sp.
GAAAGAAGGCGACCGGCGTACGGTGGGCCGTGTGGCCGATGCGGTGCGTTTGGCGACCGGCAACCTTGCGTACCTCGACGAATTGGTGGACCTTTTGACCCACGCCAATCCGGCAGTGCGCATGCGCGCGTCCGACGCCCTGGAAAAAGCCACCGCGCAGACCCCCAATACATTGCTGCCGCATAAGGAGTTTCTTTTGGAATTGGCGGAAGCGGCGGGCCAAAACGAAGTCCGCTGGCATCTGGCGCAGACCCTCACGCGCATGGAACTGGAAACAGACGAAATCTTCGACCTCGCCGACCTGTTCGGGCGCTGGTTTCGCAAGGCCGACAGCCGCATCGTGCGCACCACGGCGCTACAGGGCATGTTCGATCTGGCCCATTTGGACAACAGCCTCGCAGGCGATGCCTTGAAGATGTTGAAAGCGGCGGCGAAAAGCGGCGTGCCCGCGTTGGAGGCCCGCGCGCGCAAGCTCAAGGGGCCGTTGGAGCGGCTCAAAGCCAACAGCAAAGGCCAAAAGGCTTGATTAGCGGACGGGCTTCTTTACTAATAGCGCCGAAATTCCTTTGAACACTTTGAAATACGGATACCAGCGCATGAGCGGCAAACAAGACATCTACAAACCGCGTCCCGTTTCGGGTTTTCTTGAATGGTTGCCCGAAGTGCGTTTGGTCGAACAGCGCTGGCTCGACAATATCCGCGAGGCGTTCGAGGCCTACGGCTTCGCCTCCATCGAGACACCCTCGGTGGAGGAAATCGAAGTCCTGGCCGCCAAAGGTGGCGATGCGGACAAGGAAATCTACGGCCTGCGCCGTCTGGCGGCCGAACCCGGCGAAGAAGATGGGGGGCGTTTGGCGCTGCACTACGATCTCACCGTGCCGTTGGCGCGTTATGTCGCCCAACACTTCGGCGACTTGGTGTTCCCGTTCAAACGCTATCAAATTCAGCGTTGCTGGCGGGGTGAACGCCCCCAGGAAGGGCGTTTGCGTGAATTCATGCAATGCGACATCGATGTCATCGACATGGATGAGGTTTCGTTGCATTTCGACGCGGAAATTCCGGAGATGACCTTGGATGTGCTGTCCCGTCTCGATATCGGGCCGGTGCGTTTGCACATCAACAACCGTAAAATTTTGCAGGGCTTCTACCAGGGCCTCGGCATCGAGGATGTGGTGGGCGCGATCCGCATCGCCGACAAGATGGACAAAATCGGGGAAGACGGCGTGCTCGAAGGCTTGGTGGGTGAATTGGACATCCCGCCGGTGGTGGCGCGCAAGTGCGTGGAACTGGCGTCGATCAAATCCGACAACACCGGTTTCGCCGAACAGGTCCGCGCCTTCGGCATCGACAACGATTTGCTGGAGGCGGGGCTGGAAGAGCTGACTTTCGTGATGCTGGAACTCGCACACTTGGAAAAGGGCACGGTCCTCGCCGACATGTCCATCGCGCGCGGGTTCGACTATTACACCGGCACGGTTTACGAGGGCAAACTGGCGGATTACCCGGATTTCCCGACCGTGTGCGCGGGTGGACGCTACGACAACCTGGTGGGATCTTACTCGCGCCAGAAACTGCCGGGCGTGGGCATCTCCATCGGTTTTTCGCGCATCTTCTCCAAACTGGTGAAGGAAGGGCGCATCGAACTGGGCGCGAAGTGCCCGACCGCCGTGATGGTCGCGTGCCTGCCGGGGTCAAGTCGCACCGATCTCGCCGTCACGTCGCGCAAACTCCGTGAACGTGGCATCAAGGTGGAGATGTACCACGAAGCCAAATCCGTGAAGGCGCAGATGAAGTACGCGTCGCGCAAGGGCATCCCTTACGTCTGGTTTCCGGCCAATTCCGAACAGCCGGAACACGAAGTCAAGAACATGGACACCGGCGAACAGGCCGTTGCCGATATCGAGACCTGGATGCCTTAAGCGGACAGCGCCCTTATTAAGTCTTCCTCACTCGGCGCGAACCAATAGCTGCCTGTGACCGGGGTGGAAAAGTCCAGCAGGTGGTCGCTCATCCCGTCTTCGCCCAGTCCGTACATGCTTTTGAGCACATTGTCGAAACGCGTCTGTTCGCAAGCAAACGCCAAGAAGTAAAGGCCATGTGCGCTGGCGTTGCCGTGGGGGAAGCTGCGCCGATACATTTTCTGCGCCACGCTGTCGATCTTGAGATCTGTGCGCGACACGTGGCTGTCAGGGGGCTGGGCGTCGCCTTCCAGTTCGATGCTATCCGCCTTGGTGCGCCCGATCACGCGCTCTTGATCGCCGACATCCTGCCTGTTGAACGTATCCAGGTCGTGAAGCCACATTTGTGAAAACACGATGGCACCGCCCGCGCCTGGTTCGCGATCGGGGACCAGGGCGGCTTCGCGTTTACCCGCGTCGTCCTTGGGATTGGCGCTGCCGTCCACGAAGCCGGTCAGGTCGCGCGAATCGTGGTAGACGAAACCGGGCAGATCCAGCTCCAGGGCCATACCTTGGGTGAGGGCGCCGTTGACCGCCAGAACCGCATCCATCACGTGGTCCCTGGACGGGCCGTGCAGCCACACCAGCAAATCGCGCTGGGTCGCGGGCGCATGGGCCTTGGGGCCGTCGATGGGTTGGAAATCGCTAAACCCGGTCGGCATGATGTCGCGCATGAGGGCGGCGGTGAGTTCCGGGCCGAAGGCGAACACGGCCTCGGTTAATTCTGCGTGGGCGGCGTTGACGGCCGCCGCGATCAGGTCGGGTCTGGGCGTGCCGGCGGTGCTGTATTCCAGTGCGTGGAGATAACGATTGCCTTCGGCGAAAATGCCGGGTTGCGGCGTGGGCATGACCTCTCTCCTCCTTCTATCCCATTATTTTATATAATTTTTCCGGGATTGAGAATGTTGTTGGGGTCGAGCGCGTGCTTGATCGATCCCATCACATCGACCGCATCCTGACTCAGTTCGGTGGATAAGTACTTGGTCTTACCCATGCCGATGCCGTGCTCGCCCGTACAGGTGCCGTCCAGCGCCAGGGCCTGTTCGACGATGGCGGCGTTGAGACGCTCGGCCTCCGCCTTCTCAGTGGCGTCTTCCGGGTCGTGCAGTAACAAGGTGTGGAAATTGCCGTCGCCGACGTGACCTAGAATCAAACCGGTTAAATTGCTGGCGTCCAATGCCACGTGGGTTTGATGAATGCATTGGGCTAAGTTGGAAATCGGCACGCATACGTCGGTGGTGAGCGAACGTACGCCCGGCTTCAGCGCCAGTGCGGCGTAGTAGAGATTGTGGCGCGCGGTCCACAGCTTGGTGCGGTCCTCTGGCTTATCGGCCCATTGGAAATCGTTGCCGCCGAAGTCTTCGGCGATGGATTTGAGCGTTTCGACCTGCTCGGCCACGGACGCCGGGTTGCCTTCGAATTCCAGAAAAAGCGTGGACTCTTCAGCATAGCCCAGCTTTGCATAAGCATTGACGGCGTGCATCGACAAGGCGTCGAGCAGTTCCATGCGCGCCATGGGCACACCCATCTGGATGGCGGCGATCACGCAGTCCACGGCGCTTTCGACGCTGGGAAACGGGCATACGGCGGCTGCCACGGTTTCAGGGATGCCGTGGAGCTTGACCGTGATCTCCGTAATGACGCCGAGGGTGCCTTCGGAACCGATCAGCAAATGCGTCAGGTCGTAGCCGGCGGCGGATTTGCGCGCACGGTTCGCGGTGCGGATCACGCGGCCATCGGCCAGGACCGCTTCCAGGGCCAGCACGTTGTCCTTCATCGAGCCATAGCGCACCGTCGATGTGCCGCTGGCCCGCGTGGCGCACATACCGCCGATGGTCGCATCCGCGCCGGGATCGACCGGGAAGAACAGGCCGGTGTCGCGCAGGTGCTCGTTCAACTGCTTGCGCGTCACGCCCGGCTGCACTTGGGCGTCCATGTCCTCCGCGTGTACTTCGAGCACGTGGTTCATCTGGGAAAAGTCCAGAGACAACCCGCCGTTGGGTGCGGCGACGTGGCCTTCCAGGGAGGTGCCGACGCCAAACGGGATCACCGGCACGCGGGCCGCGTTGCAGAGCTTGAGAGTTTGGCTGACTTCGTCCGTGCTTGCTGGAAACGCCACCGCATCGGGGGGCAGGCAGTCCATCATGCCTTCACCGCGCCCATGCGCATCACGTAAGCTTGCGTTGGTGCTTAGCCGGTCGCCCAGCAGAGCTTCGAGGTCTGGCAGGATTGCGTCGATGGGGCGGGCGATTTGGTTGGCCATGGCGGGCTTATTGTGCGGGCTGGCTGGTGCGCGCCATCAGCTCCACCAAGTCGCGCACGCGGCTTTCGGCCACGGTCTTCTGGCGTTGGGCGTCTTGCAGGCTGTAGCTCAACTCGCTCACGGTCCGTACCCAACGGTTAAATTCGCCATAAGGCACGCGCACCGTCTGGAAGTGTCCTTGGGTGAACACCACCGGGTGCGGGGTTTGGCGGATGACGGCGAGCAGATAGGGATTGGTCAAGGCCTGAGCCACGGCTTGGGTGGGGGACGGTTTGAGTTCTGCGTAGCTCACTTCGGTGACCCAGCCCTCATTGCGGATTTCATTGATCGCCACCTTGTAGCCGCTGGTGTTGCGCGTGCCGAGTAACACCGCGATCACCATATCGCGGCTGAAATCGACAGGAGCGTTGAGAGCGATGCGGTGTTCGCTTTGGAATTGAGTCAGCTGTTTCGTCGTGCGGATAGCGTACACTTCCGCCTTGCCCGGCCCCGGTAAGTCGCCTTGGGCCTGGGTTATCGGCAAAACGCGGTTGTCGGTCAATGTGGAGGTTGCTTGCGCGCTCAGCGCGGGCAAAAGCAAGGCTATGCCCAGAGTCATGACGCCAAGCCGCCGCCGTAAAAAATCGATCATTTTAAGTCACCATGCAGCCAGCGGCGGATGACGCCGAGGCTGCGGTTGGGGTGCTCTTTGATGATGGCGACGATCTTCTTTTTCAAGCGGTTATCTCGCTTTAGACGTGCGGGACGCAGTTGTAGAGTTTCGGTGATTTCATCGCCAATAGGTTTAGTTTGTTCGCGCATGCGTAAAGCTCATCCACCCCATGGAGGCGTGTTGGTATCCCTTTTCTTATCATGGACCTTTCCAACCCCGGGGCCAAGGGGGTTCATGAACCTGGAATTTCAGCCGAAAATTGCGAATTTCCAGATCGGCGCAGTTTGTGAGCTGCACGCATGTATAGGAAAACGCAAATTGCGACTTTGATGGATTTGCAGATTTGCTCAGTGTTTTCAATTATTTAATAATATTATATTAATCTATAAATGGTTGCAATTATTGGCACGGAGGTTGCGTGGAAAAAATTATGGGACTTAACCACGATTCCATCTTATGATTGTACCCGTAAACCCATTCAAAAAGGTGCTCAAACAATGAATGCAACCGCAACAACAAAAGTAAAACCACGTAAAACAAAAGATGGACCGACACCCATCGATGCCCATGTCGGATCGCGCATCCGCGCGCGCCGAGGCCTTTTGGGCATGAGCCAGAAGGATCTGGGTGAAAAGGTCGGTCTGACCTTCCAACAGATTCAGAAATACGAACGCGGCGCGAACCGCATCGGTTCCGGCCGTTTGTTCGAATTCAGCAAAATTCTGGGCGTGCCGATTTCCTACTTCTTCGATGAAATGTCGACAGACTTGAAGAATTATGCCGAAAAAGGTGCGAAGAAGGGCAAGCCGATCCCTGCCAGTGCTCCCGACGCGGAAGTTCTCGACCGCCGCGAAACCTTGGAACTGGTGCGCACGTTCTATCAGATCGACGACGCCGTCGTCCGCCAGAGGTTCTTGGAGCTGATGCGCGAAGCGGCGCGGGTGTGCTCGGCCAAATAAGGTTCACGCCGGTCGATACGGCTTCAAAAAAAGCTGCCCCAACCCAGGGGCGGCTTTTTTTGCGCCCGTTGTTGCCCCAATGGACGGAGCGCGCTTAAATCATTGGGCGTACGTCATGAGGGGAATAGGATGCACGATCTCGACATCGCCCGGGCCGCCACGCCCGAAGACATTCAAGCCATCGCCGCCAAACTGGACATACCCGAGGCGGCGCTGACCCGTTACGGCAACGACAAGGCCAAGGTCGATCTGGGGTGGATTTCGGGTCAAGACGAGCGCGTGGACGGTAAGCTGGTGCTGGTCACGGCCGTTTCCCCGACGCCTGCGGGGGAAGGCAAGACCACCACCACCGTGGGGCTTGGCGACGGACTTGCGCGCATCGGCAAAAATGCGGCGATCTGCCTGCGCGAGCCGAGCCTGGGCCCGTGTTTTGGGATGAAGGGCGGCGCAGCGGGTGGCGGCAAGTCCCAAGTCATCCCCATGGAAGATATCAATCTGCATTTCACCGGTGACTTTCACGCTATCGCCGCGGCCAACAATCTGCTCGCCGCGATGATCGACAACGCCGTCTATTGGCGTATGGAACTGGGGCTGGACAACCGGCGCATCAGTTGGCGGCGCACGGTGGACATGAACGACCGCTCGCTACGCCAGATGGTCACGAGCTTGGGTGGCGTCCCCAACGGTGCGCCCCGCGAAGGCGGTTTCGATATCACCGCGGCCTCCGAAATCATGGCGGTTCTCTGCCTTGCCACCGATTTGACCGATCTGCAAAGGCGTTTGGGCCAAATCATCATCGGACAAGACATGGAGCAAAAGCGCTTCGTGCGCGCCCACGAAATCAAGGCCGAAGGGGCCATGGCGGCTTTGTTGAAGGACGCCTTGCAACCCAATTTGGTGCAGACTCTGGAAGGCACGCCCGCGTTCGTGCACGGTGGACCGTTCGCCAACATCGCACACGGCTGCAATTCCCTGATGGCGACCAAAACGGCGCTCAAATGCGCGGACTATGTGGTCACCGAAGCGGGCTTCGGCGCGGACTTGGGCGCCGAGAAGTTCTTCGACATCAAGTGCCGCAAGGGCGGTCTCGAACCCGATGCGGCGGTTTTGGTGGCGACGCTGCGCGCGCTCAAGATGCAAGGCGGCGCGGGCAAGGGCGCATACGATGCGCCCAATGAAGAGGCGCTCATCAAGGGCTTCGACAATTTGGCGCGCCACGTGGAGAACCTCAAACATTTCGGTGTGCCGGTGATCGTGGCGCTCAATCGTTTCCAAATGGACACGGACGGAGAAGTGGATTTATTGGGCCAGCGGTGCGCGGAACTGGATGTGGAGGCGATCGTTTGCACCCACCACGCCGATGGCGGCGCGGGCGCGGAAAGTTTGGCCCGCGAAGTGGTGCGGTTGATCGAGGCGGGCGGGTCGGAATTCCGCACGCTTTATCCCGACAACATGCCGCTGTGGGACAAGACCCGCACGGTGGCGCGTATGATGTACGGCGCGCAGGGCGTGATCGCGGACAAGAAAATCCGCGCCAAGTTCAAGATGTATCAGAAAGACGGCTTCGGCCATCTGCCGGTGTGCATTGCCAAGACCCAGTACAGCTTTTCCACGGACCCGGAACTGCTCGGCGCGCCCAGCAACCATGTGGTGCCGATCCGCGACGTGCGTTTGTCGGCGGGCGCGGAATTCGTGGTGGTCATCTGCGGCGACATCATGACCATGCCGGGCCTGCCCATGCGTCCGTCGGCGGAAGATATCCGTATCAATGCCGATGGCGAGATCGAGGGGTTGTTCTAAATCTGCATTTGACGATCCTTGGTTGTTTTGCCATACAAAATGCTGGCATGTGCTCAGGAACGCCCCATCTGGCCTAAGGGGGGGAGAAAACACCGCACCGCATTGGTTTGCGCCGGTTTGCCAGATGCCTGCGCCGCGACGGGAAGAGCAAACTGTGTCTGGCTCTCAGTACGAAAACATCCGGGTCGTCTTGGCCGAACCGTCCTCTTCGTTCCGCGCGGAACTGAAGCAGTTGCTGATTGCGCGTGGATTCAAGTCCATTGTTTCGACGGGTAACTTGGCTGGAGTCGTCAAAGCCGTCGAACACGATGATGTCGATTTGCTGATCGGTGACACCAAGATGCCCGAAGGGGACTTGTCGGAACTGATTCATAATATTCGTCATGGCGAAATCGGCCACAATCCGTTCGTCGTGACCATCACGTTGCTAAGCCATACCGCCGCCAATCTGGTGCGTCGTGTCATCGATTCCGGCACCGATCATGTGATCGCCAAGCCCTTCGATGTGGAAGAAATCGTTGATCACATCGAGAATTTGACGCATTCGCGCAAGGAATTCGTCGTCACCACGGATTATATCGGTCCCAATCGCCGCAAACGCCCCCGGCCCGGAGCCATGGAAATTCCGCTGATTACGGTGCCCAACCCCCTGCGCAGCCGCATGACCGGGCAGATCACGGATGCGACCATCAAACGGTCCATCCATTCGACCATGTCGATCATCAATGAACAGAAGGTGGTGCGCCACGCTTACCAGATCGGCTGGTTGATGAACCAAATTTCACACGTTTGCGAGGACGGCTTGGCCGATGCCGGCAATCAGGACATCACGGAGCACATGGACCGCCTCAGGTTCGTTTCCGCAGATATCGTCAAACGCATTCGTCACACCCGCTATGCCCATGTGACGGACTTGTGCATGACCATGGTCAACATGTCCGAAGAGATCATCCAAAACGGGTTCAAAGCCGACGATATCGGCATGATCGTCAAATTATCCGAAGTCATTCAAGCCGCGTTCGATGAACGGCGGGGCGATCCCGATGCGTTCAAACGCAACGGCAAAGACGAGTCTCAGCGTGCATGTGAGCCCGACCCCGATCCGGAGTGGCTTGCCGTTCCCGATAAGAACGACGCGTAAGAGCGCCGCTTAAAGATCACTGAAGTCCAGCTTGCGCGGTTCCGCTTGACCCATCAGGTGCTTGGCGATGCTGGCGCCGAAGCTGCGGCAGTCCGCCAGTTCATCGTCGGTGGGGATCAGTTTGATCTTCATACCGCTTTGCGGTACGCGGATTTTCAACCCGCGCATGCGCGCTTCGACCATGTCCACCGCTTCGCCGGTCCAGCCGTAGGAGCCGAACGCCGCGCCCAACTTGCCTTGGGTTTTGATGGAACAGAGCGACGCCAACAAATCCCACACCGGTTTGGCCGCATCGCCGTTGATGGTCGGCGTGCCGAAAACCAGGCCGTCGGCCTCTTCCACCAGATCGACGAAGGGGGTGACTTCGCCGCCTTCCAGGTCGTAGAGGGAGACGCGCACGCCTGCGACGCCGGATGCGCCGTTGCGGATTTCTTCGGCCATGCGTGCGGTGGAGCCGTAGGCGCTGATGTAAAAGATCAGAAGGGTCTTTTCGTCGCCGCCGATTTCGCTGTGCAGCCGCGGGGTGGACATTTCGCGGTAGCGCCGCACGTAGTTCATCGGTTGGTCGCGCAGGATCGGCCCATGCGCAGGTGCGATCAATTGGGGTTCCAGCGGCTCGATCAGTTCCAGGGCCTCCAACACGTGCTCCTTGAACGGGCGCATGATGTGGGCATGGTAGTATTCGAACGAGAAGCGGAAGTCGCCGACCAAATCGTTGAACAGCCGGTCGTCGCAGAAGTGGCAACCGAACAGATCGCCTGGGAACAGGATGCCGTCTTCTTGCAGATAGGTGCATTGGGTGTCGGGCCAATGCAGGAACGGGGTGTTCAAAAATTTGAGCGTGCGACCGCCCAGATCCAGCGTGTCGCCGGTGTCGACCGGGGTGAACTCCAGATCCTGTTTCAAAAGACCTTTGAGCATGCCCGGTGCGCGCACAGAGATATAGACTGTGGCATTGGGCGCGCGGCGCAACAGTTCCGGCAACGCGCCGGTGTGATCGGGTTCCAGATGGTTGAGCACGATGGCGGTGATTTCGTCGTAGTGTGCGACGTCTTTCAAGTTCTCGAAAAAGGTGTCGGTGTATTCCTCGCGCACCGTGTCGATGATCGCCACGCCCGTCTCGCCGCGCACCACATAGGCGTTGTAACTGGTGCCGTTGGCGGTGGACAAAATGATGTCGAAGCGGCGCAAGGCCGGGTCCAGGGCACCAACCCAGTAGACGTCTTTCGCCAATTTGACAGCGCTCACAGGCGTCTTCTCCTCACGTTTTCAGGAGAATTGCAAAGCCCGTGCCGAATATAAATTCCATGTTTTTCAATGAATTATATTTTTGGGAGAGGCGGATTGTCGCAAGTCCGACAACCCGCCAGTTCCCACGTCCAAGTCCGCCAACATGACGCAATGGTAAGAAGGGGAACGACGATGATGGTTGTGAAGTTATAAGTCTACAGCCAAATATTTTATGGATCTGCGGCTGAAAACGTTTTCCGAAATTCGAGAATTGCTGGCCCGCGTTCAAAGCCCAGAGTTAGGTTTAGATTGAGCATCGGGCTGTTCTCATCGTTGTCTGTTTCAATGAATTGACCACCCAGAGCCCGGACGTGCTCGATACCATGCAGTTTTAGGGCCATTGCGATACCTCTGCGCCGAAAACCGCGCCGGACACCTGTAACGCTCGTGTAAAACACATCGGGCGTCGAAGGGTTGGTGTCGATGATGCTCATGCCGACCCATTCATCGCCTTGAAGAGCAATGAACCAGGATTGCGGTGTAAAATCCGAATTGTCAAAATGCAGAGCGTAGCTCTCAAATGTGGAGCGCGCGGGAGCATCAGGCGATGGAATGTCCTGCACGATTTCCCAATCCAAGTCCCAACATCTGTGTTTCCAGTCTGGCACATCGAGCATAAGCTCACTCAACGTCGAAACCGTGATCTTCTGTCTTTTGTCGTGAACTTTGCCTGATGAAATCCGCGCGCTATCAAAAGACTTCACATTGAGGCGCAGCACTGGTCGGCGCTGAACAATTTCAAAGCCGCGCATTTTTAGAAAACGAACTGCATCGGTTTGATTTTCACGAGTATCCGTCGTCAGGACTGAAGGTTTGTACTGTGATAAAGCGCCAATGATATAGCTGTAGATTGCCTTGCCTATACCCTGGCACTGATGGTCCGGGTGTACCAGAGCATTGAAAAAGAACTCCCTGGATCGCGGCGAGGTTTCCAGCTTTCCATAGACACCAAATGCGATGATCTGGCCATTGAGTTCCGCAACGACCCGACCATGAATCCGGTCTGGTTTGCGATGTTTGTCATCAAGTGCAAGTTCGCTTGCCGTCGTGGGCTCTTCAGGCCAGACAGCGGTTGCAACCTGAGCCACACCCGAATAGTCGTTCTGTTTTTTTTCGAAGTTGCGCAGAACGAAAGGCACTGTATTGAGCGCGCACATCACCAAATTTCCTATCTTGCGATTGAAAGGTTACAGCTTGCCATGTCTTGATCACTTCGAGAGAGGATGGGGCGACCGCCCCTTGAGACTTTAGTGTGCCTTGGTCATCGTGACTTTGCCTGTAACAAAGATGAAATTACTGGCTCATATCTCGTGGTAAGACAATCATATTTTACGCGCAACCACATTCTGAAATGCTCGAAAGGAATCGTTTTACCGTGTGTCGGCGCCCTATGCGCTCCGTCACAGCGCAGCGCGGTGATAGCCGTCACACTGGTTCCGGCAATGACAAATGGGGAGACGAACCATGTCCGCAATCCCGGAACGGGCGCCTATCTTCGTACCGGAAAAATCCTCGACCCTTTTGCCGGCCCTTTTGCAGATCGTTCTGCCGGTGGCGGTGGGCGTCGGGGCCAATCTGCTGTTTTGGAGTGGCGCGTTGCTGCCCTTCAATCCGGTGGAAACGGAGTTCTTCGCTTACTTGATCGTGGCGGTGATTTGGCTAAGCGGCCTATTGGCCGTGGCCGGTGGGGTGATGGCGCTGGTGTGCGGCCTGAAACATTTCTCCTGCGCCGCGTTCAATGCGCTGGCGGCCAACTCCACGATCGCGACGGCAGCCATGCTGCTGCTTTGGGGCGTGGTGTTCAGCGCGGCTTAAGCGCCGATCAAATCCTTGGGCGCGGTGAAGTCGAGACCTTGGGCTTCCGCCACTGCGCGGTGAGTGACCTTGCCTTCCCACACGTTCAAGCCGTTTCTCAGGTGCGGATCGTCCGCCAGGGCTTGATGCGTACCCTTGTTCGCGATGTTCAGCACGAACGGCAGCGTGGCGTTGTTGAGTGCGTAGGTGGACGTATGCGGCACCGCGCCCGGCATGTTGGTCACCGCGTAGTGCACCACGTCGTGCATCACGTAAGTGGGCTCCGCATGCGTGGTGCCACGCGCCGTTTCGATGCAGCCACCCTGGTCGATGGCGACATCGACGACGACGGAGCCGGGACGCATGGCCTCGATCATCTCTTCCGTCACCAGCTTGGGCGCGGCAGCCCCTGGGATCAGCACGCCGCCGACCACAACGTCGGCGCTGAGCACGTGGTCCTCCAACGTTTCGGCATTGGAGTAGACGGTCTTGATGCGTGCGCCGAAGCGGGCATTCAGCTCGCGCAGCGTCGCATTGCTTTTGTCCAGAACCACCACTTCGGCTCCGG